>DASTQA010000051.1:0-73253 GCA_035762005.1 Gaiellaceae bacterium
TCAGCGAGGAGGACTCGCGAGCGCTGTACGAACGCGACGCCGTTCCGGCATCGGGCGGGATCCTGTGGGGCATCGTGCTCGCCAACCTCCAGCCCGGCCACCAGGCTGCGTGGGTCGACTACCGAAACGACGACCGTGCTCCGCTGCTCTTCATCTCGCGCAGCGAGGACCATCTCATGCGCCGAATGTCCAGCGGTCGAACGCGAAGCACTACAAGTCGGACACGGTCACCGAGGTCGAGGAGTTCGAGGGCCGGGCACACCTCCTGCCCGCCCAGGACGGCCGGGAGGAGGTCGCCGACTACGCACTGGCGTGGCACGCGACCACGCACCGGCGTCGAGTCGCGCGTCACGGGACCTGCGGGTCGCACACACCCGCTGGCCCACGACGCCGATCGCGGTCGGCGGTGGCGGCTGCCGACCCGCCCGACGGTTCGACCCCCCGAGCCGGCAGGTACGGCTTCGGGTGCGGGGACGATGTCGCGCACGCTCGCCGGACCGGCGATCGCCGCGGCCGACCTCCCCGATCGACGCGGTCTCCCTCGCCCCCGATCACCACTGCGACGACCTCGGCCCGGGCGAACGTTCGCTTCCGCGTCCCCCAGCTGATCAGGAGGCCGCATACAGCTCCCACTCGCCCGGGACGCCCTTGAGCTCGTGCGTGCCGCGGCTCGAGAACATGATCCCCGACCCGGCCACGAGGTCCTTGACCGTCCGCGAGGTCAGCACCTCGCCCGGGCCCGCGGCCGCGGCGATCCGGGCGCAGACGTGGACGGCGACGCCGCCGATGTCCTCGCCTCGCGTCTCCACCTCGCCTGTGTGGACGCCGGCGCGCACCTCGAGCTCGAGCGCGACGACAGCCTCGGCGACCGCCTGGGCGCAGCGAACCGCGCGGGCCGGCCCGTCGAAGACGGCGAGGAAGCCGTCCCCGGTCGCCTTGACCTCGCGCCCCTGGTAGCGCTCCAGGTACCGGCGGACGATCTCGTCGTGGCGGTCGAGCGTCCGCCGCCAGGCTTCGTCGCCGAGCGCCGCCGCAATGTCCGTCGATCCGACGATGTCGGTGAAGAGCACGGTCACGAGCACGCGGTCCGGGACGGCTGCCGCGGGGACGCCGGTGACGAACTCCTCGACGACGTCGAAGATCGGGTCCGGGTCGGCCCAGATGAGATGGTCGTCCCCGGGCAGCTCGACGTAGCGCGCGCCCGGAATCTGCTCAGCCATCCACCGGGCGCCGCGCACGTCGGCGGCGCGGTCGCCGGTCCGGTGGACGATGAGCGTCGGGACCGCGATCGTCGGGAGCACGGCGCGCACGTCGACGTCGCTGTTCATGCTCGTCAGCGCGGCGGCGGCCGCCGGGCTGGCGCTGGAGCGGAGGAACCGCGCCCACCAGTCGCGGAACTCGGCGTCGCCGGTCACGCTCGGAGCGAGGACCGGGAGGTGGACGACGCCTCCCCAGCCGGCCCTGATCGCCTGGACGCGCTCGTCCCGCTCCTCGCTCGTCGGCGCCCACGGGTAGTCGGGGTGCCTCCGCCTGACCGCGAAGCTCCCGTACATGACGAGCCCCTCCGTGCGCTGCGGGTAGGCGGCCGCGAACAGGGCGCACATCGGCCCGCCCTCCGAGTGGCCGAAGAGCACCGCACGCTCCGAGCCGGCCGCGTCCATGACGGCGCGGACGTCGTCCATCCGCTGTTCGAGCGTCGGCAGCCGGTCGACCGGCACGCGGTCGGAGAGGCCCGTGCCACGCTTGTCGAAGTTGACGACACGGCAGAACGAGCCCAGGCGCTCGAGCGAGCGAGCGACGCGGGGCTGCTCCCAGAGGAGCTCCAGATGGGTGACCCAACCGTGCACGAACACGAGGTCGCGGGGACCCGAGCCGAAGACCTCGTAGGCGATCTGCGTCCCGTCGCTGTCGGCGTAGCGGACGTCTCGAGCCATGCCTCACCTGAGCGCGGGCAGGAGTCGGCGGACGGCTCTCCCCACGCGAGGCCTATCCTGCCCGGTTTCGCCTCCCGGGGAGCGCCTTGACGTCGTCCGGCGACTTCCCTATGGTGCGACGCTCGATGAGCCGCGCGACGACGACATCGCTCCTCCTTCTCGTCTTTGCGCGCAGCCGTCTGCGCTAGTCGGCGTCTCTCCTCACCGCCTCCGCCGGCTAGCTGAATCCCAGAGGCGGGGCCCCCGGGCCGATCTTCGATCCAGAGAGGTGGCCGACACGTGCCCACCGAAGCGACGCTCCTCCACGACCCAGCCGCCGAGCGCGACGCCTGCGGCATCGGCTTCGTCGCCGAGCCGTCCGGCAGCGCGGCCCGTGCGGTCGTGGACGCGCTGCTCGAGGGCCTCGCCGGCGTTCGGCACCGCGGAGCGACCGCGTCCGACGGGAAGACCGGCGACGGCGCGGGCCTCCTGCTTCCGCTCCGGCCGCCGCTCGTGCCTGCGGCGGGGCTCGGGCTGGCGATGGTCTTCCTCCGGGAGGAGGGCGCGAGGACGGCGATCGAGGAGGCGTGCCGCGCCGAGGGGATCGAGCCGGCCGGCTGGCGGCAGGTTCCGGTCGAGCCGTCCGCGCTCGGCGCGGAGGCGCTCGCGAGCGCCCCGCGCATCGAGCAGCTCGCGCTCGTGCCTCCGCGGGGCGTGAAGGAGCCCGACCTCGAGCAGCGGGCCTACCGCGCCCGGCGGCGGGCCGAGCGCGCCGGGGGAGCCTACGTCGTCTCCCTCTCCTTCCGCACCGTCACCTACAAGGCGCTCTGCGCCGCCGACCACCTGGCCGACTTCTACGCCGACCTGCGCGATCCGGACCTGGCCGTCCCCTTCGGGATCTTCCACCAGCGCTTCTCGACGAACACGACCCCGTCCTGGGAGCGGGCGCAGCCCTTCCGGCTCCTGTGCCACAACGGCGAGATCAACGCGATCCAGGGGAACCTCAACTGGATGCGGGCCCGCGCCGGGAGGCTCGGCTCGGTGGACGACGACCTTCTCCTGCCGGTGCTGGACGAGTCGGGCTCGGACTCCGCCATGCTCGACAACGCCCTCGAGCTCCTCGTTCGCGGCGGCCGCGACGTCCGCCACGCGGTCGCCATGCTCGTCCCCGAGGCGTGGGCGGGGAACGCCGAGCTCGACGAGGAGGTACGCGACTTCTACCGCTACCACGCGACCCTCGTCGAGCCCTGGGACGGCCCGGCCGGGCTCGTCTTCACCGACGGGCGCGTGGTCGGCGCGGCGCTCGACCGCAACGGACTGCGTCCGCTCCGCTACTCGATCGCCGACGGGGGCCTCGTCGTCTGCGCATCCGAGGCCGGCGCGATCGACCTCGGGCCGGGGGGCCGCGTCCGCCGCGGGAGGCTCGGCCCGGGGCAGATGCTCGTCGTCGACCCCGCGCTCGGCATCCTCGAGAACGCCGTCGTCAAGCAGACGCTCGCGCGGCGGCGCCCGTACGGGCGCTGGCTCGCCGAGGGCATCCGCCGGGTCGGGCCGGGCACGCCGGTCGAGGCCCCGGCCGAGGACCTGACCGCCCGTCAGGTCGCCGCCGGGTACACGCGCGAGGAGCTCGCGGTCGTCCTGCGGCCTTACGCGGCGCACGGTCACGAGCCCATTTCCTCCATGGGCGACGACACCGCCCTCCCGCCGCTGGCCGGGCGATCGCGCCCGCTCGCGAGCTACCTCAGGCAGCGCTTCGCCCAGGTCACGAATCCGCCGATCGACCACCTCCGGGAGCGGCGCGCGATGTCGCTTCGCACCCTCCTCGGCGCCCGCGCGCCGCTCCTCTCGGAGACTCCCGAGGCGGCGCACGTCATCGAGCTCGAGACCTTCTTCCTCTTCCCCTCGGCGCTTGCGGACCTCCCCCTCACGCCGCTCGACGCCACCTTCGGGGAGGGTGAGAGCCTCGAGTCGGCGTGCGCCCGCCTCGCGGAGGGAGCCGAGGCGTCGGTCGCGGCCGGCGCCGGACTCCTGCTGGTGACGGACGCCGGCGCAGAGGCCGGACGGGCGCTCATGCCCTCGCTCCTCGCGGTCGGCGCGGTCCACCAGCGGCTGGTCGCCGCCGGGCTCCGCACCCGGGCGTCCGTCGTGGTGGCGAGCGACGAGCCCCGCGAGACGCACCACTTCGCGTGCCTCCTCGGCTACGGCGCGGACGCGATCTGTCCCCGCCTCGCGCTCGAGACCCTCGCGGCCCTCGCCGCCGCGGACAAGGTCGGCGGCGACCGCCCCTCCCCCGAGGACGCACAGGCCCGCTTCCGGGAGGCGGTCGAGGACGGGGTGCTCAAGGTCATGGCGAAGATGGGGATCTCGGAGCTCGCGAGCTATCGCGGCGCGCAGCTCTTCGAGGCCATCGGCCTCGCTCGCGACGTGGTCGACCGGTGCCTCGCCGGGACGCCGGCGCCGCTCGGCGGCGTCGGCTTCGCCGAGCTCGAGCGGGAGGCCCGGGAGCGCCAGCACGCCGCCTTCGGCGCCTCGCCCCGGCTCGAGAACCCCGGCTACGTCAAGTACCGCAAGGGCGGAGAGCCGCACGCGACCACGCCCGAGGTCGTCGAGGCGCTGCACGAGGTCGGCGCCGCGCACGCGCTCCGGAAGGCGGTCGACGGCGAGGGCTGGCGGCTCTACGAGCGCTTCGCGACGCTCGTCGACGGGCGGGCTGCGCTCGAGCCGCGCGACCTGCTCGAGCTCGTGCCCGCCGGGCCGAGCGTCCCGCTCGACGAGGTCGAGCCGGTCGAGTCGATCGTCCGCCGCTTCTCCGGCGGGGCGATGTCCCACGGGGCTCTCTCCGCCGAGGCCCACGAGCTCGTGGCGATCGCGCTCAACCGGCTCGGCGCCCGCGCCAACACGGGCGAGGGCGGCGAGGATCCGGCCCGCTACCGGACGGAGCGCAACTCGGCCATCAAGCAGGTCGCCTCCGGGCGCTTCGGCGTCACGCCGGAGTACGCGGCCTTCGCGGAGGAGCTCCAGATCAAGATCGCCCAGGGCTCGAAGCCCGGCGAGGGCGGACAGCTGCCCGGGCACAAGGTGACGAACGAGATCGCCCGCCTGCGCCACACGCAGCCGGGAGTCGCCCTCATCTCCCCGCCGCCGCACCACGACATCTACTCGATCGAGGACCTCGCCCAGCTCGTCTTCGACCTGCGCCAGGTGAACCCGGCCGCAGCGGTCTCCGTCAAGCTCGTGGCCGAGGCCGGCGTGGGCATCGTCGCGGCCGGCTGCGTGAAGGCGCTCGCGGACGTCGTCCACGTCGCAGGCTGCGACGGGGGCACGGGCGCGAGCCCGCTCAGCTCGATCAAGAACGCCGGCTCGCCCTGGGAGCTCGGCCTCGCCGAGACCCAGCAGGCGCTCGTCGGGAACGGCCTGCGCGGCCGCGTGCGCCTGCGGGTGGACGGGGGGCTCAAGACCGGCCGTGACGTCCTCGTCGCGGCGCTCCTCGGCGCGGACGAGGTCAGCTTCGGGACTGCGCTCCTGCTCGCCGAGGGGTGCCTGATGGTGCGGACATGCCACATGGACACCTGTCCCGTCGGCATCGCGACGCAGCAGGCGGAGCTCCGGGCGAAGTTCGCGGCGACGCCCGAGATGATCGAGGCCTACCTCCGCTTCGTCGCCGAGGACGTCCGCCGCCACCTTGCGTCTCTCGGCCTGCGCTCCCTCGAGGCGGCGATCGGGCGCGTCGAGTGCCTGCGCCAGCGCCGGACGGGCGATCCTCGCACCGACCTTCTCGACCTCGCGCCGCTGCTCGGGCGCGCCGGCGACGGCCCGGCCTCCTTCGCCGGCGAGCGGATGCCCCGGGCGGCCGGCTCGGAGCTCGGGGCGCGGCTCGCCGAGGACGCCCTCCCCATCCTCGAGGAGGCGCGCCTCGTCGAGCTCCGCTACCGGGTCGGCAACGGCGACCGGGCCGTCGGCGCGCGCCTGGGCGGGCTCGTCGCGCGCGAGCACGGGTCCGCGGCCCCGCCCGGCAGGGTCCGGGTCGAGCTCGAGGGCGTCGCGGGCCAGAGCTTCGGCGCCTTCCTCGCCGCCGGCGCGACGCTCGCCCTCGTCGGCGAGGCCAACGACTACGTCGGCAAGGGCATGAGCGGCGGGCGCATCGTCATCCGGCCCCCCGAGAACGACGCGGGCGACCCGTGCCTCCTCGGCAACACCGCGCTCTACGGAGCCACGGGCGGCGAGCTCTACTGCGCCGGGCGCGCCGGCGAGCGCTTCGGCGTCCGGAACTCCGGGGCGATGGCCGTCGTCGAGGGCACCGGCGACCACCCGTGCGAGTACATGACGAGCGGGACGATCGTGATCCTCGGCGAGCACGGCGGGAACCTCGGCGCCGGCATGACGGGCGGCGAGGTCTTCGTCTACGACCCCGACGAGCGCCTTCGGCCGCGGCTCAACGACCAGCTCGTCGCCGCCGTCCGGCCCGGCCCGGACGACCTCGTGACCCTGCGCCGGCTCCTCGAGCGGCACCTCCGCCACACAGGGTCCGCAAGGGCCGCGGCGCTCCTCGACGGCTGGGACGCTGCGGCCGCGCGCTTCGTGCGCGTCGCTGCGAAGGACGCCGTCGCGAGCCTCCAGAGCGCCTACGAGGGCACCGTCTCCGGCGCGCCCTGAGCCGGAGCGGGACGGGACGTGCGCCCGGCCGCTTCAGGCATCCCGCCGGACGCGGGCCGGTCCCCAGATGAGGACGTCCTGGCGGGCGGCGAAGTGGAGGAGCGGCGGCGTCCCGGGCAGCTCGACGCCCGCGGGTGCCATCGTGTTCACGGCGATCTCGGCCTCGGCCGGCTGAAGCGGCCAGGGGGGATGGTGGATCTCGCCGCGGAGCAGCCGGCCCTCGGCGAGCGTGTAGAGGCAGTAGCGCTCGACGAGGAAGTGCTCGAGCGACCCGTGCTCGGCCTGGACAGGCGCCCCCGTGGCCCCGTAGCGAGCAACGAAGCGGGCCTGCCCGCCCCGGTCGTCGACCCGCGTGCTCTCGTAGGCGACGGCGCCGTCGGCGCGCACGGTCGACATCTCGGCCCGGTAGTAGGGCAGGTGGTAGTACCACCGCGCCGCGGCGACGGCGAGCGAGCTGGCGGCGTCGAGCGAGAAGAAGTGGATGCCGGGCTTTCCGCCGGCGGTCACGTACGTTCTCACGTTGAGCTCCGGGAACGTCGAGACGACGGGAAGGGGCGGCAGGGGCGCCGGCCGGTGCCCGGTGACGACGAAGGGGGTGAGCCCGATCCAGGCGCGCCCGGCGAACGTGTCGAGCGCGAGAGGCCTCGGCACGAGCGGCGCGAGGACGGCGGGGTCGAGCGGCCAGTGGGCGAAGAGCAGGGAGCGCCACGTCTGCCCGAGCAGCCAGGGCCGCCGCGGGAGCGGCCAGGGACGATGTGAGCGGTGCCGAAGCGTCGCCGTCTGGCGAAACGGTTCCGCGATCGCGTCGGGCGGCATCGGCCGGACTGTACGCGCGGCGGCGCCCCGCGCCGCCTTCAGCGCCAGTCGACGGCGACGAGCTCGACCGGCTCGTCGAACCCCTTGAGCGCCTCTGCGCGGGGCGTCGAGAGGGGGAGGCGCGTGCCGCCTTCGAGGCTCTCGCGGCTCGCGAGGATCTCGCCGCCTCCTGCGAGCGCGCCGATCCGGGCCGCCATGTGGACGCCCTCGCCGGCGTAGTCGTGGTCGTCCTTGTGAAAGGCGCCGCCGGTGTGGACGCCGATGCGCACGTCGGGCGCGAGCGGCTCGTGCTCGTCGAGCGCCCGCTGGATCGCGGCGGCGGCCTCGACCGCCGCCGTCGGCGTGAGGAAGGCGGCGAAGTAGCCGTCCCCCGTCTGCTTGATGACCTCGCCGCCCGCCTGCTCGATGAGCTCGCGGAGCCTGCGGTCGTGCCAGGTGAGGAGCTTGCGCCACTTCTGCTCGCCGAGGACCTCGACGAGCTTCGTCGAGTCGACGATGTCGGTGAACATGAAGGTCCGCCGCGTCGAGGACTCGCCGAGGAGCTCGGCGGCGCGCTGCAGGTCGAGGACCGCGCCCAGGCGCTCGAACGTCGCGCGGGCCGCGAGGATCTCCTCCTTCGCTCCGTCCTCGTCGCCCTCGCCGCGGTAGGCGAGGCCGAGGAGCATCCGGGCCCGCGCCGTCTCGTACGGAGCACCCACCCGGTCCCACGTCTCGCGGGCGGCGCGTAGCGCGACCGCGGCGCCCTCCCAGTCGTGCTCGGCGAGGGCGATCTGGCCCTGGGCGATGCGGAGGACTCCCTCGAGGGAGGGCGTCCGGCGCTCGCCCAGGCGATAGCGGTCGGCGATCCGCTCGAGCTCCTCGGCCGCCTCGCGGGCGCGGCGGATCTCCCCGGCCGCGAGGGCGATCTCGACCTCGGCCGGCAGGCGGCGCGCGCGGCCCAGCGGGTCGAGCGACTCGCCGGCGAGCGCCCGCTTCAGGGCAGTGGAGGCGGATTCCACCTTCCCCTGGGCCAGCCGCAAGAGGGCGAGGCCGGGCTGCGGGTCGCGCCCGAGCTCGTTCGCCTTCCGGTACGCCTCCTCGGCGGCGGCGAAGTCGCCGCGCCGGCGCCGGATCTCGCCGATCTCGTAGAACCCGGCCGCGGTCACCCAGCGGTTGTAGTCGTGGAGCTCCTCGCAGGCCTGCACCGCCTGCTCCTCGGCCTCCGGCCACTCGCCTCGCAGCCGGAGAAGCTCGGCGCGGTGGATGCGGCAGGCACCCGGGAATCCGGTGATGTCGAGGCGGTCGCACCAGCGGTTCGCCGCCTCCGTCCACTCCACCGCCCGGCCGCAGTCGCCGAGCGCCTGGCAGGAGTCGATCGT
Organism: Gaiellaceae bacterium; assembly: GCA_035762005.1. Lineage (GTDB taxonomy): Bacteria > Actinomycetota > Thermoleophilia > Gaiellales > Gaiellaceae > JAIBJN01. The sequence goes on from DASTQA010000051.1 coordinate 8,741, forward strand.
GACGCAGTAGACGATGCCGGTGGCGAGCGGCTGCAGCTCGCCGCTCACGGCGGCGGCCGTCGCCTCGTCGAGCATGGCGAGCCCCTGCTCGACCTCCCCCGTCGCCACGAGCACGGTGCCCTCGAACACGAGCGCCAACGCCACGAGGCTGCGGTCGCCGAAGCGCTTCCCGAGCTCGCGCGCGCGGGCCAGCTCCCTCCTCGCGGTCTCGAAGTCACCCGTGCTGTACCCGGTGAAGCCGCGGGCGAGCGCCAGGTGGCCGTGCTCGACGCTCTCGGCTTCGTCCGCGAGGAGCCGCTCGGCGCGCGCGACCCAGCCGGCCGAGACCGACATCGACCCCCTGACGAGGTGGTCCATCCCGAGCGTGACGGCCACGAGCGCGGCGCGCAGCGGCTCTCCCGTCTCCGCGTACGCCGCGTACGCCCGCTCGCGAAGCGCGAGCGCCTTCTCCAGGCGGCCGGTCCACCAGGCGGCCTCGGCGAGGGTCTGGAGGTCCTCGGCGCCGAGCCGGCCGTCCCCGTCGGCGCTGCCAAGCAGCTCGTAGGCCTCGCGCCAGGCGTGCCGCTGCGCGGCTTCGCGGCCGGCTGCGAGCGAGTCGTCGGCGACCTGGGTCACGGGTAGCCAATTGTACGCCTGCGCTGTGGAGGCGAAAGCCTCGCCCGTTCCCGCACCCCTAGTCCCGGACAAGCGTGAACGTGTCGACGATTCGCTCGCAGCCCGACTCGGCATCGCGCGCGTCGCTCGTGTCCGCGCCGCACTCGACGTAGTGGAGCGTCCGCCCGTTGTACCCGTACACCCAGCGGGTCCGCTGTCGGTCGCCCGCGAAGACGAGCCGCCACTCGTACCCGGGGAGCCCGCCGAGCGAGGCGGGCAGCGGCCCGCGGACGACGTCGCCGCCGATCTGCGCCCCGAACGCGCGCACGTTCCGTCGATCTCCAGCCGGAGCCTCTCGACGTCGGCGCGCGCGTCAGCGACCGGCCGAATCCGATCGACGTGACGGAGACGAAGTCCCGGGTCCCCGGGTAGCCGACCGACACGAGCGACCGCGACGACCACCGCCGGGTCCTCGCCGTCCTTGCCTACCTCCGCGGCTGAGAGCCTGCGCTCAGTCGTGGATGCGGACGTTCCCCCCGGCGAGGACGCCGGCGCGGGCGAAGCCGTTGCCGGTCACGATGGCGAAGGTGTCCCGGCCCGGGCCCGGCTCCCCGAGGTCGTCCACCTCGATGTGGTAGCTCCACTCCGTCCCGTTCACGAGGGCCGTGCCCTCGACGACCGCGTGCGTCGCCGTCCGCGCGAGCAACGTCGCGTCGAGGCACTTCACCCTCGTCCCGATGACGTGGTCCATGACCGTGCACTGCGCCTCGACGCTCGTTCCGTCGCTCCTGGCGCTGAGCGCGAAGGTCACGCGGCCGTCGACGAGGTCACCGATGTAGCCCCCGGCGGTCACGTGCCCCGCCGTGCCGAGCCGCTCGGAGGCGAAGCCCTCCTGCATCGTCAGGAGCGCGCCGCCCGTGGCCGGCCGGGTCATCTGCACCGACGTGAGCGCCGTGCCCTCGTCCGCGAAGACTCCCGCCGAGGTCGTGAGCGTGGCCTGGTAGTCGGCCGTGAGCAGCACGTCGTTGAAGGCGACGCCTTCCGTCGTCCCGCAGTCGGCCACGCTGCTCGAGCGGAGCGTCTTCGAGCCCTCGACGTCCCCGAGCGGCGACTGGATCGTGAACGTCGCCTCGAACGCCGTCACCTCTCCGTCCACGATCGTGTAGCTCCCGCTCTCGACGAACGTCCCGGCGAACGTGCCGATCGCCGTGCCGGAGACCGTGTAGCTCGCGCTCGAGACGCCCGCCGGGTCGCACGTGAATGTGAACGCGGCCCCGTCGCTCGAGACCCCTCCGAGGGACTCTCCGTCCAGGGTGGGCGTGGTCTGTGCCCCGGCCATGGCGGGTGCGGCGAGCGCGAGCGCGCCCACGAGGGCGACGAGAAGCGAGCGTCCGAGCATGTATTTGACCTCCGGCGAGAAGACGACGACTGTTGTCAACGACTCTATCGCGCCGGGAACGCGCGAGGGGCGGGAACCGTCCCCGCCCCTCAGCGCAGCTAGCTGCGTCGGTCGTCTACTGGTCTGCCCAGTAGGCGCCCGCGCCGACCATCGGCCACTCACGCTCCGGATCCGCCCGGTAGAGCGGGTTCATCGCGAAGGTCGTGAGCCGGGCCGTGCCGGCGTCGTTCGTGCCGTGGAGGACGAACGGCGAGCCCGGCGCAGTGGCGGACGCCGGGTCGATGAACCAGAGCCCGGCGAGGAAGAAGTCCGTCTCCGCCAGGCGCGCGTCCACCGAGAGCGAGCCCGGCACCGCCGAGTACCACGACGGCGGATCGACGATCGCCGTGTCGGTGCTCGGGTAGGCGCCGACGATCGGGCTCGTGGCGCCGCCCTCGTTCGTCCAGCGGACGATGCCGCTCGCGCCCCGCTGTCCGGTCTTCGTGGAGACGGTCAGCCCGGTGACCTGGCCGCCGTTCACGAGGAAGTTCGCGCCGCCGTTCGTGCCGTAGCCGAGGTAGCCGCCGCCGGCCGCGAAGAACGCCGTCAGCCGTTCTCGCGCGGTGGGCAGCCCTGCGCTCGGCCAGTTGCCCGAGTTCCAGATCACGTCGTAGTCGACGAGCGGATCCGTCGGCGCCGAGTTGAGCGCCGACGTCGTCATGAAGTCGACGGGGAACCCGAGCTCCCGCAGCGACCAGACGTCCTGGTTCACGCCGCCGGTGAGGGCGAGGATCCTCGGGACGCGGTCGATCGGGTCGGTCTCGCCGGGCAGCGTCGCGGACCGGACGCGGCGGAACGTGATCCCGTTCGCGCGGCCCGCGGCGCCGAGCGTCACCTTCGTGGCCGGGTCGGCCTCGAAGAGGACGGAGCCGGCTGGGAGCGTGTCGCCCCGCGCCGCCTCGAACGGCTCGAGCGCCATCTCGGCGACGAGGCCGTCGCCGACGACCGCGTTCAGCACGCGCACCGCCGTCGGCGAGTCGAGCTCGAGGGCGTACGCCTCGGCGGCACCCGACTCGAGGCCGCCGTCCAGCCGTCGCGTCTTGCCGATCTCGCTCGTGAGCGGGTCGAACGCCGCACCCTCGGGGATCTCCGCGATGTCGGCGCCCCAGAGGTAGCCGTGGCTCCACGCGGCCGGCGGCGCGTAGAGGACGCCGATGCGGTCGGTGACGTCGACCCCGATGAAGAGGGCCGTGTCGGCGAGGCCGCGATGCGCCTGGTCCATCCAGACCACGTAGGAGCCCCGCTCGAACGTCTGCCCGCCGAAGCTCGCGTCCTGCTTCAGCTCGTGGACCTCGATGCCGTTTCGGAGCAGCCACGAGACGAGCCGGTTGGCCTCCGCGTCGGAGCGCTGGCCCTCGCCGAGCGGGATCACGTACGCCGTCGGGAACTCCTTCATCCAGTTGTTGTCCACGTCGAAGGGCGGCGGGCAGCAGTCGGGCCGAGGCTCGTCCTCGACGCCGCGGCGGTACCGCTCGGCCTCGTCGTAGAGCATCTCGTCGCGGTTGGCGACGACGTACTCGAGGGTCGAGGTCGTCACGATGTACTGCATCTGGAACGAGCCCAGGCGCCCGAGCGTGTGCGTCGTCGAGCCCGGGAGCCCGCAGTCGAAGTCGGTCTGGTTGCACATCTCGACCGTCGAGCCGTCGAGGCCGACGTGCTGCGCGTACATCGGCGTGTAGAACGGGCCCCAGTCGTCCCAGCTCTCGGCCACGGCGGGGCCGGGCGGATTGCCGTCCGGGCAGAGCTCGCCCGGATCGGGATCGGAGCCGTCGGCGCACCAGTCGTTGATCGGGCGCGTGACGTCGAACCCGACCGCGTTCATGGCCGTCTCGTTGGCGTCGATCCGAGGCTGGTTCCACTTGAGCCAGAGGTCGTACTCGATGCTCGGGTTGTGCGGCTTCGTCGTCGCCTCGATCAGCGTCGGGGTGACGTAGCCGTGCAGGTCGAGCACCTCGACCGGCAGCCACTTCTGCATCTGGGCGACGGAGGCGCGGACCTCGGGCTGCGACTGCGTGAGGAAGTCGCGGTTCAGGTCGAAGCCGTTGCCGTTCGCCCGCGTGCCGGCGGCGCGGCCGTCGGGGTTCTGGATCACGTTGAAGACGAGGATGACGTGGTCGAGGATCGCGTCGATCTGCGGATCGGTGCCGTACGGCGTCGTCGCGAGCTCCTCGATGAGCTGCATGTTCGACTCGACGCCCTCGTACTCGTTCCCGTGGATGGCGCCCTGGACGTAGACGGGGACCTTGATCTCGTCGCCCCACCGGTCGAGGAGCGCCTGGGCGCGTGCCGGGTCCTCGAGCGCGATCCCGCGCCACTGCACCCAGCGGTTGTAGTCGCGCCGCTGCTCCGCCGTGTCGACGGCGTTGAAGACGACGCCGTACATGTCGCGTCCGAGCGCCGACTGGCCGATGACCTCGACGCTCATGCGGTCGCCGAGCTGCGAGGCCTCGATCTCGTCGAGCGTGCATCCGATCGCCCAGTACGGGATGTGCGCGAAGCTTCCGGGCGGGTGCGCCGGGTCGGAACCGTCGGGCAGGTTCGCCGCGGCGTCCGGGACCGGCGTGCCGCACCACGGCGGCGTGAGCTGCGCGCTTGCGTTGCCCGCCACGCCGAGCGACACGACGAGCGCCGCGAGCGCGAGCAGGAGCAACCTTCTGAATCGGCCTGCCAAGGGTGAGCACCTCCTCATCGATCTGGTGAAGGGCGAGAGCTCCTTCTCGGAAGCGGCGACGACGCCGGCCTGCGCGAAGCGGCAGCGGGCGCGACGAGAGGCACGCTCACGAGACCCCGACGCCCGCGCGTCGCGATCGCGACCCGCGCAGACCGGCAAGAAAGAAGGCCCAAAGGCTCAGACTCGTCCCGACTGCGCGCGGCACCCCTCCGTCGCCGCAAGAACCACCACGCCATTGAAAACCCCGCGCGCGGACAAGTCAAGCGCCATGAAACAGGGAGCTCCCCCGGCCGTGCGGATCGGCGCCCGTTCGTGCTAGCCTCGACCTCCCCCGGCCCTCGACGGAATCCATGCGCAAGGCACTCCTCCTCCTGCTCCTCGTCGCGCTTCTCGGCGTCGCGGCCGCCTGCGGGGAAGACGACGAGGACGCCGAGCCCGAAGCCGCTCCGACGGGGGCGACGGACACCGGCGCGGCCGAGGAGCCGGACCCGTGCGCGACGGAGCAGCTGACGCTCGTGAACGAGGGCCAGCTCACGATCGGCACCGACAACCCGGCCTTCCCGCCCTGGTTCCAGGACGCGGAGGGGGCTCCCTGGGACCCGACGAGCGAGCCGACGCAGGAGGGGTACGAGGCGGCCGTCGCGTACGCGGTCGCCGAGGAGCTCGGCTTCTCGGACGACGAGGTGCAATGGGTCGTCGTCCCCTTCGACCAGGCGTTCCGGCCCGGGCCGAAGGACTTCGACTTCGACATCAACCAGGTCTCCTACCGGCCGAAGCGGGACGAGGCGGTCGACTTCAGCGACTCCTACTACGACGTCCAGCAGGCGGTCGTGACGCTCGGGAGCTCCGACTACGCGGACGCGGCCTCGCTCGCCGACCTCCAGGGGGCGAAGCTCGGCGCGCCGGTGGGGACGACGAGCTTCGAGATCATCGAGACCGTCATCCAGCCCGGCGAGGACCCGGCCGTCTTCAACAACCTCAACGACGCGGTCAGCGCGCTCAAGAACGACCAGGTGGACGGCATCGTCGTCGACCTGCCGACCGCGTTCTTCGTCACGGCAGTCCAGGTGCCCAAGGGGACGATCGTCGGTCAGGTCGCCGCCGAGAGCCAGGAGTACTTCGGCCTCGTCTTCGAGGAGGGGAACCCGCTCCGCGACTGCGTGAACGAGGCGCTCGCCTCGCTCCGCGAGGACGGCACGCTCGAGGCGATCGAGCAGGAGTGGCTCGCGGACAAGGCCGACGCCCCGGTGCTCGAGTAGGTCGCCCGTGAGGCCGGCCGGCGGCTCCGGGGCGCGGAGCACGCTGATCGCCGTCGCGAGCACGGTGGTCTTCGCGGCCGCCGCCGTGCTCCTCGTCACGAACGCGCCCGGCTGGCCGGCGGTCGAGCGCGCCTTCTTCGCGGGCGACGTGTTCCGCGAGTCGCTCGACGTCATCCCGGAGGCCTTCCTCCTCAACGTGAGGATCTTCCTCATCGCCGAGGTCTTCATCCTCGTCCTCGCCCTCGTGCTCGCGATCGTGCGAAGCCTGCCCGGCCCGGTCTTCTTCCCCCTCCGCGCCCTCGCGGTCGCCTACACGGACTTCTTCCGGGGCGTTCCCACGATCCTCGTCATCTACCTGCTCGGCTTCGGCGCCCCGGCGCTCGAGATCTCCGGCGTTCCCCGCGACCCGCTCGTGTGGGGCGTCGTCGCGCTCGTCCTCGTCTACTCGGCGTACGTCTCGGAGGTGTACCGGGCGGGGATCGACTCCGTGCATCCGAGCCAGGAGGCGGCGGCGCGCTCGCTCGGCCTCTCGCGCGGGCAGGCCCTGCGGTTCGTCGTCCTGCCGCAGGCGGTCCGCCGGGTCGTCCCGCCCCTCCTGAACGACTTCATCGGCCTCCAGAAGGACACGGCCCTCGTCGCGCTCCTGGGCCCCGTGGAGGCGTTTCGGCAGTCGCAGATCGAGGTCGCCGCGACCTTCAACTACACCCCGTACCTCGTCACCGCGCTGCTCTTCGTGCTCCTGACGATCCCGCTCGCCCGCTTCACCGACTGGCTCGTCGCCCGCGACCGGCGGCGCCTGCTCGCCGCCGGGGGCCTCCGGTGACCGACGCGCCGGCCCTCGTCCTCGAGGGCGTGCACAAGTCCTTCGGCCCGAACGAGGTCCTACGCGGCATCGACCTCGTGCTCGCGCCGCACGAGGTCGTCTGCCTCATCGGCGCCTCGGGGTCGGGGAAGTCGACGCTCCTCCGCTGCGTGAACCTCCTCGAGCCGATCGACGCCGGCCGCATCCTCCTCGGCGAGACGGAGATCACGGCGTCCGGCGTGAAGATCGACCGCGTGCGCCGCCGCATCGGGATCGTCTTCCAGGCGTTCAACCTCTTCCCGCACATGAGCGTCCTCGGCAACGTCACCCTCGCGCCCGTCCGGGCGCTCGGTCTCCCGCGGCGCGAGGCCGAGGCGCAGGCGCTCGAGCTCCTGGATCGCTTCGGCCTGGGCGACAAGCGGGACGAGTACCCGGACCGCCTCTCGGGCGGGCAGCAGCAGCGGGTCGCGATCGTGCGCGCGCTCGCGATGCGGCCGGAGCTCATGCTCCTCGACGAGGTGACGAGCGCCCTCGACCCCGAGCTCGTCGCCGAGGTCCTGAACGTCATCCGCGAGCTCGCGGAGTCCGGGATGACGATGCTGATCGCGACGCACGAGATGGCCTTCGCCCGCGACATCGCCGACCGGGTCTGCTTCCTCGACGCGGGCCTCATCCTCGAGGACGGCGATCCGGAGGAGATCTTCACGGCCCCGCGCGAGCCGAGGACGCAGCAGTTCCTCCAGCGCATCATCGAGGCCGGGAGGCTGTAGCGCCGGCCCCCGGCTAGGGGGCGAGCCGGACCCGGAAGCGGAAGAGGCGCCGGTTGTCGCGCGGCGTCCCGTAGCAGGAGTAGGAGGGCGGCACCGTGTCCCGCCAGCACCTCGTCCGGGTGCTCCCGTTCGAGAGGGCGAGCTCGACGCGCTTCACCCTCGCCCGCCCGAACTCGACCCGGCGGCCGAGCGTGCCCTCCTTGCGGTAGACGCGGCTCGTCGTCGTGCCGTCCCTGCGGACGACGAGGACGGACGCCCGGCCGCCGTGCCGCGGCACCGTGAGGCGGAGGCGGAGGTCGCCGCGGCGGGGGGCCGTGGCCCGCGGGACGAACGCGAAGAAGCGCGTGGCCAGGTGCTGGAGCCGCGTGCGCCGCTCCGGCTTCCACCCTGCCCCCCCGCCGATGCGGAAGACGCGGGAGAGCGGCGGGACCGGATAGCCCGCCGTGTCCCCGTCGGCGTAGCTCCCGCGCCGGTTCACGACGCCGAAGCGCGCGAAGACGTCCGCGAAGGCGTGCCCGCGCTGACCGAGCTCCCGGCGCAGGGCGCGGAGCGAGTAGTCGTCCGGCGGCTCGTCGCCCGGCGTGGCGGGATCGGGGTCGTGCGCGTCGACCCGCTCCCAGATCTCCCGCAGGATCGCCGGGTCGCCCGCGACCTTCTCCTCGAGGAAGCGCCAGAAGATCCAGGCGCCGTACTCGGAGTCTCCGAGCCCGCCCCGGTCGAGCGCGCTCCACGGTCGTGTGAGCGGGCTGTACGAGAGGAAGTTGACGTTGTCGTCGACCTCGGGGAAGACGGTCTCCTCGATGTTGGCCGCCGTGCCCTCGAGGAGCCAGGAGTCCTCCAGCCAGTCGTAGGCGAACTGGGAGGCGTGGTGGAACTCGTGCGCCGCCGTGACCTCGAGGAACTCCTGCGGCGAGTGGGCCGTGCCGAACTCGCGGAAGTCCTCGTCGAGCACGCAGTACGCGGACACGGCGTAGACGTCGGAGCCGGCGTCCGGGTCGTCGCTCGTGCAGTAGCCGAACACCTGGGCCGAGCCGAGATCCTCGAGGTAGACGTCGAGGCGGCCGTCGCCGCCGTCGTTCGAGGAGTCGCCGTCGGAGAGAGGTGCGCGGTAGCCCAGGTCGCCGATCTCCCGGGCCCACACGTACTCGAGCGTCGCGAGCGCGAGGTCGACGAAGTCGGGGATCCCGTTGAAGGGGTCGTCGTCGACCGGGTCCGGGGCCGCGGGGTCCCCGGGCCCGTCCACCCAGTGGAGGCAGAGCTCGACGCCCGGGACGAGGCTGCAGAGCGGGCTGTTCGCGGACTCGGACGACGTCCAGCCGTTCCCGATCGGCACGCCGCCGCCGTCGGGGCGGGCGAGGAGGCGCCGGGCGGCCGTCCGGTCGGCGCCCGTGAGCTCGTCCACGCGCAGGGCGAGGTCGCGCAGGAGCATCGTCGCGTCCCGGCGTCCCGCGCGCTCGACGTCTCCCCACTCCCGCCGCGCCCGCGCGAGCTGGAAGACGCTGCGGGCCCGCTCGAGCGCATACCCGGCCTCGTCGAGCTCCCCGCGCGCGAGGGCCCGTCCGAGGTCGTCGTGAGGACTCGGCGCGAGCGGGGGAAGCGGCCGCGGCTCCTCCTCCTGCGCCGACGCGATGGCCGGCACGGCGAGCACGGCGACGGCGAGGCAGGCCGTCAGGCCGAGCGCTCGCATCGGTGACCCAGCCTGCCGCATCCGCCGCGCATCACTGTACTCCCGAAGATCGGCACCGGCGGGACCGCTCGTTAGACTCGATGCCCGTGAGCGTGACGGAGCGCGTCCTCCCCGAGACCCGCACGATCCCGGTCCTCGACCACGGCTTCGTGCGCCTCGACGACGCCATGGCGAGCGACCTCTCGGTCGTGAACGCCGCCCGCGTGAGCTTCGCGCGGCGGAAGGACGAGATGGACGACTCCGACCGGGGCCTCGTCCGCTTCCTGCTCCGCGAGCGGCACGGGACGCCCTTCGAGCACAACGCCTTCCGCTTCCACGTCCGGGCGCCGATCTTCGTCGCGCGGGAGTGGTTCCGGCACCGCGTCGGCTCGTTCAACGAGTTCAGCATGCGCTACGCGAAGGCGACCGACGAGTTCTACGTCCCCGCGGCCGAGGACGTCCGCACGCAGGTCGGGAAGCCCGGTGCGTACTCCTTCGAGCCGGTGGAGCCGGAGCTCGCCGAGGCGACGCGGGAGGAGATGCGGGCGGTCTACGAGACGGCCTACGCAGCCTACGAGCACCTCGTCGGCCTCGGTGTCGCGCGCGAGCTCGCCCGGTCGGTGATCCCCGTGGGTGCCTACACCGAGTTCTTCTGGACGGTGAACGCGCGCTCGCTCATGAACTTCGTCTCCCTGCGCGCCTCGGAGACGGCCCAGCGCGAGATCCGCCGCTACGCCGACGCGTGCGAGCGCTTCCTCGCCGAGGAGATGCCCGTCACGTACCGGGCGTTCGTCGACGCCGGCCGCACGGCGCCCTAGCGTCCCGCGTCGGCGGGCGCGCGGGCCCGGGGCTAGGAGGCCTCGATCTCGGCCTCGAGCAGGGGCGGCGGGTGCTCCCTCGGGTGACCCGTCGAGATCGCCCAGGCGTCGAAGTCGCGGATCTCGTACGAGACCGTCATGCGGACGGTCGTCTCGCCCGCCCCGACCGAGAAGTAGCCGCAGGTCGCCTCCCACTCGCCCTCGCGCGCGAGCCAGAGGGCGTAGAACTCGTCGTCCGGGAGCCGGGGCAGGCCCGAGACCTCGAGGACGAGCTCCATGTTCCCGCTCGCCTCGTCGCCCCGGCCGACGCGGACGACCGCCTCGGCGCCGTCTGCGCCGGCCCGGGGCTCGAAGGCGACCGCCCAGGCCTCCTCGAAGCCGTCGCCGTCGGTCCAGCGTCCGAGCCCGAAGGAGAGGGCGGCGACGAGGGCCACGAAAGCGAGGGCGACGGCGAGCCGGCGCCTCGCCGGCCGGCGGGTGGGCGCGAGGGCGACGTGGTCGACCGCCTGCGTGAGCGAGAGCGGGACCTCGTGCGGCGGGGCGGGCACGGCACGGAGAAGCGCGTCCACCTCGCGCAGGCGCTCGAGCTCCTCCGGCGGGAGGTCGTCGCCGACGAGCTCGCGGAGCTCCGGCGGCTCTCTCACGCTCTCACCTCCTCGAGCAGGCCGGAAAGGCGCGAGAGGCCCGTGCGCGTTCGCGTCTTCACGGTCCCGAGCGGAACGTCGAGGTAGCTCGCGATCTCGCTCTGGGAGAGGCCGCTCCAGTACGCGAGCTCGAGCACGACGCGCTCGCGCTCGGGGAGCTGCTCGAGCGCGGCGTGGACGCGCCACGCGAGCCAGGAGCCTTCCGCCTGCTCGGCGGGGCCGGCCTCGTCGGCCGCCTCCTCCGGCGCCTCGACGACAGGCTCGCGCCGCTGGCGGGCGCGGTCGATGATCGCGTGGCGGGCGATCGCGTAGAGCCAGGCGGAGGCGGAGCCGCGCTCGGGACGGTAGCTCCGCGCCGAGCGCCAGACGGCCGCGAAGGTCTCCTGCGCCGCCTCCTCCGCGCGGCCGTTGTCGCCGAGCTGCCGGAGCGCCATCGCGAGCACGGGCCGGGCGAAGCGTCGGTAGAGCTCCGTGAACGCGTCCCGGTCCCCCCCGGCGACGCGTTGGATGAGGTGCGAGTCGCTCTCGGCGGTCGCCACTGCCGCAGACATACCGATACCGGATACGAAACTCAAGCCCGAAGCGGTTTCCGCCTCAGCGCAGGAGGCGCCCGCCGTCGACGACGAGCGACGTGCCGGTGACGAACGGCGCCCGCACGAGGTAGGCGACCGCCTCGGCGACGTCGGCCGGGGAGCCGAGGCGCCCGAGAAGCGTCTCGGCCGCGCGGCGCTGCTCCTGGCCGGGGAGGACCGCAACCGGCCCGGGCGCGACGCCGCAGACCCGGACGTCGGGGGCGAGCGCCTTCGCGAGGACACGCGTGAGCATCGCCTGGGCCGCCTTCGCGGCGCAGTGCGGGGCGAACGAGGGCCACGCCTGGTAGGCGGCGACGTCCTCGACGAGGACGAGGAGCCCGAGCGTGGACGCGCGCAGGTGCGGCGCGGCCGCCTGCGCGAGGAAGAAGCTCCCCTTGGCGGTGGCGCCGAAGGCTGCGTCCCAGTCCTCCTCGAGGACGTCCTCGACGGGGCGGGGGACGAAGCCGTCGGAGGCCGCGTGCACGACCAGGTCGAGGCCGCCGAGCTCGGCGACCGTCCGTTCGACGAGCGTCCGCGCGCCTGCGGCCGCGGCGAGATCGCCGTCGGCGCGGCCGGCCGCGAGGACACGGAAGCCGTCCGCCTCGAGCCGGGCGGCGACCGCCCGACCGACCCGTCCCGTACCGCCGGTGACGAGAGCAGCTCGGAGTGGCGCCATCCGGGTAACGATAAGCTGCCGCCCGCGAAACCGAGACGGAAAGGGTGACATGGCGACCTTGGCGTTCAACCGGGAGGAGATCGCGGCGCGCGAGCTCAGGCCCGTGCTCCTCGAGATGGACGGGATCTCCCGCGCGTCGGTGGAGGCGCACTACAAGCTCTACGAGGGGTACGTCGCGAAGCGGAACGAGATCCTCGCCCGGCTCGGCGAGATCGACGTCGCCGCCGCCAACCAGGTCTACTCCGAGGTGCGCGCGCTCAAGGTCGAGCTGTCGTTCGCAATCGGCGGCGTCAAGAACCACGAGGTCTACTTCGACCACCTCGGCGGCGGCGGCGGGGCGCCCGACGGCGCCGTCGGAGCGCTCATCGAGCGGGACTTCGGCAGCGCCGCCGACTGGGCCGCCGACCTGAAGGCGACCGGCATGGCCGGCCGCGGCTGGGCCTGGACCGCCTACGACTGGGACGAGGAGCGCCTCTTCAACTACGTCGGCGACGCGCAGAACACGTTCCCGATCTGGAACGCGACGCCGCTCGTCGCGCTCGACGTCTACGAGCACGCCTACTTCCTCGACTACCAGACCGACCGCGCCTCCTACATCGACGCGTTCTTCGGCAACCTCGACTGGGGCGTCGTGAACGACTGGGTCGCCCGCTACGGGATCCCGATGTGACGGACGCGCTCCTGGTCGCCGCCGGCTACGTCCTCGGCAGCATGCCGTGGGGCTACTGGCTCCCCCGCCTGCTCCGGGGCGTGGACGTGAGGACGCTGGGGAGCGGGAACGCCGGCGCGACGAACGTCTGGCGCACGCTCGGCTTCAAGCTCGGGCTCGTCGTCGCGCTCCTCGACGTCGCGAAGGGGGCGGCCGCCGCGCTCCTCGGCCTCTGGCTCGGCGGCGACCTCGTCGCCGTGCTCGCCGGCGTCGCCGCCATGGTCGGGCACTGGCGGCCGCTCTTCCTGCGCTTCGCCAAGGGAGGCAAGACGGTCGCCACGACCGGCGGGGTCGCGCTCGCGCTGGCCGTCCTCCCGGCGCTCGCGGCGGCCGGCACCTGGATCCTCGTCTTCCTGCCGACCCGCTACGCCTCGGTCGCCTCGCTCGTGGCGGCCGCGTCGCTCCCGCTCTACGCCTTCCTCTTCGGGGCCTCCTGGCCGGTCCTCGCCTTCACCTCGGGCGCCGCCGTCGCCATCCTCGTCCTCCATCGGGGGAACATCCGCCGGCTGCTCGCCGGCGAGGAGAACCGGATCGCGCTCCGGCGCCCGCGTGCGGAGCCGACTGGCTCGCCGCTGCAGTCGAACCGCGCCTGACGCAGGAGCTCCTGGCGAGCGCCTCCGCCTGCCGCGCGCGCGCCCGGCGCGTGACGGAACCGTCGCAGCCGCCCCGCCGGGCCCGCACTACCCCGCCCGCGCGGCCAAGTGACACCGTGTCACGTGGCTCGGGCGCCGCGGAGAGGACGGCCCCGGCTCGCCCGGGGGCGCGCTCCCGCGGGTTCCGCGGCGGCGCGGGTCGAAGCGCCTGCCGGGCTCTGGGGCTAGACGGCCCGGAGCCAGTCGCGGAGATCGGTGTGGCGGGGCGAGTGCCCGCCGTTCGCGAGCTCGCCGCGCAGCTCGCCCACGGTCCCGAAGCGCTCGGCGAGCACGTCGTGGTTGTGGATCGTCTCGAAGTTGACCTGACGCGCGAGGAGGAAGTCGTCCTCGCCGAGCTCGGCGTAGGCCTCGAGAGCTGCCTTCACCATGAGCCGGACGGAGTCCTCGACGAACCGTGGCTGGAGATGGGCGTGCTCGACGACGAAGAGCTCGTCCGGGCGCTTGAGGAGCTCGTAGATCGGGGAGCTCATCGACGCCTCGACGAGGGCGACGAGGTCCTCGGCGTCGAGGCGGAGGTCGGTGCCGAGGTAGAGCGTCCCGCGCCCGCGCTGGTTGTGCGTCGCCAGGGGGACGAGCTCGAGGATCCGCTCGACGTCGCCCGCGTCGAAGCCGGCCTCGCCGAGCCGCTCGGCGGCCCGTCCGCGCACGAGCCCCTGGGCGCAGGGGCAGGCGTTGATCCCGGTCGCCTCGACGCCCACGACCCGGCGGGAGGCCGCCGGCGACGCCGCCGCGAGGCCGAGGAGGGTGACGAGCTCCTGCGTGCGGAGGCCCGTGACCGGCGTGGAGCGCTCGATCGGGTAGCGCGCGGCGATGCGGACCTCGGCGCGGAGCGCCCCCTGGCGCTCGACGACGTGGCGGGCCACGTGCTCGGCCAGCCGCTCGACCAGGAGCATCTCGCCGATGACGACCTCGTCGATCGCCTCCTCGAAGACCTCGGGGAAGCGGGACATGTGGACGCCCTTCTGCGCCGGGTCGACGTCGACGAAGCAGTCGATCTCGGCGGAGACGAGCGCGTCGCGGCCGGCGTGCTGCATGCGGACCGCCTTCTGGACGCCGGTGACGCCGGCGCGGGAGAGCCCGATGCGAACCTCCGGCGCGGAGGCCTGCAGGTCGGCCGTCGCGGCTAGTCTCCCGTCCACCCGGCGAAACGTAGCAGCCCGTCGACGTGACCCAGGATCGCGATTTCCCCCAGCTCGTCTCGGTCGCCTGCCACGACCTCTCGACGCCGCTCGCGACGGTCTACGGCTTCGCCCGCACGCTCGAGCAGCTGGAGCTCGACGGGCCGGCCGCGGGCTACGTCGAGATCATCGAGCAGGCCTCGGAGCAGATCAAGGAGCTCGTCGAGCAGCTCCGCATCGTCGCGCAGGTCGAGGCCGGCCGCTACGACCCCGTTCTCGTCGAGATGGACTCGCTCGCGCTCGCGCAGGCAGCCGCCGAGTCGCTCGCCGAGGGACGGGTCACCGCCTCCGGCGAGGGCGACGTCGTGCGGGTCGAGCCCCGGGCGGCCACCCGAGCCGTGGCCCAGCTCGCCCGCGCCGCCTCGCGACACGGGGGGCACGACACGGTCAGCCTGGACGTGCGGGGAGCGGAGCTCGCCGTCTCGCCGCTCAGCCCCACGGCCGAGCCGGTCGTGCTCGGGGAGCAGCTGCTCGAGCTTGGCGCCGCGGCGGGGGGCGTCGTCATCCGCGCCCTGGGCGGGTCGCTCGCCGTCGAGGACGGACGGCTGCTGATCCGCCTGCCTACCCCATCCTGAGCGGATCGACGAAGACGTCGTCGATCTGCCACCTCGCGCCCAGGCCGACCGGACTGAACCGGAATGCGACCGACGCCTTCCCGCCGGAAAGAGCACCGGTCACGTTGAGCAGGGCCAGGCCGGGGAGCGAGGGATGCCAGGTCGAGCCGCCCGTGTGGATTCCCGCCGGGAGGCGGAGCACCGTGCGGCCGGCCGAGTCGAGCAGGAGGACGTCGACCCGGAGGCTCGAGAGCGCGACGAGGCCCCGGTTCCGCGCGAAGTAGCGGACGGTGGGGTCGAGCGTCTCGACGCAGACGGGCGGCGTCGTGGCGCTGCTGCCGCTCGGGAGGTAGAGCGACCGCGAGCCGGGGCCGCCGGCCTTCCAGGGCTCGTTACCGCTGACGACCTTCGCGCCGCCGCGCAGCGCCCAGCCGGACGTCCCGGGCTCGAAGCCGCCGCCGGGCGCGAGCGTGTAGTGCATGGGGTCGAGCCAGCGAAGGAACGGCTGCGCGAGCTCGCGCTCGCCGCAGGCGCCGCCCAGCAAGGCCGCCTCGGCCGAACCCGTGACGGCCGCGAACGCCGCCGCCGTCGCGCCGAGTACCGCAAATCTGATCCGCAGACGCCGCAGTGCCACAGGTCCCTCCGATTGCCGCTTCATCCGAGTGTGCGCACGGACCCGCGGGCATGCCATCCCCCCACCGGGTGAGGGTCGCCGCGCGTCAAGCCCCCGTCCCGCGGCGCCGATAGGCGAGGGGAAATGGCCGAATCCGGCGTCGCACTGGCAGGCCCCGTCTCGGCGCTCGAGCTCGAGGAGGACGGCAACGCGCTCATCGAGGAGCGCCGCGCCCGCGCGCCGCGCCCGCTCGCCGCCCGGGACTCGCTCGTCACGAGCGCGAGCGCGGTCGTCTTCCTGGCCGCCGCGCTCCTGTTGCAACTCGCCTTCGAGAGCGCCCGCAGCCCCTCGCCGGAGCTCTACGCGCTCCTCGTCGTCGCCTACGCGATCGCGTCGAGGGTCGAGTTCGAGATCGGGATCGGCTGGGCGATCTCGACCCAGCTCGTGTTCGTGCCCATGCTCTTCCTCCTTCCGCCGGGGGCGGTGCCGATCTGCGTCGCCGCCGGCCTTCTCCTCGGCAACGCAGTCGGCTACGTGCGCCGGAAGGAGCACCTCGAGCGGGCGCTCGTCGCCGTCGCGAGCTCCTGGCACGCGCTCGGCGCGGCGCTCGTCCTCGCGCTCGCCGGCGAGCCGGACCCGACGTGGTCCGCCTGGCCGGTCCTGCTGCTCGCGCTCTCCGCCCAGCTCGCCTTCGACTTCGCGGGCTCGGCCGCGCGTGCCGGGCTCGTCCTCGGTCTCCGCCCGGGCTCGCAGCTGCGCATGATGGCCTGGGTCTGGGGCGTCGACGCGGCGCTCTCGCCGCTCGCCTTCCTCATCGCCATGGTCGCCCTCGACGCTCCCGCGGCCCTGCTCGCCGTCGTCCCGCTGCTCGCCCTGCTCGCGTTCCTCGCGCAGGAGCGCCGCCGCCGCATCGACTACGCGCTCGAACTCGGCCATGCGTACCGCGGCACGGCCTTCCTCCTCGGCGACGTGATCGAGGCGGACGACGCCTACACGGGCAGTCACAGCCGCGAGGTCGTCGAGCTCGCCCTCGCCGTCGCGGCCGAGCTTCGCCTCGACGCCGCCGCGCAGCGCGCCGCCGAGCTCACCGCGCTCCTCCACGACGTCGGCAAGATCCGCATCCCCCCGGAGATTCTCTCGAAGCCCGGAAAGCTGACCGACGAGGAGTGGGCGGTGATGAAGACGCACACGCTCGAGGGCGAGCGGATGCTGGAGCAGGTCGGCGGGCTCCTCGGCCGCGTCGGGCACCTCGTCCGCTCCTGTCACGAGCGCTGGGACGGGGCGGGCTACCCTGACGGGCTGGCGGGCGAGACGATCCCGCTCGTGGCCCGGATCGTCTGCGCCTGCGACGCCTACAACGCGATGACGACCGACCGCCCCTACCGGGCGGCACGGTCCTCCGCCGAGGCGCTCGCCGAGCTGGAGCGCTGCGCGGGCACGCACTTCGACCCGGCGGTCGTTGCGGCGCTCGGTGGCGTTCTCGCCCGCGGCTAGCGCAGGAGCCGTGACAGGCGGCGGTCCTTGAGGACGCGCCCACCGGTCTGGCAGTCGGGGCAGTAGTAGATCGTGTGCTCCTCGAAGTCGACGCGCGCGATCGGCGTGCCGCAGTTGGGGCACGGCTCGCCGAGGCGGTCGTGCACCCGATAGGCCTTCGCGTCCTTCGCACCGGCGAGGCGCAGCTCGAGGCCCTCGGCGAGCGTCTCCCGGATCGTCGCGGCCAGCCGCTCGACCTCGTCGTCGTCGAGCTCGGTCGAGAGGGCGTAGGGCGAGAGGCGGGCGCGGTTCAGGATCTCGTTCGACCACGCGCGGCCGATGCCGGCAAGCGCGCGCTGATCCCGGAGGAAGGGATGCAGGCGGCGGCCCTCCGCGCGCAGGATCGCGGCGAGCTCCAGGGCGCCGATCCCGCTCGCCTCGGGGCCGAGATGGGCGAGCTCCTCCTCGAGGACGACGGGGCGGTAGACGCCGACCCGGGCGCGCTTCTTCGGGCCGCCCTCCGTGAGGACGAGCTCGCCGCCGTCGGCGAACGCGAGGCGGAACGCGGGCGTCTTCGGCCCCTTCGCGCCCGGCTCGAGGTGACGGATGCGACCGGCGCTCATCAGGTGGACGTGGAGGACGAGCTCGCCGTCGTCCGTCGGGAAGAGCAGGTGCTTGCCCCGCCGCCGGGCGCCGGCGAGCCGCCGCCCCGCGAGCGCGTCGAGAGGCGGGTCGAACGTCTTCAGCGTCGCGACGTGCGCGGGGCCCGCCCGCTCGACCGGCGAGCGGGAGACCGGTCCGTCGAGCGCGCGACGGGCCGCCTCGACCTCGGGAAACTCAGGAATAGTTCCTCCTCGTGGATGCGATCAGCGTAGCCGTACGACGGTGCGATCTCGTCGAGTCGCGCCACCGCGTCCACGCCGTCCTCGTGCGTGACGACGAGGTCGTGGAGGCATGGGGCGACCCGCATCTCGTCGCCTTCGTCCGCTCCGCGGCGAAGCCGCTCCAGGCGCTTCCGCTCGTGCCGCTCGGTCTGCCCGCGGAGGAGCTGGCGATCGCCTGTGCTTCCCACGAGGCGCGGCCCGAGCAGCTGGTCGCCGTCCGCGCCCTCCTCGCGCGCGCCGGCGCGACGAAGGACGACCTCGAGTGCGGCGCCGAGCACGGCTCCCGCCTGCGCCACAATTGCTCGGGCAAGCACGCGGGCTTCCTCCTCCTCGCGCGCGAGCGCGGCTGGGGCCGCGAGGGCTACCGGCTCGCGGAGCACCCGCTCCAGCAGGAGGTCCGGCGCCTCGTCGCCGAGGCGGCCGGGCGCGGCGCCGACGAGCTCGCGACCGCGGTCGACGGCTGCGGCGTGCCGACGTTCGCGCTCTCGCTCGCGGAGATGGCGCGCGTCTTCGCCGGTCTCGCGGCCGGCCGGCCGGCCGGGGCGAAGGCCGTCGTGGCGGCGATGACCTCCCACCCACGCCTCGTCGGCGGCCCGGACGCCGTGGACACGCTCGTGATGCAGGCGCTCCCCGGCGCGGTGGCCAAGCGCGGCGCGGAGGGCGTCCTCTGCGTCGGCCTCCCGGACGGCGCCGGCGTGGCGCTCAAGGTCGAGGACGGCGCGCACCGGGCCGCCTACGCGGCCGCCGGGGCGGTGCTCGGGATCCCGGAGCTGGCCGAGCGGCCGCTGCGGAACAGCCGCGGCGAGACGGTCGGCGCCGTGACGGCGGAGGCCGGCGGCGAAATCCGTCCTTCCTCTTTTCCACAGGCCTTGTAGAATCCGCGACCGATGTGCCTGTGAGCCGGGGGAGGGGTTCCTCGCCGGCTCTTTTCGTTCCCCCTGGAAAAACGTTGCACCGGTAACGAGAAAGGCGAGGCTGATGCTCCAGGTCGACATCTCGGTCCCTGACGTCGAGGAACTCCAGCGGCTCGTCGCCGACGGGCAGGAGAAGGGGTTCCTCACCTACGACGAGATCGTGACCGGGCTCGAGGACGTGGAGCTCACGAAGGAGCAGGTCGAGGACTTCTACACGTACCTCATCGACCACGGCATCGAGCTCGTCGAGGGCCTCGAGCACAAGGCGCCGCCGCACGACCAGCCGGCGCTCGCCGAGGAGGAGAAGGGCCCGAAGCTCGACCTCACCGTGGAGCCGTCGCTCGACTCGCTCCGGCTCTACCTGCGCGAGATCGGCAAGGTGCCGCTCCTCACCGCCGACGAGGAGGTCTCGCTCGCCAAGCGGATCGAGCGCGGCGACATGAGCGCGAAGACGCAGATGATCGAGGCGAACCTCCGGCTCGTCGTCTCGATCGCGAAGGGCTACCTCGGCCGCGGCCTCTCGTTCCTCGACCTGATCCAGGAGGGCTCGCTCGGGCTCATCCGCGCCGTGGAGAAGTTCGACTACCGGAAGGGCTTCAAGTTCTCGACCTACGCGACGTGGTGGATCCGCCAGGCGGTCACGCGGGCGATCGCCGACAAGGCCCGCACGATCCGGATCCCCGTGCACATGGTCGAGAAGCTGAACAAGGTCGTCCACATCGAGCGCCAGCTCGTCCAGCGCCTCGGGCGCGAGCCGCTGCCCGAGGAGATCGCCGAGGAGCTCGAGATGACGACCGAGGAGGTGCGGGAGATCCTCCGCATGGCGCAGCTCCCGGTCTCGCTCGAAAAGCCGATCGGCGAGGAGGAGGAGTCCGAGCTCGGCGACTTCGTCCAGGACGACTCGGCCGAGTCCCCCTTCGACTCCGCCTCGCTCAACCTCCGCCGCGAGGACATCGACCGGGCGCTCGACTCGCTCCCCGACCGGGAGCGGAAGGTGATCGAGCTGCGCTTCGGGCTCAAGGGCGAGCAGCCGCGGACGCTCGAGGAGGTCGGCCGCGCCTTCGGCGTGACCCGGGAGCGGATCCGCCAGATCGAGAACAACACGCTCAAGCGGCTCGAGTCCCTGCCCGAGGCGCAGGGCCTCAAGGACTGCGTCTAGGGGCGGAGTCCCCCCCGGGCGCGGGCGTCGTCCGCCCCCGGAACGAGGACAGGCACGCTCTCGGCACGGGCCGCGCACAACGCGCGCGGACGTCCTCGTGACGCTCGAAGCGGGTGGAGGCACGGGGCGGCCGCGGCGTCCAGGCGGAAGCGCGTCGCGAGCGTCTAGGAGCGCGGGCAGGCGCGCGCGTCCGGGCGGTACACGGGCTCGCCGGCGCGCACGCTGACGAAGCGGCCGCCCGCGCTGCCGGTCGAGGGGGCCGCGAAGGTCGCGCGCCAGACGCCTTCCGCGCACGCGGGGAACGAGACCGCGCGCGGCGCTCCCGGGGCGACGACGACCTCCTCCTCGACACCGCCGGGAAGCTCGAAGCTCACCGCCACGCGGGGTGAGCCCTCGGGCGCGGTCAGGCGGAAGGAGACGACGCCCGCGAGGCCGTCCGCCGGCGTGTCCGGCCAGACCCGGATCGTTCCGTGGAGACCGAGCCACCCGTCCGCGTAGCGCCCGTCGGCGTAGAGCGCGAGCCGCTGCGGTCCCCGGGAGCGGACGAGGCGGTAGACGGGTGCCGAGGCGACCTCCTCGGAGTCTCGGAAGCGCAGCGTGTCGCTGAAGCCGTCGGCCACGAGCGGCCTCGTCACCGGCTTCCCCCCGGCGAGGAGCGTGCCGTCCGGGGCGATCGTGAGCCGTGTGGCCGCGAACGCGTCCGGAGGCTGGGCCCCGGGAAGCAGGTAGACGGCCTCGACCGAGCGGTTCCAGAAGAGGTACTCCGACGCGGTCCCGCGGTCGCTCGTCCTCGTCTGGAGCATGGCCGAGCCCTCCACCCCGGAGCGGTCGACGAACGAGGGCTGCGGCCCGAGAGTGTCCCGCCGGATCCGCTCGGCGTTCGTCAGCGTGAACGAGACGGCCGCGGCGGACACGGTCGCCGAGACGGCGAGCGCGAGCCCGAGCGCGACCGGCGTCGCCGTGCCAGGCCGGCGCGTCGTCGCGACGACGACCGCCAGGAGGAGCGTCACGCCGAGAGCGAGGACGAGCGAGGCGAGGCCGACGTCGCCGAGGAGCTGCTCGAGGCGCGCCATGGCGAAGAGCGTCGGCGCGCTCGTCTTCCCGTCGCCCGCCGCGTAGCCGGAGAGCGGGACGCGGGCGGCCACGGCGACGAGGCCGGCGGCGAGGGCGCCGTGCGCGAGCCGGTGGGGCCAGCCGCGGGAGGCGTAGAGGGCGAAGGCGATGCCGACGAGCGGCACGGCGTAGAAGAAGTAGCGCTCCTGCACCCGGCCCTCGAGCCCGTACGCGGCCGCCTCGAGGACGAGCGCGACCACGATCGCCGCGGCGAGCGCCCCGAAGGCGAGCTCCTCCCGGGAGCGCGGACGCCGCAGCGCCAGCCAGAGCCCGAGCACGGCACCGGGCGCGAGGACGACCCCCGAGGCGTAGACGAGCATCATCGCGTCCACGCCGACCCAGCGGGCCATGGCGACGGAGGCGACGTCGAGGTCGAGGACGCCCTCGTAGAAGCCGAGCGCGCGGCTGGGGCCGACGGCGAGGAGCGCGACGGCCGGGAGCGCGACGACCCCGACGGCGATCGCCTGCTCCCGCAGCGCGGCGCGCAGCCGCCGCTCCCGGAGGCCGACGGCGACGACGGCGGCGAGGAAGCAGAGCGGGAGGACGGCGAACTGGACGCGCGCGAACGCGGCGAGACCCGCCAGGGCGAGGAACCCGACCTGGGCTCGCCGGCCCGGTCGGGCGAGAGCGGCGACGCCCGCGAGCACGGCGGCGAGCGCGAGCGGGTAGGCGATCGGCTCGGCGAGGACGAACCCGCTGTAGAGGACGTCCGGCACGACCAGTGCGAGTGCCGCGAGGACGAGGGCGAGCCTCGATCCGAGTCCGACGCGGCGGGCGAGGAGGAAGACGGGGACCGCGGCGAGCGACATGAGCAGCGCCCCGAGCGTCTGGACGATCCGGAAGGACGTCTCGACGTCGTCGACGAGCCAGGCAGGGGCCGTCAGGATCGGCTGCAGGAGCGCCGGGAAGTCGGCGGAGGCGTCGCGGACGAGCGGGCGCCCGCCCTCGACGAGCGTGCGGGCCAGCTCGGCGTAGATGTACTCGTCCGGGAAGAAGGTCGGCGTCGCGCGCAGCCAGGCGAGCCCGGCACGGAGGCCGAAGCTCGCGGCGACGAGGGCGGCGAGGGCCGGTGCGGCGCCGAGGCCGACGCGCGCGAGCACGGCTCGGCGCGCCTGCACCCGTGGCGTCGTGCGGGCGGCGACGGACACGGTGTCTCTATCGGCGGCCCGCGGGCGAGCGTTAGCGCGAGACGCGTCCGTCCGGAGGCCCCGGCCGGGCCCGGCCGCCGAGGCCGGCTCTTACGATTCCGTCATGATCCGCGCGCCACGCGCGTGGAGCTCCTCGTGACGCTCGAAGCGGGTGGAGGCGCGGGGTGGCTCCGGAGCGGACGCTGTCGGGCGCCGCTACTCGGCGGGCTCGACACGATCCTGCTCCTCGACCGCCTGGAAAGCGACGAAGAGCCGGCAGTGCGGGCACTTGAAGCCGCGGTTTCGCTCCGACTCCCCGCCCAGCATGTCGGCCTGGAACGACTTCCCACAGTGAGGGCAGTCGACCTGGAAGCTCTCGCCGGTCTTCGGAGGAGTCGTCACCCGCGTCCAAGGTTAGCCTGTGGCCGTGAGCCCGCAGCGCCGGATCGCGCTCGTCTCGGTCGCGGCCGCGCTCGTCCTCATCGCCGTCAAGCTCGGCACCGGCCTCGCCACCGGCAGCCTCGGCCTCCTCTCCGAGGCGGCGCACTCGGGAACCGACCTCGTGGCCGCCCTCCTGACGCTCTTCGCCGTCGGCGTGGCCGGGCGCCCGGCCGACCCGAACCATCCGTACGGGCACGGGAAGGCGGAGCACCTCGCCGCGCTCGCCGAGGCCTCGATCCTCGTCGTGATCTCGCTCGGCATCGCGTACGTGGCCATCCGCCGCCTGGCGGAGGGGACGGGCGACGTGGAGGCGACGTGGTACGCGCTGCTCGTCCTCGTCGTCGTCATCGTCATCGACGCGAGCCGGACGGCGGTGTCGCTGCGTGCCGCCCGCCGGTTCCGCAGCCCGGCGTTCGGCGCGAGCGCGCTCCACTTCGGCAGCGACCTGGCCGGGTCGAGCGCGGTCCTCGCAGGCCTGCTCGCGGCGCGGGCCGGCTATCCGGAGGGGGACGCCGCGGCCGCGCTCTTCGTCGCCGTCCTCGTCCTCGCCGCCGCCGGGCGACTCATCGGCCTCAACGTCGACGTCCTCATGGACCGCGCGCCCGACGACGCCTCCGAGGCGGCCAGGCGCGCCATCGAGGCCCTCGGGCCCGGGGTCGTCCTCCAGCGGCTGCGGATGCGGCGCGCCGCCGGCAGGCACTTCGCCGACGTCGTCATCGGCGTGCCGCCGGACGAGGCCGTGGGACAGGGCCACGCAGCCGCGGACGCGGTCGAGGAGGCCGTCGAGCAGGCGGTGCCCGACTCCGACGTCGTCGTCCACGTCGAGCCGGCGGACGCGGAGGCCGGGGCCCGGGAGCGTGCCCTCGCCGCCGCGCTCCGCGTCCCGGGCGTGCGCGAGGTGCACAACGTCTCCGTGCTGGCGGTCGGGGAGCGGACCGAGATCTCCCTCCACCTGAAGCTGCCCGGGTCGCTGACGCTCGCCGAGGCCCACGAGGTGGCGACGCACGTCGAGCGGGAGATCGCCGCCGCGGTCCCGGAGGTCGACGACGTGCAGACGCACCTCGAGCCGCTCGCAGAGCCCGCGAGCGTCCGCTCGATTCCCTCGCGCGACCTCGAGGCGGAATCGGCCGCGGTCCGCCGGATCGTGCGCGAGACGACCGGCGCGGATCCGCGCCGGCTGCGCTTCCTCGCCACGGAGCGCGGCGTGGTCGCGTTCCTCACGCTCGCGATGGAGCCCGACCGCGCGCTCGCCGAGGCCCACGCGCGGGCGTCCGAGGTCGAGGAGCGCATCCGGCGCCACCGCCCGGAGATCACCGACGTGATCGTCCACACGGAGCCGTAGCGGAGGTCGGGAAGCCCCGGTTGCGGCCCGCGCTCGAGACCCTCGGAGGGCGGGGCGCGGGCAGTGGGGGAGGTAGGATTCGAACCTACGAAGGCTGAGCCAACGGGTTTACAGCCCGTCCCCTTTGGCCACTCGGGAACTCCCCCGCGGCGGCAACCAGTGTAGCCGAGCGGGGCGTCCCGCCTCATCACCCGTTCGAGCTAAAGCGGCCTCGCAGGCCCGGCCGATAGCCGGAGTCGGCGTCATGAACCTCGACGAGCTGCTGGCACGCGTCATCGACGCGGGAGGAAGCGACCTTCACCTCAAGGTGTCGTCTCCGGCCATGGTCCGCGTGGACGGCGACCTCCACCCGCTCGAGGAGCGCCTCCTCACCGACTCCGACCTCGACACGGTCCTCCTGCTCGTGACCGAGCGCTCCCCCGCGAAGCGGGAGCAGTTCTACGAGAGCGGCGACCTGGACACGTCCTACCTGGCCGACGGGACCGGCCGCTTCCGCGTGAACGGCTTCCGCCAGCGCGGGTCGATCTCGTTCGCCTTCCGCTTCGTGCCCAAGGAGATCCCGAGCTTCGAGAAGCTCGGCCTCCCGCCGGGCGTCGGCAAGCTCGCCGAGGAGCACCGCGGGCTCGTCCTCGTCACCGGCGCGACCGGCTCGGGGAAGTCGACGACGCTCGCGGCGATGGTCAACTCGATCAACCGGCGGCGCAAGCAGCACATCGTCACGATCGAGGACCCGATCGAGTTCATCCACGACGACTGGCTCTCGATCGTGAACCAGCGCGAGGTGGGCCTCGACACCGAGTCGTTCAGGCAGGCCCTGCGCCGTGTGCTGCGGCAGGACCCCGACGTCATCCTCATCGGCGAGCTCCGCGACGAGGAGACCGCCCAGACAGCCCTCCAGGCGGCCGAGTCCGGCCACCTCGTCTTCTCGACGCTCCACACGCTCGACGCCGCCGAGACGATCGGCCGGCTCGTCGAGTTCTTCCCGCCCCAGAAGCAGCAGATGATCCGCGAGATCATCGCCGGCGTCCTCCGCGGCGTCGTCAGCCAGCGGCTGCTCCCGCGCAAGGACGGCGGCCGGGTGGCGGCCGTCGAGGTGATGGCCGTGACGGCGCGGATCGCCGACCTGATCCGCGAGCCGGAGAAGACGCACGGGATCACGGAGGCGATCGAAGAAGGCGCCTACCACCTCATGCAGAGCTTCTCCCAGCACCTCGTCGAGCTCGTCGTCGAGGACGTCGTCGACCTCGACGTCGCGGCGGCGGCCGCGACGAACCGGCACGACTTCGAGATCGCGGTCGACCAGGCCCTTCGCCGCAAGCGCGTCGCCGAGGACGCCCCGTCCGCCGAGGGCGGCTCCCCGGGCGGCGACGGGGACGACGCGGCCGTTCCCTCCGACCACGACGAGCACCCCGTGCCCGGCCTGCGGCTCGCGTCCTCGGACCGATGAGGCGCGCCCTCCCGGGCATCGTGGCCGTGCTCGTGGCGGCCGTCCTGCCGGCGACCGCCCCGGCCCAGGCCCCGCTGCCGAGCTTCACGCAGCCGAACGGGCCCGGGTCGATCACCGTGCCGTTCAACCTCTCGACGCCGCCGGACCGCCCGGCCGTCCGCTCGTACGAGCAGCTGCTCGCCCTCTGGCAGAGCGCAGGTCAGGCGTACGGCGTGCCCTGGCAGGTCCTCGCGGCGATCAACGAGATCGAGTCGAACTTCGGCCAGAACATGGGCCCCAGCTCGGCGGGGGCGCTCGGCTGGATGCAGTTCATCCCCTCGACCTGGATGCGCTGGGGCACGGACGCGGACGGCGACGGCGTCGCCGACCCGTGGGACCCCGAGGACGCGGTCTTCTCGGCCGCGCGGTACCTCGCCGCGGCGGGCGCGCACGAGGACCTCGAGCGAGCGATCTACGCCTACAACCACGCCCAGTGGTACGTGGACGACGTGCTCGAGCGCGCCGCGCTCTTCGGGGACGACCCGCTCGCGCCCGGCACGGGGCGGCTCGTCTTCGCCGCCTCGGACGTCGAGCGCAGGCTCCGGGACGCGCGCCGCGACGTGGCGCGCCTCGGGCGCGCCCTGAGGACGCTCGACCGTCGGGCCGCAGGCCTGGGCGAGGCCCGCCTTCCCCTCGAGCGCCGCGCGGGCGACCCGTCGCTCGGCGAGGCCGAGTTCCGGGAGATCCAGGCACGCCTCGAGCGCGCCGACGCGTTCGAGGCGACCGCGGCCGAGCGGCGCGCCCGGCTCGACTCCCGGCTCGCCCGGGCCGTCAGTCGCGTCGAGGCGCTCGAGCAGGAGCGGGGCGCCGCCGCGCTCTCCGCGCCGGCCCCGTGGGCGGGCGGAGTCCCCGAGCCGATCGGCGGCTACGTCTTCCCGGTCGGGGGCGGGCCCGAGGCCGTCTCGGTCGCCCACGTCCACCACGACTACCCCGCGGCCGACATCGCCGCGCCCGAGGGCTCGCCGCTCTACGCGCTCGCCGACGCGACGGTCGTCGCGACGTTCCCCGAGGACGAGGGCAGGTGCGGAATCGGCCTGAAGCTGCTCGTCGAGGGCGGCGCCGCGTTCATCTACTGCCACCTCTCGTACCTCGAGCCGCACGTCGTCCCCGGGGCGGCGCTCGCCGCCGGCGCCCCCGTCGGCCTCGTGGGCTCGACCGGGAACTCGACCGGCCCCCACCTCCACCTCGCCTTCGACCCGGCTCTCGCCTACCCGCAGGAGGAGCCGTGGTTCGAGCGGTTCGCCGGCACGGCGTTCAGCTGGCAGGACGCGCCCACCCCGGAGCGCCCGCGCGCCGCGCGGCCCCGGCCGGCGCGCGCGACCGCGCCGGCCGCGGTGCCTCCCGAGCGGGTCTTCCGGGTCGTGCGAACGCGCGTCGTCCGCTTCTCGCGCGGCTAGGCGGTCGGTCTTGACCTTTGCTGCGAGGATGCCGATGGAAGGGGCATGGCGGCCCGACTGACCATGCTCCTGCCCAGGCTCGCGGCGCTCGTCGTGATCTGGCTGCTCGCGGCCGCGAGCTTCACGTTCGCGGCCGGGGGCGAGGAGCCCGTCCCGAGCGCCGGCGAGGCTGCTGCCGGACCGGAGAGGCCGGAGGCGCTCGTCGTGCCCGACGTCCGCCGCCAGGCCTACGTCTTCGCCAAGGGCATCCTCCAGGACGCCGGCTTCGCCTGGCGCGTCGAGGGGCCGGTCGACGGCTACTCCGCGAACACGGTCGCCGTCCAGACCCCCGCGCCGGGCGCGAAGGTCGTCGACAACGGTGCCCCGACGATCGTCCTCCGCCTCGAGCGGAACGGCGACTACCCCGAGCGCGGCCTGCCCGAGAACCGCTCGCGGGGCGGGGGCACGCCGGTCGTCCTCCTCCGCGACTGGCTGCGCGCCCATCCGTCGGTCCCCGCCGCCGAGACCGAGGCCATGGAGACCGCTCCCGCCGAGACCGCGCCCGCGCCGACGACGACCGAGGCGCCGCCCGCGACGACCGAGGCGCCGCCCGCGACGACCGCGGCGGAGCCGCCGCCGGCCCCCGACGACGAGCAGGCCTACCGCCGCCCCGCCTTCGAGGTCGAGGGGGCTCCGCGCGAGCCGGCCGACGAGATGCCGCTCCCCGAGCGGGCCCGCATGCTCGAGCGCCGGCTGCTCGGCGCCGGGAAGCCCGGCAGGAGCCTCGTTCGCTTCTGGCTCTACCAGCACTCCTGGATCGTCACCGGCGCCCGCTTCGGGTGGAAGGACGGAGACGACGCGCTCCGGATCCTCGTCCGCCTCGACGAGCGCCTCGAGCGGCGCTACGGCTTCGGCGGCAAGAGCGCCGTGACCGCGCGCCGCGCGCTCGCGGACGTCCGCAGGCTGGGCTGATGGCCGGGCGGCGGCTCGCCGGGGGCCCGAGGGGCGAGGCCGGCTACACGCTGATCGAGCTGCTCGCGGTCCTCGCCATCTTCCTGACGATCGCGACGGCGCTGACGACCCTCTTCGTCTCGGGCTCGCGGGCAGAGCTGGACGCGAACCGCCGCTTCGAGGCCCAGCAGAACGCCCGCGTCGCGCTCGACAGGCTGCGGCGGGAGCTCCACTGCTCGAGCGGGGTCACGAACCTCGACGGGAGCGCGCTCACGCCCGTTCCGGTGGCCGCGATCCGCGTCACGCTGCCCTCGCACTGCCCGACCGCGAACGGCGCCACGGCCGTCGTCGACTACGAGACGGTCGCCGCGGGCACGGGGCGCTGGAAGCTGACCCGGACCCAGAACGGGGGCACGGCGATCCCCCTCGCGGACTACGTCGTGCAGGGCACCGTGTTCACGTACACGGCCCAGTCCGCCACCTCGCGCGCGCTCCTCCACGTCGACCTGCCGGTGAACGTCGACCCGAACGAGGGATGGAAGGCCTGGCGCCTCGTTGACGACATCGTCCTCAGGAACACCCTCCGCCAGGACCCCTAGGCGGAGCGGACCGACGACATGACCTTGCGGCAACTCCTCACACGCCAGGACGGCATGACGCTCATCATGGCGGTGGGCATCCTCGGCATGCTCTCGCTGACGGGCGCGACGCTCATCTACTACTCGAGCACGAACGCGCGCAGCGTCGAGTACTCCGTGCGCAACGCGAGCGCCTACGACCTCGCCGAGGCCGGCATCGACGAGATGATGGCGGTGCTCTCGAAGCCGACGAACAACGCGCTCCTGCCCGACGTCCTGCCGGAGACGACGCACGAGTACGACAGCGGGACGGTCACGTGGTCGGGCACGCTCGACCAGCTCACGCAGACGTGGTCGCTCACCTCGACGGGGAGGATCGACAACCCGACCGGGACGGCGACGAGCGACGTCACGCGCACGCTGACCGCGAAGGTGCCGGTGACGCCGACGCTCACCCAGCCGCTCAACAACCCGGCGTGGAACTACATCTACGCGACGAGCACGGGCCAGCCGTGCGACATGACGGTCGCCCAGAACGTCTCGGGCTCCTCGCGCCTCTACGTCGAGGGCAATCTCTGCCTGGAGAACAACGTCGCGATCACGCAGACGTCGCTCCTCGTCAAGGGCAACCTCGACCTCGCGAACAACGCGCGCGTCGGCGCCGCGACGAGCATGAGCACCCGCGTCGAGACCTACGTGGGCGGCAGCTGCCGCTACGGCGGCGGCTCGTGGGCGACCCCGTGCAGCGGGAACCAGGACGCCCGGCGCATCTACTCGAAGATGGGCGCTCCCGACTACACGGTCGGCGTCAACACCTCTGTCCCCGTCATCGCCGCGCCCTCGGCCGACGTCTCGGCTTGGTACGCGAACTCCATCCCGGGCCCCTCGCTCGATTGCAGCTCGGCCAACGGCGCCCGCAGCGGCACGCCGCCGACGTGGGACAACGACGGCGTCCGCAACAACAGCGTGCCGCTGTTCGAGCTGACCGCCGCCTCCTCGTACACCTGCCGCGTCGGGCCGGCCAACAACCCGACGGGCGAGCTCTCGTGGAACGCGGCGACGAAGGTGCTGACCGTGTACGGCACGATGTTCATCGACGGCAGCCTCACGATCACGAACGGGACCCTCAACTCCTACAACGGCCAGGCGACGATCTACCTCTCCGGGACGCTCTACCTCGGGAACAACACGAAGCTCTGCGGCGGCGTCTCGGGCTCGAGCTGCGACTTCGGGGCCTGGAACCCGAACACGGAGATGCTCACGTTCGTGACCGGCGGGAGCGGCGGGCTCGCGGGGACCGACGTGGGGATCCTCGTCGCGAACAACGGCCAGTTCCAGGGCGGCCTCTTCTCGCAGTACGCGGTCCGCTTCACGAACAACTCGCGCTCGGACGGGCCGATCGTCGGCTCGACGATGATCTTCGACAACAACGTCACGAACGACCAGTTCCCGACCATCACGACGGTGCCGGTCGGCATGCCGGGCAACCCGGCCGTCTACGCCCAGCCGAACCCGCCGCAGCTCTACAGCGGCTAACGTCCCCGCCCTCCCGCGCCGATAGCTCGTAAGGATGAACGTCGCCCTGGCCGTCGCCGCGCTCCCGCCCGCGCTCGCGCTCGGGAGCTTCCTGAACGTCGTCGCCGCCCGCCTCCCCGAGGGCCGCTCGCTCGTCTCGCCGCCCTCGGCCTGCGGCTCCTGCGGGACGCGCATCTCCTGGCGCGACAACCTCCCCGTGCTCTCGTACGTGCTCCTGCGCGGACGCTGCCGGCACTGCGGCGTCCGGATCGGCGCGCGCTACGTCGCCGTCGAGCTCGGCACGGCGCTCCTCGTCGCCGCCTGCTTCCTCCACCTCGGCCTCACGGCGGACGCGTTCGTCGCCTCCGTCTTCGTCTCGGTCCTCGTCGTCCTCTCGGCGATCGACGTCGAGCGGCGGATCCTGCCGGACGCGATCGTGCTGCCCGCGACGGCGGTCGTCCTCACGGCGCAGCTCGCCCTCCACCCCGGGCAGGCGCTCGAATGGGTGCTGGCCGCGCTCGGCGCCTCGCTCTTTCTCTTCCTCGCGCTCCTCGCCTACCCCAGGGGCATGGGGATGGGGGACGTGAAGCTCTGCCTCCTGCTGGGGGCGATGCTCGGCGCCGAGGTTCTCCCCGCGCTCATGGTCGGCATGCTGGCCGCCCTCGTTCCCTCGGCGGTCCTCTTCGTCCGGCACGGCGCCGCGGCGCGGAAGATGTTCATCCCCTTCGGGCCCTTCCTCGCCTTCGGCGGCGTCGTCGCCCTCTTCGCCGGCGAGGCGCTCCTCGACGCCTACCTCGGCAGCTTCTAGGCCGGCTCGTCAACCCCCCTCTCAGGGATATCGGCGCCGAGCCGATAACCCGTAAGGGTGGAGTTCGACGACCTTCAGCCGCTCCGGCGCGCAGGCGCCGGCGAGGGGGAGGAGCCCACCGGGCCCTCTCCCGAGTACCCGCAGGGCGCGGGCATCTCGCCGAACCCGGTCACCCAGCTCGTGGCCGACCTGATCGAGGCGACCGGCCTCGTCGCGCTCGACCGGCTCGCGAGCGCGCGCTCCCGCGCGGGCACCGGATCGCTCGCCGAGGCGATCATGGACGAGCAGCTGAACGCGCCCGGCGTGGAGCTCGAGGTGCCCGGCCTGCGCCCGGGGGGCGGGCCGACGGCGAGCGACGAGGCGAGGGACCTCGCCGAGCGCCTGCACCTGCCCTACGTCGATCTCTCCTCGAGCGGCGTCGAGAAGGCGGCCGCCGAGTCGATCCCGATCCACGTCCTCGAGCGCGCGGGCGCCCTCCCCTTCAAGATCGAGGGCGACCGGCTCAAGGTCGCGGTCGCCGACCCGACGAACGTCCAGGCGATCGACGAGCTCCGACTCGCGACGCGGCGCACGCTCGACGTCCACGTCGCGCCCCGCGAGGACGTCGACCTCGAGCTCCGCCGCCTCCAGCGGGCGAGCGAGGCGTGGGAGCGGGCGGCCCTGGTCGAGGAGGAGTTCGACCTCGACGAGGAGGAGGCCGGGGACGACCTCGAGGCCGAGGACGGCGTCTCCGACGCGCCGCTCGTGCGCCTCGTCAACTCGATCATCCTCCAGGCCGCCGAGGACGGGGCCAGCGACCTCCACTTCGACCCCCAGGACGACGCGCTCGTCGTCCGCCTCCGCGTGGACGGGGTCCTCCACGAGGTGCAGCGGATCCCGAGGCGCCTCGCCGCCGGGGTGACCACGCGCCTCAAGGTTCTCGCCAAGCTCGACATCGCCGAGCGGCGCAAGCCGCAGGACGGGCGCATCTCCCTGAACGCGAGGGCCGCCGGACGCCTCCTCGACATCCGCGTCGCGGTGCTGCCGACGGTCGAGGGCGAGGGCGTCGTCATGCGCCTCCTCGACAAGTCGAAGCGCCCGCCGACGCTCTCGGAGCTCGGCCTCTCCGACGAGATGCGGGCGGTCTTCGAGGACATCATCCGCAAGCCGACGGGGGCGCTCCTCGTCACCGGGCCGACCGGCTCGGGGAAGTCGACGACGCTCTACGCCTCGCTCAACGAGATCAACCGGCCGGAGGTCAACGTCATCACGGTCGAGGACCCGGTCGAGTACCGCCTCACCGGCCTCAACCAGGTGCAGGTGAACCCGCGCGCGGGGCTCACGTTCTCCTCGGCGCTCCGCTCGATCCTCCGCTCCGACCCCGACGTCGTCATGGTCGGCGAGATCCGCGACGCCGAGACGGCGAAGATGGCGATCGAGGCCGCCCTCACCGGCCACTTCGTCCTCTCGACGCTCCACACGAACGACGCGCCGAGCGCGCTCACGCGGCTGAACGAGATGGGCGTGGAGCCGTTCCTCACCGGCTCCGCCGTGACGGCCGTGCTCGCCCAGCGCCTCGCCCGGAAGCTCTGCACGCACTGCTGCGAGATGTACATGGCGACGAGGCAGGAGATGCTCGAGGCGCGCTTCAGCGCCGAGCAGGCCGCCGCCGCCGACGGCGTCGCGCTCTACCGCAAGCGCGGCTGCCCGCGCTGCAACCAGACGGGCTACAAGGGCCGCATCGGCGTCTACCAGCTCATGGTCATGAGCGAGGACCTGGGCCGGCTCGCCTCCCAGCACGCGAGCCGCGAGGAGCTCGAGCGCGCAGCGCTCGACATGGGCATGAAGACCCTCTGGGACGACGGCCTCGCGAAGGTCACCTCGGGCCTCACCTCGCTCGAGGAGCTGGCCCGGGTCCTCGTCTAGGGCCTAGGTGACGTCGCAGCCGAGGTACTCGAGGATCGTGACGGTCTCGCGGATGAAGGTGTCCGCTTCCTCGCGCGTGCCGAAGCGGTAGGGGCCCGGGCGGAGCGGCTCGACGACGAGGCCGTCGACGGGGTAGACCTCGCACTCCACGAGGTAGCCCGCGTCGTCCTCGACGTAGCGCATGCGCACGAGCTCGCGGCTGTCCTTGCGCGCCGAGCGGAGGGCGAGCTCCTGCGGCTCGTTCGCCGGCTCTCCGAGCCTGCTCATCGGAGCGCGTTCTGGACGGCCTGCGCGATCGTCTCGCGGTCCGCGACGCGGTCGAAGCGTGCGACCGGCTTCGGCCCGCGGGTGAAGACCAGGACGGCCGGCGCCTCCTTGACCTCGTGGGCCCCGGCGAGGCCGGAGACCTCCCGGTTGCGCGCGACGTTCACGGGCAGGAAGCCGGCGTCCACGGAGAGCGCCGCGGCCCGTGCCTCCATGACGAGCGTCCCGTCGAGCCCGGCGTTGGGCGTGTAGAAGAGTACGACGACCGCCCGCTTGGCGAAGAGCATCCACTCGAGCGCGACCGGCGCGGGCATCGTGCCCTGCGGCTTCCGCCAGGAGCTCTCGGCGCCGTTCCGCCAGGTGCACTTGCGTGCGCCCAGGCGCCGCACGATCGCGTCGAAGCGGGAATCCTCGGAGACGAGCTCGGACCTGCGCTCGAGATCGCCGCGCCGCAACGCGGCGAGCCCGCGCCGGAGCGTCCGGTCGCCCTCGGCGAGCTCGGCCCTGGCGGCGAGGACGGCGCGTCGCTCCCCCCGCGGCCAGCCGGCCGCGACGAAGCCTTCCCGGAGCGTCGACAACGAGCGCCGCAGCCCGACGAGCGCGGTCTCGATGTCCTTCGGCGCCGGGTACTTCGGGAGCTCGAGCGGGCCCACCTCCGCCTTCAGCGTGGCGCAGAGCGCGTCGACCTGCTCGGCCCAGGCGTCCGCCTCGACGGCGCGGCCGACGGCCGGCGCGGGCTCCGGGGCCGTGGTCGTCGCGACGGGCGGCGCCGAGCCGGGCTCGGGCGCCTGCCCGAACGCGTAGGCGCCGAAGCCCGCGCCGAGGAGGCCGAGGACGGCGATGGGGAGGAGCACCCGGAGTCGAGGCTGCTGCCGCATACAGGCTTCCGTATCGGCACCCGGCGGGCGGTGCTTAAATACAGAGGGCGCGGTCTCCCGCGCCCTCCGGCGATTCCGCTCGGGGCCCGACTAGCAGGCGCCCTGCGTGATGTCCGCTGCCGGGCCGGCCTTGTTGTACGTGGCCTGGCCGACGACGCTCTGGATGCAGTACGACGCGGCGGTCGCGCGGACGACGTTGACGTTCTTGATGCCGGCGTCGTAGGACGCCTTCAGGACGGCGGACGTCAGACCGACGTAGCCGCTCGCGGTGTGGTCGGCGTAGTACGCCTCCACGCCGGGGATCGCAGCCCGCACGTTCGCCTGGGCCGCCGAGTTCTCCGCGCGAGCGCGGAAGCTCAAGTACGACGGGATGGCGATCGCGAGCAGGATGCCGATGATGATGATCACGACGAGGAGCTCGATGAGGGTGAAGCCGCCCTCTTTCTCCGAGACCGTGATCCGCTGCCTGAGCCTCTGAATCATGAGCGGACTCCTTCCATTCGAGCGAGTGACGTACATAGGCGTGCAGTGGCTCACGAGCTGGTATCGGCTCGGACGAGCGGCCGGGAATCCCCTCGATTGAGGGATTTTCCGGGCCCCTTTAGCGACCGCCGCCCGCTGCCGATAGCTCCGGCGGGGACACCCATGGAACCCACGTCGCAGCCGACCCCTCAGCCCCTCCCGGAGCCCGCCCCCGCGGCCGAGCCGGGCGCGCCCGCGCCCCAGCCGAAGCGGCCCGCGGGCTCGATCGACGACCTCCTCGAGCAGGTGGTCGCTCGCGGCGCGTCCGACCTCCACCTGGCCGTGGGCTCCGAGCCCGTCGTCCGCGTGAACGGGCGGCTGCAGCGGCTCGACGAGTTCACGCGCCTCGCCCCCGAGGACACCCAGCGGATGCTCTACCGCATCCTCTCGACCGAGCAGCAGAAGCAGTTCGAGATCAAGCGGCAGATCGACATCTCCTACTCGATCCCCGGGCTCGCGCGCTTCCGCGTCAACGTCTACTTCCAGCGCGAGAGCCTCGGCGCCGCCTTCCGTCTCATCCCCGCCGAGCTGAAGACGCTCGAGCAGCTCGGGCTCCCGCCCATCCTCCACGAGTTCACGACGAAGCCGCGCGGGCTCGTGCTCGTCACCGGCCCGACCGGCTCGGGCAAGTCGACGACGCTCGCCGCGGTCATCGACGAGATCAACCGCACGCGCGACGACCACATCATGACCATCGAGGACCCGATCGAGTTCCTCCACCGCCACAAGCGCTGCATCGTCAACCAGCGCGAGATCGGCCCCGACGCGACGACGTTCGCCGAGGCCCTCCGCGGCGCGCTCCGCCAGGACCCGGACGTGATCCTCCTCGGCGAGATGCGCGACCTCGAGACGATCGCGACCGCGCTCACCGCGGCCGAGACCGGGCACCTCGTCTTCGCGACGCTGCACACGCAGGACGCCCCCTCGACGGTCGACCGCCTGATCGACGTCTTCCCCGCCGCCCAGCAGGAGCAGGTGCGCGTGCAGATCGCGAGCACGCTCCAGGGGATCGTCACCCAGACCCTCCTGCCGACGAGGGACGGGCTCGGCCGGGTCGCCGCGCTCGAGGTGCTGCTGCCCGACGACGCGGTCCGGAACCTCATCCGCCAGGCGAAGGTCGAGCAGGTCTACTCGGTCATGCAGACCAACACCTCGCGCGGGATGCAGACGCTCGAGCAGGCGCTCCTCGACCTCGTCCGCCTGGGCAAGGTCTCGCTGGAGGTCGCGCTCATGCGCTCGAGCCGGCCCGACCAGCTCAAGGGCCTCCTCCAGCGGAACGGCCTGCTCGCCCTCGACGAGGACGCCGCCGCCGGCGGCCTCCGCGTGGCGGGGAGGTAGCCCGTGGCCAGGCAGGTCGTCGGCCTCAAGATCGGCGCCTCGGGCCTCACGGCCGCGCGGCTCGCCCTGAACGGCTCCGCCGAGCTCCTCCAGCTCGCCGAGTCGCCGCTGCCCGAGGGCGTGATCGCGGGCGGCGAGGTGCGCGACGTTGCGCGCCTCGCGGCCGCGCTGAAGGAGTTCTTCAAGCGCCACAAGCTGCCGAAGCGGAACGTCCGGATCGGCGTCGCGAACAACCGCATCGGCGTCCGCACGGTCGACATCGCCGGCATCGAGGACGAGAAGCAGCTCGCGAACGCCGTGCGCTTCCGGGCCCAGGAGGCGCTCCCGATCCCGATCGACCAGGCCGTCCTCGACTTCCACGTCCTCTCGGAGGGCACCGGCCCCGACGGGCAGCCCGTCCGGCGCGTCCTCCTCGTCGTCGCCTACCGCGACCTCGTCGCCGGCTACGCCGAGGCCTGCCGCCTCGCGGGCGTCCGCCTCGCCGGGGTCGACCTGGAGGCCTTCGCCCTCCTGCGCGCGCTCACCCCCGCCGGCCCCGCGCCCGCGCCCGGGAGCGAGCGGAGCGCGCTCGTCGCCGTCTCCCTCGGCTCCGAG
This sequence comes from Gaiellaceae bacterium, assembly GCA_035762005.1. Taxonomy (GTDB): domain Bacteria; phylum Actinomycetota; class Thermoleophilia; order Gaiellales; family Gaiellaceae; genus JAIBJN01. Next base: position 45,026 of record DASTQA010000051.1, read on the forward strand.
CGCTGCGTGCTCGCCGTCTCCGACGGCTGGAGCTGCGAGTTCACCCGCATCCTCGACTGGGGCGGGAACGCGCTCACGATCGCCGTCGGCCGGACCCTCGAGGTCGAGATCGGGGAGGCGGAGCGCGTGAAGGTCGAGCTCGGCCTCCAGGGGGAGACCGTCCCGCCGGGGCTGACGCCCGAGCGGGCGGTCCAGGCGCGCGAGGCGCTCGCGACGAGCCTCCAGGGCTTCGGGCGCGAGCTCGTGTCCTCGCTCCAGTTCTACCAGGGCCAGCCCGACTCGCTCGGCATCCGCGAGATCGTCATCGCCGGCGGCACGGCCCGCCTGCCCGGCCTCGCGAGCGAGCTCCAGCGCCTCGTCGGCGTCCCCGTCCGGGTCGGGGACCCGCTCGTCGGGGTCGCCGTCGGCAAGAAGCTCAAGGGCGAGGCGCCGGACGCCTCGCACGCGGTTCCGATCGGCCTCGGCCTGGCGGTCTAGGCCATGGTCGACCTGAACAAGGAGATCAAGCTCGGCGACCTCTTCCGCCGGCGCGCCAAGGAGCCCGAGCGGCCTGCCGGCGCGACGCCGCAGGAGGAGACGCCGAAGAAGGAGCGCCGGCCGCTCTTCGCCCGCGGCCGCCGGGAGGCGACCGCCGGCGAGCCGACGCCCGCCAAGGAGGCGAGGCCGAAGAAGGAGCGGCGCCGGCGCGGTGCGGGGAACCCCGCCGTCGAGCCGAGGCCCGCCGCCGAGCTGCCGTCGATCCCGCTGATGCGCGCGTTCGACCTCCTGCCGAAGGAGCCCGTGCGCGAGAAGGGCGGCCGCGCCGGCCTCGTCCGGCTGGGGATCGCCCTCCTCGGCATCCTCGTCGTCGGCGGGCTCGGCGGCGCCTACCTCTTCACGAGCTCCGGCGTCTCCTCGAAGCAGTCGGAGCTGGACGACCTGCGCGCGCAGCTCGCCGAGCTCGAGGTTCCGGCGGAGGCCCCCGCCGCCGGCGAGGCCGCGCTCGCGGGCGAGGGCATGGCGCGGAAGACCGCGCTCTCGAGCGCGCTCGCGAGCCGGATCGCCTGGGACCGGGTGCTGCGCGAGGTCTCGCTCGTCGTCCCCGAGGGCGTCTGGCTCACCCAGCTCGCCGGGACGACGCCGAACGGCGGCTCGGCCGGGACGGGCGCCCCCGCGCCGCCCGCCGCGCCGACCGGGTCGACCTCGCCCAACTCGCTCTCGGTGACCGGCTTCGCGACGAGCCAGGAGAGCGTCGCCGTGCTCCTCTCGCGCCTCGCCGCCATCCCCGAGCTGACGGCGGTGCAGCTCCAGTCGAGCACCCGGAACGACGCGGAGTTCGGGCCGGTCTACTCCTTCTCGATCCTGACCGCGGTCGATCCGCTGGGGAGGCCGGCCTCGTGAAGCGCCAGGTGCCGATGTCGCTCGTCGCCGTGCCGGCGCTCCTCCTCGTGGCCGCGATCGGGTTCTTCCTGCTCGTCAAGCCGCAGATGGACGAGAGCGCCGCGCTCGACGAGCGGATCGCCGAGCTGCAGGGCAAGGTCGACGTCGCGCTGGCCGCCGAGAGCCGCACCGCGCCCGAGGAGCGGATCGAGGTCGCGGACCTCTTCCGGCTCACGAAGGCGATGCCCGACTCGACCGACATGGCCGGCATGATCCTCGAGCTGGACGGCGTGGCGGAGTCCGCCGGCGTCGACTTCATCTCGATCACGCCCACGCCCCCGGTGGCCAGGGGCAGCGGCTTCCAGGCAGTGCCGATCCAGGTCACGTTCGAGGGCAACTACTACGACCTGACGGACTTCCTCTTCCGGCTGCGGAACCTCGTCGTCGTGCGCGACGGCGAGCTCCAGGCGGGCGGGCGCCTTTTCACGCTCGACGCGCTCGACATCCAGAAGGGGAGCCAGGGGCTGCCCCAGGTGCAGGCCGTGATGACGATCAGCGCCTACCGGTTCGACCCGGCCGCGACCGTGCCGGCGACGGCCGCGCCGCCGGCGTCCACGACCGCGACCCCGCCGGCGACGGACCCGGCGACGCTCGGAGCGGGCTAGCGATGGCAAGGCGAAGCGCAGCCGACATCCAGAAGGCGAAGGAGGCGAAGCAGAAGAAGCTCATCCTCGTCCTGCTGCCCTTCTTCCTCGTCCTCGCCGCCTGGCAGGGCCCGAAGACCTACAAGTCGCTCTTCGCCCGGCCTGCGCCCGAGGGCGCGACCGCCGTGCAGACGACGACCCCGCCGACGGCGACGACGCCCGGCGCCGTCACCCCGGCGCCCGGAGCGGCCGCTCCGGCGGCCGCGGGCCTCGTCGACAGCGACCCGCTCCCCGAGGCCGCGAGCGACCAGCTCATCTCCTTCAGCCGGTTCGCCCCTCGCGACCCGTTCCTGCCCCCGGCCGGGCGAGTGCCGGAGCCGTCGGCCGACGACCCGGCCGCGGCGCTCTCCTCCGCGCAGATCGAGGTGAACGGTGCCTCCGAGTCCGTGAGCGTGAACGGCACCTTCCCCGCGAGCGACCCGATCTTCCAGCTCGTGTCGGTGAGCGAGACGCGCGTGGTCGTCACGCTCACGAGCGGCGCCTTCGAGGGCGGCGAGGCGAACGTCCAGATCGCCGTCGGCGAGCGGGTCGACCTGGTCGCCGACGACGGCACGAGGTTCACCGTCACTGTCCTCTCCGTCGGCTAGGCGCCTGCTCCCGACCCGTCCGAGGGGCCAGTTGGGTTGGCCCGCGTGCGCCTGCTCGTCACCCGCCGCGAGGTCCGCTGCACGGGCCGTCCGACCGCCGTCCCTCCCGGAGTCGACGCGGCCCGTGCTCCTGGAGGACGGCTCCGTGCTCGTCCACGCGGACGCGCGCGGCTCCAGGCCGCTGAACGGCGACTCGACGAAGGCCCTCGCGGGCGCAAGGGTGACCCGCCGCTCTCACTCCCAGATGAAGAGCTCGCCGAGGAGCACGAACGCGCAGAAGGCGCCGATCAGGATGGGCAGCGCGAGCAGGAGCCAGCGCTCGCCCTTCAGCAGGGAGGCGATCGCCGCCCCCGCGCCGCCGATCCCCGCGCCGAGGCCCAGGATCACCGCGGTCGGGACGAGCCACGCGCCCCAATCCGTGTCCCGGACGTCCCACACGCTCAGGAGCGCGACCAGCCCGATCACGGCGACGGCGACAGCCGAAAGGTCGAGCGCCAGCCTGGCCAGTCGCCCGTGACCCTCGAGGTGCGGTGCAGGCATAACGGTCATCAGGCTCACCGTCCTTTCTCCCTCAGCATCGGTCCTCGCGGGACCACCCGCATCCGCGCTTCAACGGACTCGCTGGGGGCGGACTACTGAGCGCGTGACGGTCTGGACACGTCCGAAACGGGCGGTACGGTCGCACGCATGCGCCTCATCGTCGCCCGCTGCGAGGTCCGCTACACGGGCCGTCTGACCGCCGTCCTCCCGGACTCGACGCGGCTCGTGCTCCTGAAGGAGGACGGCTCCGTGCTCGTCCACGCGGACGCGGGCGGCTACAAGCCGTTGAACTGGATGACGCCGCCCACGGTCGTCGAGGAGGACGGGGACCCGCCCGCGCGGATCGTCGTGCGCAAGCGGAGCAGCCGCTCGGAGGACCGCCTCGAGATCGAGATCCGCGAGCTCCTGAGCGACGTCCGTCACGACATGGGCGAGTCGGCCGCGCTCGAGAAGGACGGCGTCGAGCGCGACCTCCAGGCCGAGCTCGCGGCGCGTCCCGAGGTTCTCGGCGAGGGTCTCCGTCTCCATACCCGCGAGTGGCGCACCGACATCGGCCCGGTCGATCTCATGTGCAGGGACGCGGACGGCGGCTGGGTCGCCGTCGAGATCAAGCGGGTGGCGACGATCGAGGCGGTCGAGCAGCTCGCCCGCTACCTCGAGCGGATCAGGCTCGACCCGGCGACTGCCGGCTGCGCCGGCATCCTCGCCGCCCAGCGGTTCAAGCCGCAGGCGCAGACGCTGGCCGCCTCCCGGGGCCTCCGTTGCGTCGAGGTCGACCTCGAGTCGCTGCGCGGGGTGCGCGAGCCCGAGCTCACCCTCTTCGTCTCCTGACGCGCCTGCCGCTCACCCGCGGCGCGCGCCGCCTCGTCTACGCGCTCCTCGCGGTCGGGCTCCTCGCCGCGATCGTCGTCCAGTACGCGCGCCACGACGTCGGCTGGTGGCCTCCGGTGGCCTTCGGCCTCGGCCCGGACGTCGCGCTCCTCTTCGGCGCCGGTCGCGGTCTCGAGCGCGGGCAGCTCCATCCGCGCGCCGTCCCGCTCTACAACGCGCTGCACCGCTTCTGGGGCCCGCTCGCCCTCGCCGTCCTCGCGGTCGCGGCCGGGCTGCCCGCCGCCTGGCTCGTGGGGGCGCTCGCCTGGGCCGCGCACGTCGCGGTCGACCGCGCGGTCGGCTACGGCCTGCGCACGCGGGACGGCTTCCAGCGTCCCGACCGGTCCGGCTAGAGGCCGGTCGCCTCGTCGAAGATCGAGGTGACCCGCGCCCACTCCTTGTAGGGCGTCTCGGGCTCGCGGACGACGACGGTGAGCCGCTTCACGGCTCGCCCCGAGGTCCCGGTCCCGCTCGCCACCTGGCTCCAGGCGATGTACGTGTCGACGCGGTAGCTCTTGCCGTCGGCCCCGGCGGTCGTCTTCGTGGGCACGAGGCTCGTGCACGGCGAGCCGCCGAAGGAGCAGGAGGCGATCGCGACGCGCTCCGTCAGCGTCACCGTGGCGCCGGCGTTGTGCGTGCCGGGCACCGTTCCGTCCCCGCCGCGCTCGACGGTCCAGGTCGTCGTCCCCGCGCCGGCGGTGACGATCAGGACCTCGCCCGCGATCGTGATCCGGAACTCGCCGGCGGCCGGGAAGCCCGTCGCCGAGGCGACGGTGAGGGTCGTGCCGGTCTGGGTCAGGCCGCCGGTCACGCTCGTCGTGACGGCGCCGTCGTTCGCGTAGGCCTCGTGGGCGGCGTAGACGTCCGGATCCTCGGCGGCGACGAGGGCCGCGACCTCGCCCGCGTCGAGCCCGAGCGTCTCGTACTTCACGGCTCGGAAGCGCTCCATCTCCGCATCGGCCAGGGCGCCGGCGGTCGTGATCGTGCTCGCCCGCCGGAGCTGGACGAGCCCCGACTGGAAGAGGGCGAAGACGGCGAGGACGCCGATCATCATGATCGTCATCGCGGCGACGAGCTCGACCATGCCGAAGCCCCGCTCGTCGCGGCCGCGCGCGAAGAGAAGTCGGCTCGACGCGGACACCGCCTCTTCATCGGCACCCCGCCCCGCCGGCTCAAGCGGAGGCCGGGGGATGCCGATTCCGGAGGCGTATGGCGTCGTACGCCTATACGGCCATCAACGCTGCCGGCCTCGAGTCGACCGGCGAGATCCACGCGCCCGACGCGGGCGCCGCGCGGGAGGCGCTGCGCGTCCGCGGCCTCCTGGCCCTGAACCTGGACGAGCAGGCCGGAGGCGGGAAGGCGCAGGGCGTCGTCGTCAAGAAGGTCAAGGCGAAGTCGCTGCAGATCTTCTCCCGCCAGTTCGCCACGATGATCGAGGCCGGCCTGAACGTCGTCACCGCGCTCGTCATCCTCGAGGAGCAGACGGAGGACAAGAAGCTCGCCGCCGTCATCGCCGAGCTGCGTGCGGACGTCGAGGGGGGCCTGCTGCTCTCCGAGGCGATGGCGCGCCACCCCCGGGTCTTCTCGCGCCTCTTCGTCGCCATGGTCGAGGCGGGCGAGGCGGCGGGGATCCTCGACGTCGTCCTCGACCGCGTCGCCTACCAGATCGAGAAGGAGACGAAGATCAAGCGGCGTGTCAGGGGCGCGATGATGTACCCGCTGATGGTGCTGTCGTTCGCGACACTCGTCCTGATCGGCATGCTCCTCTTCCTCGTCCCGATCTTCGTGGACATCTTCAAGTCGCTCGGCGGCGATCTGCCCCTCCTGACGAAGATCGTCGTCGCCGCGTCCGACTTCCTGCGCGAGCGCTTCTACATCGTCTTCCCGGCCATGGGCCTCCTCATCTGGGGCTTCTTCCGCCTGAAGAAGACCGAGAAGGGCCGTCGCGTCTGGGACGCGACCCGCATCCGCGCCCCCATGGGCATCGGCAAGGTGATCGTCAAGATCGGGATGGCGCGGTTCTCGCGCACGCTCTCGACGCTCGTCGCCGCGGGCGTCGACATCATCCGCTCGCTCGAGATCACCGCGAACACGTCGGGGAACAGCCTCATCGAGGACGCGACGATCGAGGTGAAGGAGCGCGTGACCCAGGGCGTCCCCATCGCCGTCCCGCTCGCCGAGGCGGCGATCTTCCCGCCCATGGTCTCGCACATGGTGCGCGTCGGCGAGGAGACGGGGGAGCTCGAGAAGATGCTCTCGAAGATCGCCGACTTCTACGAGGACGAGGTCGACAGCGCGATCGCGAGCCTGACGTCGATCATCGAGCCGCTCATGATGATCCTCGTCGGCATCGTCGTCGGGGTGATCATCATCGCGATGTACCTCCCCATGTTCAAGCTCCTGACCCTGATCCAGTAGGCGGCGGGCGGCCGGCCCCGCGGCGGGCGGTCGGCGACCGGCGGGGTGGTGGGGCAATGACTGCGCGAGCTCGACCTCTCCCTGCACGAGACCTTTCGAGTTCCCGTCTGCCCACCTGAGCGGGCAGTAAGGGACGCGGCTATGATCAACGAGCTCGCACGCGCGATGAGGCTCGCGCCTAACCGCCCGCAGGGCTGATGGCCTCTACCCCAGTCGAACGGTCTCGTCCGGGAGGTAGAGGTGAGCGAGCTTGCGATTGCTGTAGTGCTGGCGGGGGCGATCCTGCTTGCCTCGACGATCTCGATCGAGCTCGGCATCTCGGTCGCGCTCGTGGAGCTGGCCCTGGGGGTCGTGGTCGGGAACGCGTTCGACGTCGGCGTGCCCGCATGGCTGGTCTTCATCGGCTCGTTCGCGGGGATCGTCCTCACGTTCCTGGCCGGCGCGGAGGTCGACGTCGATCAGTTCCGGCGGGAGTGGCGGGCGAGCCTCGGTATCGGGGTCGTCTCGTTCGCGGCGCCCTTCCTCGTCTGCACGGCGTTCGCCTACTGGGCGCTGGACTGGTCTGCGGACGCCGCCAAGATCGCGGGCATCGCGCTCTCGACGACGAGCCTCGCGGTCGTCTACTCGGTGCTGGTCGAGACCGGGCTGAACCAGACCGCGATCGGGCGGCGAATCATGTCGGCCACGTTCGTGACTGACTTCGGCACCGCGGCGGCGCTCTCCATCCTCTTCGTGACGCCGAGCCTCTGGATCATCGCGTTCGCCGCCGTCTCCGCCTCGCTGATCCTCGGGTTGCCGCGGCTCTCGCCCTGGTTCTTCGGCCGCTACGGCAACCGGGTGATCGAGCCGGAGATCAAGCTCGTCTTCTTCGCGCTCTTCCTCCTCATGTGGCTCGGCGAGCGGTCGAACTCGCACGCCGTCCTCCCGGCGTTCGTGCTCGGGCTGGCGCTGAGCTCGCACTACGCGACCCACCGCAAGGAGCAGGAGCGGATGCGAGTCGTCGCCTTCGCGTTCCTCACGCCGCTGTTCTTCTTCAAGGGCGGGATGAACGTGTCGGCGGCGGCGCTCTGGGCGAACCTCGGCGTGCTGGGCCTCCTGTTCGCGGCCAAGATGGTTCCCAAGCTCGCCGGCGTCTACCCGCTCGCCCGCCGTTACTGCGCGCCGCACGCCGCCTTCACGACGCTGCTGATGTCGACGGGCCTGACGTTCGGGACGATCAGCTCGCTGTTCGGCCTCCAGGCCGGGATCGTCGACGAGACGCAGTTCTCGCTCCTCGTCGCCGTCGTCGTCCTCTCCGCGATCGTGCCGACGGTGATCGCGCAGCGCCTGTTCCAGCCGACCGCCGCCGCGGAGCACGCGCGCGAGCGGGCGCTTGCGGTCGCCGAGCCGGTGCGGGAGGCTGAGCGCTGACGATGCCGTTCGAGCGGATTCTGGTTGCGATCGACGGCTCCGAGGCCTCTGACCGCGCGTTCGACAAGGCGCTCGAGCTCACCGCCCTCACCGGTGCCACGCTGGCGGCGCTCGCCGTCGAAGGGCCGCTGCCCGCCTACGCCGCCACCGTCGGCGAGGTCGAGGAGGTCAAGCGCGAGAAGGACGCCTTCTTCAGTCGCCTGCTCACCGCCGCCGAAGAGAAGGCAGCAGCCTCCGGCGTCGCGCTCGAGACCGAGCTTCGGCCCGGTCACGCCGCCGAGTTGATCGTCCGCGTCGCCGGCGAGTGGCGCGCAGACCTGATCGTGCTCGGCCACAAGGGCCACTTCCTGCGCGACCACCTGCTCGGATCCACCGCCGACCGCGTCACCGAGCACGCCGACTGTCCTGTCATGATCGTGCGGTAGCCGGCGCCTGTCGCCGCGCCGTGGCCCTGCACCGCCGGGCGAGCCGATCCGGATGCACCACTGGGAGGCGAACCTTGGCCGCCCTGCGGGGTCGCGGCTAGGCGGCCTCGTCCACAGTGAAGCTGAACATCATCCCGCTCTCGTGGTGCTCGGCGATGTGGCAGTGGGCCATCCAGCGGCCGGGGTTCGTGACGTCGAGGAGGATGTCGACCGTCTCGCCCGTGCGCACGAGGACCGTGTCCTTCCAGACGAGGTTCGGCTCGGGGACGCCGTCGCGGGCGAGGACGAGGAAGCGGCCCGCCCCGTGCACGTGGAACGGATGGGGCATGGGGTGGTCGGAGTCCAGCTCGTTCACGAGGCGGATCTTCACGCGCTCCCCCACCCGGAGCCGCCAGTCGATGGCGGCATTCTCCGCGCCCGTCGCCCGGTCGATGAGCTTCCAGCGCATGTTCTCCGCCGTCGTCATGCGGTTCACCTCGACCATGTCGTCCTCCCACTCGAGCCCTCCCGCCGGCCCGGGCTCGTGGGCCTCGTGCCCGTGCTCGTGGGCCTCGTGCCCGTGCTCGTGGTGGCCGTGGCCGTGCTCCCCGTCGTGGCCGTGCTCCCCGTGCTCGTGGCCGCCTGCCGCGCCACCGACCACTGCCGCCGGCAGGAGCTTCATGCCGCACCTCGGGCAGCGCCCCGGCTCCTCGCTGACGACTTCGGGGTGCATGGGGCAGGCGTAGCCCACCGGCGTGGGCGCCGCGCTGGCCAGGAGCTTCATGCCGCACTTCGGGCAGCGCCCGGGCTCCTCGCTCACGACCTCCGGGTGCATGGGGCAGGCATAGACCACGGGGCCGCCTCCCTCCGGCGCGCCGAGGTCCATCTCGGCGACGAAGGCGAGCGTCTTGTCGGGGGCCGCGTTGAGGTACGGCTCGAGCCGCCGGCGCTCGGCCGCCAGGTCGTCGTTCGTCCGCAGCGCCTCGAACCGCTCGGCGACCGCCGGCTCCGCCCGTTCCTCGCCCACGGCGATCGTCGCGAGCCGGTACGAGCGGTCCGGCGTCCGGTGCTCCATCCTCACCTCGCCCGGCTCGGCGAAGAGCGCGTCGACGACGACCCGCTCCGACGGCGCCAGCAGGACCTCCTCGACGAACGCCTCGTGCTCGTAGTGGCCGCTGTCGCCGCCCACGAGCTTCATGCGGACGCCGGGGAGGGTCACGTTGAAGACCCGGGTGTTGGCCGTGTTCGTGAGGTAGAAGCGCACGACCTCGCCTGCGCGGGCCGCGAGCGTGAGATCCGTCTCCCCGGCGACGAGCATGACGTTGCCGAAGCGGCCCATCGCTGCGTAGGTCGTCTCGGAGCGGCTGAAGGGCGCGATGCGGCCGTCCTCGAGGAGGACGTCGTCGAGCGTGAGCAGGACCTCGCGGTGGGCCGGCGGCCAGTACCCGGAGTCGGCCGGGACGACGAGGATGTTGCCATAGAGGCCGAGCTCCTGGCCGTAGTCCTCGCGGATGTGCGGGTGGTACCAGTAGGCGCCGGGGTCGGGCACGTGCACCTGGTACGAGAAGGTCTCGCCCACGGGGATGGGCGCCTGCGTGTCGTGCGTCCCGTCGTAGCGGTTCTCGAGGCGCAGCCCGTGCCAGTGGACCGTCGCCTCGAGGTCGCCGCGGTTCGTGACTTCGACCGTCACGGTCGCGCCCTCGGGGACCCGCAGCGTCGGGCCGGGGATCGAGCCGTTGTAGGCGAGCATCCGGACGGTCGCGTCGCCCAGCCGCTTGGCGACGGGGGCGATCTCGAGGCCGTAGGAATCGCCGTCCGCGAGCTCGACGACCTCCGCCGGAGCCGCCTCCGGCAAGCCCTCGATCTCCGTCGGCATCCGGTCGGCCGGCTCCGCGTGCGCGTCGTGCGCGTGGTGGTCATGCATCTCGAGCTCCTTCCCGGGGGGTCGCGGACGCCGGCTCGGCCCGGTCGGCGCGCTGCCGGGAGCGCGCGTCGATCTCCGCGGCAATGTACTCGGCGTCGTCCTTCACCCAGCCGAGGAGGGCCGAGCCGCGCGTGTGCTGCCACTCGAGGCCGAGGACGTAGAGGCCGGGCACCTCCGTGACCCCGCGCCGCTGGCGGACGCGGCCGTCGGCGCCCGCGACGGAGGGCTCGATCCACGAGTGGTCGGTGCGGTACCCGGTCGCCCAGACGACGCCGTCGACGTCCAGCTCGGTCCCGTCGGCGAACGTCACCGTACGGCCGGAGACGGCCGTCACGCGGGGCCGCAGCTCGACCCCGGTGCGGCGGATGCCGCGGGGGCTCGAGCCGATGAGCGGCGAGCCGCGCGCCTCGAGGCGCCGCCCGAGGCGGGTGTCGATCCCCTTCCGCAGCACGCCCAGCTTCGTGAGCCACCAGAAGAGGTCCTTCCCGAGCACCCGCTGCGGGAACGGCGTCTGCCGCGAGCCGATCGCGAGGTGGACGCGGCGCGAGGCGGCGAGCTCCTCGGCGATCTGGAAGCCGGTGTTGCCTCCGCCCACGACGAGGATCGTCCCCTCCGGGAGATCGTCGGGCCTGCGGTAGCCCGTGCTGTGCATCTGCACGACCTCCGCTGCGAGCCCGCCGGCGAACGGCGGCACGAACGGCGTCTGGAACGGGCCGGTGGCGACGACGACCTGGTCGGAGGTGACGGCGCGGCCGTCGACCTCGAGACGGAAGCCGTCGTCCGCCGCCGCGAGGTCGTGCACGGGGCTCTCGAGCTCGACCGGCAGCTCGAACGTCTCCGCGTAGCGCTCGAGGTAGGCGATCACCTCGTCGCGCCCAGGGTAGCCCTCCGGGTCGCCGGGGAAGGGCAGCCCGGGGAGGCTGTCGTAGCGGCGGGGCGTGAAGAGCGTCAGGGAGTCCCACCGCTCGCGCCAGGCGGCGCCGAGGGAGCTCGCGAGCTCGAGGATCACGAATCGCCGCCCCTGGCCCGCGAGGAAGTACCCCATCGCCAGCCCCGCCTGGCCGGCCCCGACGACGACGACGTCGTAGCTCGACTCGGGCGGCGACGTGGACTTGGGGTTCGTGGGCTCGTCCCTCGCGAACATCCGGCTCGACTGGCGCGGCCCGGCAGCTCCGGGCCGGGATCGACAGGTCGAGCCTAGCCCGATCGCGCCGCGGGCAAACACGGGCGGCGGCGGCTTCCCGTTTGCGCCCGCGCGCGCCGGGACATGCGAAGGGAAAGACGAAGGGAGCCCTGATGACCCACCACACTGCGGAGCACCAAACGGTGCTCCAGAACGTCGGCGAGGAGATGCGCCGCTGCATCGAGGAGTGCACGACCTGCCACGAGGTCTGCCTCGCGACCGTCGCGCACTGCCTGGAGGCGGGCGGCGAGCACGCCGAGGCCGCGCACGTCCGGCTGCTCCTCGACTGCGCCCAGATCTGCGCGACGAGCGCGGACTTCATGCTCCGCGGCTCCGAGCTCCACGGCGAGACCTGCGGCGCCTGCGCCGTCGTCTGCGAGCGCTGTGCAGAGTCCTGCGAGCGCTTCGCCGACGACGAGGTCATGTCGGCCTGCGCGGACGTGTGCCGCCGCTGCGCCGAGTCGTGCCGGCGCATGGCCGCCTAGCCGGGCGCCGACAAGCGGCGGGGGGCGGGGCGCAGCCGCTCCGCCTCCCGCTTCGGCCGTCGCCGGCTCACGGTCGCGCCTTATACGCCCGCACCGTCGTCCCGTGGGCCCCGTACTTGATCGCCTTCTCGCGCGTGTCCGGGAACGCCGAGCGCGCGTAGGTGGCGACGAGGTTGCCGGACTCGATTCGATCGAATCCGTGTCTCGCGAGCAGCTCTGCGTACTCCGCCTCCAGCAGAGCGCCGGCGATTCAGCCGGTCCACAGGTCGATCTTCCGCCGGCCTTCCTCGCTCACCGGGCGCTGGATCGTCACGTCGGCGACCTGGATCCGGCCCCCGGGCAGGAGGACCCGCTGGAGCTCGGAGAAGACCGCGTCCTTGTCCGGGACGAGGTCGATGACGCCGTTCGAGATCACGACCTCGAAGCTCTCGTCCGGGAAGGGCAGCCGTTCCGCCTCGCCCTCGACGAACTCGACGTGTCCGACGCCGAGCGAGGCGGCCGCCGCGCGCGCCTTGGCGAGCATCTCGGGCGTCATGTCGATGCCGGTGACCCGGCCGGAGGCGCCGACCATCTGCGCGGCGACGAGCGAGTCGGTCCCGGAGCCGCTTCCGAGGTCGAGGACCCGCTCGCCGGGCTGCAGGCGCCCGAGCGAGAACGGGTTGGCGACGCCCGCGAAGGACTCGACCGCCCCGTCGGGGACCGAGGCGAGCTCCGGCGGGTAGTCGAGGTCCTCGGCCCAGGCGCGCCCGGTCGGGAAGATGAAGTCCTTCTCCGGCTCGGCGGAGACGGTCGCGTACGTCTTCCTGATCTCGCGCTTCAGGAGCCCGACGTCGAGCTCGAGCCCGCTCGTCATGCGCCCCGGCCCACGGGGGTGTGCCGTCCGGGGGGAGGCTCGGGCGGCGAGGGCGGCTGCCGCCGGTCCGCGGCGCGGCCCGGCGACCGTCGCTCGGGCGGGCCCATCCCCGGTCGTCCGGGGGGCTCGGGGAGCTCACGCGCGCCCTCCACCGGGAGGCCGGCCGCCTTCCAGGCGGCGAACCCGCCCGCCAGGTCGGTCGCGCGACTGCACCCGAGCTCGCGGAGGGCCGCGGCCGCCAGGCTCGAGGAGTAGCCCTCGGCGCAGAAGACGACGAGCCGTGCGTCCAGGCCGCCCAGGTGCGGGTTCGCGTAGCCCGAGTCAGGGTCGACGCGCCACTCGAGGACCGAGCGGGGAACGTGGACCGAGCCCGGCACGACGCCTTCCCGGCGCCGCTCGTCGTGCGAGCGGAGGTCGACGAGGACGGCGCCGTCGGTCATGGCCTCGAAGGCCTCCCGCGGCTCGAGGCGGGGCGCGATGCGGCCGCGCGCGTCCGCGAGCAGGTCGGCGATGGTGCGGCGCGCGGGGCGGGGGTGGCGGGCCCAGCCCGTCGCGGCGACCCAGAGCCCGCTCGCGGCCGTGAGGCCGGCGACGACCGCGATGGCGGGGCCGGCTCCCAGCGAGTCCGCGACGACGCCGACGAGGAGCGCTCCCACGACGAACCCGAAGTCGCGCCAGAACCGGTAGACGCCGACGAGCTGGGCGCGCTCCACCGGCCGGGAGACGTCCGAGACGGCCGCGATGAGCGTCGGGTAGACGAGCGCCGTGCCGAGCCCGAGGAGCGCCGCCGCCGCGAGGGCCGGGCCGAACGCGCCGCCTCCCGCGACGAGGAGCGCGAGCGCGCCGCCCTGCACGAGCATGCCGGCGACGATCGGCGGCTTACGCCCGATGTGGTCCGAGAGCCAGCCCGTGGCGAGCTGGCCCGCTCCCCAGACGGCCGGATAGACGCCGGCGACGGCGCCCACCTCGGCCACGCTCGCCCCGTTCGCCGCCAGGTAGAGGGGGACGAGGCCCCAGGCGAGGGCGTCGTTCAGGTTGTTGACGAGCCCCGCCTGCGAGCAGGCACGGAGGACCGGGTCGCGCAGGGTTCCGCGGACGAACGCGAGCGCGAGGCTGCCAGCGGGCGCCGTCCCGTGCGCACGCTGCTCCTCACCGACGTGAGCGCCGGTGTCGCGGACGAAGAGGAGCGAGACGACGAGGCCGATGAGGGCGACGGCCGCGCCTCCGGCCCAGACAAGCGTCCGCGGCGCGACCGTCGCGGCGAGCGCTCCCGTGGCGAGCGCCGTGGCGGCGACGCCGAGGTAGCCGGCCGACTCGTTGAGGCCGAGCGCGAGGCCGCGGCGGACGGGACCGACGAGGTCGATCTTCATGACGACCGTCATCGACCAGGCGAGCCCCTGGTTCAGTCCGAGGAAGACGTTCGCGACGACGACGACCCACCAGCTCGGTGCAAGTCCGATGAGGAGTGGAACCGGCAGCGCGAAGGCCCAGCCGAGGACGAGCAGCCGCTTCCTGCCGACGCGCTCCGCGAGCCCGCCCGCCGCGAGGTTCGCGAGCGCCTTCGCGATGCCGAACGCGACGACGAACGAGAGGATGGCGCTCTTCGACGCGAGCCCGAACTCCTCTTCCCCGACGAGGGGCAGGACGCTCCGCTCGAGGCCGACCATCGCGCCGACGAAGGCGTTGAGGGCGACGAGGAGCGCGAACTGGCGGGCGTTCGCCCGCAGCCCGAGGCGCACGGCGGCCACGGTCACGGCCGTGCCGGGGTGAGGCCGCCCCGGTTGGCGGCGACGATCGCCGCCTGGTCGGGAGGCGCCGGGGGGACGCCGACGAGGAGCGCGCGCGCGAAGCTCTCCTCGTCCTCGTGGCCGAGCGCCGGGTTGTGGCGGCGCTCGAAGCCGATCGAGGAGAACGGGTTCGCCGACAGCCCCCGGCCGCAGACGGAGCCGCCGAAGTGGCTCGGGTAGACGAGGACGTGATCCGGGAGCTCGAGCAGCCGGCCGAGGGAGCGAGAGAGGCGGCGGGCGAGCGGCGCGGCGTCGCCGTCTGCATGGAGGTCGGGACGGCCGACGTCTCCGACGAGCAGCGAGTCGCCGGTGAAAACGAGCCAGGGCTCGTCCGTCCCGCGCCGGCGGTCGGAGACGACGTACGCATGGTGAGCGGGCGCGTGGCCGGGTGTGGCGAGCGCGCGCACGACGGTGTTGCCGAGCTCGACGACCTCGCCGTCGGCGAGGGGCTCGTGGGCGAACCGGACGCCGGCGTCCGCCGGGAGGTACGCGGTCGCTCCGGTCGCGTCGACGAGCCCGGGGAGCCCGGAGACGTGGTCTGCCTGGACGTGCGTCTCGAAGACGGCGACGATCCGACCGCCGGCCCGCTCGGCCGCCTCGAGGTAGCGCTCGACGAGCTCGGCGTGCGGGTCGACGACCGCGAGCGACGCCCGGGAGAGGCAGCCGAAGAGGAAGCTCGCGCAGGCAGTCTTCTCGTAGAGGAACGGGCGCAGGAGCATCCGGCTCTCCCGTGGAGGCTACGGTGTACGATCGTATCGTGCTAGACGAAGTTCCGAATGGCTGCTATCGCCGTGGCCGATAGCTCACTCTCGCTCCTCTGGGACTGGAATCGCCTGCGGCTCCTCGTCGAGCTCGGCCGCCGGGGCAGCGTCTCCGCGGCCGCGCGGGCGGTCGGGATCGGCCAGCCGAGCGCGAGCGAGCACCTGCGGCTCCTCGAGGCCGCGGCCGGGCAGCGCCTCCTCGAGCGAAACGGCCGTGGAAGCCGCTTGACCGAGGCCGGCCGGATCCTCGCGGCGCACGCGAGCCAGGCGCTCGCGACGCTCGCCGCCGGCGAAGAGGAGCTGCATGCCCTCGCCGGGCTCGAGTCCGGGACGGTTCACATCGGCGCCTCGACGACGCCCGGCGTCTACCTGCTGCCGGACACGCTCGGCTGCTTCCGGCGCGACCACCCGAACGTCACGGTCGAGGTCGAGATCGCCTCCACCGGCGAGATCGTCGAGCGGCTGCTGGCCGGAGGGATCCAGCTCGCCCTCGTCGGCGAGACCGCCGCGGACGGGCGCCTCGAGCTCGAGCCGTTCCTCTCCGACGAGATCGTCGGGATCGCCAGGCCCGGCCTGCTGGAGCTCCGCGACGGGAGCGCGAGCCCAGAGGCGCTCGCGACGCAGACGCTCCTCGTGCGCGAGGCGCGCTCGAGCACGCGTCAGGTCGCGGAGCGCGCGCTGCGCGCGGCGGGCGTCGAGCCGCAGAGGCGCTGGGAGCTCGACTCGAGCGAGGCGATCAAGCGGGCGGTCCGCGAGGGCCTGGGCGTCGCCTTCCTCTCCCGCTACGCCGTCGCCGAGGAGGTCGAGCGCGGCGAGCTCGAGACCTTCCGCCTCGCCGGCGGGCCGAGCATCGAGCGCCGCCTCCTCGTCGCCCGTCGTGCCGGCCGTCCGCAGAGCCCGAGCGAGCGCGGGTTCGTGGCGACGCTGACGCGCTGCTGTGCGAAGAGCGCCGACTACGCCGCCGCCTGCGTCGCGTGACGTGACGCCGGTCCTCGACCCGGAGGGCGCGCATCTCGCCTCGCTGCGGCGACTGGCTCGCTTCGAGGGCGCCTCCGTGCTCGAGGTCGGCTGCGGCGACGGCCGGCTGACGGGGGGCATCGCCGAGGAGGCGGCGTCCGTCCTCGCCTTCGACCCCGACGGCGACGCGGTCGCGGCGGCCCGGGCGGGGCTGCGGGCTGAGCTCGCCGGGCGCGTGACCTTCCGTGTCGGCGCCGCGTCGGAGATCGAGATCCCGCGCTCGGAGTTCGACTTCGTCGTCTTCTCCTGGTCGCTCTGATGAATGGCGCCCGAGGACGTCGTGCACGTCCTGCGCCGCTCCAGGGAGGCGCTCGTCCCCGCGGGGACGATCCTCGACCTGCAGGTGATCGGCCCGACCCGGTCGTCGAGGCCGACGGCGGCGTCCTCTGCGAGATCGACGGCGCCCCGCTCTTCGCCACCGCCGACTCGGCGGTCGCAGCCGTCGACGCGCTCGTGGCGGAGGGGCTCCTCGTCGAGGAGGCCGTCAACGACCACGACGTGCGCAAGCACTACTCGTCCGGTCCCGAGCTCGTCCGCGACCTCGCCCCCAAGGCGCGGAGCCTCCCCGCCGAGGCGATCCCCCTCCTCGAGTCCCTCGAGCGCGAGTGCGTCGTGCGGGAGCGCTGCCGCCTGCGGCGGCTGCGGCGCGTCGGCTAGCCGCTGTTCGGGTCGACGACCTCGGCGGTGTCGCCGTCGGGGTCGCCGGCAAGGCCGCCGTCCTCCACCCGCCGGAACTCGTCGACGTGCGCGCGCGAGGGCGCGACGAGGAAGGTGACGTGCCGGCGGGGCGTCGCCGACGGGTCCGCCGTCGCGGCCGTGAGCGAGAAGCCGCCCCTACTGCCGGAGCGGTCCCCGGCGCGCGTCCGCCCGCGCCGAGCGAGGGCAGCACCGTCGCCCAGGGAGCGACCACGCCTGGGTTGCTCACATCGACATCTATCGTTATGATGCTCGTCGATATGAACACCCTCGACCCCGTTGCCTGCTGCCGGCCGCTCGCGGCGCCCTCGCTCACGGACTCCGAGGCCGAGGCGACCGCGGCGCTCTTCAAGGCGCTCGGCGACCCGGCCCGGGTCCGGATCCTGAACCTGCTCGCGACGAGCGAGGAGCCCGTCTGCGCGTGCGAGTTCATCCCCGCCCTCGGCCTCTCGCAGGCGACGGTCAGCCACCACCTGAAGAGGCTGACCGACGCCGGGCTGCTCGAGCGCGAGCAGCGCGGGAAGTGGGCCTTCTTCTCCATCGACCCGGAGGCCTCGGCGCGGCTCGCCGACCTCGTCCAGATCCCGGAGGTTTCACGATGAGCACCGACACTGCCGACACCCTGCGCGAGGCTGTCCGCCGCCGCTACGCCGAGGCCGCCCAGGAGGTCGCCCAGGGCACGGGCGTCGGCTGCGGCAGCGGGTCCTGCTGCGCCGAGAGCGCGAGCGCCGACTTCGGCGAGTCCCTCTACTCGAGCGAGCAGCGGGGCGAGCTCCCCGACCCCGCCGCGCTGGCGAGCCTCGGCTGCGGCAACCCGACCGCGGTCGCCGACCTCCACGAGGGCGAGGTGGTGCTCGACCTCGGCTCCGGCGGAGGCATCGACGTCATCCTCTCCGCCCGCCGGGTGGGGCCGACCGGGACCGTGTACGGGCTCGACATGACCGACGAGATGCTCGCCCTCGCCCGCCGGAACGCGCAGGAGGCCGGCGTGACGAACGTCCACTTCCTCAAGGGCGTGATCGAGGCAGTGCCGCTGCCGGCGGACGCGGTGGACGTCGTCATCTCGAACTGCGTCGTCAACCTCTCGGTCGACAAGGCGGCCGTGCTCGCGGAGGTCGCGCGGGTGCTGAGGCCGGGCGGGCGGCTCGGGATCAGCGACGTCGTCGCCGAGGACCGGCTCTCGCCCGCGGAGCGGGCCGAGCGCGGCGACTTCGTCGGCTGCATCGCCGGCGCTCTCTCGCGGGGCGAGTACGAGGCCGGCCTCGAGGCGGCGGGCTTCGAGGACGTCTCCGTCGAGTTCACGCACGAGGTCGCCGACGGCATGCACGGGGCGGTCGTCAGCGGGCGGAAGGCCGCCGCGGCGGCCGGTGCGGCGCCGCGCGCGCTGCCGCTCGCCCGGCCCGGCGTCGGCTGCTGCTGAGCCCTCGGCGGCTCACGCCGTCCGGCGCGGTGTCGTAGGCTGGAGGACACTCCCGAGGAAAGGACGGGCATGGCCGAGGAGATCCCGATCGCAGGAGCCGGGTCGACGGCGAAGGTCCGCAACATCGTCGGGGTCGCCGTCCTCACGGTCGTCACCCTCGGCATCTACCTCGTCTTCTGGTGGTACTTCATCAACCGGGAGCTCGCCGACTACGGGCGCGCGCAGGGCACCGACGAGCTCGGCGACAGCCCGGCCACCTCCACCCTCGCGCTCTTCCCGGGCGCCCTCTTGATCGTCCCGGCGATCTGGACGACCGTGACGACGTTCAAGCGCGTCCAGGCCGCCCAGCGCCTCACGGGCGAGACGCCGCTCAACGGGTGGATCGGGCTCGTCCTCTACGTCGTCCTCTCGCCGGCGATGTACGCCTACATGCAGAGCGGGCTCAACGGGGTGTGGAAGGCACAGGCCGCGCCCGGCGGCTCGGAGCCCGCGGCGGCGCAGGCCGTGTGAAGGGCGTCGGCCTCCGGCTGGCGCTCGCGCTCGGTGCGACCGCGGCAGCGCTCGCCATCGCCGCAGCCTTGCTCGACGGGTTCACCGTCACCGGCCTCTCGTTCGTGGTCGCCGTCGTCGTCTTCAGCGCCGTCGGGCTCGTCACCGAGCCGCTCGTCTCCACGCTGCTCGAGCGGCACGCGCGGGCAGTGGCGGGCCTCGCCTCCCTGGCCGTGACCTTCGTGACGCTGCTCGTCACCGACCTCGTCTCGGACGGGATCGAGGTCGAGGGCGCCCTCGCCTGGATCCTCGGAACCGTCGTCGTCTGGCTGGCCCTGCTCGCCTTCCAAGCCGTCTCGGGCGTCTACCTGAGACGGCGGCTCGGCGCGGAGCGCTAGACCTCCGTCCGCTCCTCGCGGCGGACTGCCGAGTCGAGGACCTCCCGGACCTCCGAGGGCGCCCGGAGCGCCTTGAATTCCAGCGCGCCGCCCTCCGAGCCGGCCGTGTCGATCTCGAGCGTGCCGACGCCGAAGAGGCGGTCGAAGACGGATTGCCGGAGCAGGAGGTCCTGGACGCGCTCGAGACGGGCCGTCTGCTCGTTCACGGTGATGAGGCCGTGCCGGACGAAGACCCGGCGGTCGGTGATCGTGTACTTCCAGCGGATCGTCTCGAGGAGCCCCCAGGCGACCGTGACCGCCGCGATCGCGAGCGCCAGGAGGAGGCTCAGGCCCAGCCCGAGGTCGAGGACGAGGCCGAGGACGAGCACGAGGACGGCGAGGGCGAGGCCGGGCGCGAAGATCGAGAGCCGTCCGCGCCAGGAGGGGCGCCCGGTCCAGATGACGCGCTCGTCGTCGGTCAGCACGGGGCGACGCTACCACGTCGAGCGGCCCGCGTTGACCGCCGGCCTCCATCGTCGGGGATCCATCAGCCACGGCCTGACCGCACGCGCTAGCGTCCCGGGCGTGGAGTCCGAGCTCGACCGCCTCTTCGGCCTGCCGCCGGACGAGTTCGTGCCGGCGCGGAACGAGCTGGCGAGGCGCCTCCGCCGCGAGGGCGACCGGGAGGGCGCCGACCGGGTGGCGGGCCTGCGCAAGCCGACCGTCGCCGCCTGGGCGGCGAACCAGGCGGTCCGGGGCGACCGGCGAACGGCGGACCGGCTGCTGGCCGCCTCGGATCGCGCCGTCGCGGCCCAGCAGGCGCTCGTCGCCGGGACGGGCGAGGCCGACGCGCTCCGCGCCGCCGTCGAGGAGCAGGCGAAGGCGGTCGACGAGCTGCGCGCGGCGGCCGCGGAGGCCCTCCGGGCGGCGGGGAAGCCGGCGCCCGAGGCGACGCTCGACCGCGTCGCGCGGACGCTCCGGGCGGCCCCGCTCGACGGCGGGGCCCGGGCCGCCCTCGAGCGGGGCAGGCTCGCGGAGGAGGTCGAGCACGCCGGCCTCGGCCCCGAGGCGGCCTTCGCGCCGGCAGCGCCCCGGGGCCCGGCTCGCCCCGCTGCGCCGAAGCGCGAGCGGCGGGAGCGCGAGGAGGCGAGGCGCGGGGAGCGCGAGCTGCGGGCACGCGTCGGCGAGCTTCGCGAGGCCGCGCGCGAGGCCGACCGCGCGGCCGCTGCCGCCCGCCGCCAGGCGGAGGCGGCCGAGAAGGCCGCCGCCGCGGCCCGCGAGCGCCTCGACGCCGCCGTGGCCGAGCTCGAGACGCTGCGCTCGCGCTCCTGAACGCGTAGAGATACCCGAACCGCCGGAAGCGCTGTCCATGTCCCTCCCGGCGGCCGCCGACGCGGCGCGCGCCCGGGCGGTGTCGCTGTTCCCGCCCGAGACGTCCGTCGCCTCCGCGCAATCGGGGCGACCGACGACCCGGGCGAGCTCTTCGCGGCGAGCCATCCCGTCCCGCCGGCAGGGCGCTAGGCCCGACGGAGAGTCGGCGCACGCACGCCGCAGTAGTGTCCCGGCGTGCGCCTGACCCTCGTCCGCAACGCCACGCTTCTCGTCGAGCTCGCGGGGCGCCGCGTGCTCGTCGAGCCGATGCTGGACGGCGCTGGCGCGCGGCCGCCCGTCGAGAACTCGCCGAACCCGCGCCGGAACCCGCTCGTGCCGCTGCCGATGCCGGCCGAAGAGGTCGTCCGCGGCCTCGACGCGGCGCTCGTGACGCACCTCCACCGGGATCACTTCGACGAGACGGGCGCGCGGCTCCTCCCGCGCGACGTTCCCCTCTTCTGCCAGCCGGCCGACGCCGAGCGCCTGCGGGCGCTCGGGCTCGACGCGCGCCCCGTCGCCGAGGAGGTGTCCTGGGAAGGGCTCCGGATCGCCCGCACCGAGGGAAGACACGGCCACGGTGACCTCGCCGATGAGCTCGGCCCCGTGAGCGGGTTCGTCCTGGACGGGCTCTACGTCGCCGGCGACACGGTCTGGTGCCCCGAGGTCGAGCGGGCGATCGAGCGGCACCGGCCTCGCGTGGCGGTCGTGAACGGGAGCGGCGCGTGCTTCGCGGGGAGCCCGCCGCTCGTCATGACCGCGGCGGAGGTGCGGGAGGTCGCGGCGCGGGTGCCGACGGTCGTCGTCGTCCACCTCGAGGCGATCGACCACTGCCTCGAGACGAGGGCCGAGGTGCGGGCGGCCGTCCCGGAGGCGCTCGTCCCCGAGGACGGCGAGACGCTCGAGCTCGACGACCGGTCCCGCGACCCGTGACGCGGGCGGCCGACACGCTCGTCTTCCTGCCGGCGTGGAACGAGGAGGAGAACCTGCCCGCCGTCCTCGCGGAGCTCGCGGCACACCTGCCGGAGGCCGAGGTGCTCGTCGTCGACGACGGCTCGACCGACGGCACCGCCCGCGTCGCGCGCGAGCTCGGCGCGCGGGTCGAGAGCTTCGGCGCGAACCTCGGGCTCCCGCACGGCGTCGCCGCCGGCTATCGCCACGCGGCGGAGCACGGCTACGCCTTCTGCGGGCGGGTCGACGCCGACGGGCAGCACCCGGTTCCCGAGCTCGCCCGCCTGCTGGCCCTCGTGCGCTCCGGAGCCTGCGACGTGGCCGTCGGCTCGCGCTTCGTCGCGGGCGAGGGCTACGAAGCCTACCGCTACCGCCCCAGCCCGGCCCGCGCTCTCGGCACGACGCTCCTCCGGCGCGCCATGCGCGCCGTGCTCGGCCGTCCCTTCGGCGACGCGACGAGCGGGCTCTACGCCGTGAACGCGGCCGCGATGCCCGTGCTCGCGCGCCCCTACGGGACCGGGGCGCCCGAGGTCGAGGCCCTGCTTCGCCTCCACGACGCCGGGCTCCGCGTCCTCGAGGTCCCCGTCCACATGCGGCCGCGGGCGGGCGGCGAGTCGAAGCTCGCCGGGCGGAAGGCTGCGCTCCTCGTGCTCACCGTCGTCGGCACGCTCCTCGCCTACCGGCGCGCCCGCCGCGACTGAGCGCCGCGGCGGTGGCGCTTCTGCTAGCGTCTTACATATGTATTTGACGGCTAGAGTGAGGTGAGGGACCGGCGCCGGCGCGGGGCGCGCACGCGCTCGTTCGTGCGGCCGGGCCACTGGCGCGTGCGCGCCCGCGTGGAGCGGTTCGTCGAGCCGGTCCTGCTCCTCCTCCTGCGCGAGCGCCCGATGCACGGCTACGAGCTGATCGAGCGGATCCCCGAGGTCGCCGGCGAGGACGTGCGGGTGGATGTCGGCAACCTCTATCGGATCCTGCGTGCGCTCGAGGAGGAGGGCATCGTCGCCTCCGAGTGGAGCGCCGAGCTCCCCGGGCCGGCGAAGCGCACCTACGAGCTGACCGAGGCGGGGAACCGCCTCCTCGACCGGTGGGCCGACTCGCTCCGCGAGGCGCGGACGGTCGTGGACGGATTCCTCGCCCGCTACGAGGATGGAGGGAGGTGAACGATGCACCGTCATCATCGACGCGGCGCGGGACGCTGCGCCCCGGGCTTCCGGGGCCGCCGCTTCCCCGCGAGCGAGGAGTGGCTCCGCGCGCTCGAGGAGTACCAGCGCGACCTCGAGCAAGAGGTCGCCGACGTCGCGGACGTCATCCGGCGGCTGAAGGAGAAGCCGACCGAGACGGCGACCGTCTGAGCTAGCCAGGCAGGAGGGTGCGCGCGCCGCCGAGGCGCTCCGTCGCCCAGGCGCGCCACTCCCCCGCCAGCTCGGGCGCCTGCAGGAGCTCGCGGCACCGCTCGCGGTCGCCGTGGTAGATCCGTGCGATCCGGCCGACCGTCAGGTGGTGGGTGGGCCGCCGCACGACCTCGACCTCGTCGCCGGCCCCGACCTCGCCCTCCTCGACGATCCGCAGGTACGCGCCCGGCCGGCCGCAGGCGGCGAAGTGGACCGGGAAGTCCGCGTCCTCCATGCGGGCTCCGAGCTTCCAGCAGGGCGTGCGCGGGCCGGCCACCTCGAGGAGCGCCGAGCCGACGGCCCAGCGCTCGCCCACGACCGCGCCGGTCACGTCGACCCCCTCGACGGTGAGGTTCTCGCCGAAGGTCGCAGGCGGCACCGGGCGGCCGAGGTCGTCCGACCACCAGTCGTAGTCCTCGCGCGCGTACGCGTAGACCGCCTTGTCCGGCCCGCCGTGGAACCGGCGGTTGGCCTGGTCGTCGCCCGCGAGGTTCACCCCTGCGACGGGCACCCGCCCCGCGACCGGCTCCTTCCAGATCGCGGTCGTGTCCCGCTTCCCGAGCCACTCGACCGCACGCGGGCGCCCGACGTTCACCGAGACGACGATGCCCATCTCCGGGGAGCCTAGCCGCTGCCGGCTTCTCCCCCGGCCGCCGTTTCGCCGCTACGATCCGAGGCAGTGGAAGGCTGGGCTCTCTACATCGCGTTCCTCGTCCCGCCCCTCGTCCTCGGGCTCGCCGTCCAGTGGTGGCTGAAGCGGACGTGGGCCGCCAACGCAGCGGTCGCCGTCGCGAACAGCATGTCCGGAGCCGAGGTCGCGCGGGCCGTGCTCGACGCGAACGGCCTCCACGGCGTGCCGGTGAGCGCCTCGCCGGGCGGGCCCCTCTCCGACCACTACGACCCGCGCAAGCGTGAGGTCTTCCTCTCCGAGCCGGTCTACGCGGGCAGCTCCGTGAGCTCGACGGCGGTGGCCGCGCACGAGGTCGGACACGCGATCCAGCATGCCCAGGCGTACACGTTCATGCGGCTCCGTGCCGCGATCTTCCCGGCCGTCGCCTTCGCCTCGAACCTCTGGATGTGGCTGCTCGTCGCCGGTCTCTTCCTCAACGCCCTCGGGCTCGTCTTCGTCGCCATCGCGCTCTACGCGGTCGCCGTCCTCTTCCACTTCGTGACGCTCCCGGTGGAGTTCGACGCCTCGCGTCGCGCAGGCGCCCAGCTACGGCAGCTCGGGCTCGTGACGGCGGCCGAGGGGACGGGCGCCCGCAAGGTGCTGAACGCCGCGGCGCTCACGTACGTGGCCGGCGCGCTCGCCGCGCTGACGCAGCTCCTCTACTTCGTCCTCGTCTTCCTGGGGAACCGCGACTAGCCGCTAGGCGGCGGCCTCGGCGCCGCGGGCGCGGAGGCGGTGGACGCTCCAGGGGATCCACCAGAGGAGCAGGCCCACGCCGAGCGCGAGCGCGAGGTTCGCCTGCCAGCCGATCGCCCCGACGACGAGGGCGAGCGCCCAGTCGCGGCCGCCGCGCAGGTCCCGGAGCAGCCCGATGTGGAGCACGCCCGCGGCGGCGAGGAGCGCGGCCAGGAGCGGAAGGGGGAAGGCGGCGAGGAGGACCGCGAGCCCGGCGCCCGCGCCGAGCGCGAGGGCGAGGAGCGACGCGCCCATGACGAGCGGCGCGCCGGCGGTCCGCGCGCCGAAGGAGACGTGCGCCGTCAGCCCTCCGGCTCCGTGGCAGACCGGCATGCCGCCGATCGCGCCGGCGAGGAGGTTCGCGCCCCCGAAGGTGGTCGCCAGGCGGCCCGGGCGGACACCGCGGGCCCGCTCGCCGAAGTACGACCTGGCGGCGTCGGCGGTCGCCAGGCACGAGTTGGCGAAGGAGAGCGGCGCCTGCGGCACGACGAGGACGGTGAAGGCGGTGGCGAACGCGGCGGCGTCGAGGCTCGGGAGCGCGAGCTCGGACGGTCCGAGCGACGCGTCCCCGGCCGCCCGGGCGAGCATGACGCCCACCCCGACGACCACGAGCGCGAGCGAGACGGCGAAGCGCCGGAGCGCGAGCGCGGCGGCGAGCGCGGCCCCGGCGAGCGGGACGGCGACGCCGGGCTCGGGCGCGTACGCGGCGAACGCCTCGGGCGGGTGGGCGACGAGGCTCCACGCGATGCCGAGGAAGAGGAGGCCGACCGTCAGCTGGACGCCGCGGACGAGCGCGCGGGGGAACGCGCGCGCGGCGAGGTCGACGAGTCCCAGGCGGCCCGCGACGAGGAAGAGGGCTCCCATGAGGAGCGCTCCGGCGGCGATCTCGTCCGAGCCGAGTCCCTCGGCGATCGCGATCGCGCCGAACGCCTTCAGCGGCTGCACCGGCATGGGGAGGCGGTAGACGGCGGCGGCCAGCAGGTAGAGGAGCCCCGCGGGGAGGAGCACGGCGGTCGCGGAGAGACCGTTGGCGACGATCAGCGTCACCGCGATCGGGACGAGGACGCCGACGTCCGCGACGGCCCCGGCAACCTCGCGGCGGTCGAAGCGCACGGACGTATCATGCCGCGCGGGATGTTCTTCCGTCAGGTCCTCCACGACGACCTCGGGTGCGCCTCCTACGTCGTCGCGGACGGGGGCGAGGCCGCCGTCGTCGACCCGAAGTGGGAGATCGAGGACTACCTGGCGCTCGCCCAGGAGCACGGCTTCGAGATCCGGCACGTCCTCGAGACGCACAACCACGCCGACCACCTGTCCGGCAAGGGTCGGCTGGTGAAGGCGACCGGCGCCACGATCCACGTGCCGGTCACGGCCGGGGTCGAGTACCCGCACGAGCCGCTGGCCGACGGCGACTCCCTCAGGGTCGGCGAGGCGACGATCACGGCTCTCGCCACGCCCGGACATCGGCCGGAGCACACCGCGTACCTCGTCGCCGACTCCGAGCGGGGCGAGTCCCCCTGGCTCGTGATCACCGGCGACTCCCTCTTCGTCGGCGACGTCGCCCGCCCCGATCTCGCGGTCGAGGCCGAGGAGGGCGCCCACGGGCTCTACGGGTCGCTCCGGCGCCTGCTCGCGCTCGACGACTTCGCCGAGGTCTGGCCGGGCCACATCGGCGGGTCGCTCTGCGGCGGCGCCGGCATGAGCGAGAAGCCCGGCACCACGATCGGGTTCGAGCGGCGGTTCAACCGGCTGCTCGCGACCGACGACGAGGCAGCCTTCGTCCGCTCGCTGACGGCGGACCTCGCGCCGCAGCCGCCCAACTTCAGGCGGATCGTCGAGCTGAACCGGGGGCCGCTCATCATCGAGGCCCAGCCGCTCGACGCGCTCGCGCCGGCGGTCGTGCGCAAGCGCCTCGGGGCCGGGGCCACGCTCCTCGACGGGCGCGACACGCGCGAGTACGACGCCGCGCACGTCCCGGGCTCGATCAACGTCACCATGGTGCGGGCCGCCGTGGGAACGCGGGCAGCCTGGGTCGTCGAGCCCGAGAGCGAGGTCGTCGTCACCGCCGCCTCCGACGAGGACGCGCACCGGCTCGGCCGCCTGCTCGAGGCCGTGGGGTTCCGCCGGATCGCGGGCGTGCTCTCCGGCGGCATCGAGGCCTGGCGCGACGCCGGCGGGCCGCTCGAGTCCACCCCCGCGATCGACATCCGCGAGCTCGCGGAGCGTCTGCGGGCCGGCGACGTGCGCCTCCTCGACGTGCGCGAGGACGACGAGTGGGAGGAGGGCCACGTCGACGGCTCCCTCCACGTCCCGTACCACGACCTGCGGGACGGGCTGCCCGCGGGCCTCGACAACGGCGGCGGTCCGCTGGCGGTCGCCTGCTCGGCCGGAAACCGGAGCTCGATCGCCGTGTCCCTCCTCCGCCGGGCGGGCGTCCACGACGTCGTCCACGTCGCCGAGGGCGGCATCGACGAGCTCGCAGACGAGGGGATCGAGCTCGTACGCGAGGGCTAGAGCGGCGCCGGGGGCTTGCTAGACTCGGCCCAGCGGGGCGGCGTAGCTCAGCTGGTTAGAGCAGCGGAATCATAATCCGTGTGTCGTAGGTTCGAGTCCTACCGCCGCTACTAGCCCGGAGCCGCGGCGGGCGAGGGTGAACGTGCTGCGCCCGAGCAGGTCGCCGTAGCCGCTCGGGAGGAGCGGCCACACGTACCAGACGTACCGCTCGCCGCGGCGAAGCCTGCGCTCCCGGCCGCCGTACTTCCAGGTCGTGCCCAGCCTGATCCGACTCTCGTCCGGCCACCGGCTGAGAAGCTTGCGCCCGTCGCGCCAGAGCTGGACGTTGTAGCCGCGGGCGCGGCGAACGTCGACCCAGTCGAGGAGCGGGGGCGACCCCGTGCGCGTCCCTGCCGCCGGAACGAGCAGCGGCTTCGCGAACCGGAAGCGCACGGTCTTGGACGTCACGTTGCCCGCGCGGTCGCGGCAACCGCCGCGCACCCTGGCGCGGGGCGTGC
Source organism: Gaiellaceae bacterium (assembly GCA_035762005.1). Taxonomy (GTDB): domain Bacteria; phylum Actinomycetota; class Thermoleophilia; order Gaiellales; family Gaiellaceae; genus JAIBJN01. The sequence goes on from DASTQA010000051.1 coordinate 72,436, forward strand.
TCGGGCCCCTGTAGACCGGCGACGAGCAGCCCGCGAGGCCCGACAGCGCATCCTTCCCGACGAAGCGGATGCGGAGGTTCCGCGAGTACCAGCCGTACCGGTCCGGGGGCCGCTTTCGCACCGCGCGCACCTTGCGCGGCGGGGTCTCGTCGTACTTGAAGGTCAGCAGCCCGGAGGCCCTGCGGCCCGCGCGGTCGCGGCAGCGCACCACGAACCGGATCCTCCGGCGGTCGGGACCCGCGTACGAGGGAATCCGGTTGCACCACGCGATGCCGGAGGCGGTGTCCGTGGCGCCAGGGAGGAAGCGGACCGGGTGGTTGAACCAGCCGTTCGCGTCGGGAGCGCGGGCCCCTCTCGGCCTCACTCTCGGCGGGAGCTTGTCGAGCTTGACGGTGTAGCTGGACGAGACGGTCAGGCCGGCGCCGTTCGTGACGCGGCAGGTGAACTCCGTGCCCGTCGTCTCCGCCTCGACGGTGTTCGTATCGCAGCCCTCCGTCCGCCTGATGCCGCTCTGCTCGTCCGAGTAGCTCCAGCCGACGGTCGTGTCACCGAGGTGCCAGCCGTTCCTGCCCAGCTCGCCGTCGAGGAAGAGCGTGATGGTCGGGGGCGACTGGTCGGTCTGCGCTCCGAGGCCGACCGGGAGGAGCGCCGCCGCGGCGAAGGGGATTAGGGCCGCACGGAGCCACGGGCGTCGAGGTCGTGGTCGGTCGTTCAGCATGGGTCACCGCCGAATCGTCGTCATGGGCCGGGTGGTGCGTCCGGCGAGGGCCTGGGCCCGCCCGCGGGGGGCGGATCGGGCGTCGGAGAGCCGCCCTGGC
>DASTQA010000052.1:0-17439 GCA_035762005.1 Gaiellaceae bacterium
GGTTCAGGTGCGGCAGCAGGCCCGTCTCCTCGAGCACGCGCTTCGCGACGCGGCCGAGGTACTCGAGCGTCGTCTCGCAGCCGAGCGTCGCAAGCTCCTCGCGGGCGGCCCGATACCGGAGCTCCGGCTTGTCGCCGAGGGTGAAGAGCGCCTCGTGGCAGCCCGCCTCGACGCCGGCGCGCGCGACGGCGAGCACCTCGTCGGCCGTCATGTACGGCCGCTCCCCGCGGCGCGGAGGCCGGGCGAACGTGCAGTAGTGGCAGACGTCGCGGCAGAGCTTCGTCAGCGGGACGAAGACCTTCGGGGAGTAGGTGACGACGCCGTTCATACGGAGGCGAGGAGGAGCTCGTAGTCCTCCGGACGGTCGACGTCGAGGGCGAGGGAGGGGTCGTCGACGACGACGGGGTCGAGTCCGGCCGACCGGGCGTCGGCGAGCGAGGTCGCCGCCGGGACGCCGAAGCGTGGTCGGAAGCCGTTCACCGGGCGGAGCGCGAGCGCGTTCACGCCGCCGTCGCGGGCAGGGGCGAGCGCGAGCGGGCGGGCCGCGGCGGCGAGCGCGTCGAGCGCCTCCCCGGTCGCGAGGGGGCAGTCCGCCATCACGACGACGGCCCCGTCCAGGGCGCGCCCGTCCGCGAGAGCGAGGGCGAGCGCGTCCGCGTGCCCGGTGCCCGGGTCCACGAGCAGGTCGATCCCCGGCCGGGCGAGCGCGGAGTCGGGCGTGACGAGTAGCGTTCGCTCGATGGCGCCCGCCTCCCGGCACGCGGCCAGCACGCGGTCGAGCATGTCGACCACGAGCCGGGCCCGCTCCGAGGGCGAGAGCAGGGGGGCGAGCCTCGTCTTCGCGCCGTCCAGGCCTTTCAGCGGCACGATCCCGAGCACTCGGTGAGCATACCCCCCTCCTCCTACGCCGTCCTCGCCGGGGGGCTCGGCGGCTCGCGCCTCGTGGATGCGCTCTCACGCGCGGCGGGGCCCGAGCGGGTGACCGCGGTCGTGAACGTCGGGGACGACGTCGAGGTCCTCGGGCTCCACGTCTCGCCCGACCTGGACACCGTCCTCTACACGCTCGCGGGCCTCCTGGACGAGGAGCGCGGCTGGGGCGTGCGCGACGAGACGACGAACGCGCTCGAGGCCGCCGGACGGCTCGGGGGCGAGACGTGGTTCACGCTCGGCGACCGCGACATCGGCCTCCACCTCGTCCGCACGCGGCTCGTCCGCGCGGGCGTCCCCCTCTCGGAGGTGACGCGCCTCCTCTGCGAGCGGCTCGGGGTGCTGACGCGCCTCCTCCCCGCCTCCGACGACCCGGTGCGCACGTTCCTCACGACGCCCGCCGGCGAGCTCGACTTCCAGACCTGGTTCGTGCGGCGACGCCACGCCGACGAGGTGCTCGCCCTTCGCTACGAGGGCGCGGAGGACGCCGCGCCGGCGCCGGGCGTCGTCGCCGCGCTCGCGGAGGCCGAGGTCGTCTTCCTCGCGCCCTCGAACCCGTTCGTCTCGGTGCTGCCCATCCTCGCGGTGCCGGGCGTCCGCGAGGCGCTCGCGGGCAGGCGCGTCGTCGCCGTCTCTCCGCTCGTGGGCGGCAGGGCGCTGCGCGGCCCGCTCACGGGCATGCTCGCGTCGCTGGGGCACGAGCCGGGCGTGCGTGGCATCGCCCGGCTCTACGAGGGGATCGCGACCGACGTCCTCGTCGACCCCTGCGACGCCGGCGAGCTGCCGGGGGCGCTCGTCGCGCCCATCGTTATGGTTGAGCCCCAGTCGCGAGCGGAGGTGGGGAGAGCGGTGCTGAGGGCGGTGCGGTGATCGCGATCGTCGGTGGGAGCGGTGACTTCGGCCAGGGCCTCGCCGAGCGCCTGCGCCGCGTCGGGGAGGAGGTCGTGATCGGCTCCCGGACGCCGCGCGGGGACTTCGTCGCGAACGAGGACGCCGCCCGGGCGGCGGAGATCGTCTTCCTCTCGATCCCGCCGGGCAGCGTCGAGGCGATGGCCGGCGAGCTCGCCGATGCGCTTGCCGGCCGGGTCGTCGTGAGCGTCGCGGCGAACGTCGTCTTCCGCGACGGGAGGCCGGGCGCCGTCTCGACACCGACCTCCCTGGCCGAGACGACCGCCCTCGAGGCCCCGGGCGCCCGCGTCGTGGCGGGGTTCCACACGGTGTCCGCGAAGGCCCTCGCCGATCCCGACCTCGTCCTGGACGAGGACGTGCTCCTCTGCGGCGACGACGCCGAGGCGAAGCGCGTCGTCGGGGATCTCGCAGGCCGGCTCGTCGCGGGTCGGCCCGTCGACTGCGGCCGGCTGGAGGTCGCCCGGTGGCTCGAGACGCTCACGGTCGTCCTCCTCAACGTCAACCGGCGCTACAAGACGAACGCGGGCATCCGCGTCACGGGCCTGCCGTGACCGTCCACCTGCTCGACCGCCGCGGCGCCGCGCCCGAGGCGGCGGACAGCGAGCGTGTCGGGGAGCGGCTCGAAGCCGGCGAGTTCTTCTGGCTCGACCTTCACGAGCCGGCGCCGGAGGAGCTCCGCCTCCTCGCCCAGGTGCTCCGCTTCCACCCGCTCGCGGTCGAGGACTCCGAGCACTTCGGACAGCGGCCGAAGCTCGAGGACTACGACGACGTCGTCTTCCTCGTCCTCTACGGCGCCGCGCCCGAGCCGGACGAGGATCGCCTCGTCGAGCTGCACCTCTTCGCCTCCGAGCGGTTCCTCGTCACCGTCCGCAAGGACGAGTCGCCCGCCTGCGACGGGCTGCGCGACCGCTACGCCGAGAGCGGCTTCCCGCCCGAGCGCCCGATCGTGCTCCTCTACCGGCTGATCGACGCGCTCGTGGACAGCTTCTTCCCGGCGCTCGCCGACGTCGACGAGGCGCTCGAGGACCTCGAGCAGGCGCTGCTCGAGCGCCAGAGCGACGCCCAGCTCCGCGCCGTCCTCGGCCTGCGCCGCCGGCTCGTGAACCTCCGCCGCGTCGTCGCGCCTCAGCGCCAGCTCGTGGGCCAGATCGCCGCCGGCCTCGTCCAGCTGCCCGGCCTGGACCTCGAGGCGCAGCGCTACTTCCGCGACGTCCACGACCACCTCATCCGCATCGGCGAGCAGATCGACGTCCAGCACCACCTCCTCACCGGCGCCCTGGACGTCTACATGTCGCTCTCCTCGAACCGGCTCAACGAGGTGATGAAGCAGCTCACGCTGATCGCCACGGTCTTCCTGCCGCTGACCTTCGTCACCGGCTTCTTCGGCCAGAACTTCGGCTGGATGGTGGACGCGGTCGACGGCTGGCCGCAGTTCCTCGCCCTCGGAGTCGCTCTCGAGCTCGGCATCGTCGGCCTCCTCGTTGCGTTCTTCCGCCGTCGCGGCTGGTTCTGAGCGGTGGAGCTGCGCGTCCTTCCGCTCACCGGGATCCCGGAGGTCCGGCCCGGCGACGAGCTGACCGGCCTCTTGGGCGACGCGCTCGCGCGGACGGGCGGGCTCGAGGCGGGCGACGTCGTCGTCGTCGCCCAGAAGGTCGTCTCCAAGGCCGAGGGGCGCCTCGAGCGCGCGGATGACCCGGTGCCGGTGATCCTGCGGGAGGCGCGCGCCGTGCGCCGGCGCCGCGGCGACCTCGTCATCGCCGAGACGGAGCACGGGTTCGTCTGCGCGAGCGCGGGCGTCGACCGCTCGAACGCGCCGGGCGAGGGCTGGCTCGTCCTCCTCCCCCGGGACCCGGACGCCTCGGCGGTTCGCATCCGCGACGGTCTCGCGGCCCGCTTCGGCATCGCGCCGGCGGTGATCGTGAGCGACTCGTTCGGCCGCGCCTGGCGCCAGGGGACGACGGACGTCGCCATCGGCCTCGCCGGGATGCGGCCGCTCCTCGACCTGCGCGGGACGAGGGACGCGCGCGGCCACGAGCTGCGCTCGACGGTCGTCGCCGTCGCCGACGAGCTCGCCGGCGCCGCCGAGCTCGTGCTGGGCAAGGCGCGCGGCGTCCCGGCCGCGCTCGTGCGCGGCTACGCCCCGCCGCCGGGAGAGGGCAGCGCGCGCGAGCTCGTCATGCCGCCGGAGCGCGACCTCTTCCCGTAGCCCTCCGGGCGCTCACTCGGCGGCGAGGTGCTGGGCGTACTCGAAGTGGGAGACGGTCTGCTCGCGCTCGACGAGGTAGCGGTCGTCCTCCGGGTAGAAGACCGCCCGCTCGACGTCCTCGCCCGCGAAGGCGCGCACCGACTCGAGCGAGTCCCAGAGCGAGATCGTCAGGAACTCCTCGCGGTCGCCGTCCGGGCGGTGGAGCACGGAGAAGCCGCGGTTGCCCGGCGTCCCGAGCGAGTCGGGGGCCGCGATCTCCTCCAGGTAGCGGGCGTAGGCCTCCGCGTCGTCGCGGCTCGTCCAGCCGCGCCAGATGCGTGCGATCATCGAGCCCCCTTGGCTCCCGGGACGATCCACGTCGAGCGCGAGCGGGCGAGCACCTCGCCCCCCGCGGTCAGGAGCGCGGAGCCCGCGTAGCGCTTGCGCCCCTCCTCGCCGATGCGCCAGCCGAGCACGACGTGCGGCTCGCCGGGCGACGGCAGCCGCTCGACGCGCGCCGCCATCCGGCCCAGGAGCACGCCCTCGCGCTGGAAGTCGTCCACGGCCCAGCCGCCGGGGCAGTCGAGCGCGGCCCAGACGACCTCGGGCACCGGCTGCTCCTCCGGCGTCCACGGCGCGGCGACGACGCCCTCCCGGCCGGCGACCGGCCCGGCGTACACGCCGAGCCCGTCGCGCCGCCCGGGACCGCACGTGAAGCAGGTCGGATAGGCGTGGTGGCGGAAGCCTGCGTAGCCCGCGGAGGCCGCTTCCGCCTCGGCCACGGACACGGGCGGCGGCACCTCGACCTCGACCGTGGCGGGCACGCCCTCGGCGACGAGCGCCTCGCCGTCGCGGACCTCGACGCGGCCGTCGTCCCGCGACACGGCGAGCTCCCGCTCGAGCGGCGGCGGCCGTCGCAGCGTCACCTCCGCCTCGCCGCCGACGAGCGCCGCCACGAGCCCGCACGCATAGCCGCCGTTCGCCGTGGTCGGCGGTCCGTTGAAGCGCGCCGGGATCCTCACCGCCCGAGCGTCAGCTCGATGCGCCCGAACGGCGGCCGGGGATCCGTGTAGACGCGCACCCGCTCGTCCGACCCGAGGACCTGGGCGGTGTCCCAGAGCCGGTTCTCGCCGGCGAACGAGACCTCGGCGAGCTCCTGGAAGCCGTCGAGGAGGCGCGTGCCCATGCGGTGGACGAGCTCCTGGATGGAGGCGGACTCGAACTCGGCGAACGTCGCCGCGACGGAGTCGCGCACCTCCTCGCCCGGGGCGCGCTTGCCGAAGTCCTGGTTGCGCCAGTGGACGTCGAGGTGGACGTAGAGCGGGCGGTCGTGCGACTCGGCGAGCGTCGTGTACTCGTCCCGGACGAAGCCGGCGAACGAGCTGCCGGTGAGCTTGACGAGGCGGATGCCCTCGCGGCCGCAGCGGTGCTCGAGCGCCCCGCTGCGGTCGAGGGCGAGCTCGGCGACGCCGCGGTCGCCCTCGACCCGCTCGAACGACTGCTCGCTCCGCCGGGTGAAGGGCAGCTCGCGGCCCCTGAGCTCGATTCGCTCCACCTGGGGGTACGTATCGAGGAAGCGGCGCGCGAGCAGGTCGAGGAAGTCCTCGAGCGACGTCCCGTCGTACTCGAGCGCCGTCGCGTGGACGAAGTTCTTCATCGAGTCGGTCGCGACGACGGCGGTGTTGTCGCCCGCTGTGTACGAGGGCAGGAACGCCGCGCCGCGCGCCGTCATCCCGACCTCGGCCGCGAAGAGCGAGCGCACGCCGTCCGTGCGGTACACGGAGACGGCCTCCTTGCCGTAGCCGGTCGCTAGCGGCTCCGCCACCGGTCCTCCGCGATCGCGACGAGCGCGTCGCAGCCCGTCTCGAGCTCCTCGGAGCGAGTCCGGTCGAGCCGCTCGCGCAGCACCGGGAGGAGCTCCGCCCGCGGGCGCCGGTTCACGAAGACGACGAAGCGGAAGCCGAAGCGCTCCTCGTAGACGGCGTTCAGGCGGGCCAGCTCGGCCATGACGGCCGGGTCCTCGCCGGCCGCTTCCCCCTGCTCGGCGGCGGAGCGTCCGGCGAGCGCCCGCTCGCCGATCCGCGGGTGGGCGTTCAGCGCCTCGATCCGCTCCTCCTCGGGGAGCGACGCGAGCACCTCGCGGGCGCGGCCGAGCGGCTCCTCCTCGCCGGCGAGCCGCTCGACGAGGCGGCTCCGCGCCTGGAAGAGGTCGGCCAGCTCCTCCACGCTCAGCTGCCGCGGTAGATCGCGCACGAGTAGGGGGCGAGGAGGAGCGGGACGTGGTGGTGGCCGGGGCCGAGCTCGATCTCGATCTCGATCCGGCGGAAGAACGGCGAGCGCGGGTGGAAGACGAGGCGGTAGACGTCCGGGCCTGCCTCGTCGCCGGCGAGGTCGGCGATGCGGCCGTCCTCGTCCGTCTCGCGCGCGGCGAGGAGCTCGTCGGCCCGGTAGAGCTCGACGCGCACCCCGCGCGCAGGCTCTCCGCGCTCGTTGTCGAGGACGTGGGTCGAGATGCTCACGGCGTCGGCAGCATCGTATGCTTGCCTCGTGGACGAGCGCGAGCGGTTCCTCATCCGCTATGCGGGCTCCTTCGCGCCCGAGCCGATCGCGCGGGCGGAGGGGGCCTGGATCGAGACGGCGTCCGGGCGGCGCATCCTCGACTTCACGTCCGGCCAGATCTGCTCCACGCTCGGGCACAACCACCCCCGGATCGCGGCGGCCGTGCAGACGGCGCTCGCCGAGGTCGCGCACCTCAACTCCTGGATGCTCTCGGAGCCCGTGCTGGCGCTCGCCGAGCGGCTCGTCGGCCTCTTCCCGGAGCCGCTTCGCCGCGTGATGCTCCTGAACACGGGCTCGGAGGCGAACGAGGTCGCCCTCAAGCTCGCCAAGATGCACACGGGCCGGTTCGAGGTCGTCGGGCTGACCCGGAGCTTCCACGGGCTGCTGGCCGGGATCGCCTCGGTGAACTTCTCGATGGCGCACTCGGGGTACGGGCCGCTCCTGCCGGGGTCGTTCGCGATCCCCGCCCCGTACGCCTACCGCTGCCCCGTCCGCCACTGCGACGGCGCCTGCGACTGCACGTGCCTCGAGGTCGGCTTCGAGCTCGTCGACCAGCAGTCGGTCGGCTCGCTCGCCGCCTTCGTCGCCGAGCCGGTCCTCTCCGCCGGCGGCATCATCGTCCCGCCCGACGGGTACTTCCGCCGCGTCCGCGAGCTCCTCGACGAGCGGGGGATGCTCCTGCTCATGGACGAGGCGCAGACCGGCTTCGGCCGTCTCGGGACGATGTTCGGCTTCGAGCGCGACGGCATCGTGCCCGACTTCGTCGCCGTCTCGAAGACGCTCGGCGGCGGCCTGCCGCTCGCGGCCACGATCACGACCGACGCGATCGAGGAGGACGCCCACCGCAAGGGCTTCCTCCACGTCACCTCGCACGTCTCCGACCCGCTCCCGGCCGCTGCGGGGCTCGCCGTCCTCGACGTCGTCGCCGACGAGGGCCTCGTCGAGCGGGCGGCCGCGCGCGGTGCGTACATGCTCGCCCGCCTCGGCGAGCTCCAGGCCGAGCACGAGGCGATCGGCGACGTCCGCGGCCGCGGCCTCCTCCTCGGGCTCGAGCTCGTCGAGGACCGGGAGACGCGCGCGCCCGCCGACGCGCTCGGCGCGCAGGTGACGCGCGAGTGCTTCGACCGGGGCCTCTCGATGAACATCGTCCGCGCGGGCGCGAACGCGAACTGCTTCCGGATCGCCCCGCCGCTCACGGTCACCGAGGAGGAGATCGACCTCGCGGTCGAGATCATGGACGCGTCGCTGAACGCGGTCCGCGTGCCGGCTCCCGCCTGACGGGGACCTCCTCGCGGCGCCCTGCGGTACCGCAGCGAATACTTCGTGGCGAAAAGAGCATGCCGCTATCGTCGCAGGGCCGTCCAAACTCCTCTCCGAAGGGACGGATCACGAGGAGGCACAGGCCGGCGGCCCGGTCGGTGCCTCCTCGTCTGCTTCCGCGCATAGTGGGAGGCCCGACGTCCTGCGGCCCGAACGTCCGGCCTCCCGCGAACCCTCGCATGCCCGGCTCTTGACGTTCAGGCGGCGAAAGTCCCCCTGGTTGTCGCACACCGCTTCTGCGGGGTCAAGCGCGGCTGAACCTGCTCGCCGAGGCGGCTCTAGGGCAGGAAGCGGGCCGCCTGGACGCGGTGCTCCGCCGCGATCTCGCGCTCGTCCACGCGCACGAGCTCGCCTCCGAGCACGGCGGGCTCGCCGCCGACGTAGAGGCGCTCCACGCGGTGGGGGCCGGAGAGGACGAGCGCGGCGACGAGGTCGTCCGCGCCGCCGAAGGAGAGCCCGTCCGTGCGCCAGACGGCGAAGTCCGCGCACGTCCCCGGCTCGAGCGAGCCGAGGTCGGGGCGGGCGAGGACGGCGGCGCCGCCGCGCGTGCCGAGGCGCAGCGCCTCGCGGACGGTCATCGCCGCGGGCCCGCCGCGCCCGCGCGCGACGAGCAGCGCCTGCTTCACCTCGACGGCGAGGTCGCTGCGCTCGTTCGACGCCGAGCCGTCGACGCCCAGCCCGACCGCGACGCCGGCGTCGAGGAGCGCCCGCACGGGCGCGACGCCCGCGCCCAGCCGGAGGTTCGACGTGGGGCAGTGCGCCACGCCGGTGCCGGCCGCCCCGAAGGCCCGCACGTCGGCGTCGGAGAGGTGGACGCAGTGGGCGCACCAGACGTCGGCGGCGAGCCAGTCGAGCTGCTCCAGGTACTCGACCGGCCTGCACCCGAAGAGACCCCTGCAGTACTCCTCCTCCTCGACCGTCTCCGCCAGGTGCGTGTGGAGGCGGAGGCCGAGCCGGCGGGCCAGCGCAGCCGACTCGGTCATGAGCCGCTTCGAGACGGAGAACGGGGAGCAGGGCGCGACGGCGATCTGCGCCCAGGCGCCGGGACCGTCCTCGTGGAGCGCGGCCAGGCCCTCCGTGTCGGCGAGCACGTCGTCCATGTCCTCGACGAGGTCGTCGGGCGGCAGGCCGCCCTGCGACTCGCCGACGTCCATCGAGCCGCGCGAGGCGACGATGCGCACGCCGACCTCCCGCGCCGCCTGGATCTCCGCCTCGACGAGCCCCGCCCGCCCCGGCGGGAAGACGTAGTGGTGGTCGAAGACGGTCGTGCAGCCGCCGAGCGCGAGCTCGGCCAGGCCCGTGCGGGCGGCGGCGTGCTCGGCCTCGGCGTCCACGCGGGCCCAGAGCGGGTAGAGCGTCTTGAGCCAGGTGAAGAGGTCCGCCTCCTGGGCGCGCGTGCGCGTGAGCGTCTGGTACAGGTGGTGGTGGGTGTTGACGAGGCCCGGCGTGACGAGGGCGCCGGCGAGGTTCTCGAAGTGCTCGGCGATCGGCGGCGGGCCGTCGCCGACCGCGACGACGAACCCGTCCTCGACGAGGATCCAGCCGTTCTCGATCTCGGTGCCCGCGTCGTCCATCGTCACGACGTAGGCGTTCGAGAAGAGCGTGCGCACGGGGCGGAGTCCTACCAGCCTGCCAGCACGGCGGCGACCTCCTCGAGGCTCGCCAGGCTGTGGCCGCTCTCGAAGCGGTCGACGTGGGGGAGGGCCGCCCGCATCCCGCGGGCGAGCGGCTCGTAGGCGGGGTCCTCCTTGAGCGGGTTGAGCCAGACGACCCGGTAGGCGAGGCGGGAGAGGCGCGCCATCTGCTCGGCGAGGAGCTCCGGGTCGCCGACCTCGAGCCCGTCCGAGCAGAGGACGACGACGGCGCCGCGCGCGAGCCCGCCGTGGCCGTGCTCGTCGAGGAAGCGCTTGAGGGACTCGCCGATGCGGGTGCCGCCGTCCCAGTCGACGACCTCGGCGGCTGCGCGGCCGAGCGCCTCGTCGGCGTCGGAGCCCTCGAGGGCCCGCGTCACGCGGGTGAGCCGCGTCCCGAAGCAGAAGGCCTCCCAGCGCCGGTCGGAGCGGAGCGCCGCGTGCGCGAACATGACGAGCGCGCGGGAGTACGCGTCCATCGAGCCGGACACGTCGAGGAGGAGGACGAGCCGCCGGGTCCGCCGCCGCCGGCGGCGCCAGGCGCGCTCCACGGGCTCGCCGCCCGTCCGGAACGAGCGCCTGAGCGTCCGCCGCAGGTCGGGGGTGCCGGCCCGCGCCGGCTCGCGGCGCCTCGTCCTGCGGCGTGGGACCGAGAGGTCGATGCGGCGCATGAGGCCGGCGAGCTCGGCGAGCTCCTCGCGTGAGCAGCGCGAGAAGCTCTTCTCGCGCAAGAGCTCCGCGCGGCTGGCGAGGCCGACCTCCCGCTCGAGCTCGGACTCGACCCGCAGCGTGAGCGGCGGCCCCGGCGAGGGCGCCGGCGGGCCGAAGAAGGACCCGAAGACGGCGTCGTAGACCGGGAGGTCCTCCGGGCGCGAGACGAGCGTCGCTCGCCCCGCCCAGTAGAGCTCCCCGGGCGGGAGGAGCGCCGCGGCGCGCGCGAGCTCCGCGACCCGGTCGGGCCCGACCGCCAGCCCCGCCGCGCGAAGCGCACGGCCGAAGCGGACGAGCGTCGCGTGCGGGTCGGAAGGGGCGGACGTCGTCATCACTGTGCATTGTCGCCGACGCCGGCCCGGCCTTGTGTTTCACCCGCACGAGCTCCGAGGCGTTCCGGGCCGCGCCTCACCCGGGACTTCAGGCTCCGTCGAGGGGCAGGACCCGGCCTCCGGTCGTGCGCGGGTCCCTGCGCCTACCTCCACGCCGCACCGGCGCACGGCTTGTGCGGGTGAAACACGAGCGCCCAGCGGAGGAGCCGTGCGCGGCTCCGTGCCGGACGCGCCGCCGCCCTACTCGACGAGCTCGGGCCAGGCGGACTCGACGCGCTTCAGGTCCTCGCGGTTCTTCACCGCGGCGCCGAGGGTCTCGCGGGCCGCGTCGCCGTCCACCTCGGCGGCGCCGAGGAGGGACAGCGCGGCCGCCCAGTCGATCGCCTCGGCGGCGCCCGGGCGCTTGACGAGGTCGAGCGCCCGCAGGCGCGCCACGGTCTCTGCGACGGAGCGCGCGAGGCGCTCCTCGACGCCCGGCGCCCGCAGGCGGATGATCTCGGCTTCGCGCTCGACGTCGGGGAACTCGATCCAGTGGTACAGGCAGCGCCGCTTGAGGGCGTCGTGGAGCTCGCGCGTGCGATTCGAGGTGACGACGACGACGGGCGGCTCGTCGGCCGCGATCGTCCCCAGTTCCGGCACGGTGACGGTGAAGTCGGAGAGGACCTCGAGGAGGAACGCCTCGAACTCGTCGTCGGCCCGGTCGAGCTCGTCGACGAGGAGCACGGCGGCGGAGCCGGCCCGGATCGCCCGGAGCAACGGCCGCTCGAGCAGGAAGTCGGGCCCGTAGAGCTCCGACACGCGCCGCTCCATCGAGACCTCGCCGCCCTGGAGCGCCCGTGCGTAGAGGAGTTGCCGCGCGTAGTCCCACTCGTAGAGCGCCTGCGAGGCGTCGATGCCCTCGTAGCACTGCAGGCGGATCAGCTCGGCGTCGAGGATGCGTGCGAGCGTCTTGCCCACCTCCGTCTTGCCAACCCCGGCCTCCCCCTCGAGGAGGAGCGGCCGCCGGAGCGAGAGGGCGAGGAAGATCGCGGTGGCGAGGCCGCGGTCGGGCAGGTACGACTCGCCGCGCAGGGCCTCCTCGACGTCTCCGACCGATCCGAAGCGCATGCCGGAAGCGTACGGGATGGTTGACGTGACAACGACGCCGGGCAGGGCGTATTCTCGCTCGGGCAGGACCTCACGACTCCGCGGAGGCGGCGAAGGAGGCGGAAAGCATGTATCCCGCGAGGTTCGAGTACCACGCTCCGGCGAGCGTCGAGGAGGCCCTCTCGCTCCTCGAGCGCTACGGCGACGAGGGCAAGCTCCTGGCGGGCGGGCAGAGCCTCGTCCCGCTGATGAAGCTCCGCTTCGCCTCGCCCCGGGCGCTCGTCGACCTGAACCGCATCGAGGGGCTCGACGCGATCCGGCAGGAGGACGGGCACCTGACGATCGGGGCGCTCGTGCGCCACAGGGACTGCGAGCGCTCGGAGGCGCTCCGCGGGCGCTACGGCGTCCTCGGCGACGCCGCGCCGCAGATCTCCGACCCGATCGTCCGCAACCTCGGGACGGTCGTCGGCTCGCTCGCCCACGCCGACCCCCAGGGCGACTGGGGCTCCGCGCTCCTCGCCGCCGGCGGGCACGTCGAGGCCGTCGGCCCGTCGGGGACGCGGACGATCTCCGTGGACGACCTCCTCCAGGGGCCGTTCACGACCGCGCTCGAGCCCACCGAGATCGTCACCGCCGTGCGCGTGCCCGACCCCGGGCCGCGGGCGGGCGGGACGTACCTCAAGCTCGAGCGCAAGGTCGGCGACTTCGCCACGGTGGGCGTCGCCGTCCACCTCTCGCTCGCGAACGGCACCGTCGGGCGGGCCGGGATCGCCCTCACCGCCGTCGGCCCGCGGAACCTGCGGGCGCGCGAGGCCGAGGAGCGGCTCGCCGGCGCGACCCTCGACGACGAGACCATCCGGGAGGCGGCGCAGCTCGCCGCCGAGGCCGCGCAGCCGCGCTCCGACAACCGCGGAAGCGCCGACTACAAGCGCAGCGTCGTCCGCGTCTTCACGGAGCGCGGGCTCCGCGAGGCGGCGGAGACGGCCCGCGCCGGCGAGGAGGAGAGATGACCGAGACAGCGGTCGAGACCGGGGTGTTCACGCGCTCGCTCACGGTCACCGTCAACGGCTCCGCGCGCTCGGCGGAGGTGGAGAACCGGCTCCTGCTCGTCCACTTCCTGCGGGAGACGCTCGGGCTGACCGGGACGCACATCGGCTGCGACACGACGAGCTGCGGGGCCTGCACGGTGCTCCTCGACGGCGTCCCCGTGAAGTCCTGCACCGTGTTCGCGGTGAGCGTCGAGGGGCGTGAGCTGACGACGGTCGAGGGCCTTGCGGGCGCCGCCGGGCTGAGCCCCGTGCAGGAGGGCTTCCACCAGGAGCACGGGCTCCAGTGCGGCTTCTGCACGCCCGGGATGATGCTGGCCTCGACCGCCCTCCTGGCGGAGAACCCGGCCCCGAGCGAGGAGGAGATCCGCTGGGCGCTCAGCGGCAACATCTGCCGCTGCACGGGCTACCAGAACATCGTCAAGGCGGTGCAGTACGCGGCCGCCAAGATGAAGGAGGCGAGCTAGATGGCGGCCACCGAGGAGATCCGCGGGATCGGGCACTCCGTCAAGCGCTTCGAGGACTCCCGCTTCCTGCAGGGGCGCGGGCAGTACTTCGACGACCTGACGCTCCCCGGCATGCTCCACCTCGAGTTCCTGCGCAGCCCGCTCGCGCATGCCCGTATCGTCTCGATCGACACCTCCCGCGCCGAGGCGCTCCCGGGCGTCGTCGCGGTCGTGACCGGCGAGTTGCTCGCGCAGCACAACCTCGCCTGGATGCCGACCCTCTCAGGCGACACGCAGGCCGTGCTCGCCACCGACAAGGTGCGCTTCCAGGGCCAGGAGGTCGCGGCGGTCGTCGCCGAGACCGCCTACATCGCCAAGGACGCCGTCGAGCTCATCGACGTGGACTACGACCCGCTTCCGCCGGTCACCTCGCCGCAGCAGGCCCTCGCCGAGGGCGCGCCGGTGATCCGCGACGAGAAGGAGGGCCAGGAGGGGAACCACATCTACCACTGGGAGGCAGGTGACCGGGAGGCGACGGAGCGCGCCTTCGCCGAGGCCGACCGCGTCGTCGAGCTGGACACGTTCTACCCGCGCTGCCACCCGGCTCCGCTCGAGTGCTGCGGCTGCATCGCCGACGTGAACCCGGCGACCGGCAAGGCGACGATCTACATGACCTCCCAGGCGCCGCACGCCCACCGGACGCTCTTCGCGCTCGTGGCCGGCCTACCGGAGCACAAGATCCGCATCGTCTCGCCGGACCTCGGCGGCGGCTTCGGGAACAAGGTCCCCATCTACCCCGGCTACGTCTGCGCGACGGCGGCGTCGCTCCTCATCGGGCGGCCCGTGAAGTGGGTCGAGGACCGCACCGGGAACCTCATCTCGACCGGCTTCGCCCGCGACTACCACATGCACGGCGAGCTGGCGCTCAAGGGCGACCGGATGGTGGGCCTGCGCGTGAAGATGCTCTCCGACAACGGCGCCTTCTTCGCGGACGCCCAGCCCTCGAAGTGCAAGGCCGGGCTCTTCCACATCGTCAGCGGCTCCTACGACATCCCCGCCGCGCACGTCGAGACGGACGGGGCCTACACGAACAAAGCCCCCGGCGGCGTCGCCTACCGCTGCTCGTTCCGCGTCACCGAGGCCTCGTACCTCATCGAGCGGCTCGTCCAGAACGCCGCGTACGAGCTCGGGGTCGACCCCGCGGAGCTCCGGCGCCAGAACTTCGTCAAGCCGGAGCAGTTCCCGTACAAGTCGGCGACCGGGTTCCAGTACGACTCGGGCGACTACGAGACGGCGCTCGATCTCACCCTCGAGAAGCTCGGCTACGCCGACCTGCGCCGCGAGCAGGAGGAGGCACGGGCCGAGGGCAGGCTGATCGGCATCGGGCTCGCCTCGTTCACCGAGGTCGTCGGCGCCGGCCACGGGGCGGACTACGACATCGCCGGTCTGCGCATGAACGACGGAGCCGAGCTCCGCATCCACCCGACGGGCAAGGCCGTGCTCCAGCTCAGCGTCAAGTCACAGGGGCAGGGACACGAGACGACCTTCGCGCAGATCGTCGCCGAGGAGCTGGGTCTCCAGCCCGAGGACGTCGAGGTGCAGGAGGGCGACACGGACCACACGCCCTACGGGCTCGGCACCTACGCCAGCCGCTCGACGCCCGTCTCGGGAGCCGCCACCTCGATGGTCGCGCGCAGGGTGCGCGCCAAGGCGCAGAAGATCGCCTCCCATCTGCTCGAGGCGGCCGAGGAGGACCTCGAGTGGGAGCAGGGACGCTTCTTCGTCAAAGGCGCGCCCGAGAAGGCGAAGACGATCCAGGAGATTGCCTTCGCCGCGTACACGGACATCGCCGAGGGCACGGAAGGCGGCCTCGAGGGCGTCTACTACTACGACCCGCCGAACATGACGTACCCGTTCGGGACGTACGCCGTCGTCGTCGAGCTCGACCGTGGCACGGGCGCCTGGAAGGTGCAGCGCGTCGTCGCCGTGGACGACTGCGGCGTCCGCATCAACCCGATGATCGTCGAGGGTCAGATCACGGGCGGCCTCACGGAGGGCTTCGCCATCGCGGCCATGCAGCTGATCGACTTCGACGAGGACGGCAACTGCATCGGCGCCAACTTCATGGACTACCTGCTCCCGACCTCGTGGGAGACGCCGAGCTTCGAGCTGGGGATGACCGAGACGCCCTCCCCGCACCACCCGCTCGGCGCCAAGGGCGTCGGCGAGTCGGCGACCGTGGGCTCGCCCGCCGCGTTCGTGAACGCGGTCGTGGACGCGCTCGCCCACGTCGGCGTCCGCAACTTCGAGATGCCCGTCACGCCCGACAAGGTCTGGGCGGCGCTGAACGAGGTGGGCCTGGCGGAGTGACCGCGGCCCAGGCTGTCTCCCGCGGCCACGTACCGGTGCCTGGCACCGGGACGTGGCCCCTCGCGCCCGCCGGTCGGGCCGGTGGACACCGTCGCGGGCACCGGAACCGGCATCCCCTTTGGCTTTCCGGCCAGAGGCACGTCGCCGGCGGACGCGTCCGGGTGCCTGGCACCAGGGCATGGCCTGGCGGGACGGGTGGGAGCGATGCCGGGTGAACCCGGCCGACGTCTTGATCGAGGCCGGCCGGCTGGCGGCGGAAGGGAAGCCCTACGCGCTCGCCACCGTCCTCTCGGTCGTCCGTCCCGCCTCGACGCGGCGGGGCGACCGCGCGCTCGTCACCCCCGACGGCCGCGTCACCGGCTGGATCGGCGGCGCCTGCTCGGAGCCGACGGTCGTCCGCGAGGCGCTGCGCGCGCTCGCCGAGGGCGAGTCGCGCGTCGCGCGCATGGAGGGCGGCTGCGCCTCGGAGGGGGTCGTCGAGGTGCTGATCGAGCCGGTGCTCCCCTCGCCGCTCCTGGCCGTCCTCGGCGAGAGCCCGGGCGCCCGCACGCTCGCGGAGCTCGCCCGGGTGCTCGGCTGGCGGATCCGTGGCGACGGCGTCGAGGGCGCCGACGCGGTCGTCGTCGCGACGATGGGCCACGGCGACGAGGAGCTCCTCGCGGCCGCGCTCGCCTCGGGGGCCGGCTACGTCGGCCTCGTCGCGAGCGCGCGCCGGGCCGCGAGCGTCCTCGCCGAGCTGCGGGCCCGGGGCCTCGGCGAGGAGGAGGTGCTGCGCGTGCGCGCCCCCGCCGGGCTCGACCTCGGCCCCTCCTCGCAGGAGGAGATCGCCGTCGCGATCCTCGCGGAGCTCGTCGCCTGGCGGCACACGCGGCCGGACGAGAGCCCGCTGCCGCCGCGGGAGGCGGTCGACCCCGTGTGCGGGATGACGGTCGCGGTCGAGGCCGCGGCCGAGCGGGTCGTCCACGAGGGCGTGACCGTCGTCTTCTGCTCGGCCCACTGCCGCTCCCGCTTCGAGGCCGAGCCGGCTCGCTACAGTCTCAGCGCGCCGTGAGAGACGTCCTCGAGACCCTCGAGCGCTGGGCGCGGGCCGGGACGCGGGTCGCGACCGCGACCGTCGTCGCGACGGAGCGCTCCGCCCCGCGCGAGCCGGGAGCCGTGCTCGCCGTCAGCGAGGGCGGCGACGTCGTCGGCTCCGTCACGGGCGGGTGCGTCGAGCCGGCCGTCTACGGCGAGGCGCGGGAGGTGCTCGCCGGCGAGGGGCCGCGGCTGAAGACGTACGGGATCGCCGACGAGGAGGCCTTCGAGGTCGGCCTGCCCTGCGGCGGCACCGTCCACATCTTCGTCGACGCGCTCGACCCGGCCCTCGTCGCCCCGATCGCCGAGGCGGTCCGCGAGGAGCGGCCGATCGCCCTCGCCACGCTCGTCTCCGGCGACGCGATCGGCGCCAAGCGCCTGGTCGGCCCCGAGGACGAGGGCCCCGCCGCCGAGCTCCTCTCCCGCGCCGAGACCGGGATCGTGGAGACCGACGAGGGGCAGCTCTTCGTGTCCTCCTTCGCCCCGAGGCCGAACATGTACGTCTTCGGCGCCGTCGACCACGCCGCCGCGCTCGCCGCGATGGGCCGCTTCCTCGGCTACCGGGTCACCGTCTGCGACGCGCGCGCCCGCTTCGTCACGCGCGAGCGGTTCCCCGAGGTCGACGAGCTCGTGGTCGAGTGGCCCGACCGCTTCCTCGAGAGCGCGCCGGTGGACGAGCGGACGGCGATCTGCCTGCTCACGCACGACCACAAGTTCGACGTCCCGGCGCTCAAGGTCGCGCTCGAGACGCGGGCCGGCTACATCGGCGCCATGGGCAGCCGCCGGACGAACGCCGACCGGGCCGAGCGCCTCCGCGCCGAGGGGGTCACCGACGAGCAGCTC
>DASTQA010000053.1:0-6723 GCA_035762005.1 Gaiellaceae bacterium
CGAAGACGTCCTGCAGGCACTCGCGGTACGTCTCGAGGACGACCGGGAACTCGGGGTAGCGGCGCGCCACCTGGAGGAGGCCCTGGGCCTTGAGGCGCTGCTGCCAGAGCGGCGTCCGCTGGCCGGGCCGGCGACGGGGGATGAGCAGCGCGCGGGCGGCGTTCTCCCGGAAGCGCGCCCCGAAGAGCGCCGTGCCGCCGAGCTCCGCGACGACGAGGTCGTCGAGCTCGTCGGGGCCGACGAGGACGTCGTCGAGAAGGGGCGGGGCGTCGGCATCGGGGAGGTGGAGCGCGATCCCCTCGTCCGCCCAGATGACGTTGACCTCGAGGCCGAGCGAGCCGCGCAGGCGGGCGGCGAGCGCGAGGGCCCAGGGCGCGTGCACGCGGGCGCCGAAGGGCGTGAGGAGGCACACGCGCCAGTCGCCGATCTCGTCCCGGAAGCGCTCGACGACGACGGTCCGGTCGGACGGGAGCGCGCCGGTCGCCGCCTCCTGCTCCCGCAGGAAGACGATCAGGTTGGCGGCCGCGCGCTCGTCGAGCTCGTGCTCGCCCACGAGGCGCGCCGTCGCCGCCTCGTCGTCGAGGGCGACGAGCTCCCGCCCCGCGCGCCCGATCGCCTCCCCGAGCTCGTACGGCCGCCCGACGCCCTCGCCCTTCCAGAAGGGGACGAGGCCGGGAACGCCGGGTGCCGGCGAGACGAGGACGCGGTCCCGCGTGATCTCCTCGATGCGCCAGGTGGACGCGCCGAGGAGGAAGGTCTGTCCCGCCCGGGCCTCGTAGACCATCTCCTCGTCGAGCTCGCCCACGCGGCCTCCGCCCTCGACGAGGTAGACGCCGAAGAGACCCCGGTCGGGGATCGTGCCGGCGTTCGTGACGGCGAGGCGCGCCGCGCCCTCGCGCCCGCGGACGAGGCCGGCGACCCGGTCCCACGTGATGCGGGGGCGCAGCTCGGCGAACTCCTCGGAGGGGTAGCGGCCGGCGAGCATATCGAGGACGTTCTCGAGCTGCTGCCGCGAGAGGTCGCGGAACGGCCACGCGCGGCGGACGAGCTCGTGGAGCTCGTCGACGGCGATCTCCTCCTGGGCGCAGACGGCGACCACCTGCTGTGCGAGCACGTCGAGCGGGTTCCGCGGGACGCGGGTCTCCTCGATCAGCCCCTCCTTCATGCGCCCGACGACGACGGCGCTCTCGAGCAGGTCGGCCCTGAACTTCGGGAAGAGCCGGCCCTTCGACGGCTCGTCGAGCCGGTGGCCCGCCCGGCCCACGCGCTGGAGGCCGCGGGCGACCGACTTGGGCGACTCCACCTGGACGACGAGGTCGACCGCGCCCATGTCGATGCCGAGCTCGAGCGACGAGGTCGCGACGAGGCACGGGATCTCGCCCTTCTTGAGCAGCTCCTCCACCTCGACGCGCTGCTCGCGGGCGAGCGAGCCGTGGTGCGCGCGGGCGATCTCGCGCTCGGCGAGCTCGTTGAGCCGCAGGGCGAGGCGCTCGGCGAGGCGGCGGTTGTTGACGAAGACGATCGTCGAGCGGTGCTCCTGCACGAGCTCGAGGAGGGCCGGGTAGATCGAGGGCCAGATCGAGTTGCCCTCGCCGGGCTCGCGCATGTCCTCCACCGGGACGACGACCCGCAGGTCGAGCTCCTTGCGGCTCCCGGCGTCGACGAGCTCGAGCGGCCGCCCGCCCGAGACGAAGCGTCCGATCTCCTCGAGCGGCCGCTGGGTCGCGGAGAGGCCGACGCGCTGGAGCGGGGCGCCCGTGAGGCGCTCGAGCCGCTCGAGGCTGAGCGCCAGGTGGGCGCCCCGTTTCGTGCCGGCGACCGCGTGCACCTCGTCGACGATCGCGACGCGCACCGGGCGGAGCGTCTCGCGCGCGCGCGACGTGAGCATGAGGAAGAGCGACTCGGGTGTCGTGATGAGGATGTCCGGCGGGCTCCGCAGCATCGCGGCCCGCTCCTTCGCCGGGGTGTCGCCGGTGCGGACGGCGACCGTGAGCGTCGAGCCGATGCCCGCGAGCGGCCCGCGCAGGTTCCGCTCGACGTCGTAGTTGAGGGCCTTGAGCGGGCTGACGTAGAGGACCTGCGTGCCCGCGCCCGGCTGGGCCCGGTCGAGGGCCCAGAGGAAGGCCGCGAGCGTCTTCCCCGACCCGGTCGGGGCCTGGATGAGGACGCTTTCGCCGGAGGCGATCGCGGGCCAGCCGCGCTCCTGCGCCGGCGTGGGCGCGTCGAAGGTCCGCTCGAACCAGTCCCGGACGGCGGGGCTGAAGGAGGCGGTGGCGCTGGCGCCGGCGCTCACCGTGCCAGGGTACCCCGCGCGAGGGAGTCGACCGGCCGCGGGGCCGCGAGCTCCCCCTGCGAATGGGGCCACCCCGTGCCACCACCCGCTTCGAGCGTCACGAGAACGGACTGACGGAGGGCGCGCGCTTCGTGCCGGAAGCGAGCCGGGAGCGCGCGGACCGGCCGCGGGACCGCGCTAGGATCGAGGTCGTGGCGACCGCCCGGCCCGACCGCCTCCACTTCACCGGCGACGACGAGGCCGACCGGCTGCTCGCGGCGGAGCCGCTCGCGCTCCTCGTCGGTTTCGTCCTCGACCAGCAGGTGACCGTCCAGAAGGCGTTCTCGGGCCCGCTCGAGCTGCGACGACGTCTCGGGACGCTCGACGCCGCGGCGGTCGCGGCCACCGAGCTGTCGAGGCTCGAGGAGGTCTTCCGGGCGAGGCCCGCCATCCACCGCTTCCCGGGCGCGATGGCCCGGCGGGTGCAGGAGCTCTGCGCGACGGTCGCGGAGGACTACGACGGCCGGGCCGAGCGGGTCTGGCTCGAGGCGCCGAGCGGCGTGGAGCTCGAGGCACGGCTCCTCGCGCTGCCGGGGATCGGGCCGATGAAGGCGCGCTCGCTCGTCGCGATCCTCGTGAAGCGCTTCGGCCTCCGCCCGCCCGGCTGGGAGGACGTCGTCCCGAGCCACCCGACGCTCGGGGACGTCGACTCGCCCGAGGCGCTCGCGACCTACCAGGCGCAGAAGCGGGCCCACAAGGCCTCGCTCCGGGCCGCCCGCGAGGGCGCCTCCGCCGGCTGACACTCGCCGCCCCGGCGCCGTCAGGCCACGCCGGCGAGGGCGGACGAGCGCGCCTCGCGCACCATCTCGCGCGCGATCACGAGCCGCTGGATCTCCTGGGTGCCCTCGTAGATCTGCGTGATCTTCGCGTCGCGCATCATGCGCTCGACCGCGTACTCCTTCATGTAGCCGTAGCCGCCGAGGACCTGGACGGCCTCGGTCGTCACCTGCATGGCCGTGTCCCCGCAGAAGAGCTTCGCCATCGCGGAGAGCTTCGTGAGCGGCTCGATCCCCTCGTCGATGGCCATGCCGACGCGGTAGAGGAGCCCCCGCGCCGCCTCGCAGCCCGTCTCCATCTCGGCGAGCTTCGCGGCGACGAGCTGGTGCTCCGCGATCGGCTTCCCCATCGTCTCCCGCGTCTTCGCGTACTCGAGGGCGTAGTCCGTCGCGCCCTGGGCGATCCCGAGCGCCTGCGCGGCGATGCCGGGGCGGGAGCGGTCGAGGACGCGCATGGCCACCTTGAAGCCCCCGCCCTCCTCGCCGATTCGATTCTCGGCGGGGACGCGGCACCCGTCGAAGAAGATCTCGCCGGTCGTCGACCCCTTGATCCCCATCTTCGGCTCGATGCGACCGACCTCGAAGCCGGGCGTGTCGGCCTCGACGGCGAACGCCGAGATGCCCTTGTGCCCCGCCCCGGGATCGGTCTTCGCGAAGACGACGTAGAGGGCGGCGACGCCCGCGTTCGTGATGAACCGCTTCGAGCCGTTGAGGACGTAGCCGTCACCGTCCCGCGTCGCCTCGCTCCGCATCGCCGCCGAGTCCGAGCCCGACCCCGGCTCGGTGAGCGCGTACGCCGGAAGCCACTCGCCGCTCGCCAGGCGGGGGAGCCAGCGCTCCTTCTGCGCCTCCGTGCCGTCGTTCTTGATCGCGAGCGCCCCGAGCTCCTGGAGCGCGAGGATGAGCCCGGTCGTCGCGCAGACCTTGGAGATCTCCTCGATCGCCACGAGGACCATGAGCGTCCCGGTGCCGGTGCCGCCGAAGCGCTCCTCGAACGGCAGGCCGAGGATCTCGTGCTCGCGGAGCAGCTCGACCATGTCCCAGGGGAACTCGCCCTTCTCGTCGATCTCCGCGGCCCGCGGGGCGATCCGCTCGCGCGCGAGCGTGCGGATGAGGTCGCGGATCTCCCGCTGCTCGTCGCTCAGAGGCTCGTAGGGCACGGCCGGATTCTAGTGCCGCGGGGCGCCGGGCCCGGTCGCCCCGCCGCTCGCGACGCGCAGTTTCGGCCCGCTCCCGTCACTCCTTCGGCACGTCTCGCGACACACGTGCGCGCTGAGGAGGATTACGCTCGGAAGCGGGTGGTGGGCCGGGGTGCCCCAGATGAGACGAGAGCGCCTCCCTCCGCGAGCAGGCGCTCGCCGCCGCGGCGGCCGCCCGACGGGAGGGGTCAGTCGCTCCAGTCGAGGTCGCGGACGGCGAGCGGGATCCGCACGACGAGCTCGCCGGGCCGCCGCGTCGGGTAGACGTAGACGCTCTCGTCCGTCGCGAGCGCGGTCCAGCGCTCGTCCGGCGACCACGCGATCGCGCGCGGGTGGGGAATCCCCTCCGGTCGCCCCTGCTGCCGCCCGTCGCGAGAGAAGATCGGCGACCCGTCGCCGGCGACCACGCCGGGGCCGAGGAGCGCGTAGTAGCCGCCCCTGGGGCTCGGCCGGACAGCCCGCGCGTCCCCGACCAACCAGCGCGGGTGGACGAACCGCGCGCGCCGGCCCTCGAACACGGCCAGCACCCGTTCGCGCGGCGAGTACGTCGAGTCGGCGAGGACGACGTAGCGCTCGCCGTCGAGCGACACGGCCTGCACGGCGCGGAAGCCCGCGCTCACGTCGCCCGCCGGGATGCCGAGCCCGACGCGGATCGCGCGGGAGAGCCGCTCCTCCGAGAGCACGACCTGGACGGTCCCGTAGCCCAGGCCCGACCACACGACCTCGCCGTCGACCGCGCCGATGCCTCCGGTCGAGGTGAGCGGGCGGCACATCTCGAACGAGGGCGCCTCGACCGGCTCGAGCTCGGGCAGGGAGACGGCGTGCAGGCGGCACTCCTCGTCCGAGAACGTGAGCACGCCGGTGAGCCCCGCCTCGCGAAGCTGCGAGACCGCGAGCTCCGGCTGGCGGGCGAGGAGCGGCGCGGTCGTCGTCCGCGGCGCCGCGCGGGGCGCGCTCTCGCGGGGGCCGACGAGCCCGTCGACCGTCGCCGCGAGGGCGAGGCCGGCGACGGCGGCGACCACGAGCCAGGTGACGATCCGGCGCACGTCTTCTAGCCAGTGGTAGCACGAAAGCGCGCGTGTAGGTGATTGTCGTGGTTCCAGAGCACCTGGACGACGCCCGGCGGCCCGGTGAAGCCCGTGCTCGGCCCCACGTAGACCGTCTCTGCACCCGCCCGCACGAAGCGGTCGACGAGGTCCTGGGCGAGGCGGCGGTCGATCTGCGCGACGCGGCGCGGCGGCCGCTCCCGGCGGTCGCGGCGCGGGTAGTAGACGTCGACGTCGAGCCCGTTCTGGTGGGAGGCGTGCTTCGGCCCGAACGGCCCTCCTCGCCGCAGGCTGAGATCCCCGACCCCGACCCGGGGCGCCCCCGGGTGCGCCCGCGCGTACGCCCGCACGACGCGGAGCACGATCCGGACGAGGCCGTCGGTGCCCCAACGCCGGCCGGCCCGGTTCGGCGCGCGGCGGAGCACCGGGTCCCACGTGAAGAGGGCGTCCGTGGCTTCGGGGAGGCGGACGCCGCGCACGAGCCGGCCGGCGACCGGCGAGCCGACGGCGACCGAGGCCCGCCAGCGCACCTGCTCCACGGGCCGCTCCGGAGCGGACGCGACGGGCAGGCCGTCGC
Source organism: Gaiellaceae bacterium (assembly GCA_035762005.1). Classification (GTDB taxonomy): domain Bacteria; phylum Actinomycetota; class Thermoleophilia; order Gaiellales; family Gaiellaceae; genus JAIBJN01. The sequence continues at coordinate 5,931 of DASTQA010000053.1, forward strand.
CCGCGTCCACGAAGGCGGCGGCCGGCGCGCACGGCCAGAGCGCCACGAGGAGGAGCGTGCCTGCGAGGCCGAGCTTCACCGTCTCTCCGGGTACGCTCCCCGAAGGGGAATGGGTCCAGGACTCCCAATCGCCCGGCGCGCGTAGGGACGGCGTGCTCCTCGCGCTCCTCACCGCCGGCCTGCTCGCCGCGACCGCGTCGGGCGGCACGGACGAGCGCCACGAGCTCCTCGGCCGCTCGCACGGAGGCCTCCCCATCCGCGTCCACCGCTTCGGGGACTTCACGAGCCCGCGGAAGATCGTCGTCGTCGGCTGCATCCACGGGAACGAGTGCCAGGGGACGAGGATCACCCGCCGCCTCGCCCGCCGCCCCGTCCGCGCGGGCCTCGACCTCTGGATCGTCCATCAGCTCAACCCCGACGGGCACCGGCTCGGCGTCCGCCAGAACGGGCGCGGCGTCGACCTCAATCGCAACTTCGGCTCCCAGTGGATCCCGATCGGGGCCCGCTGGGACCCCGAGTACTCGGGCCCGCGGCCCTGGTCCGAGCGCGAGACGCGCCTCGCGCGGGCGCTCGTTCGCCGGGTGCGGCCCGACGTGACGATCTGGTACCACCAGCCGCAGGCGCTCGTCCGCGCCTGGGGCGGCAGCCGAGCGACGGCCCGGCGCTACGCGCGCCTCGCCCGCGAGCCGTACCGCTCCATCCGGTGGCCGCACGGGACGGCGCCGAACTGGCAGAACCACAGGTTTCCGGGGAACGCGGCCTTCGTCGTCGAGCTCCCGCCCGGCCCGCTCGG
>DASTQA010000054.1:0-55691 GCA_035762005.1 Gaiellaceae bacterium
CAACGCGATCGGCTCGACGCTCTCCGCGCGGCTCTCCGAGCGCCTGGTCGAGCACGGCCTCGCTTCCGCCCGGCTCGACTACGCGGGCTCCGGCGACAGCCCCGGCCTCGTCTCCCGGTGGAACCCGGCGGAGATCGCGCCCGCGACGGCGCAGGCGCGGGCCGTGCTCGGGGCGGCGAGCGAGGCGCTCGAGGTCGGGAGCTTCGCGGAGGTCGGAACGTGCTACGGGAGCCGGGTCGCGCTCTCGCTCGTGGCGGAGCCCACCTGCGTGGGGGCCGTCTGCCTCGCCCCGCCGATCCTCGACGTCGGCGGCCTGGGCCGCATGAGCAGGCAGCTTCGCGACCGCCGCGTCGGGGCGCTCGTCCGCTCGAACGCCGTCCTCCGCCGGGTCGTCGTCGCGCCTCTCCGCCGCCTGCTGCGGGCGCGAAAGCCCGCGCCCCGCGTCGTCGGGGCCTTCGGCCACCTCGACCGCGTGCGCCTCCTGTTCCTCTACGGCGAGCGGAACGCGCAGGAGGACCACTACAGCGGCCGCGCGCGACGGAACGTCGAGGCGGCCGTCGCCCGGCTGCCGGCGGAGCAGCGCGAGCGGTTCGAGCTGCGCCTGCTCCCCGGCGGGCCGCTCACGACCTTCGACGGCCTGCCGCCCACGGAGCAGGAGGAGATCCTCGACGTCGTCGTCCCCGCCGTCACGGCGCTCTTCGAACCTCCTCGCTGAGCCGATCCGGGCGCCTTCGGGGGAGGCGGCGGCCGAGCCGTTGCTAAGGTCGGCGGGCGTGCGCACCTGGGGAATCGCAGTCGCGGCCGGGATCCTCCTCGCCGCGGGCGTCGCGGCGGCGGTCTTCGTCTTCTGGCCCTCGGACGGTGACGACCGCACGCGGGCGGCCGACCGCGACCAGGAGCGCGAGGGCCGTGACGGGGGCGCGGGCCCCCGGACGGGCGACGTCGTCCTCGAGGATCGCGCCTTCCGCTGCCGCGGCGAGGTGGATCTCGACCTCGTCCGCGTGACGATGCGGACCGTGCTCGACGACGCGATCCAGCTCGACGAGAACTGCAGCGGGCGCATCGGCCGCGTCGAGGTGGAGACCTGGACGGCGGACGGCATCTCCGTGCAGAACCACGGGAAGGTCGCCCACGATCTCGTCGTCGAGTCGGGGTACGTCAAGTGCCACGACGTTGCCTCGGGCGCCCACCAGGACGGCGTGCAGGTGATGGGGGGCCTGCGGCTGACCTTCCGCGACCTGCGGGTGGACTGCCTCGGCAACGCGAACTTCTTCCTCGCCGAGGGAGGCGCCGGCGCCTCGACCCCGACGGACGTCGTCTGCGTCGGGTGCGTCCTCGGCCCGAACTCGGCACAGACGCTGTTCTTCGCGGACTCGATTCGCTCGGGCGCCCGCCAGACGACGATCTGCACCGGGCGCTTCGAGGCCGTGCGCGTCGAGGCGGGCGCCCAGGCGATCGTCGAGGACGACAACGAGGTGCTCGCCCGGGAGGATCCCGCGTGCGCCGACGTGACCGGGAAGGGCGAGGCGCGGTGACGAGCCGGCGAGAGGCCTGGCGGATCGTTCAGGAAGGTCTAGTTAAGTAGACGGCTCGAAGATCGGCAGTACACTTCCGAGTGCCGATGGTTCCGACACGACAAGCCGTCATCGGCGCGGCGAACGGGACTCCATGATCTGCTTGAACTGCGGCCACGAGATGCAGGAGAGCGCGCGCTTCTGCGCGCGCTGCGGTGCGCCCCAGACCGGCACGCCCGCCCGTGAGCTCACGGCCGCGCGGACGACGCGCATCTTCGGGAGCCCGTACGTCCGGGCGCTCCGGCGGTACTGGTGGCTCCTCCTCGTCGGCGCCGGCGTCGCGTTCATCGCCGCCGTCGCGGCCGTCTACCGGATCGACTTCGGCTCGGTGCCCCCGGCTCTCGAGAAGCGCGCGCAGGTCTCGTACACGTCGTCCGCGCGCCTCCTCGTCACGAGCGCCGAGGCCCCGTACTTCCGCACGACCGTGCCGCGCGAGACCGAGGGCTCGCCCGACGAGACGGGCGCGACCGAGACGACGACGTTCATGAGCGCGCCGGACATCGGCACGCTCATCAACCACGCGAACCTCTACCCCGTGCTCATCGAGTCGGACGAGGTCGACCAGATCCGCCAGGAGCAGGCGGGCACGCTGCCAGGGACGGTGACGGCCCGCGCGATCTACGCCATCAACTCCCCGAGCCGCTTCGAGATCTCGCAGGTTCCCGTCGTCGAGGTCTTCGCCACCTCGGGCACCTACGGCGGGGCGGTCAAGCTCGCCCAGGCGACGGTGAGGGCCTTCACCACCTACGTCGACCGGATCCAGGACGAGGCGAAGCTCGAGGACGAGCAGCGCACGGTCCTCCAGGAGATCGCGCGGCCGCAGACCGCCGTCGAGTCCGGCGGGTCGTCGCTCAGCCTGCCGCTCATGCTCTTCGTCCTCATCAGCGCCGCCTTCGCGGGGCTGGCGCTCCTGCTCGACCGGCTCTTCCCGCTCGGCCTCCTCTCCTCCCGGCGCCTGCGCGCGTTCGCCGGTCCCGACGGCGAGGTGGCGACGGTGGAGCCGAGCGCCGAGCCCGAGCTCGAGACCAGGCGCTCGCGGGCGAAGGTCTAGCGGGGCGGCCCGCCGTGGCCTCCTACACCCAGCCGCCTGCGGCGCGGAGGGGGGTCCCGCTCGCGCTCGCGCTCTTCGGGGCGCTCGCGCTCCTCGTGACGGTCCCGCTCGGGCCGCGGGCAATGGTCGGAGGTGGGATCCTGCTCCTTCTCGCCTCCCTCCTCGCCCTCCGCGATGTGAGCGTGCCCGTCTTCACGTGGCCGAACATGGCCGCGACGCTCATCCTCCTCGTCTGGTTCGTCCCCATCAAGACGTACTCGCTCCCGGTCGACCTCCCCTTCAACCTCGAGCCGTACCGCCTCTTCCTGCTCGCGCTCATCGTCGCCTGGCTCGTGGGCTTCGCCGGACGACAGTCGCGCCTGTCGGCGGACGGGCACGCCTACCCGATCATCCTCCTCGCGGCCGTCCTCTTCACGACCCAGATCGTCAACTTCGACGAGGTGAACGCGGGGAGCACGGAGCCGGAGGCGCTCAAGTCGCTCTCCTACTTCCTCAGCTTCATCATCGTCTTCCTGCTCATCACGTCGACGATCGACTCGGTCCGGGCGCTCGACAAGCTCGTCCGGGTGCTCGTTGCCGGAGCGGGCGTCGTTGCGCTCGCGGCGATCTACGACTCGCGCTTCACGTACAACGTCTTCGAGCACCTCCACGAGTGGATCCCGCTGCTCGAGTACCACCCGCGCGAGGTCGACCAGGCGCGGGGAGGGCTCCTGCGCGTCTACGGGTCCGCCCAGCACCCCATCGCGCTGAGCGTCGCGCTCCTCATGGCCGTGCCGCTCGGGATCTACCTCGCCGGGCGCGCGGCGACGGTCGTCCGCTCCCGCCTCTGGCTCGCGGTCGCGGTCGTCTGCGCCGCGGGCGCCCTCGCCACCGTGTCACGGACGACGGTCGTCATGATCGTCGCGATGGTGCTCGTCGGCCTCTGGCTGCGCGGGCGCCAGCTCGCACGCTTCTGGCCGATCCTGCTCCTCCTGCCCTTCGTCGTCCACTTCCTCGCGCCGGGGGCGATGGGAGGGATCTACAAGGCGTTCTTCCCGAAGGAGGGGCTCGTCACGTCGCTCGAGGGCCGGGCAGGGGAGACCGGCTCGGGACGCTTCGCCGACCTCGAGCCCGGGTTCGAGCTCTGGATCCAGTCCCCGCTCGTCGGGACGGGGATCGGCGAGCAGACCATCCCGAGCGACCTGCCGCCGGGCGCGAGCGCGGATCCCGGGACGCCGGACCTCATCTTCGACAACCAGTACATGAACACGATCGTCACGACAGGCATGCTGGGCCTCGTCGCCGTGGCCTGGTTCGTCTGGGGAGGTGTCGTGAAGCTCGCCCGCGCCGCGCGCCGCCGGATCGGCCAGCCGAGCGACCTCCTCGCGGCCTGCTGCATCGCCGCCGCGGGCTTCGGCGCGAGTATGTTCCTCTTCGACGCGTTCTACTTCGTCCAGTGCACGCTCTTCTTCTTCATGGTCGTCGCGATCGGCCTGCGCATGCGCGCGCTCTCCTCGCCCTCGCCCTCGCGCGAGCTGCGGGCCCTCTGACCAGGTCGTCCCGGGAGCGTCCTCGCTGCGCATCGTCGTGAACGCCGACGACTTCGGAGCCTCGGCCGAGACGGTGGCGGCGACGATCGGCTGCCTCGAGCAGGGCGCCGTCACGAGCGCGACGATCATGGCGACGATGCCGGCCGCGGAGCAGGCGCTCGCCTACGCGCGGGGGCGCCCGGACCTGAGCTTCGGCGTGCACCTGACGTTCGTGGGCGACGGCGAGGAGCGGCCCGCGGCGGACCCCGGGGAGGTGCCGGCGCTCGTGGACGGGACGGGCCGCTTCCCCAGGACCAGGCTCGTGCGGCTCAGGGCGCTCGCCCGCCGGCTCCCCGTCGGGCAGATCGAGCGCGAGCTCGCGGCGCAGATCGGGCTCGTCGCGGCCGCGGGCGTGCCGGTCTCGCACGTCGACTCGCACCGGCACCTGCACAAGCTCGCGCCTTTCCGGGCCGCGCTCCGCCGGGTGCTGCCCGGCTTCGGGATCGAGCGGGTCCGGACCGTGCAGGACGTCTACCTCGGCCGGCCCCTCCTCGCGGCCACGTACTGGGTCGGCCCGCTCTGGCGGCGCCCGCTCCGACGGTCGTTCCGGACGACCGACCACTTCTACATGCCGGCGAGCACGGGCGACCTCGGCTGGGCCGACGAGCTCCTCGGCCGCGTCGGCGACCTGCCCGGCGGGACGCTCGAGGTCGGGGTCCACCCGGGGCCCGAGGGCTGGCGGGCGGACGAGCGCCGCTCGGCCGTGCGGCTCGCCGCGAGCGCCCGCGCGCTCGGCCACGAGCTCGTCTCCTGGCGCGAGGTCTAGGGCCCGGCGGGAACGCCGGCGAGGAGGCTCGTCCCGCGCATCGACGCGGGCACGTCGAGGCCCATGAGCTCGAGCGCCGTCGGGGCGACGTCGAGGAGGTGCGCTCCCTCGCGCGGCCCGGGGGCGACGCCCGGCGCCCTGAGGACGAAGAGGCCGTCCTGGGCGTGGTTCGCGTCGTCGGGGCCGGTGTCGTTCTCGAACGTATGGATGCCCTCGCCGCCGCCGACCGTCCCGACGGAGCGCCAGTAGAGGTCTCCGAAGTGGACGATCAGGTCGGGAGCGACGCCGTTCACCTGCGGGTAGACCTGCTCGGGAACGTGGACGCGCGTGCCGAGCGGATTCCCGTTCTCGTCCGGGATGGCGGCGAGGCGCCGCGCGAGGTCCTCGCGGACGCGCTCGTAGTCGGCCGCCGGCACGGTTCCCTCGGGCTCGCGCCCGGCGACGTTTAGGAAGATCCGCGAGTAGTAGCCGCCCTCGCCCCAGGCCGTCGTCCGCGACCAGTCGATGCCCGCCTCGCGGAGCGGCACGGCCGTGTCCGGGTCGGTGAGCGTGCCGAGCAGGCCCTCGCGCCGGAGCCACTCGTTGACGCGGATGCCGCCGTCCATGCGCTTGCCGCCGTGGTCGGAGACGACGAAGACGGCCGTGTCCTCGTCGGCGTGCGCGAGGACGCGCCCCATGAGCTCGTCCACGTGGCGGTGGTAGTCGAGGATCGCGTGCTCGAAGCGGTTCCCGGGCTCGTGCTTGCGGTGCTCGGGATCCATGAGCTTCCAGAAGCCGTGGTACATCCGGTCGACGCCCATCTCGACCATGGCGAAGAGCTCCCACGGCTTCGAGCGGAGGAGGTGGTCGGCGAGCGCGAAGCGGCGGTCGGTCATCTCGTAGACCTGCCGGAGGAGGTAGTCCTTGTCGTCAGTCCTGAAGTCGCGCACGTCGAGGACGTACTCGCCCACGACCCCCTCGATCTCGCGCTTGAGCATGGGCGGGAACGTGTAGGCGCTCTCGATCGTCGGCGTGAGGAAGCAGCCCACCATGACGCCGTTCAGGGGGCGCGGCGGGAAGGTGCCGGGCACGCCGAGGACGATCGAGGGCTTCCCGGCCCGCGTCGCATAGTCCCAGAGGCGCGGCTCCTTGATCGCCGTCGAGTTGGCGATGAAGAGCGCGTCGTAGGAGTGGTCGGCCCGGTTCCGGAAGCCGTAGACGCCGAGGTCGCCGGGGGTCCGGCTCGCCATCATGCAGGACCAGGCGGGCACGGTGATGGGCGGGACGACCGAGGTGAGCCGGCCGTACGCGCCGTTCTCCATCAGGCCCGAGAGGACGGGCAGCTCGTCCCGCCAGCGCTCGAGGAGGAGCGACGGCTCGGCGCAGTCGAGCCCGATGATCATGACCTTCATCGCTCAGTCCTCGAGGTAGCCCAGCGAGCGGAGGCGGCGGCGGATGGCGGCCACCTCCTCGTGGGTGAGGGCGTCGTCGTCCGTCGGCCCGGGGGCGGAGGCGAGGTCGCGGAGCACGTAGACGCAGAACTCGGTCACCGAGCGGAAGCCCGTGCCTTCGATCACGACGCGAAGCCGCTCGTAGAGCGGCCGGGGGATCTTAAGCGTGACGTCGTCTGTGCGCGCGCGGGCCATGACACTTCGACAGGAGTGTCTTCGGAGTGTAGCCGGAGCGCCTCCGCCGAAGGTCTGGACCGTCTACTCTGGACTTGGAGCTGCGCCCGAGATGGCGTACGACGTGTCCCGAGGAGCAATGCGGTCATGAGCGGCAAACGATGGCGCGGAGTCGCCGCGTCCTTCCTGGATCCGATGACCTACTTCCAGGTCGTCCGGCTGCTTCACTACTACGCCTACACGCACGTGCAGCCGCGCCGGCGCCTGACGATGGGGGAGGGGGCGAGGCTCGCGCCGAACGTCTCGCTCCGAAACGGCGAGCGGATCATAATCGGGGCGAGGTCGAGGGTCGGCGCGCACGCGTACCTCTGGGCCGGGGACGCGAGCGGGCGCGTGACGATCGGGGAGGACTGCCGGCTCGGGCCGGAGGTCTTCGTCACCGCCTCGGACTACGGCCTCTCGCCCGACGAGAAGATCGCCTCGCAGCCCCGGAACGAGCGGGACGTCGTCATCGGCAACGACGTCTGGCTCGGCGCTCGGGTCTTCATCGCCGCGGGCGTGACGGTCGGCGACGGCTGCGTCGTGAGCGCCGGGTCGGTCGTGACGAAGTCGTTGCCGCCGGGGTCCGTCGCCGTCGGCATCCCGGCCCGGATCGTTCGGCGGCGGGAGGACTACGGAGCGAAGGAGGACGAGCCTCGCCAGGCTGACGGGGCGCACGTGGAAGCCCCGGCGTGACCGGCCGATGAGCGCCGAGGTCTCGATCCTCCTCGTCACCTACCGCTGCCGGGAGGCGGCCCGGGCCTGCCTCGCCTCGATCGCGGCGAGCACGCGGGGGCTCGACTACGAGGTGGTCGTCGTCGACAACGCCTCGGAGGACGGCACGGTCGAGATGGTGCGGTCGGAGTTCCCGGAGGCGCGGCTCGTGGCGCTGCCCGAGAACGTCGGCTTCGCGGCCGGCGTCAACCGGGCCGCCGCCGAGGCGACCGGCGCGTACGTCCTGCTCCTGAACCCCGACACGCTCGTCCACGAGGGCGCCGTCGCGAACCTCCTTGCGTTCGCGCGCGCCCATCCCGAGCACGGCCTCTACGGCGGCCGCACGCTCGACCCGGACGGCCGCGTGAACCCCGGCTCCTGCTGGGGCGCGCCCTCGCTCTGGAGCCTCGCCTGCTTCGCGACCGTGCTCTCGACGGCGTTCAGGGGGAACCGCCTCCTCGACCCCGAGTCGCTCGGCGGCTGGCAGCGCGACAGCGTGCGCGAGGTGGACATCGTCACGGGCTGCCTCCTGCTCGCCCCGCGCGCGCTCTGGGAGGAGCTCGGCGGCTTCGACACCCGCTTCTTCATGTACGGCGAGGACGCGGACCTCTCTCTGCGCGCCCGGGCTCTCGGCCACCGGCCGGCGATCACGCCCGACGCCGTCATCACGCACGAGATCGGGGTCTCCTCCGCGACCCGGGAGGACAAGCTCCTGCTCCTCTACCGCGGGAAGGCGACGCTCCTGCGCAAGCACTGGGGCCCGCTGCGGAGACGGGTCGGGATCCGGCTCCTCGTCGCCGGCGTCGGCGTCCGGGCGCTGGCGGCCTCCGTCCTCGGGCGCCTCCGCCCGGCGGGCGGGCGGCGCGCGTCCCACTGGCCGGGCGTCTGGAAGGCGCGACGCGAGTGGGTGCGGGGCTATGCCGAGCCGGACGCCGCCGGGCCGGAGGGCACGGCCCTGCGTCCGGAGCGCGTGTCGCCCTGAGCGGGCCCGTGGACAGCGGGAGCGCGGGTCCCGCGGGCGAGGGCCCGGCCGGGGGCAGCGAGAGGCCGAGCGGCGCGGACGAGCGCCGCACGTTCCTCGGCGCGCTCAAGTGGGCCTTCGCCATGAACTGGGGCCAGCGCGCGCTCGGCGCGCTCTTCACGTTCGTCCTCGCGGCCATCCTCGGGCCGTACGACTTCGGTGTCGTCGCCATCGCGCTCGTCTACATCGCGCTCGCCCACGTCTTCCTCGAGCAGGGCTTCGCGACGGCGATCATCCAGCGGGACGACCTGGAGTCCGATCACCTCGACTCGGCGTTCTGGCTCAACCTCGTGTGGTGCCTCATCCTCGCCGGCGTCACCGTGGCGGTGAGCGGCTGGTGGGCGGAGGTGAACGGCGCCCCTGTCCTCCAGGAGGTCCTGTCGGTCCTCTCCCTCCTCCTCGTCATCGAGGGCCTCAACATCGTCCAGCAGGCCTACCTCCAGCGGAAGGCCGAGTTCAAGAAGCTCGCCATCCGGACGAACGTCGCCGCTCTCGTCGGCGGCGTGCTCGGCCTCGCGCTGGCGCTCGCCGGGGCGGGCGTGTGGTCGCTCGTCGCGCAGCAGCTCGCGATGGACGCGACGGCCCTCGTCCTCATCTGGATCCTGAGCCCCTGGCGGCCCGGCCGGCGCTTCTCGCGCCGCCATGCCCGCGAGCTCCTCGGCTTCTCGACGCACGTCTTCGTCGCGAACTTCGGCGGCTTCGTCAACCGGCGCGCCGACGCCCTCCTCATCGGCGTCTTCTTCGGCCCCGCCGTCGTCGGCGTCTACCGGCTGGCCGATCGCTTCGTCGACCTGCTGCTCGACCTGACCATGCGCCCCGTCGGGCTGATCGCGCTCCCGCTCTTCTCCCGGCTCCAGCGCGACCGCGAGAACCTGCGGGCGGCGGTCGAGACGTGCCTGCGGGTCACGCTCGTCGCCGCCGTGCCCGCGCTCCTCGTCCTCGCCGCCTGCGGAGACTTCCTCCTCGGCGTCATGGGATCCGAGTGGAGCTCGGGCGTGGACGCGCTCAAGCTCCTCGCCGTCGCGGGCATCGGCAAGGCGGTCATCTCCTTCACGGGGCCCCTCCTCTTCGCCGTCGGCAGGCCCGCGTTCCGGGCGGTGATGCTCTGGCTTCTGGGCGCCGCGAGCGCCGCCGCCGTCGCCGTGGTCGCGGGCCTGCTCGAGACGGCCTCCGACGAGCGGCAGATCTTCGGCGTCGCCGCCTCGCGGGCGGTCCTCTTCGTCCTCGTCTTCGTGCCGGTCAACCTGATCATCGTCCGCTGGCTGACCGGATTCGGCTTCCGCGAGTTCGCGCGCATGGCCGCCGCGCCGACCGCGGCGGGAGTCGCGGCGATCGCCGTCGTCCTCCTCCTGCGCGAGACGACCGCGATCGAGAGCGCCCCTCCGATCGCCGGGCTCGCCGTCGCCGCCGTCCTCGCGGTCGCCACCGCGGTGGGGACGTTGCTCGCGCTCGACGCCCGCGCCCGCGAGTACGCGCGCCGCCTGCGGCGCGGGCTCGCCTCCTCCTACCGGCCGTCCGCGCCCTCGACCCCGGGGCGGTAGGTGCGCGGCGCCCGTTCCGGTCTCTGCCAGAATGGCTCGCCTCCGTGATCGCCGCCACGACCGCAGCCCGATGAGCAGCCAGCCGGCCGCGTACGCATCCGTCCCGAGCGACGGGGTCGAGCCGCTCGCGGTCGAGACCCGCGTCCCCGGACCGAACGCGATCGGCGCCACCGGCGGCTCCGGGACCAGGGTCGTCGCCCGCATCGTCCGCGAGGGCGGCATGTTCACCGGGACGCACCTGAACGACTACGAGGACGCGCTCCCGTTCGGGGAGTACTCGGACCGGTGGGTCAACGAGTTCGTGCGCGCGGCCGGCGGGCCGGCCCCGCCCGAGCTGCTCGCGCGGATGCGGGGCGACCTCGACTCGCTCGTGCGAGACCACCTGGCCGACCTCCCGCCGTCGGCACGGGTCTGGGGCTGGAAGGAGCCGCGGAGCATCTACCTCGTGCCCTTCTTCGACGCCGCGATGCCCTCGCTGCGCTTCCTCCACTTCATCCGCGACGGGCGCGACATGGCGTTCTCGGAGAACCAGAACCAGCTCGTCAAGCACGGCGAGGCCCTGCTCGGCGACGACCTGCGGAAGGCGAAGACGCCGGTCAGGTCGATCGCAGTCTGGTCCCGGGTCAACGAGGCCGCCGCCGACTACGGCGAGTCGCGGCTCGGGGAGCGCTACCTGCGCGTCCGCTTCGAGGACCTCTGCGCGCAGCCGGGAGAGAACGTGCGGCGCATCTACGACTTCTTCGGGCTCGACGGCGACGCCGAGGCCGCCGCGGCGGCGGTGCGGCCGCCGGACACGCTCGGCCGCTGGCGGCTGCGCCGCAAGGGCATCGTCGACGACCTCCACCGCACGGCCGAGCGGGCGCTCGCCCGGTTCGGCTACCTCGAGCATCCGGCCAGACCAACCTAAACCGACGGGTGGTCTTGGCCGCCGCGGGGCCTGAATCCCTTGCTTCGGTGCTCCGCCCAGACTACCGTCAATGCGTCCCAAGAGTCTGCGGCAGTCTCACATCGGATCGTCCTTGACCAGTCGGCGCCACATCCGCCCCTGCCTCCGCCACGCGCTCGTGCTCGGCGGACTCGTCGCGAGCCTCGCGCTCGCGCTGCCGGCGCTCGCCCAGGCCGAGTCGTGCGTCTACGACCCCCAGTCGGCCTCGGTGAGCGCGTCGATCACGCCGGGCGGTTCGGCAGTGCTCGACGTCGCCGGCGGCGCGATCCGCTTCGGCGCCGTTCCGACGCCGTGCGGCGGCGCGACGACGACGAACACCGACTCCATCTCGATCGTTGGGAACGCGGGAACGGTCGAACGCCTGACGCTCGACCAGCGCCCGGGCCTCTTCGGCCCCGGTGCGACGGCGGAGTTCAACATCCCGGAGATCGAGATCGCGACCGCGCTCGGCGACCAGACGGATACCGTCGCCTTCTACCTGACCGAGGGCGACGACTTCGTCGCCGCCGGGCAGTTCGGCTTCGCGCTCAACACGGACGGGGACGTGGACGTGACCTTCTCGCCGAGCCTCCTCCGCCTCGAGGTGTACGCCCTGGGCGGCCACGACTACGTCAACGGCCGCGGCGAGGGCGGCGCGGGGCTGCGCTTCCTCGGCCCGATGGTGATCGACGGCGGCCCCGGCAACGAGTCCCTCATCCGCGGCGGAGCGCAGGGCGACGTCCTCCTCGGCGGGTCGGGCAACGACCGGCTCGAGGGCCAGGACGGCAACGACGAGATCGACGGCGGCGCGGGCGACGACTTCGTGAGCGGCGGCGCCAACGACGACGAGCTCACCGGTGGGTCCGGGTCGGACGGCTTCGCGGGCAGCGGCGGCAACGACGTCATCCACGCCGAGGACGGCGAAGCGGACTCGCAGATCAACGGCGGCGCAGGGACCGACACGGCGTCCTACGACATCGGCCTCGACCCGGCACCGATCGCCGTCGAGAACGTGAGCGGCACGCCGCCCCCGCCTCCCCCTCCGCCTCCCGCGGGCGCCTGCGTCTACGACCCCGCGACGCGCTCTGTCAGCGCACAGATGGTCGCGGGCACGCAGGCGACGCTCGTGGTCTCCGGCGCGGAGATCCGGTTCGGCGCGACGCCCGCCGCCTGCGGGAGCGCGACGACGGCGAACACGGACACGATCAGCATCGTCGCTCCCTCGGGGAGCAGCGAGACCCTCACGATCGACCAGTCCGGGGGCGCGTTCGCGCCCGGCGCCACCGCCGAGTCCGGGCTCGCGGAGATCGAGATCGCCACGAGCCTCGGGGATACGTCCGACCGCATCCTCGTCGTCGGCTCGGCTGCTGACGACCACGTCGCCGTGGGCCAGACCGGCATCGCGCTCAACGCCGACGGCGACGCCGACGTGACCTTCTCGCCGACGCCCGCCGAGGTGCAAGCGGCCGGGCTCGGCGGCTCGGATACCCTCGCGGGCCGCGGCGGCCAGGGCACCGGCGGCGTCTTCGCCGGCCTGCTCGTGCTCGACGGCGGCGACGGCGCCGACACGCTCCGGGGCGGCTCGGGCGCGGACGAGCTCCACGGCGGCTCGGGCAACGACCTGCTCGAGGGCCGCGAGGGCGCGGACACGCTCGCCGGGGACGCCGGCGCCGACACGCTCGCCGGGAACGACGGGGACGACGTGCTGACCGGGGGCGCGGGCGCCGACTCCTTCTCGGGAAGCAGCGGCAACGACCTTTTCTTCGCGGTCGACGGCGAGGCCGACACGCAGCTGAACGGCGGGCCGGGAATCGACACCGCGCACTACGACGCAGCCCTCGATGCCACGCCGGTGGCAGTGGAGAACCGCTTCCCGGAGTAGCGTGGCGAGGGGCCCTCTCCCCGTCGCCCGGCACATTTCCCGGTGGAGGAGCGGCTTCGTCGCGGCCGCGGCGACCGTCCTGGCACTCGCGCTGCCGGGGCTCGCCCGGGCCGAGTCCTGCGCGTTCGACCCAATCTCGCGGACGGTGACCGCCGCGATCACGCCGGGCGGATCGGCCGTCCTCGACGCGGCCGGGGGTCAGATCCGCTTCGGCGCCGTGCCGGCGCCCTGCGGCGGCGCGACGACGACGAACACGGACTCGATCTCGATCGCCGGGAGCGCCGGACAGGTCGAGCAGCTGACTCTCGACCAGCGGGAAGGCTTCTTCGGCCCGGGGGCGACACCGGAGCCCAACGTCCCGGAGATCGAGATCGCGACCGCGCTCGGAGACGCGAACGACCGCGTCGTCGTCTACGGCACGGAGAGCCCCGACTACCTGGCGGCCGGGCAGAACGGCCTCGCCACGAGCTCGGACGGAGACGTCGACGTCACCTTCGCGCCCGGCGCCTTCGAGCTCGATGTCCATCTCCTCGGCGGGGACGACTACTTCAACGGCCGCGGCGAGAGCGGCGCCGGCCTCCATTTCCTCGGGCCCATCGAGGTCACCGGCGGGCCGGGGAACGAGTCGCTCCTGCGGGGCAGCTCGGAGCCCGACCGGATCGAGGGCGGGCCCGGCAACGACGAGCTGCGCGGGCAGGAGGCAGACGACGTGCTCGACGGCGGCGAGGGCGACGACGTCCTCGCCGCCGGCGGCGAAAGCGACACCATGACCGGCGGCCCCGGTGTCGACCGCCTGATCGGCTCGAGCGGCGACGACCTGCTGCTCGCGCACGACGAGGAGGCCGACGCCGAGGTCAACGGGGGGCCGGGCTTCGACACCGCCCACGTGGACGTCCTCGACCCGACGCCGCTCGCGACCGAGATCGTCATCCGGCCGGCGGAGTCGTGCTCCTACGACGGCTCGACGAGGGCGCTCGCGCTGACGATGACGCCGGCCTCGACGGCGACGCTCGTCCTCGTGGACGGCGAGATCTGGTGGGGCGAGGAGCCGCAGCCGTGCGGGAACGCGACGGCGACGAACACCGACTCGATCTCGGTCGAGGGCGCGGTCGGGACGACCGAGACGCTCGTCGTCGACCAGCGCGGCGGCTTCTTCGGGCCCGGCGCGACGCCCGAGTCGAACACGCCCGAGATCGAGATCGACACGGAGCTCGGCGACCCGAGCGACCGCGTGATCGTCTACGGCACCGAGGGCGACGACTACACGGCCGCCGGCCAGAGCGGCTTCGCCACGAGCACGGACGGCGACGTGGACATCACCTTCGCCCCGAGCAGCTTCGCGCTCGAGGTTCATCTCCTCGGCGGGAACGACCACTTCGACGCGCGCGGCACCGGCGGCGCGGGCCTCCACTTCCTCGGCCCGATCGTCGCGACGGGGGGCGACGGCGACGAGACGCTCATCCGGGGCGGGAGCGCGGCGGACAGGATCGACGGCGGGCCGGGCGACGACGTCGTCGAGGGCCAGGACGGCGCCGACACCCTCACGGGCGGGGCCGGCAACGACTCGGTCACCGGCGGCGGAGGCGGCGACTCGGTCGACGGAGACGCCGGCGTCGACGTCTTCAACGGGAACGACGGGGACGACACCTTCCTCGCGCAGGACGACGAGGCGGACGCGCTCCTGAGCGGAGGCGCGGGCACCGACACCGCGTACGTCGACACGGGCGTCGACCCGGCGCCCGTGGCGGTCGAGAACGTCGTCGGCGACGGGAGCCCGCCGCCGCCGCCCGCGACGGGGTGCACCTACGACCCGGCGACCCGCGTCGCGACCGCGACGCTCGCGGCGAACGGGGAGGCGACGCTCGCCGTCGTGGGCGGCGAGATCAGGTTCGGGGCCGTTCCGGCGGCCTGCGGCGGGGCGACGACGGCGAACGTCGAGTCGATCACGGTCGTCGGCGCAGTCGGGAGCGTGGAGACGCTCACCGTCGACCAGGCGACCGGCGCCTTCGCTCCCGGCTTTACGCCGGAGTCGGGGGCCGCGGAGATCGAGATCGCGGTCAGCCTCGGCGACGCCACGGACGCCGTCGCCGTCGTCGGCACCGACGGCGACGACGCGCTCGCGGCGGGGGCGAGCGGCGTCGCCCTGAACGCCGACGGCGACGTCGACGTGACGTTCTCGCCGCTCCCGGCGGCGCTCGAGCTGCGCGGCGGGGGCGGGAGGAACACGCTCACGGGGCAGGGAGGCCAGGGTGCCGGAACCCGCTTCCTCGGCCGTCTCGTCCTCTACGCGGGCGATGGGGGCGACGCGCTCACCGGCGGCGACGGTGGCGACGAGCTGCACGGGGGCTCGGGCGCCGACGTGCTCGAGGGCCGGCTGGGCGCCGACGTGCTCGTCGGCGGCGCCGGCAACGACTCCCTCTCCGGCGGCGACGGCAACGACGACCTGACGGGCGGCGCCGGGGCGGACTCCTTCGCGGGCAGCGGGGGCGACGACGTCCTCCGCGCCGTCGACGGCGAGGCGGACGCCCAGCTCAGCGGGGGCGCAGGCGTCGACACCGCCCACTACGACGCCGGCATCGACCCGGCGCCCGTCGCGGTCGAGAACCGCGTCCCCGAGTAGCCCTACCGTCCGTCTGCGCGCCCGTCGAGCGGACGCCACGTGTTCCCGGCGGTGACGGGCTCCTCCGCGCGCTCCTCGACGAACACCTCGCGCTCGGAGACGAACGCCGAGTCGCGCGCGCCGGAACGGACGGAGTCGCCGATGTAGAGGCCCCGGTTGCCCGCGACGATCTCGCAGCGGACGCAGACGACGTCCTCCGGCTCCGGGTCGTCCGCCGACCGCTCCTCGATCGAGAGCGCGCCGGCGGCCCCGTCACAGGTCCAGCTCCTCGTCGCGAGGTCGCCCAGGCGGAAGTCGACGAACGTGATGCGATAGCCGAGCATGACGTGGATCCCGTTCTGGCGCACGCCGGGCGGCGCCTCCCCGCAGTCCGCGAAGCCGGCGATGTCGATGTCGTGCGCGCCGAGCTTCACCTTGACGGCGTCGGCGGTCGGCCCCAGGGACCCGCCGTCCCCCTCGATCTCGAGGACGAGGTCGATCGTGTCCGGGTTCCCGTCCCCGGAGCAGTCGGGCCCGTTCAGCGTGACAGCTTCGGCGGCGGAGTTCTCGATTCGGGACTTGACGATGATCGGGAGGTCGCCGTAGTCCTCGAGCGGCCGGTCGCAGAGCCAGTGCTCGCTCGTGCGGACGACGGTGCCGGGCACCGCCTCCTCCGCGCGCTCCTTCAGCGCCACCGCCATGAGGTCGAGGCCGACCTGCTCCTCGTCGACGGGCGTGAGCGGCGTCATGATCCCCTCGAAGCGAACCTGCTGGAAGACGCGCACGCGTCCGTCGCCGAGCTCCTCGATGATCGCCTCGTACTCCCGGTCGGCGAGCCCGGGCACGAGCTCGCGCGACTGCCAGCGGAGCTTCCGGTCCGGCTTGAAGACGAGGATCTCGGGGCTGATCTCCTCCCGCTCGTCGTCGGGCAGGTCGAGCTGGAGGTCGAGCTGCGCGCCCAGGCGTGCGTTTCCGGCCGCTTTCGTGATGAGGGGGTTCCAGCGCTCGTAGTCGCCGAAGTCGGTCAGGACGCGCCAGACGACGCCGGGCGGCGCCTCGACCGTCACCTCGTTCGTGATCGTCTTCGACGGCCGGTCGAGCGCGGCGCTCGCGAGGAGCGCGAGCGCGAGCACGACGCCGCCCGCGACGATGCCGACGAGCGCGAGCTTCACCGCGCGCAGGGTGCGCCCCGTCACGATCCGCCTCCCCGGGCGCGGTCCCGTCCGAGCCGACGGGCCTTCGTCAGGAGCTGCCGGCGCGCGAGGAGCGAGCGGGCGGAGCGGTCGACGAGGCCTAGGGCCGCTCTCGTGAGGCTCAGCCCGAGCGCCTTGGGCCGGCGCGCCCACACGAGGACGTCTTCCTCGAGGCGGCTCTCGTCGCCGAAGTGGTGCTTGTACTCGGCGTCGCCGAAGCCGAAGTCGACCCACTCGAGGCCGTCCTCCCGGCAGAGCTCCTCCACCATCCGGCCGAGCACGTACGTCCCGATGCGGTGGCTTCCGAACGCGGGGTCGTAGCCCGTCGGCCCGGTCGAGAAGACCCGGCCGTAGCGGATGCCGTGCCAGAACGCGCGCGGAGCGCCCTCGACGTAGAGGACGAACCCTCGGAACCAGCCGCGCTCGAGCGCGAAGGAGGTGACGTGGCGCTCGACGCCGGAGTCGCTGAAGCCCACGCCGAGCGCGTGCTGGTACGTGTGCTCGTGCACCGCCCGCGTGTCCTCGAGCAGCCGGTCGAGGTCGGCCGGGTCACGGAAGAGCCGAAACTCGATCGCGTCGGGGAACGCCGCCTCGAACTTCCGGCCGTACCGGCGGACGTTCGCCCGCGTCTTCGCCGAGCGACGGGCGAGGTAGTCGTCGTACGACCCGTCGAGACGGGCGCGCCAGTGCGGCGTCGGCCGGCCGAGCCGGTCCAGGGTGAGCAGGCCCGCGCTCGTGCGGGCGGCGCGATGGACAGCCGAGCCGACCTCGAGGCTCCGCAGGCGGGCGACGTCGGCCTCGCCCCGCGCGAGCGCCGCGCGGAGCTCACGGACGACCGCGGCGGCGGTCTCCTCGTCGTCGCGGCCGAGGACGCCGCCGTAGCTCACCGTGAGCGCGCGGACGAGCGGACGGCCGAGCGTCTTGTAGCCCAGCCGTGCCGGAAGCTCGACGTCCTCCACGCGCCCGACGACGAGCGCGGCCGGCTCGCCGTCCCGCGCGACGAGCACGACGTGCGGGCGGAGCGTTCGCGCCCTCCGCTCGACGAGCGTCAGGTGGTAGTCGATGTCCGCGCTCGCGACGTCGCGCTCGAACCCCTCCCAGACGGGGCGCAGCGTCTCGACCTCGGCGGCG
The DNA here is from genome assembly GCA_035762005.1 of Gaiellaceae bacterium. Taxonomy (GTDB): domain Bacteria; phylum Actinomycetota; class Thermoleophilia; order Gaiellales; family Gaiellaceae; genus JAIBJN01. The sequence continues at coordinate 17,609 of DASTQA010000054.1, forward strand.
GTGCGGGCTATCTGGACGGAGGTGCCCACGTCAGGTCCGCAGGGTCCGGATCCTCGACTTCGCACGTCCCGCCCGGACCCGCAGGCGCCGGGCGAGGGCGCGCGCCTCGTAGCCCGGCACGGGCCTCGCGAGCCCGTGGACGTCGTCGGCGTCCAGGCGGATGCCGGCCGCGCCGACGTTCTCCTCGAGGTGCTGGACGGTGCTCGTCCCGGGGATCGGAACGGCCGCCGGGGACCGGGCCAGCACCCAGGCGAGCGCCAGCTGGCCCGGCGTGGCGCCTGCCGCGGCGGCCTTCCTCCGCAGCCGCCCCCGCGCGCGAGCCAGGTACCCCTTCGCGAGGGGCGCCCAGGCGAGGAACGCGATCCCGGCCGCCTCGCAGCGCTCGAGGACGTCCGCGGCCGAGCGGTCGGCGACGCTGAAACGGTTCTGCACCGAGACGACCGGGACGACGGCTCTGGCCCGCTCGAGCCCGTGCCGGTCGACGTTGCAGACGCCGATCCGACGGATCTTCCCGGCCGAGCGCAGGTCGTCCAGGGCGCCGAGCGACTCCTCGAGCGGGACGGACGGGTCGACGGCGTGGAGCTGGTAGAGGTCGATGCAGTCCACGCGCAGGCGGCGCAGGCTCCCCTCGCACGCCGCCCTCAGATGGGCCGGCCGGCCGTCCTTGCGCCAGCGCCCGGGCCCCTGGCGCGTGAGCCCGCCCTTCGTCGCCACGAGGACGTCCCTGTAGGGATGCAGGGCCTCGGCGACGAGGAGCTCGACCTCCTCCGGACCGTACGAGTCGGCGGTGTCGAAGAGCTCGACGCCGAGGTCGGCGGCGCGCCTGAGGAGGCGCAACGCCTCGTCGCGGTCGGGCGGCGCTCCCCAGACCCCCGGACCGGTGAGCCCCATCGTCCCGAAGCCCAGCCGGCCGACTGCCGTTCCCTCTCCGAGGTCGACAGTGCCCGCTGCCCGGGCGGGGAGCTTGACGGCCGAGTCGCTCAGCGGAAGCCCCCGCCTCCCTGACCGCGAAGCGGGGGGCGCCGGAGCGCGTACCGCATCGCGCTCAAGCCGAGCGTCCACTCGGCCGTCACGAGCCGCGGCACGTTGCGCAGGAAGGGGCTCCGGAGCTCGGGCGACCGCCGGACCCTCCCGTAGATGGCGAGCAGGCGGACGAGCGCGAAGTAGTGGAGCGGCACACGGGCGAGAACCCGCTTGCGGAGGCCCTCGCGCTGGACCGGCCCGATCCGGGCCAGGCCGTACGCCAGCCGTTGCTGCTGGCCGCGCAGCGCGCCGAAGGTGGAGCGGTCGTGGTCGTGGAAGGCGTGGAAGCGCGGGTCGAAGACGAGCTCGAGGCCGGCTGCGAGCGCGTCCGCGCAGAAGATGCCGTCCTCGCCGCCGTAGCTCGGGTCCCAGCGGAGCGGCGCGTTCCGCGGCACCGCCATGCAGTAGGAGGAGACGAAGGCGACACGGCGGGGCTCGCCCCGCGGGAGGTAGGGCGTCTCGCTCTGGAGGTGCGCGACCCAGCCCCAGGCCGTCTTCCCGCTGAAGGTGCGCGCGCAGCCGACGATCGCCCCCGGGAACTCCGCGAGCGCTCGTCGCAGCCCGGCGCCCCAGCCCGGATCGGGGACGGCGTCCGAGTCGAGGAAGACGACGACGTCGCCCGCGGCCTCCTCCCAGCCGCGATTGCGGGCTGCGCCCGCGAACCCTCCCCCGTCGGTGCGGACGACCTTGGCGCCGTGCCGGGCCGCCAGAGCGGCCGTCCCGTCCGTCGAGCCGTCGTCGACGACGACCACCTCGTCGACCGGCGCCTCCTGCGCGGCGATCGCGCCGAGAACCTTGCCGAGAGTCCGTTCCGCATTGTACGCCGGGATGACGACGGTCACGCTCGGCACGCGCGCAAGCGTATCGAGGCGTTCCGGCACGTGCTCCATCCGCCGGCGCCGCTCAGTACGACGTGCGGGTGCGGCACATCGCCGGCAGCGTGCGGAGGATGAGCTTGAGGTCGTTGAGGAGCGACCACGTGGTCACGTACACGTAGTCGAGCCGGACCATCTCCTCGAAGGGGATGTCGTCGCGGCCGAGGACCTGCCAGAGACCGGTGATGCCGGGCTTCAGGTTGAGGCGGTTGCGCCGCCAGTCGACGACGTGCTCGTGCTCCTCGAGGATGAGGGGCCGCGGGCCGACGAGGCTCATCTCGCCCCGGACGACGTTCAGGAGCTGCGGGAGCTCGTCGATGGAGAAGCGGCGGAGCCAGAGGCCCGCGCGCGTGACCCGCGGGTCGTTCGGGATCTTGAACATGCGCGGGTCGCCGTCCTCGCAGTCGTGCTTGTTCAGGGCGGCGTACTCGGCCTTCCGCTCGTCGGCGTCCGCGGTCATGGTCCGGAACTTGAGGATCTCGAACGTCCTGTCGCCGGAGCCCATCCTCAGCTGGCGGAAGAAGACGGGGCCCTTCGAGTCCAGCTTGATCCAGAGGGCCACGAGGGCGAACAGGGGGACGAGGAGCACGAGGCCGACGAGGGAGAGCGAGAGGTCCATCGCGCGCTTGAGCACGACCGACGACTGCGAGAGGCGGAGGGCGGGCAGCCCGATGAGGGGCAGACCCTCGGCGGTGTGGATGCCGACGTTCGTCCCGATCACCTCGAAGAAGCGGGGGACGAGGTCGATCTGGATGTCGAGGTCCTTGAGCGAGCGGATGAGGTCGAGCATGTCCTCGTGCGAGTCGTTCGAGAAGGCGACGATGACGCGCTCGACGTCCAGGACCCGCACCATCCGGGGAAGCTCGTCGAGCGCGCCGAGCAGCGCCACGTCGTTGAGGCTCGACGGCCTCTCCTTCGGGTCGGCGTCGACGAAGCCGACGAGGTTGAGCCCGTACTCGGGATGCTGGCGGAGCTTCTTCGCCACGAGCTGCCCCACGTCGCCGGCCCCGACGATGATCGTGTTCTGGACGTAGGCGAGGTGGAGGCGCGAGAACGAGCGTGCGATCGCCCGCCCTCCCGTCACGAACGCGATCGCGAAGAGCCAGAAGCCGAAGAGCCTGACGAGGCCGGGGGCCGCGGCCTGCGTCGCGGTCGCGATCGCGAAGAAGAGCCAGCTCCCGACCGTGACCAGGTGGAAGACCGGCACGAGGTCGTCGGTCGTCGAGTGGTCGGTGCGCTCCTCGTCGAGGTCGTAGAGCCCGTAGAGCTTCGCGACGACGACCCACAGAGGGAGCGTCAGGACGAAGGTGAAGAACTCGACGTCGTTCGCGACCTTGTCCATCGGGGCGGTCTGGTCGAAGATCAGGGTCGCGACGACGAACGCGGCCGCGAGGCCGACGAGGTCCGCCACGACGAGCGCGCGGCGGACGAGCCAACCGCGGCGCATCGCCTTCGAGGCGGCGCGGCGCCGCTCGAGGATCTGGAGGGTGCGCGAGTCGAGGGTGGCGGAGACGTCGCCGACGGACGGCTCGACAGCGCTCATCGAGCGTTCTCCGCGAAATCGCTGGCCCGGGCCGGGCCGCCGAACTGCCGCATGTGTCGACTCCCCTACATGGTCGGGTCGCTCCCACGGACATGCTTCTCCCGAACATGCCCGAGGTCTCTCCGAAGCTACAGTCCCCGGAGTGGCGCGGCAATGAACGAATGGACGGCCTCGGGCACGCCTTCGGGGGCCGACACGCTGGACTTTCGGCTAGGGGACGACCGCGCGCTAGCCCACCGCGGCCCCGAGACCGAGCGCGAGCACGGGCACTAGGAGGACGCCGCCCGTGAAGACCGCGAGGCGCGTGCGGCTCGCGGTCACGGTCGTCTGGACGCCCCAGAGCGCCGTCCAGACGGGGCGGTAGAGGAGGGCGAGGACGGCGAGGCTCACGGCCGTGGCCGCGGCGAGGGCGGCGAGGAGGACCCGCACCGCGGCGGGCGAGTCGAGGGCGAACGCGGCCAGCAGGGTGTCGCCCAGGGTCGTGATGTTCGCCCCCATGATGTACGGCAGGACGTACTCGCGCCGGACGACGTTCTTGGCGACGAGGGGGACCAGGATCGAGAGGGAGACGGAGACCGACATCGTGACGAGGCCGACCCCGGCGCCGAGGGCGAACATGGGCCAGGTCCGCCGCAACCAGGCGGGCCGCCGCGCGACGGCGGCGTCGTCCAGGTGCGGGAGCGCGAGGTCGATGAGCTTGAACGCGAGGAAGAGGAGCGCGAGGCCGGCGAGGAAGACGGCGGCCGCGGGCAGCTCCTCCGCCCGCTCCGTGAGTCCGCCGTAGAGAAGGTCGACGAGGTCGACGACCGCCGCCGGAAAGCCGATCTCGATGGCCGAGAACCTCTCCCAGGAGAGGAGCGCGAGACCGAGCCCGGTCGCCGGCACGTAGACGACCGCGGTGGCGGCGAGCGCCAGCACGGCGGTCGCGACCGGCGCCCGCCGCCCTTCCCCGGCCCGGAGCGCGTAGGCGACCGCGACGAGGAGGACGACGAACGCGGCTCCGAGCCGCGAGCCCATCACCATCGTGAAGCCCTCGATCTCGCTGAGGCCGCCGCCGCGCTCCTCGCCTGCGGCGACGAGCGTAAGCGACGTCGCCGCCATGGGCGAGCCCGAGAGCATGACGACCGCCCCGAGCCAGCCGAGGCCGAGCGTCGCGAGGGCGTTCTCGACGAGCGCGCTCCCCGCCTGGAGGACGCCGAGCGAGGCGGCACCGGTCTTCATGAGCTGGAGCGCTCCGACGAAGACAAAGAGCCCTATGAGGAGCGCGCCGCCGCGGCTGGCCCACGCGGCGCCGCGCGCCGCTCGCCGGGCGGGGGCCGCGTTCCCGGCTCGTATGGAGGCGCTCACCAGTCACACTTCTATAGCACTCCTATAGGAGCGTCAAATCGGGGAGACGCACAGGCTCGCCTTCGCGCGATCTCCGTCTACGCTTTGTGGACGGCCCGCGCGAGATGCGGCGGGCGTGCGGCTGAACGCGACGGGAGCGACGACCGGATGGATGCGGGTTTCGAGCGGATGCGGGACGGGCCGACGGCCGAAGGGCGCGCGCCCGTGATCGAGGCCGGGAGGCGGGCAGGCGCCGCCGACGAGGAGGCGCGTCCCGAGTCCCGGGCGAGCCGCGTGGAGCCGGCCACGCTCGTCGATGTCCGCGACGTCTCGCGCCGCTTCGGCCGCGTCGTCGCGCTCGACGCCGTCTCCCTCGCCGTCGGCAGCGGAGAGATCCATGCGCTCCTGGGCCCGAACGGCGCGGGGAAGACGACGCTGCTCCGCCTGCTGACCGGCCTCGTCGACGCCGACAGCGGCCACCTGCGGGTCGCGGGACTCGACCCCGGTCGCAGCGGCCGGGAGCTGCGCCGCCGTGTCGGGCTCGTGCCCTCGGGCGACCGCACGCTCTACCTGCGGGTTTCGGGGCTCGAGAACCTCGTCTTCTTCGGGCGGCTCCACGGGCTCCGCCGCAGAGCGGCGGCACGGCGCGCCCACGAGGTGCTCGAGGCGGTCGGGCTCGCCGAGGCGGCACGGGCCCGCGTGGGGGTCTACTCGCACGGCATGCAGAAGCGCCTCGCCATGGCCCGCGCGCTCCTCGTCTCCCCGGACGTGCTCCTCGTCGACGAGGCGACGCACGACCTCGACCCCGAGGCCGCGGAGACCGTGAGGAACCTCGTCCGCGACCTCGCCGCCCGGGGCACCGCCGTCGTCTGGACGACCCAGCGCGTGGACGAGGTGAGAGGCTTCGCCGGCTCGGTCACCCTCCTTGCCCAGGGCCGGACGCGCTTCGCGGGCAGCGTGGCGGACCTCATGGCGCACGCGGCGCCGCGACGCTTCCTCCTCCGTCTCGCCGACACGCGGGAGAACGGCAGGGCACCCGGCCCGGCGCTCGACGCCGGCCTCGCCGGCCTCGGCTCCATCTCGCAGACGGGCGCCGACGCGACGCACTTCGTCATGGCGCTCGAGGACGGGGCGGTGCTCGGCGACGCGCTCGCGGCCATCCGAACCGCAGGCTTCCAGCTCCTCTCCTGCCGCGACGAGCGCTCGGAGGTGGAGGAGGCATTCCTTGCCCTCACGCGTCGGGAGGATCAGTGATCGGCGCCGTCCCCCGGGAAGGCGGGCGCCTCGCGATCATCGCGGGCGAGGCGATGAAGCTCCCCGCCTTCGCGCGGCGCGACCTGATCGTCGCGTGGAGCTACCGGTTCACGTTCTTCTCCGACGCGTTCGCCCTCGTCCTCCAGGCGTTCCTCTTCTACTTCGTCGGGCTGCTCGTGGACGATCGCAAGCTGCCCGAGTTCGGGGGAGCGCCCGTCTCGTACATGGAGTTCGTCGCGATCGGGATCGCCCTCGCCGCGTTCGTCCAGGTGGGGCTCGGGCGGATCTCGAGCGCCCTACGGCGCGAGCAGATGATCGGCACGCTCGAGGCCATGCTCCTCACTCCGACGTCCCCGGCGACGATCCAGCTCGGCTCGGTCGTCTACGACCTCATCTACGTGCCCATCCGGACCGCGCTCTTCCTCGTCGCGATCGCGGTCGGGTTCGGGCTCGAATTCAACACCGGCGGGCTCGTTCCCGCGCTCCTCGTCCTCGTCGCCTTCGTCCCCTTCGTCTGGGGCCTCGGCCTGATCAGCGCGGCGGGCACGCTGACGTTTCGCGGCGGCTCGGCCGGCGTCAACTTCGGCGTGTCGATCATGACGCTCGCCTCGGGCGCCTACTTCCCGCTCGACCTCCTGCCGGGCTGGCTCTCGGCGATCGCCGCCTACAACCCGATGGCGATCGCGATCGACGGGATGCGGGAGCCGATGCTCGGCACCGTGAGCTGGCCGGAGACGCTGGAGAGCGTGCTCGTCCTCACGCCGCTCTCCGCGGTCTCGCTCCTCGCCGGCGTCCTCGCGTTCCGCCTCGCGCTGCGGCGCGAGCGCCGGCAGGGCACCCTGGGGCTCTACTGAGGACGCGGTGCACGTCGAGCCGAGCACGAGGCTGGTGAAGGACGAGAACGTCGCGTTCCGGCGGCTCGCCCAGGGCGAGGGCGGCGTGCTCCTGCACCTCGAGTCGGGGCAGTATCACGGGATCAACGAAGTCGGGTGCCTCGTCTGGGAGCTCCTCGACGGCAAGCGGACCGTGAGCGAGCTGGTCGCCGTCGTCCGCGAGACGACCGTGAACGCGCCCGCCGACGTGGCGGATCAGGTGATCCCGTTCCTCGAGAGCCTCCGCGAGCGCGGGCTGGTGCGGTGACCGGTCTCGTGGACGGATCCTGCTACGGCTTCCAGCCCGTCTCGGACCTCGCCTTCGAGTACCTGCGCGGCGGCGGCGGCGAGGCGCTCGCCGTCGCCGAGGAGCAGGAGGCGACGGGCGAGAACGGCGACGGCGTCCTCGTGACCGAGTGGACGCCGATCCCCGGCCGCCGCCTGTGGGCGCGCCTCTACGCCGACGGCTCCGGGTACCGCCTGTGGGTCGAGGGGTACGGCTCGTTCGCCGTCGACCCGCACGCCCCGAGCGTCCGTCTCCCGGCGGGCGCCGCCAGCGCGGTCCGACGCGAGGAGCGCCTCTGGGGCATCCCCGCGATGCTCTGCTTCGTGGCCCGCGGCGACCTGCCGCTCCACGCGGCCGCCGTCGACGTCGGGGGGGAGGCCGTGCTGCTCGCCGCGCCCGGCTACTTCGGGAAGACGACCCTCGCCGCGGGCTTCGATGTCGCGGGCCACCGCGTCCTCTCCGAGGACGTCTCGTGCATCCGGTTCCTCCCCGAGCCGTCGGTCGTGCCGGGGCCCGCGATGCTCCGTGTACGAGAGGACGTCGCCGACCATCTCGTCCTGCCGCGGGCGGAGGCGGTCGCGTCGAGCGACAACCGCGTGCACTTCTCGCTCGATCCCGACCGCCGCGGGGACTCGACCGCCGTCCCGCTGCGCGCCGTCGTCCTCCTGCGCGGCGCGGACGACGAGATCACGCTCGACCGGGTGCCGGCCGCGGAGGCCCTCCGGGACCTCTGGCCGCTGAGCTTCCGCCTGCCGACGCACGCGGACCGTGAGCGCTGCTTCCATGGCATCGCGCAGCTCGCGGCGAGCGTCCGCCTCTGGAACCTTCGTCGCCCCATGCGGCTCGACGAGCTGGGTCGGGTCGTCGAGCGGATCGTCGCCGATGCGTAGCCGCGAAGGCCTCACGCTGCCGGAGAAGGCCCGCTTGGCCGTGCGGCTGTGGATCCGCTTCGCGGTCATCGTCCTCCAGGTCCGGCGCGAGCCACTGCCCGCCCTCGTCGAGCGACTGGCGCGGACGAACGGTCGCCCGCTGCGCGCCAGGTACCGGCCCGCCACCCTGAGCCGGGCGGTCCACCGGAGCCTCCGGATCGGCGACCGCCGACCGCGGTGCCTTCTGAACGCGCTCGTGCTCTTCCGCCTCCTGCGCGAGCAGGGGGAGCCGGCCGAGCTCGTGATCGGCCTCCTGCCCTCCGCGCCGGACCAGCGCGCGCACGCATGGGTCGAGCTCGACGGCCGGGACGTGGGGCCGCCGCCCGGCCGGTTCGGGCACGAGGAGATGGCGCGCCTCCCGTGAGGTCGGCCGAGACGTCCGCTTCGATCTGGCGCCGGGTCGACGAGCTCGTCGACGGAGCCCCGGGTCTCGCCGCCCTGCGCGCTCACCGGCTCCAGCTCCTCGCCGGACGCCGGTGGCGCGCGACGGGCAGGGAGGTCCCGGACGACCTGCGGGCGGAGGAGAAGCTCGCGGCGATCCGCGACGCGATCGCGCCCGAGCTCCTCGCTCGAGTCCGGGCCGCCACCGAGCAGCCGGTCGTCCTCCTGAAGGGGCCGGAGATCGCGCGCCGCTACCCGGGTCAGGCGTTGCGCCACTTCATCGACCTCGACCTCCTCGCGCCGGACGCCGACCAGTTGCAGGCGGAGCTTCTCGCGGCCGGCTTCGAGAAGGCGGAGGATCCCGCCTGGGCGTTCCGCCTCGACGGCGACGCCGACCTCTTCGCCGACAAGCACCACTGCCACCCGGTTCGCTGGGCCGGCTGGCCGCTCCGCCTCGAGATCCACCGCCGTCCGAGCTGGCCACCCTGGCTCCCGCAGCCTCCCGTCGGCCGCCTGCTCGAGCTCGCCGAGCCGGCGGAGACCGAGGGCATCCTCGCCCTGCCGCCGGGCCCGCACGCGCTCGTCCTCGCGGCACACCTCTGGGTCGCGAACCCGTTCGCCCGCCTCCGCGACGTGCTCGACATCGCGCTCCTGCTCGAGGAGACGGCGGCCTCCGAGCCGGAGGAGCTCGCCTCCGCCTGGGGCATGGGCGAGCTCTGGGCGACGACGCGGGCGGTCGTGGAGGCGGTGCTCATGGGCGGCCGGACGCCGGCGGCGCAGCGCCTCTGGGCGCGTCACCTCGCCTCCGCGCGCGAGCAGACCGTGCTCGAGGTGCACGTCACGCGCTGGGCCTCGCCCTTCTGGGCTCTCCCGCCCCGACGCGCGCTCGGAGTCGCCGCAGCCAGCGTGGCGAGCGACCTCAGGCCCGCGATGAACGAGCCGTGGCGCGCGAAGGCCAGGCGGAGCGGGCGGGCGCTCGCGAACGCCCGGGCGGCGCGGTCCGAGCACAAGCGCGAGCTCGGGCGCGAGGGGCGTCAGCTCCCGCGCTCGTAGCCCCCGGGGGGCTACGCCCAGAGGTCGACGAAGGCGTGCACGACGGCCAGGTCCTTCGCCCACAGGTAGTGCGGCAGGGGCATGTCCTCGCGGTCGAGCTCCTCTCGAAGCCGCGCGTAGTCGACACCCTTGATCCGGAGGTCGCCCTGCGAGACCCAGCGCCGCACGGCCGGGTAGTCGAGCGCCATCTCCTCGAACCATCGGTTCGTGTACGTCTTGTCGCGGCGGTCGAGGATCTCGTCCGGCACGTCGCCGCGGAGCGCGTTCCGCGCGAAGCCTTTCATGCGGTAGTCCGGGAACTTCGCCTCGGCCGGCAGGCTGAGGAAGAACTCCCACAGGTCGACGTCCGCCCACGGCCTGCGGGCCCGGATGCCGTGCAGCGCGTGCGAGTAGACGTCGGCCTCGCCGATGGGGTCGGCGCCGAAGAACGGCAGCTGCGCGCTCGTCCAGCGCCGCCTGGCGGGGAGCGCATGCCCGGCGTTGCGCTCGCCGATCCGCGCGAGGTCGATCCACGGCGGGAGGAACGCGGGCGGATGCTCCCGGAAGCGCCGCGCCTGGACGGCGCGGGGCGTGACGGCGTCGGTCAGCTCGGCGAGGAGACGCCGGCGCCCCAGGCGCGCCGCGCGCTGCGAGCGGAGCTGCGCGAGCGCGCTCCGGAAGCGTCCGTGCCAGAGGAGGTGCGAGACGAGGTACACGCGCATGGCGCTCACCTGCTCGGCGAACTCGCCGCTCAGGATCGTCGTGAAGCCGTGCGCCTGCGCCTGGACGCACCGCTCGGCGGTCCCCTCCGGCGACCAGGTCGACCAGGGGCCGTCGAACAGGCGCACCCAGAACTGAAGCCGGTCGAGGCGCTGCGGACCCGGCTCGTACGTGTGGAGCGGGAGCCCCAGCCGCTCCGCGACGAGCTCGATGTAGCCGCTCTCGTCGCTCTCGGGGAACGACGGGTAGACGGCCGACAGCGCGGGGATGGGGCGATCCCAGCGCCGCGTGTGCTCGCGGTTCGCGAAGGCGGCGACCGGAGGCGAGTCGATGCCTCCGCTGAGCGAGACCGCGTCCCGGCCCGTGAGCGGCCTGGCCACCGCCTGGGCGAAGAGCTCGCGGAACCGCTCCGTCGCCTCCTCGCTCGTGAGCGAGGCGCTCTCGAGGAGCGAGGCGGGATCCCAGTAGGGCGAGATGTCGAGCGAGCCGGGCCGTGCGGCGAGGAGCGTGGCGCCGATCAGCCGTCGCACGCCGCGCAGGGCGCAGGCGGCCGGATCGTCGAGGTCGCCGTAGAAGAGGCCCTCGACCGCGGCGAGGTCGGGCTCCGGGGTCACCCCTGCTCCCGCGAGCACCTGCTTGGCCTCGGAGGCGACGTACACCACGTCCTCGCCTGCGCGGTGGAAGAGCGTCTCGAGGCCCACGTGGTCGCGGAAGCCCCAGAGCGTCGTCCCGTCCGTGGCCGCGCAGGCGTACGTTCCCCGGAGGAGCGCGACCGCCTTCGTGCCGACGGCGTCGAACGCCGCGAGCACGATTTCCGCGGCCGGCGCGGCCGGATCCGCGGAGAAGCGCCCGGCCAGCTCCCGGGCGTTGTCGAGGGCGCCCGCGAAGGCGACCGCGTACGACTCGGCGCGGGCGAGCGTCGCCTCGCCGCGCCCGTCGAGGTCGCTGACCCCGAGCGTGCAGGCGCCGAGCGAGGCGATCGTCGTCCCGTCGCCTCGATGGGGGGCGGCTGCGAGCATGCGCTCGACCGTGTCGCCGGCCGGCGCCGGCGAGCGCGTCAGGACCGCAGCTAGTCCGCGCACCGAGGCTGCGAGGGGAGGTTCGGCATCGCCCCCGTCGACATCCGCTCAGACGTGATGCAGGCCGGCGAACCGGCCTGCAACCACCTCGAGGTCTGAGTCGCGCGTCCTCGCGCCGTCCCTGGGCTACGGCGAGCCGCCGCCGCCGTCCTCGGGATGCGAGAGCTCGCAGTTCGTCGTCTCGATCGTGCAGTTCACGAACCCCTTGTTCCCGGCGTTACCGGCGTTCGGCCCCGTCGGCGGGGTCGGCATGAACGTGTGGGCGCTGATGGACCCGAAGTCCACCACCTCCGGCCGCTCGAACTGAATCCTCATATACGTCGCTCCCTCCCTGAGTGACGAAGCCGCCCGGGTCCGGGCGTGAGTCACATCGTGCCCATTTACGCCGTTCGCCACAACTGACCTTCCGACCAGTGTTCTCCGCTCCGCGCGACGGCGCCTGCGGCGCTTCACACGTCCACCACGAGCCCGTCGTGGGCGACCTGCACGCCCGCGGGCGCAGGCAGCTCGACCGGGCGATGGGTGAGGAGGATCGGGCCGTCGGCCGCGGCGAGGGCCTCCTCGGCCGTCAGGTGGCCCCGCGGCACGCCGTCCCTGCCGCTCTCGGCGAGCGTCGCCTCGCAGAGGAAGAGGTCGGCGCCGCGGGCGAGCCCCGCGAGCTCCGCCGTCGGCCCGGAGTCGCCCGAGTAGGCGAGCGTCCGCCCGTCGCAGCTGACGCGAAAGCCGTAGGACGTGACCGTGTAGTGGGGCAGCCGGCACGGCTGGACGGCGAACCCGGCCGCCTGGAAGGGCGTCTCGCCGTCGAACTCGCGCATCTCGAAGCCCGTCTCGAACATCCCCTCGTTCCCCCAGCGGGCGGCGAACTCCGTCAGCTCCCGCGTGCCGCCCGGCGGGAGCCAGAGCGCGCACCGGAGCCGGTGCTCCTGCGGGCCGTAGGCGTTCAGCCAGGCCCAGGGGACGAGGTCGCCCCAGTGGTCGAGGTGGAAGTGCGTGATCGCGATCGCGTCCGGCCGGAGGCGGTGCTCGCGGAGACGCCCGAGGACGCCCGGACCGCAGTCGAGGAGCAGCGTCCCGTCCGCCTCGAGGAGGTAACCCGACTGCGCGCCACCGGGGTTCGGCCAGGCCGGCGAGGAGCCGATGACGGTGAGACGCACGTCCATATACTGGCGCACCATGACCAGGAAGATCCGGGTCGTCATCGCGAAGCCCGGCCTGGACGGGCACGACCGGGGGGCGAAGATCATCGCGCGCGCCCTGCGCGACGCCGGCATGGAGGTGATCTACACGGGCCTCCACCAGACGCCGGAGCAGATCGTCGAGACCGCGGTGCAGGAGGACGCCGACGCCGTCGGCATCTCCATCCTCTCCGGCGCGCACATGACGCTCGTGCCGCGCGTCCTCGACGGGCTGCGCGAGAACGGGGTCGACGACGTGCTCGTCGTCGTCGGCGGGACGATCCCCAAGGACGACGCCGCCGCGCTCAGGGAGCAGGGCGTCGCGGAGGTGTTCACGCCCGGCGCGCCCGTCTCGCGGATCGTCGACTTCCTGCGGGCGAACGTCCCCGTCGAGGCCCCGTGATCCGCCTCGACCGCGAGGACGGGGCGGCGATCGTCACCGTCGACCGGCCGGAGGCCATGAACGCGCTCGACGTCGAGCACCTCGAGCCGCTGCGCGACCGTCTGGCGGAGCTCGCCGCGGACGAGGACGCGCGCGTCGTCGTCCTCACCGGTGCGGGCGAGAAGGCGTTCGTCGCGGGCGCGGACATCAAGTACATGCAGGGGCTCGGCGTCCTCGAGGCGAGACGGTGGGGCGACCTCGGGCACGAGTGCGGGCGCCTGCTCGAGACGATGCCGAAGCCGACGATCGCGGCCGTCAACGGCTTCGCGCTCGGCGGGGGCTGCGAGCTCGCCCTCGCCTGCGACCTCCGCATCGCCTCGACGAACGCGCGCCTGGGCCAGCCCGAGATCGACCTCGGGATCCTGCCGGGCTGGGGCGGGTCCGTGCGGCTCGCCAGGGCGACGACCCTCGGCTTCGCGAAGGAGCTCGTCCTCACCGGGCGGCAGGTCGGCGCCGAGGAGGCGCTCGAGCGCGGCCTCGTGAACGAGGTCTGCGAGCCGGGCGAGCTGCGGGAGCGGACGCTCGCGCTCTGCCGGACGCTCGCGGCGAAGAGCCCGCTCGCGCTCGCCTCCGCGAAGGAGGCGGTCAACCTCTCGCTCCAGGGCGAGCACGCGGCGAACCTCGCGACGGAGGCGCGGCTCTTCGCCATGCTCTTCGCGAGCGAGGACCAGAAGGAGGGGATGGCCGCCTTCGCCGAGAAGCGCCGCCCCGAGTTCCGCGGGCGGTAGCGATGGCGACGCGGACGGAGCGCCTCTCGCCCGCGTACGAGCGGGTCGACCGGCTGATCGCCGACGACGTCGCCGTCATCCTCGACGGCGGCAACGCGACCGAGCTCGGGCGCGAGCACGCCGGCCAGCTCCGGGACGCCGACCGCGGCCTCTGGGGGACGGGAGCGCTCTACGACGTGCCGTACTCCGTGCTCGACGTCCACAGGCGCTACGTCGACGCCGGCTGCGACGTCATCTCGACGAACACGTGGGCGATCCTCGCCGCGGCCGAGCTCGAAGCGGCCGGGCTCGTCGGCCGCGGCACGGCGACGCACTGGATGGACGTCGCCCGGCTGGGGATCCGGCTCGCGCGCCAGGCGGTCGACGAGGCGGGGCGGACGGACACCTGCGCGGTCGCCTTCAGCGTCAACGGCGACATCGACTCCGCCCGGCGGCGCTCGACCCTGGAGCTCCTCCTGCGCGTCCTCGAGGAGGAGCCGCCCGACCTCGTCCTCATGGAGACGATGTCGCTCGTCCGCGAGGGCCTCACCGTGCCGAGCATCGAGCTCGTCCTCGAGACCGGGCTGCCGGTCTGGCTCTCGTTCCGGCGCTGCCGTCACGGGGTCTGCGGCGTCTACGGGCAGCACTGGGGCGGGCCGGAGGGCGACGAGTTCGGCCGCGCGGCGCGGCAGTTCGAGGAGCTGGGCGTCCGCGCCCTCCTCGTCAACTGCCTCCCGCCCGACCACGTCCCCGGGATGCTCCCCTGGCTGCGCGACTTCGTCGACCTGCCGCTCGGCGTCTACCCGAACCTCGGCTACTACTCGGACGCCGGCTGGCGGTTCGACCCGCGCACGGGCCCCGCGGAGTACGCGGAGCTCGCGCTCGGGTGGCGCGCCGAGGGGGCGCAGATCGTCGGCGGCTGCTGCGGCACGTCCCCCGAGCACCTGGCCGCCGCCGCGCGGGCCCTCGCGGGGACGAAGCCGGGCCGGGTCGGGAGCGGGCCGCCCGCCCCCGCGCCGGCGGCGCCCGAGCCGCCCGCGCCGCCGAAGCCGTGGCTCGACGAGGACGGCCGCCCGCTCTACCCGCTGCCGTTCCCCGAGCTCGTCTGCGAGCCGGGCGTCTTCGTCCCCACCGTCGGGAGCCTCCTCCTCTGGAAGCACCTCACGCGCTCGCGGCTCGGGGCAGGGAAGCGCTGCCTCGACGTCGGCTGCGGCACCGGGCTCCTGGCCGTCCAGCTCGCCCTCGACGGGGCCGAGCGCGTCCACGCGATCGACATCCAGCGCACGGCGGTCGCGAACACGCTCGCGAACGCGTTTCGGAACGGCGTCGCCGACCGCGTCACGGGGGCGGAGGTCGACATCTACACGTACGAGCCCGAGGAGCGCTACGACGTCGTCGTCGCGAGCCTCTACCAGATGCCCGTCGACCCCTTCGGCCAGGCGACGGGGCACCGGCCGGTCGACTTCTGGGGCCGGAACCTCCTCGACCACCTGCTCGTGCTCCTCCCGCGGGTGCTCGAGGACGACGGGCGCGCCTACGTCATGCAGCTCTCCATCCTCAGCCAGCTCCGCACGGCCGAGATCCTCGAGGAGCACGGCCTCGCGGCGCGGGTCGTCGACCTCGGCTTCTTCCCCCTCTCCGGCGTCTTCGAGGAGAACCGCGAGCAGATCACGCGCGTCGAGCAGCTCTCGGACGCCTGGCACCTCGAGCTCGGCGACGAGGACGTCATGGTCGCGTACCTCCTCGAGCTCGAGCGCCGCGGCGCAGGCTCCTAGCCGGCGTCCGCGCTCCGCCTAGATCGAGCCGGAGAACGTGTCGCAGACGGCCGGGCGCCCCTCCTCGTACCCGCGCGAGAACCAGCGCCGCCGCTGCTCCGAGGACCCGTGCGTCCACGTCTCCGGGTTCACCTGCCCCTGCGTCCGCTCCTGGATGCGGTCGTCGCCGATCGCGGTGGCCGCGTCGAGCCCCGCGTTGATGTCCGCCTGCGTCAGCTCCTCGATCAGCCCGGTGTCGACGGCGTTCGCCGCCCAGACGCCCGCGTAGCAGTCCGCCTGGAGCTCGGAGCGGACGGCGCGGCTCTCCGGGCCCTGGCGGTCGTCGCCGATGCTCTCGAGCACGCCGAGCTGGTTCTGGACGTGGTGGCCGTACTCGTGCGCGATCACGTACGCCTGCGCGAACGGCGCGCCGCCCGCGCCGAAGCGCGACTGGAGCTCGTCGAAGAACCCGAGGTCGATGTAGACCTGCTCGTCGGCCGGGCAGTAGAACGGCCCCACCTGCGAGCTCGCGAACCCGCACCCGGTCTCCACCTGGTCGGTGAAGAAGACGGTGTCGACGTAGGGGTACCGCTCGCCGCTGCGCTCGAAGACGCCGTCCCAGAACTCCTGGACGCTGTTCACGACGCCGACGATGCGGCAGTCCTGCCGCTCGTTCGCGTCCTCGCCGGTACGGCACTCCTCCGAGACGCTGCCCGGCGTGTCGCCCTGCCCGACCTGCTCGTCCTGGAGCGGCTCGAGCTGCCCGAGGCCCCCGCCGCCCCCGAGGAGCGTGACGAGGAGGTAGATGACGATCGCGCCGAGGCCGAGCCCGCCGCCGCCGAGCGCGAGCCCGCCGCCGCCGACGCGGCGGCCGCGGACGTCGGTTACCTGGCCCGGATCGAGCCGGGCCCGCCGCCGGAAGCGCATGTCCGACTCTGTACCTGGAGCCGTCGCCTGTCAAACGCGGGACGCCGGCGCCGGGCGGCGTCCGCTCACCCTCCGGGAGGCCCTCGGTGCGGGCTAGGGTGAGGGGGATGCCCGGGCAGGACGGATTCGTCGTCGCGGGCCGGGAGTTCCGCTCGCGGCTCCTCACCGGCACGGGGAAGTACGACTCCTTCGAGACGATGCGCGAGGCGCTCGCCGAGTCCGGCTCGGAGATCGTCACGGTCGCGGTCCGCCGGATCGACCTCGACGCGCCCGCCGACGACATCACCGCCTTCCTCCCGGACGGCGTGCTCCTGCTCCCGAACACGTCCGGGTGCGAGACGGCGGACGAGGCGGTGCGGACGGCGAGGCTGGCGCGCGCCGGCGGCCTGCCGGACTGGGTGAAGCTCGAGGTGATCCCGGATCCGCGCTACCTCCTGCCCGACCCCGTCGAGACGCTCCGCGCCGCCGCGACGCTCGTCGAGGAGGGCTTCACGGTGCTGCCGTACGTCCTGCCCGACCCCGTGCTCCAGAAGAAGCTCGAGGAGGTCGGGTGCGCGACCGTCATGCCCCTGGCGGCGCCGATCGGGAGCGGCCGCGGGCTGAAGCTTCGCGACGCGATCCGGATCATGGTCGAGCAGGCCGAGGTGCCGCTCGTCGTCGACGCGGGCCTCGGCGCCCCCTCGCACGCCGCCGAGGCGATGGAGCTGGGAGCGGACGCCGTGCTCGTGAACACCGCCATCGCGCGCGCGGACGATCCGGTCGCCATGGCGCGCGCCTTCCGGCTCGCCGTCGAGGCGGGGAGGGAGGGCTTCCGGGCGGGCCTCGTCGCCGAGCAGCCGACCGCTGAGGCCTCGAGCCCGCTGAGCGGGGCGGTGCACGGGCCGTGAGCGTCCGTGTCCTCGTGAACGGCCGCGACCAGGCGGTCGAGGCCGGCGAGACCCTCGAGCGCCTGCTCGAGCGCCTCGGCGTCGGCCCGCGCTACGCGCTCGTCGAGCGAAACGGCGAGCCCGTCGAGCGCGCCCGCTACCCGGAGGTCAGGCTCGAGGATGGCGACAGGCTCGTCGTCGCCCGTCCCGTCGCCGGCGGCTGACGCCGCGCGCGAGGCGCGGCTCTACCTCGTCACCGGCGCCCGCCCGGACCTCGCGGCGTTCCTCGAGGCGGCCGTGAGCGGCGGCGTCGACCTCGTGCAGCTGCGTGAGAAGGGGCTCCCGGACGGCGCGCTCCTCGGCGTCCTCGAGGAGGCGAGGGAGGTCACGCGCCGCCTCGGCGTCGCGCTCGTCGTCAACGACCGTCCGGACCTGGCAGTCCTCGTCGGCGCCGACTACGTCCACGTCGGCCAGGACGACCTGCCGCTCGCCGCCGTCCGGCGCTTCGGCCTCCCCGTCGGGCTCTCGACCCACTCGCAGGCCGAGCTCGGACGCGCGGAGGCGGACTACGTCGCCGTGGGGCCGGTCTTCCCGACCCCGACGAAGGCCGGCCGGCCGGCCGTCGGCCTCGAGCTCGTCCGCTACGCGAGCCGCCGCGCGCCCGCGCCCTGGTTCGCGATCGGGGGGATCGACGCCGCGAACGTCGCCGACGTGGTCGCGGCCGGCGCCCGGCGGATCGCCGTCGTGCGGGCGATCGGCGACGCGGACGACCCCGAGGCCGCCGCGCGCGGGCTCCGCGAGGCGCTCGCTAGCGGCTGAGCCGGAGGAGGACGTTCCGGGCCGCGTGCACGCCCGCCCGCGCCCGGGCCGAGGCGAGCGTGGGGCGGAACTCGGGCGTCCAGGCCCGCACGACGCGGCCGGGCTTGAACTCGGCGATCGTCGCGGGCGTCCACTCCCCGGACGTGACGGCCCGGCGGAGGACGGCCTCGGCCGGGAGCGTGAGCGTGACGCCGCGGCCCGGCCTGACGCTCCAGTCGTTCGTCATGCGGACGCGCGAGACCCGGATCGCGATCCGCTGCGGGTCGAGGTCGTCCCTCGTCAGCACGACGGTGCCCTGGACGCGCAGGCCGATCGGGTCGGTGCCCCGCGGCCGGGGGAAGAGGTGCTTCGCGGCGCGGCGCAGGTGCCGGTAGGGCGACACGGCCCTGCCGCCGTTCGGGTGGACCTCGAAGTGCAGGTGGGAGGCGATCCCGTTCGCGTCGCCGGAGTCGCCGACGTAGCCGATCAGCTGGCCCGGCCGCACGTACTGGGAGCTGCGGAGGCCGGGGGCGTACGCGATCCCGTTCCGGCAGCCGCCGCGGTTGTCGTTGCGGAGGGTGCGGTCGTTGTTCAGGTGGACGTACATGTACGTCGTCCCGCTGCGCCCGTGGAGGTAGAGCATGCAGCCGGCCGAGCGGGAGCTCGTCCACTTGACGACGCGGCCGCGCTCGACGGCGACGACCGGCGAGCGCTTCGCAGCCATGATGTCGTTCCCCTCGTGGCTGCCCTGCCAGCGGGGGGCGCCGAAGTCGTTCGTGTACGAGACCTTCGCGACGACGGGGAAGATGAGGCGCGGCACGGCCGCCCCCGCCGTCTCCGCGGAGGCCCACGCGGCGAGGAGGACGAGGAGGACTGCGGCTGTCGTCCGGCGGCGGCTCATGGCTGAGCGTCCGACGCTCCGGTGCGGCGTCCGGCGCGCGAGACTACCAGAGCGTTCGGCAGGATCGTGTAAAGACTTGAGGACGAAGCCGCTCGATAGGATCCGCGACCGGTGAAGGTCGCCGTCTTGGTCAAGGAGGTGCCGGAGTCGTCCGCCCGCACGCGGATCGACCCGGGCACGCTGCGACTCGACCGCAACGGGGCGGCCACGCTCAACCCCTTCGACGCGAACGCCCTCGAGGAGGCCCTGCGCGTGCGCGAGGGCGCCGGCGAGGGCGAGGTGGTGGCGATCATGATGGCGCCCGCGAAGGGCGCCGACTCCCTCCGGAAGGCGCTCGCGGTCGGCGCCGACCGGGCGGTCCACGTGAGCGACGAGGCGCTCGCCGGCTCGGACCTCGTCGCGACGGCGCGCGCGCTCGCCAAGGCGGTCGAGCGCGAGGAGCCGGACCTCGTCCTCCTCGGGCAGCAGGGGAGCGACTCCGACGGCGCCGTCCTCTGGGCGGCCCTCGCCGACCTCCTCCGCCTCCCGGTCGTCTCGCAGGCGGCGACCCTCGAGGTCGCCGAGGGCGCGGTCACGGTGAAGCGGCAGACGGAGTACGGCTACGACGTCATCCGCGCGCCGCTCCCCTGTGTCGTGGCCGTCTCGGACGCCATCAACGAGCCGCGCTACCCCTCCCTGAAGGGGATCATGGGGGCGAAGAAGAAGCCCTTCGAGACCCTCGCGACGGCCGAGCTCGGGCTCGGCGGCGACGAGGTGGGGGAGGCGGGCTCGCGCACGACCGTCGAGGCGTTGGCCGACC
This sequence comes from Gaiellaceae bacterium, assembly GCA_035762005.1. Classification (GTDB taxonomy): domain Bacteria; phylum Actinomycetota; class Thermoleophilia; order Gaiellales; family Gaiellaceae; genus JAIBJN01. The sequence goes on from DASTQA010000054.1 coordinate 37,298, forward strand.
CGCCCGCGCGCGGCGACGCCCAGCGGATCGAGGACGAGGGCGGCGACGCCGCCGAGAAGATCGTCGCCTACCTGACGGAGAGGAAGCTCCTCTAGTGCCCACGCTCGTCTACCTCGAGGACCACGAGGGCGAGCTCGTCAAGGGCGCGCTCGGCGTCCTCGCGAAGGCGCGGGAGCTCGGAGACGACGTCGCCGCCGTCCTCTGCGGCTCCGGCGTCGGCGAGCTCGCGCCGCAGGCCGGGCGCTTCGGCGCTGCGCGGGTCTACGTCGCCGACGACCCCGCGCTCGAGGCCCCGCTCCCGCAGCCGCGCGTGGACGTGCTCGCAGCCCTCGTGGGCGAGAAGGGCTTCGACACGGTCCTCTTCGGGGCCTCGGTCCTGACGGCCGACGTCGCCGCGGGGCTCGCCGCCCGGCTGGGCGCCGGGCTCAACTGGGACCTCGTCGACCTCGAGGTCCGGGACGGGAAGCTCCACGGCAGGCGTCCGGCGCTGCAGGACTCCGTCGTCGTCGACGTCGGCTGGACGTCCGAGCCGCGGCTCGCGCTCGTCCGCTCGGGGACGTTCGACCCGGTCGAGAGCGGCGGCGAGGCCGAGGTGGAGGAGGTCCGGGTCGAGGTGCAGGACTTCTCGCGCGCGGCGGTCATGGTCGAGCGCGCCCACGCCGAGAGCGAGGGGCCGTCGATCGAGGACGCCGACGTCATCGTCGCCGGCGGCCGCGGGCTCGGCGACCCGGAGAAGTTCGCGCTCCTCGAGGAGCTCGCGAAGGCGCTCGGCGGCGCGGTCGCGGCGACGCGCGCGGTCGTCGACGCGGGCTGGTACCCCTATGCGACGCAGGTGGGGCAGACCGGCAAGAACGTCTCCCCGAGGCTCTACGTCGCCTGCGGCATCTCGGGCGCCGTCCAGCACAAGGTCGGGATGCAGTCGTCCGGCACGATCGTCGCCATCAACAAGGACCCGAACGCCCCCATCTTCGAGTACGCCGACCTGGGCGTCGTCGGCGACCTGCACGAGATCGTCCCGAAGCTGACCGAGCTCGTGCGGGAGCGCCGCTCGTGACCCGCCGATGAGCGCCCGCCCGTCGGACTTCCCGCCGCCCTTCGACTGGCGCGAGTTCGTCGCGGAGCCGACCGACCCGGCGGAGGAGCGCATCGACGTCGGCGTCCTCGTCGTCGGCGCGGGCCCGGCGGGGCTCGCCGCCGCCGTCCGGCTCGGCCAGCTGCTCCAGGAGCGGCCCGACGTCGCCGAGCGCCTCGGCGACGTGCCCGTCGCCGTGGTCGAGAAGGGCAGGGCGCCGGGGGCGCACCTCCTGAGCGGGGCGGTCGTCAACCCGCGCGCCTTCCGCGAGCTCTTCCCGCAGCTGCACTCGGACGAGCTGCCCTTCCGCGGCCCGGTGGAGCGCGAGGGCGTCTACCTGCTCACGCCGACGCGCCACCTCCGCGTGCCCGCCCCGCCGACGATGTGGAACCACGGCAACCACGTCGCCTCCCTCTCCGAGATCGGGCGCTGGCTCGCCGAGCGCGCCGAGGAGCTCGGGACGACGATCGTCCCCGAGACGAGCGCGCGCGCGCTGCTCGTGAGCGGCGGGCGCGTCGTCGGCGTCCGCACGGGCGACCGCGGCCGCGGGAGGGACGGCGAGCCGCTCGCGAACTTCGAGCCGGGCTCGGACATCCGGGCGCGCGTGACCATCCTCGCCGAGGGGACGCAGGGGCACCTGGCCGGGATCGCGGCCTCCCGCTTCGGGCTCCGGGCCGGGCCGCAGACCTACGCGCTCGGCGTCAAGGAGGTCTGGGAGGTGCCGAGCCCGCTCCACCGGGTGATCCACACCATGGGCTGGCCGCTCCGCGGGGCGAAGCGGCACCGCGAGTTCGGCGGCAGCTTCATCTACCCCCTGGGCGAGGGGATGGTCGCGCTCGGCATGGTCGTCGGGCTCGACTCGACGGACGCGACGCTCTCCGTCCACGACCTCCTCCAGGAGCTGAAGACGCACCCGTTCGTCCGGCGGATCCTCGCGGGCGGCAGCAGGGTCGCCTGGGGCGCGAAGACGATTCCGGAGGGCGGCTTCCAGGCCTTCCCCGAGCGGTTCTCCTTCCCGGGCGGGATGATCACGGGCGACTCGGCCGGCTTCGTGAACGTCCCGGCGCTCAAGGGGATCCACTACGCGATGAAGTCGGGGCTCCTGGCCGCCGAGACGGCGTTCCGCGCCGTCGGGCCGGGGAGCACCGCGTGGGCGCCCGGAGCCCTCGAGAGCTACGACGCGGCGCTGCGGGGGAGCTACGTGTGGCGCGACCTCGAGCGGGTCCGGAACATGCGGCCCGCCTTCAGGCACGGCTTCGTCCGCGGCGCCCTGCTCGCGGGCGCCGCCCTCAACTCGCTGGGGAAGGTCCCGCGCGGCACGCTCGGGCTCGAGGCGGACGCCGACGTCCCCGTCGCCGTCGGCGACCGGGCGGAGAGCTACCCGCGCCCGGACAACGAGCTCGTCTTCGACAAGCTCTCGAGCGTCTACCTCTCGGGGAACCGGACGCGCGACGACGCCCCCGGCCACATCCGCGTGGACACGAAGGTGCGCCGGGAGGTGGCCGAGGCGTGGAGCTGGATGTGCCCGGCCCAGGTCTACGAGGTCCGCGGCGACGCGAGCCCGGCAGGGAACGTCGTCGACGTGGAGGTGACGGCCTCGAACTGCGTCCAGTGCGGCGCGATCACGGCCAAGGGCGGGCGGCTGACGCCTCCCGAGGGCGGGGACGGCCCCGAATACACCCTGATGTAGGAGCCGCGGCGGCCACGATCGCGGGCCGCCTGAAGCGCACGCCGCTCCTCTCCTCGGACACGCTCGGCCGTGCCTTCGGCGGCCGCGCCTTCCTGAAGGCCGAGCTCTTCCAGAAGACGGGCAGCTTCAAGCCCCGCGGCGTCCTCACGAAGCTCGCGTCGCTCACGCAGGCCGAGCGCGAGCGCGGCGTCGTCGCGGCCTCGGCCGGGAACCACGCGGCGGCGCTCGCGTACGGGTGCGCGCTCGAGGGGATCGACTGCCTCGTCGTCATGTGGCAGGGCGCGAGCGAGCTCAAGCGGGCGGCCGCCGAGGGCTACGGCGCGGCCGTCGACCAGGTGGCCGCCGGGCCGTCCGAGGTCTTCGAGCGGCTGGCCCTGCTGCAGGAGGAGACGGGCCGCGTCCTCGTCCATCCCTTCGACGACCCGCTCGTCGTCGCGGGCCAGGGCACGGTCGGCCTCGAGATCGCCGAGGACCTCCCGGGGGTGGATGTCGTCGTCGTGCCCGTGGGCGGCGGCGGGCTCGTCGCCGGCATCGCGGCAGCGCTTCCCGGCGTGCGCGTCGTCGGCGTCGAGCCCGAGCGGGCCGCCGCCCTCCACGAGGCCCTCGCCGCGGGAGCGCCCGTCCCCGTCGTGCCGGACTCGGTCGCCGACGGCCTGAACGCCCCGTTCGCCGGCCGCTACCCGCTCGAGGTCTGCCGGCGGCTCGGCGTCGAGACGCTCCTCGTGACGGAGGAGGAGATCGCCGGGGGATTCCGCTTCCTCTACGAGCGTGCGAAGCTCGCCGCCGAGCCCGCGGGAGCCGCCGGCGTCGCCGCGCTCCTCGCCGGGAAGGTCGCCGGGGGCGAGGGCGCGACGGTCGCCGCCGTCGTCTCGGGCGGCAACGTGGCGGGCGAGACCGCCTCTGGTATCCTCAAGTCCCGGCCCGTCCCGACCGATTCATGAAGACCGACATCCATCCCGACTACGTCGTCGCCACCGTTCGCTGCTCCTGCGGCAACGAGTTCCAGACCCGCTCCACGAAGCCCGAGCTCCACGTTGAGATCTGCTCCGAGTGCCATCCGTTCTACACGGGCAAGCAGAAGCTCGTCGACACGGGCGGCCGCGTCGAGCGGTTCCAGCGCCGCCTCGAGAAGGCCGGCGGCGCCCGTCGCGGCGAAGGCTAGGGAGCGCCTCCCAAAGTGAGCGCGCCCATCGGCGGCCAGGCGGTGCTGGAGGGCGTCATGATGCGCGGCCCCTCCGCGTGGTCGGTGGCCGTGCGCAAGCCCGACGGCGAGATCGCCGAGGTCAACCGCCCGATCTCCTCGTTCCTCCTCCGCCACCGCTGGGCCCGCTTCCCCGTGATCCGCGGCGTCTTCGCGCTCGGGGAGTCGCTCGCGATCGGCTTCCGGGCCCTCGCCATCTCGGCGAACTACGCCGCGCAGGAGGAGGGCGAGGACGGCGAGATCCAGACCGAGCTCTCGCGCGGCCAGCTCATCTTCGCCTTCGGCATCGCCATCGGCTTCGCGCTCCTCCTCTTCAAGGTCTCGCCGGCGCTGATCACGAGCTGGCTGCCGATCGAGTCCACCGGCGCGTTCGTCGTCGTCGAGGGGCTCGTGCGCGTGACGATCTTCATCCTCTACCTCGTGCTCGTCGGGTTCCTGCCCGACCTCAAGCGTGTGTTCCAGTACCACGCCGCCGAGCACAAGGCGATCAACGCCTACGAGGCGGGCCTGCCGCTCGAGCCGGAGGTCGTCCAGCGGCAGAGCCTCATCCACGTGCGCTGCGGGACCGCGTTCCTCCTCTACGTGATGGTGATCGCCATCTTCGTCTTCGCCTTCTTCGGGCAGCCGGGCTGGGTGGGGCTGATCGCCTCGCGCATCCTCCTCCTGCCGGTCATCGCCGGGATCGCCTACGAGGTGATCCGCTTCGCGGGCAAGCATCCGCAGCACCCGGCGCTGCGCACGCTGCTCGCGCCCGGGCTCTCGCTCCAGCGCCTGACGACGCGCGAGCCCACGCTCGACCAGGTCGAGGTCTCGATCCGCGCGCTCCGCGAGGTGCTCCGCCTCGAGGGCCGGCTGACGCCGGAGGAGCGCAAGGTCGAGGTCATGGCCTAGCTAGAACGCGTTGTCGAGGCCCATCATGAGCGCGAAGCCGCCCATGAGGGCGAGCGTCGCCTCGCGCTCTCGCCCGCGCGCGTGGCTCTCCGGCACGAGCTCGTCGACGACGACGTAGAGCATCGCGCCCGCCGCGAAGGCGAGGCCCGCGGGGAGGAGGCCGCTCGCGAGCTCGAACGCGGAGAACGCCGCGAACGCGGCGGGCGGCTCGACGAGCCCGGTGGCCGCGGCGAAGCCGAGGGCGACGAGCGTTCGCGCCCCCGCTCCGACGAGCGGCGCGGCGGCCGCGAAGCCCTCGGGGACGTTCTGGATCCCGATCGCGATCGCGAGGGGCACGCCGAGGTCCGCGCCGCCGGCCGCGAAGGCGACGCCGACGGCCAGGCCCTCGGGGATGTTGTGGAGCGTGAGCGCGGAGAGGAGGAGCATCGCCCGCTGCCGCTCGGCCGCGCGGGGGTGGCCGCGCTCGGTGAAGCGCGCGTGCACGTGCGGGACGGCCGTGTCGAGGGCGGCGAAGAGGAGCGCGCCCAGCCCGAAGCCCGCGAGCACCTCGCCGAGGGACCCCAGGTCGAGCGCGGGCACGAGCAGGCTGAAGGCCGTCGCGGCGAGCATGACGCCGGCGGTGAACCCGAGCAGGATGCTGAGGACGAGGTCCGAGGGGTGCGGGACGACGAGGAGGAAGAGCCCGCCGACGGCGGTGGCGGCCCCGGCCGAGAGGATGGCGGCGACCGCGACGGCGTCCACGGTGCGCGAGCCTAGAGGCTCGGGCGGCTCCCGGGGGCCGCCAGGCGCCGGGGCTATCCTGAAGGGGTCATGGCGGCCACGATCGAGACGCTCGTCGAGGAGCTCGAGCGCTCCTACGCGGAGGCGCAGGAGCGGATGAACGACCCCTCCCTCTACGCCGACCGGCAGGCGGCCGCGGAGGCGGGGCGCCGTCTGAAGGAGCTCGAGGCGCCCCAGAAGCTCGCCCGCGAGTGGCGCGAGACCCGGGAGGACGCCGACGCGGCGCGCGACGACCCCGACCTCCGCGAGCTCCTCCCGGAGCTCGAGGCCCGGCTCGAGCGGCTGGAGGAGGAGCTGAAGCTCGCCCTCGTCGAGCGCGATCCGAACGACGTGAAGGACGTCATCGTCGAGATCCGGCAGGGGGTCGGCGGGGACGAGGCGGCGCTCTGGGCGGCCCACCTCCTGCGCATGCTCACCCGCTACGCGGAGCGCCGGGGGTTCAAGTGGGAGACGCTCGGCTCGAGCCCCAGCGAGGCCGGCGGCTACAAGGACGTGACCTTCGCGGTCAAGGGGGACGGCGCCTACTCGGTCTTCAAGTGGGAGGGCGGGACGCACCGGGTCCAGCGTGTCCCGGAGACGGAGTCCCAGGGGAGGATCCACACGTCGACGGCCACGGTCGCGGTCATGCCCGAGGCCGAGGAGGTCGAGGTCGCGCTCGACCAGAACGACCTCAAGATCGACGTCTACCGGTCGACCGGCCCCGGCGGACAGAGCGTCAACACGACCGACTCGGCCGTCCGGATCACCCACCTCCCCACGGGCATCGTCGTCGCGATGCAGGACGAGAAGTCGCAGCTTCAGAACAAGCAGAAGGCCCTGCGCGTCCTGCGCGCGCGCCTCCTCGAGGCGGAGCTCCGCCGCCAGCAGGAGGAGCTCTCCGAGGCGCGCCGCCTCCAGATCGGCGGGGGCGAGCGCGCGGAGAAGGTGCGGACCTACAACTACCCGGACAACCGCGTGACCGACCACCGCGTCGGGCTGACGGTGAAGCGGCTCGACCGCATCGTCGAGGGAGACCTCGAGGAGTTCACGGAGGCGCTCGCGGCGGAGGACCGCCGGCGGGCGCTCGAGACGGCCGCGGCGGGGTGAGCGCGCTCACGACGGTGCGCGAGGTCGAGCGGGAGCTCGACGCGGCGGGCGTGCCCTCGCCGCGCGTGGACGCCGAGCACCTCGTCGCCCACGTGCTCGGCGTCACGCGCACGCGGCTCTATGCGGGGAACGGGGGCCTCTCCGCAGAGGAGGCGACCCGGCTGCGCGGGCTCGTGGAGCGGCGACGGGCGCGCGAGCCCCTCGCGTACGTCCTCGGCGAGTGGGGCTTCCGGCGGCTCCTGCTCGCGGTCGACCGGCGGGCGCTCGTCCCGCGTCCGGAGACGGAGGTCGTCGTCGAGCGCTGCCTGGCGTTCCTCGCGCCGCTCGCGGCGCCGCGGGTCCTCGACGTCGGCGTCGGCTCGGGCGCGATCGCGCTCGCGATCGCGGACGAGCATCCCGGGGCCTCCGTCGTCGCCGTCGACCGCTCGCGCGACGCGCTCGCCCTCGCGGGCGAGAACGCCGCCCGGACCGGGCTCGCGGGCCGCGTGGAGCTCGTGCACGGGCACCTCCTCGCCGGCGTCTCCGGGCCGTTCAACCTCGTCGTCTCGAACCCGCCGTACGTCCCCGCGGCCGAGTACGCCTCCCTCCAGCCCGAGATCCGCCTCTACGAGCCGTACGGCGCGGTCGTCGGCGAGCGCGGCTGGGAGGCCGTCGCCCGAGCCGCCCACCCGGCGCTCCGCGCCGGCGGGCTCATCGTCCTCGAGTGCGGCGACGGCCAGGCCGGCGACGTGGCGGCCGGCCTCCGTGCCCTCGGCTACGAGGACGTGCTCGCCACGCCGGACCTCGCCGGTCGCGAGCGCGTCGTCGAAGGGGCACGTCGCTAGCGGTCCCGGGGCGTGCGGGCTCGCGAAACGGCATCCGTTCCGGGCAGACTTCTGCACGGGGAGGACGTGCTCCACAGACACGACCGAGAAGACGATGACCGGATTGGCAGCGGCGGGACGGCACCGGAGGGGCCGGTGAGCGACGACGCCGTCGCGGCGATCCGCGCCGGCCAGCTCGTCGTCCTGCCGACGGACACCGTCTACGGCCTCTGCTGCGACGGCTACCGGGAGGCGCCGTTCCGGCGGCTCGCACGGTTGAAGGGCCGGCCCGAGACGGCGCCCGTCGCGCTCCTCGCGGCCGACCTCGACGTCGTCCTCGACGCGGTGCCCGAGGCGCGCGGGCGGGCGGCGGTCGTCGCCCGGGCGCTCCTGCCCGGCCCGTACACGCTCGTGCTCGCGAACCCGGCCCGCCGCTTTCGCTGGCTCTGCGGCACGACCCCCGAGGCGATCGGCATCCGCGTCCCCGCCCTCCCGGCGGAGACGGCGGCCGTGCTCGAAGAGGTCGGCCTCGTCGCCGCGACGAGCGCGAACCTCCACGGCGGGCCCGACCCGGCCCGGCTCGACGACGTCCCCGAGCAGATCCGCGAGGGGTGCGGCGCCGTCGTCGACGCGGGGGAGCTTCCCGGAAGGCCCTCGACCGTCGTCGACCTGACCGGACGCGAGCCGGTCGTCCTCCGCGCGGGGGCGGTCCCCGCGGAGGCGGCGCTCAGCGCGGCCGCTGCGGCGCTCGCGCGGGCTCGATAGCCGCCCCCACCGCCAGCACGCCGAGCGAGTAGACGGCGAGCCCCACGGCGACCGTCGCCGCCCACTGGGCGTACGGCCACGCCGCGAGGGGCGCGGCCGCGGCGATCCCCACCGCGACGGCGGGGAGGACGAGGGCGGTCACGCCGAGCGCGCCCGCGCGCCCGAGGCCCCACGCGCGGCGGAACTCCGCGTACTCGCGGACGAGCGGCACGACCACGACCGCCGCGACGAGCGCCGACACTCCCCAGCCCACGAGCCCCACGATCACACAACGGAGAGGCGTCTTCAAGAGGTGCGCGGGCGAGCGCCCTCCAGCGAGGAGGCTAGTATCAGGCGCCATGACCAGCCCCGGCACCGGCAAGCGGAAGGCCCTCGTCACCGGGGGCGCCGGCTTCATCGGCTCGCACCTGTGCGAGGCGCTCCTCGCTGACGGCTGGGAGGTCTTCGCCCTCGACGACCTCTCCACCTCGACGGTCGACAACGTCTCCCACCTGCAGGAGCGCTGGGACTTCCACCTCGTCGTCGAGTCCGTGCTGCAGCCCGCGGTCGTGAACGAGCTCGTGCACAAGTGCGACGTCGTCTACCACCTCGCGGCCGCCGTCGGCGTGCGCCTGATCGTCGAGCAGCCCGTGCGCACGCTCGTCACGAACGTCCGCGGGACCGAGCTCGTCCTCGAGCACTGCCACCGCTTCGGCAAGCGCGTCCTCATCGCCTCCACGAGCGAGGTGTACGGCGACCACCGCCAGGAGGTGCCGCTGGCCGAGGACGCCCGCCGCATCTACGGGCCGACGACGACCCGCCGCTGGGCGTACGCGGACGCGAAGGCGATGGACGAGCTCCTCGCCCTCGCCTACCACCAGGAGCGCGGTCTGGACTGCGTCATCGTCAGGCTCTTCAACACCGTCGGGCCGCGCCAGAGCGGCCAGTACGGGATGGTCATCCCGCGCTTCGTCGGGCAGGCGCTCGCCGGCGCCCCGCTCGAGATACACGGCGACGGGCACCAGACGCGCTGCTTCTGCCACGTCGCCGACGCCGTCGGGGCGCTGACGGGGCTCATGGACGAGCGCTCGCTCTCCGGCGAGATCTTCAACGTCGGCTCGACGCGCCAGCTCCGCATCGTCGACCTGGCGCACCGCGTGATCGAGATGACCTCGTCCGCCTCGGAGCTCACGTACGTCCCCTACGACAAGGTGTACGGCCAGGGGATCGAGGACATGGAGCACCGGATCCCGTCGATCGACAAGATCCGGGGCGCGATCGGCTGGGAGCCGAGCCTCGACCTCGACGTCATCCTCGCCGACGTGATCAAGCACATCCGCAAGCACGGCCCCCGGCAGGTCCCCGAGCCCGAGGCGATCGGCGCTTGACGGCAGAGTAGAGTTGCCGCGGATGGCCGTGGCGCACGTCACCGTGGAGGAGCTCCGGCAGGCGGCCCTCGCCGACGTCGATCCCGAGATCGTCGAGCTCATCGGCCGCGAGCTCGAGCGGCAGCGGAGCCAGATCGAGCTCATCGCCTCCGAGAACTTCACCTGGCCGTCGATCCTCGAGGCGGTCGGGAGCGTTCCCACGAACAAGTACGCCGAGGGCTACCCCGGGCGCCGCTACTACGGGGGCTGCGAGGTCGTGGACGGCATCGAGCAGCTCGCGATCGACCGGGCGAAGGCGCTCTTCGGCGCCGAGCACGCCAACGTCCAGCCCCACGCGGGGGCGCAGACGAACATGGCCGTCTACTTCGCCTGCCTCGAGCCGGGCGACACGATCCTCGCCATGCGGCTCGACCACGGCGGGCACCTGACGCACGGGCTGAAGGTGAACTTCTCCGGGAAGCTCTACGACGTCGTCGGCTACGGCGTCGACCGGGAGACGGGCCTGATCGACTTCGACGAGGTGCGCCGCCTCGCGCACGCGCACCGTCCGAAGCTCGTCGTCTGCGGCGCCTCGGCGTACCCGCGCACGATCGAGGCCGACCGCTTCCGGGAGATCGCCGACGAGGTGGGCGCGCTCCTCCTCTGCGACATGGCGCACTTCGCCGGCCTCGTCGCGGCGGGCCTCCATCCCGACCCCGTGCCCCACTGCGACTTCGTCACGTCGACGACCCACAAGACGCTCGCCGGCCCGCGCGCCGGCCTCGTCCTCTGCCGGGAGGAGCACGCGGCCGCGATCGACAAGGCCGTCTTCCCGGGGATGCAGGGAGGCCCGCTCCTGCACGTGATCGCCGCCAAGGCGACGTGCTTCAGGATCGCGGGGACGCAGGCGTTCCGCGCCTACCAGGCGCAGGTCCGGGCGAACGCGGACGCGCTCGCCGCCGCCCTGACGGAGGCCGGCCTCGACCTCCTCACCGGCGGGACGGACACGCACCTGCTCCAGGTCGACCTCCGCCGGAGCGAGTGGACGGGGCGGGCCGCGGAGGAGCGCCTCCACGAGGTGAGGATCACCGCGAACCGGAACACCGTCCCCTTCGACGAGCGCCCGCCGATGGAGGCCTCGGGCATCCGGCTGGGCACGCCCGCCGTGACGATGCGGGGCTTCGACGAGGACGACCTCCGCGAGGTGGGGGCGATCATCGTCGGTGCCCTCGGCGGCGGCGATCTCGAGGAGCTGCGCGCGCGCAGCGACGCCCTCTGCGCCCGGCGGCCGCTCTACCCCGGGTTCCGCGGCTACCCCGAGGTGCGCACGTGAGCGTGGCGACCGGCCGCGTCACCGTCGTCGACCACCCGCTCGTCCAGCACAAGCTCGGCCTCCTTCGCGACGCGGAGACGCCCACGCAGACGTTCCGCCAGCTCGTGAACGAGGTGACGCTCCTGCTCACGTACGAGGCGACGAAGGACCTCGCCGTCGAGGAGGTCGAGATCGAGACGCCGCTCGAGCGGGCGACGGTGCCGCGCATCTCGGGGAAGAAGGTCGCGGTCTGCCCGATCCTCCGGGCCGGCGTCGGCATGCTCGACGGCGTCCTCTCCCTGATCACGGGCGCGCGCGTCGGCTTCATCGGCCTCTACCGCGACGAGGAGACGCTCGAGGCGGTCGAGTACTACGTGAAGCTCCCCGCCGACATCGCCGACCGCGACGTCATCCTCCTCGACCCGATGCTCGCGACGGGGAACTCGACCGCGTCCGCGGTCGAGACCGTCAAGCGCGCGGGCGCCCAGTCGGTCCGCCTCATCGCCGTCATCGCCGCCCCCGAGGGCATCGAGCGGCTCCACGCCGTGCACCCCGACGTCCACGTCGTCGTCGCGGCCGTCGACCGGGGCCTGAACGAGAAGGGCTTCATCGTCCCGGGCCTGGGCGACGCGGGCGACCGCCTCTACGGGACGAAGTAGGCGGGACGGCGGCCGTGTACGACGTCTTCCGGGCGCACATGGACGTCCTCTGGGGCTTCCTCGTCGCGCTCGGGATCGTCCTCGTCCTCACGCCCGGCGTCGGCCGCGTCGCCCGCGTGCTCGGGGTCGTCGACGAGCCGGGCGAGGCGCGGCGCATGCACCTGCGCGCGGTGCCCAGGCTGGGCGGGCTCGGGATCTTCCTCGGGATCTTCATCCCGGCCCTCGCCTTCCTCGACCTCTCCGGCACCTACCGCGGGATCCTGCTCGGGGCCGCCGTCGCGACGGCCGTCGGGATGGCCGACGACTTCCGCGGGCTCCCCTGGCTCGTGAAGCTCGGCGGCCAGGGCGCGGCGGCCGCGATCGCGATCCACTTCGACGTCTACATCGACCGCTTCAGCTTCCCCCTGCTCGGCGTCCACGAGCTCCCCTACTGGCTCGCCGTCGCGGCCACGGTCGTCTGGATCGTCGGGATGATGAACGTCATCAACCTCCTCGACGGGATGGACGGGCTCGCGGCCGGGATCAGCGCGATCGCAGGCGCGACGTTCGCCGTGCTCGCCCTCTCGCTCGGCCGCCCCGAGGCGGCGGTGCTCTCGGCCATCGTCGCGGGCGCCTGCCTCGGGTTCCTCCGGCACAACTTCTACCCGGCCCGGATCTTCATGGGCGACTCGGGCTCGCACCTGCTCGGCTTCATCCTCGCCACCGTCGCGATCCAGGGCGCGCTGAAGACGGCCGCGACCGTCGCCCTCCTCTTCCCGCTGCTCGTGCTCGCCGTGCCCATCCTGGACACGTCCTTCGTGATCGCCAAGCGCCTGAAGTACGGCCGGCCGCTGCACGAGCCGACGCCGTGGCACCTCTACCACCGGTTCCGCAACATCGGCTTCTCGCAGACGCGCGCGGCGCTCTACTTCTACGCCTGGGGGCTCGTCCTCGCCGGCGCCGCCCTGGCGACGCGGTTCGTCCCCTTCCGGGCGCACGGCGAGTGGCACCTCTGGCCCACCGTCCTCGTCGCCCTGATCGCGGTGACCGCCTTCGCCACCTCGCTCTACATGGTGATCGTCCTCGAGATCCTCAAGCTCCGCCGCCTGCGCGCCTGGGTCGGGCACCGGCGCGCGGTCGAGGACGAGGAGGAGCGGCGGCTGCGCAGCGCGTGAGGCGGGAGGACGAGACGGCCGCCGCGGCCGGCGTCGCCTACGAGGAGGCGACCGCCTGGCTCGCCGGTCTCGGCGAGCGTCCGGTGCTGCCCGCCGGGGTGGAGGAGGCGGCCGGCCGCTTCGGCGGCCCCCTCCCCGAGGAGGGCGCCGGCGCCGTCGCCGCCCTCCGAGAGCTCGTGGCCGGAAGCGACGCGGCCACCGCCTCGCCGGGGCCCCGCTTCTTCCACTTCGTCACGGGCGGCGTCACCCCGGCAGCGCTCGGCGCCGACTGGCTCACGACCGCCCTCGACCAGAACGCCTTCAGCCGCGTCGCCTCGCCTCTCGCCACGCGCGTCGAGACCGTCGCGGTGCGCTGGCTCCTCGAGCTCTTCCGCCTCCCGCCCGAGTGGGGCGGGGCCCTCTCGACGGGCGCGACGGGCGCCAACCTCATGGGCCTCGCGGCCGCGCGCCAGTGGTGGGGCGAGCGCCACGGCCGCGACGTCGGCGCCCAGGGGCTCGCCGGCCTGCCGCCGGTTCCCGTGCTCTCGAGCGGCTTCGTCCACGCGAGCGCCCGCAAGGCGCTCGCCGCGCTCGGGATCGGCCGGGAGAGCGTGCGGACGTTCTCACGCGACGCCGCGGGCAGCCTCGACCTGCCGGCGCTCACGGCGGCGCTCCGTGAGCTGCGGGGCGCACCCGCGATCCTCATCGGCAACGCCGGCGAGGTGAACGCGGGCGCGTTCGACCCGCTCGGAGCGCTCGCCGACCTCGCCGAGGAGCACGGCGCCTGGCTGCACGTCGACGGCGCCTTCGGCCTCTTCGCGAGGATCACCCCGCGCGCGGCGCCGCTCGCGGAGGGCGTCGAGCGCGCCGACTCGGTGATCGCGGACGGCCACAAGTGGCTGAACGTCCCCTACGACTGCGGCTTCGCCTTCGTCCGCGACCCGGCTCTCCTCGTGCAGGTCTTCGGGCTCGCGGCCGCCTACCTGCCGGCCGGGGAGGCCGAGCCGAACTACGGCTACCTCTCGCCGGAGCTGTCGCAGCGCGCCCGCTCCCTCGCCGTCTGGGCGACGCTCCGCGCCTGGGGGCGGTCGGGCTACCGGGAGATGGTCGAGCGCCACCTCGACCTCGCACAGCGGCTCGCGGCGCGGGTCGACGAGGCGGACGACCTCGAGCGCCTCGCGGACGTGCCGCTCAACATCGTCTGCTTCCGCTACAGGCCGGCCGGCGTGCCCGAGGAGGACCTCGACGCGCTCAACGAGCGCCTCGGCGCGGACCTCCTCGCGGACGGGCGCGTCTACGTGGGGACGACGAGCTTCGCCGGCCGGACGGCGTTCCGGCCGGCGATCGTCAACTGGCGGACGAGCGAGGGGGACGTCGACCTCGTGGCCGACGTCGTGCGCGAGCTCGGCGCACGGCTCCTGGACGGCACAAAGTAGCTCCGTTTTGGCCTGACGAACGCGATCGGGCTGTCACGAACTCAGGCCCGGGACTGATAGGCTGTGGCCGAATAAGATGCAGTCCGTCGTGGGGGCCGAACGCACGTCGCTCGATCCGGTCGGTGCCGGGGCGCTCCTGGCCGGCGTCCTCTTCGCGTGCGTGGGCCTGGGCGCGGCGCTCGGCGCGGCCGCCGGCTCCCTCGGCGCCGGCGTGGCGGTCGGGGCCGTGATCGGCATCCCCGCCGCCGTCCTCTCGGTCTACTTTCGCTACCGGAGCGCCCTCTAGCGTGGCCGGCGTCCTCTCCACGCCCCGGCCGCAGCCCGACCGGCGTCTCCCCGTGCTCCTCGGGGGCGCGGTCGTCGCGCTCGCCCTCCCGGTCTTCCTCCTCGCCGGCTGGCGCCTCGAGGGCTGGGCGCTCGGCGCCGCGCTCTGGGCCGCGAGCCAGGCGCTCGGCCTGCTCTTCGCCCGGGCGGGGATCGGCGAGCCGACCCTGCGCGGCTCGGGCCTCGTCGCCTTCGGGATGATGGGGCGGGGGATCGGGCTCGCGCTCGTCCTCCTCGCGGTCGCCGTCGCCGACCCGTCGCTCGCGCTCGCCGCGGCGCTCGTCTACGCGGCGGCGTACTCGACGGAGCTGGGGACGAGCCTCGCCCTCTACTTCGCCGGGAGCCCCCGCCGGTGAGCCTGCTCCTCGCCGCGGAGGAGTTCGACCCCCAGCACGAGTTCATCCTCGAGGAGTGGGTCCCGATCCACCTGGGCCCCCTCGACCTCTCGGTGAACAAGGCGGTGGCCTACCTCTGGCTCGGCGGGCTCCTGACGATCGTCCTCGGCATCTGGCTCATGCGCTTCGGCCTCTCGCTCCGGCCGAGCCGCCGGCAGACGACCGGCGAGTCCGTCTACGAGCTCGTCCACGAGCAGATCGCCGAGTCGAGCCTCCCCTCGAAGGCGATCGGCCTCTGGTTCCCCTACGTCGCCTCGCTCTTCCTCTTCATCTGGGTCCTGAACATCGTCGGCTTCCTGCCGCTGCCGATCTCGAACGACACGTTCAACCTCTTCGGCGTCGAGCTGCCGACCCTCGGCATCTACGCGGCGACCGCGAACCTGAGCGTGACGCTCGCGCTCGCGCTCATCACCTTCGGCGCCACGCACGTCGAGGGGATCCGCTACAACGGGCCGGCGCGCTACTTCAAGAGCTGGATCCCGGAGGGAGCGCCGAAGCCGCTCCTCGGGCTCATCGTCCCGCTCGAGATCATCTCGCAGTTCATGCGGCTGATCTCGCTCTCCGTCCGGCTCTTCGCCAACATGCTCGCGGGCCACATGCTGATCCTCGTCATGCTCGGTCTCATCTTCATCTTCTCGTCGTGGGTGCTGATCCCGATCGCGGTGACCGTCGGGACCGCCATCTACCTCTTCGAGGTTGGGATTGTCGTGACCATCCAGGCTTTCGTCTTCGCGCTGCTCTCCGCCATCTACATCGGCGGCGCCATCGAACCGGAGCACTAGAAAGGAGCGCTACGTGGACATCCTGCTCGCACAGACCACCGACGAGGGCCTGACCGCCCTCGGCCAGGCGATCGCCTTCGGCGTCGGCGTCGGCCTCGGCGCGGTCGGCGCCGGGATCGGCATCGGGACGATCTTCGGCTCCATGATCCAGGCGGTCGCGCGCCAGCCCGAGCTCCGCGGTGAGCTCACGGGCATCCAGTGGCTCGGCTTCGCGCTCACCGAGGCCGTCGTCTTCTACGCGCTCCTCGGCGGCCTGCTCGCCTTCGTGCTCGTCTAGCCGATGAGGGAGGCGCTGCTGCAGACGGTCCTCCTCGCGCAGGAGGCGGAGGCGGAGGACGAGGGCTCGCTCATCGACGTCGTCCCGGGCCTGATGGTCTGGACGGTCGTCACGTTCCTCATCGTCCTCTGGGTGCTCCGGCGCTTCGCCTTCGGTCGTATCCAGGGGCTCATCGACCAGCGCCGCGACCGCATCCGCGAGGCGCTCGACGAGGCCGACAAGGCGCGCTCCGAGGCCCGTGAGCTCCGGGAGCTGACGGCGAAGGAGCGCGAGGAGGCGAAGGCCGAGCGCGAGCGGATCCTGGAGGAGTCGCGCCGCCAGGCGCAGCGCCAGTTCGACCAGGCGCGCGCGCAGGCCGACGCGGACCTGAAGGAGCGGCTCGAGAAGAACCGGGAGGAGCTCGAGGCCGAGAACGCCCGCCTGCGGGAGTCGATCCGGCGCGACGTCGTCGAGCTGACCCTGCTCGCCGCGGAGAAGGTGACCGGGAAGGTCCTCGACGAGGACGACCAGCGCCGGCTGATCGACGAGACGATCGGCGAGGTCGACGTCAAGCGGCTCGCCTCGGAGAACTAGGGACCCGGACGCCCCGATGGCCGTCGCCCACACCGTCTACGCCGAGGCGCTGCTCGCCGCCGCCGGCGGGAAGGGCCGTCTCGCCGAGGTGCGCGAGGAGCTCGCCGACTTCGTCGCCGCGGTCGAGTCCTCGGCGGAGCTCCGGTCGCTCCTGCGGAACCCGCAGATCGAGGCCCGGGTGAAGCGGGACGCCCTCGCCGCCGTGCTCGGCGAGGCGGAGGACCTCGTCCGCAACTTCCTCCTCCTCGTCGCCGAGAAGGGCCGGATCGGCGAGGTCGGCGAGATCCAGCGCGAGCTCGAGCGGCTGATCGCCCGCGAGGCGCGCGTGCTCGAGCTCGACCTGACGACGGCCGTCGAGCTATCGGACGAGGAGGCCGCCGGAGTCGTGCGGCAGATCGAGGAGGCCTCCGGACGCCGCGTCGAGGCGACGCGCCGCGTCGACCCGGCCATCATCGGCGGCATCGTCATCCAGGCCGGCTCCCGGCGCCTCGACGCGAGCGTGCGCGGCCGGCTCGAAGGCCTCAGGCAGGAACTGACCGCGAGACGTTAGGAGACAGAGAGTGAAGCTACGCCCCGAAGAGATCACGTCCATCCTCAAGCAGCGCATCGAGGAGTACGACGTCGAGACCGACCTCGCCGAGGTCGGGAGCGTCCTCCAGATCGGCGACGGCATCGCGCGCGTGTACGGGCTCGAGAGCTGCCTGGCCATGGAGATGGTCTCCCTCGAGCACGACGTCACCGGCATCGCCCTCAACCTCGAGGAGGACAACGTCGGCGTCGCGCTCTTCGGCGACTGGGCGAAGATCGGCGAGGGGTCGCCGGTGAAGCGGACCGGCCGCGTCATGAGCGTCCCGGTCGGGGACGAGCTGATCGGCCGCATCGTCAACCCGCTCGGGGAGCCGCTCGACGGCGGCGGTCCGATCGGCGCGAGCGAGACCCGCGAGCTCGAGTTCAAGGCCCCCGGGGTCGTCAGGCGCCAGCCGGTGACCGAGCCGCTCCAGACCGGCATCAAGGCGATCGACTCCATGATCCCCATCGGCCGGGGCCAGCGGGAGCTCGTGATCGGCGACCGCTCGACGGGGAAGACGGCCATCCTCGTCGACACGATCCTGAACCAGAAGGGCCAGGACATGATCTGCGTCTACGTCGCCATCGGCCAGAAGGCCTCGACGGTCGCCCAGGTGTACGAGCGCCTGAAGGAGGCCGGGGCGATGGAGTACACGATCATCGTCACCGCCTCGGCGACGGAGGCGGCGCCGATCAAGTGGATGGCGCCCTACGCGGGCACGGCCATGGGCGAGCACTTCCTCTACGGCGGCCGGCACGCCGTCTGCATGTACGACGACCTCTCGAAGCACGCGGACGCGTACCGGCAGATGTCCCTGCTCCTGCGCCGCCCGCCTGGCCGGGAGGCCTTCCCCGGGGACGTCTTCTACCTCCACTCCCGCCTGCTCGAGCGTGCGGCGAAGCTGTCCGACGAGAACGGCGCCGGGTCGCTGACCGCTCTGCCGATCATCGAGACCAAGGGCGGCGACGTCTCGGCGTACATCCCGACGAACGTGATCTCGATCACCGACGGGCAGATCTTCCTCGAGTCCGACCTGTTCTTCTCCGGTGTCCGTCCGGCGATCAACGTCGGCATCTCGGTCTCGCGAGTCGGCGGGAACGCGCAGGTCAAGGCGATGAAGCAGGTCGCCGGACGTCTGCGTCTCGACCTCGCCCAGTACCGCGAGCTCGAGGCTTTCGCGGAGTTCGGCTCCGACCTCGACAAGGCGTCGCAGGCTCAGCTCGATCGAGGGGCGCGGATCGTGGAGATCCTGAAGCAGAAGCAGTACGCGCCGTTCCCGGTGGAGGATCAGGTCGCGTCGA
>DASTQA010000055.1:0-4745 GCA_035762005.1 Gaiellaceae bacterium
GAGATGCTCAAGGGCGGCGTCATCATGGACGTCACGGACGCCGAGCAGGCGCGGATTGCCGAGGAAGCGGGCGCCGTGGCGGTGATGGCGCTCGAGCGCGTCCCGGCCGACATCCGGGCGGAGGGCGGCGTCGCGCGCATGGCCGACCCGACGAAGATCAAGGAGATCCAGGAGGCCGTCACCGTCCCGGTCATGGCGAAGGCGCGGATCGGCCACTTCGTCGAGGCGCAGATCCTCGAGGCGCTCGAGGTCGACTACGTCGACGAGAGCGAGGTCCTGACCCCCGCCGACGAGCTCCACCACATCGACAAGTGGAGCTTCCGCGTCCCCTTCGTCTGCGGCTGCCGCAACCTCGGCGAGGCGCTGCGGCGCCTCGGGGAGGGTGCGGCCATGATCAGGACGAAGGGCGAGGCCGGCACGGGCGACATCGTCAACGCCGTTCGACACATGCGCTCCGTGTTCGGCGAGATCCGGAGGCTGCGGACGCTCGCCGAGGAGGAGCTCTACACCGAGGCGAAGGAGCTCCAGGCGCCGCTCGACCTCGTCCGCTGGGTGGCCGAGAACGGCCGCCTCCCCGTCGTGACGTTCACGGCCGGGGGGATCGCGACGCCCGCCGACGCGGCCCTCTGCATGCAGCTCGGCGCCGACGGCGTCTTCGTCGGCTCGGGGATCTTCAAGTCGGCCGACCCGATGGCGCGGGCGAAGGCGATCGTCGAGGCGACGACCCACTTCTCCGACCCGGAGGTCCTCGCGCGCGTCTCCACGGGTCTCGGCGAGCCGATGCGCGGCCTCGACGCCGCCGCGCTCGCCCCCGAAGAGCTCCTCGAGACGCGCGGCTGGTAGCCCGCCGCGGCGCGGGCGGCGCCCGGCGCACCTTGCCCGGTGACGCGCGCCGACACGGACGCTGCACGACCCGGCACAGACGCGTGACGTTTCCGCCGGTAGCCTCGAAAGCGGGGGTCGAGGGGCCGAAGGCCCCGGGGGTACAGTGTCTCGCGTGAGCGAGCAGACGCTTCGCATCGGCGTCCTGGCCGTCCAGGGCAACTTCCGCGAGCACGCGGCCGTCCTGCGCCGCCTCGGCGCCGCCGTCGTCGAGGTGCGCAAGCCGGAGCAGCTCGACGGCCTCGACGGCCTCGTCATCCCAGGGGGCGAGTCGACCGCCATCCGCCGGCTGATCGAGGAGTACGGGCTCGCCGGGCCCGTCGCGAGGTTCCCGCGCCCGCTCTTCGGCACGTGCGCCGGCATGATCCTCCTCGACCGCGACCACCTCGGGCTCCTCGACGTCAGCGCGGCGAGGAACGCCTTCGGCCGGCAGGTGGCCTCGTTCGAGGACGAGGTCGAGCTCGAGGGGGAGGAGGAGCCGCTCGTCGGCGTCTTCATCAGAGCGCCGCGCGTCGAGGAGGCCGGGCCCGACGTCGAGGTGCTCGGCCGCCTGCGCGGCGAGCCGGTGCTCGTTCGCCAGGGGCGCGTGCTGGCGGCCTCGTTCCACCCGGAGCTGACCGAGGACACGCGGGTCCACGAGCTTTTCCTGGAGCTCGTCAGGGAGGAGGCTCATGTCCGGGCATAGCAAGTGGTCGAGCATCAAGCACAAGAAGGGCGCCGCGGACGCCAAGCGGGGCAAGCTCTTCTCGAAGCTCTCGCGCGCGATCATCGTCGCCGCGCGGGAGGGCGGCCCCGACCCGGACGCGAACGCGGCGCTCGCGACCGCGATCCAGAAGGCCCGCGACAGCTCCATGCCGAAGGACAACATCGAGCGGGCGATCGCCCGCGGCGCCGGCGCCGGAGGCGACGGCGCCGCGGCGTACGAGACCGTGACCTACGAGGGCTACGGCCCCGGCGGCGTGGCCGTCTTCGTCGAGACCTTGACCGACAACCGCAACCGCACCGCCTCGGAGGTCCGCCACCTCTTCGCGAAGAACGAGGGGAACCTGGGCACGAGCGGCTCCGTCGCGTGGCTCTTCGAGCGCAAGGGGATGGTCATGGTGGCCGCCGACTCGGTGAGCGAGGACGAGCTGATGCTCGCGGCGGCGGACGGCGGCGCGGAGGAGGTCGAGCTCGACGGCTCGAGCTTCCAGGTGACCTCGGCCCCGGACGACCTCGCCGCGGTTCGCGCCGCGCTCGACGCCGCCGGCATCGAGTACGAGTCGGCGGAGCCGACCATGCTCGCGAAGACGACCGTCGCCGTCGAGGACGAGGGAACGGCGAAGAAGCTCCTCCGGCTCATGGACGCCCTGGAGGAGAACGACGACGTGCAGGCCGTGCACGCCAATTTCGACATTCCCGAGCGGATCCTCGAGGGCGTCGCCGCCTGACCGCCGGCCGGCCCCGAGGGGGATCGGCGCTCATCCCGGCGCGGCGAGGGGCCGATATCCCGTCCGGCGGCCCATGCTCGTCGAGATCAGCGACCCATCCGCGATGGCCTCCATCCGCGCCCATCTCCAGCGGAACGGCTGTCCGACGGAGCCCCGGAGCGAGGACACCTTCGAGGTGCGCACGCGCTGGTCGCCCGGCGCGGCCCCGAGCGAGGCGGACGCGCGCGCGACGGTCGTCGCGCACCTGCGGGAGTGGTGCGCCGACCACCGGGGCGTCAAGGCGAACATCCTCGCCTGAAGCCTCGACCACCGGCAGGAACGTCCGGGCCGGCGCCTAACCTCCACGCGTGAAGGTTCTCGGCATCGACCCGGGCACTGCAGCGTGCGGCTTCGGCATCGTCCACGGAAGCGGCGGCCGCCTCAGGGCGGTCGAGTACGGCTGGTGGCGGACCTCGGCGCGGGACGCGCCGGAGAACCGCCTGCGGCGGATCCACGACGAGGTGGTCGACCTCATCGCGCGCCACGAGCCGGAGGCCGTCGCCCTCGAGGAGTCCTACGTCGGCGCCGACGCCCGCATCGCGCTCTCCGTCGGTCAGGCTCGAGGCGCCGTGCTCGTCGCCTGCGCGGGCGCCCGCGTGGCCTGCGCCGAGTACGCCCCCGCAGCCGTGAAACAGGCCGTATGCGGCTACGGCCGGGCGGAGAAGGCGCAGGTGCAGCGGATGGTCCGCTCGCTGCTCGCGCTCGACGACGTGCCGCGCCCGCATCACGCGGCGGACGCGCTCGCGGTCGCGATCTGCCACGCTCTCGCGCCCCCGCTCGCCGCCCTCGCGGGAGCCCGGCGGTGATCGCGAGGCTCCGCGGCAGGCCGGTCGCCTCGGATGCCGAGGGCCTCGTCCTCGAGGTCGGCGGCGTCGGCTACCGCGTCCACGCGACGCCCTCGGCGATCCGGAAGGCCGACGGCGTCGAGGAGGCCGTGGTCGAGACCCACCTCCACGTGCGCGAGGACGCGCTCCAGCTCTACGGGTTCGCCGACGCCGCCGAGCGCGAGCTCTTCGCGCAGCTCCTGGCCGTCTCGGGCGTGGGGCCGAAGGTCGCGCTCGCGATCGTCTCGGGCTACTCGCCCGCCGAGCTGCGGCGGGCGATCGTCCGCGAGGACGCGGCGCTCTTCCAGACGATCCCGGGGATCGGCAAGAAGACAGCCCAGCGCGTCGTGCTCGAGCTGACGGAGCGGATCGCCCCGCTCGCCGCCGTCGAGGACGCCCCGCACCTGGGCGCCGGCGACGGCCACACGGTCGCCCGCGACGCCCTCGTCGAGCTCGGCTACACCGTCGCGGAGGCCGAGCAGCGCCTCGCGGACACCGACCCCGACCTGCCGCCGGCCGAGCGCGTCCGGCAGGCGCTCCGGGCGGCATGAGCGAGCGGATCACGACGGCCGTCCTCGCCCCGGACGAGGAGGAGCTGGACCGGTCCCTCCGGCCCAGGTCGCTGGCCGAGTTCGTCGGGCAGGAGCGGGTCAAGGAGCAGCTCGCCATCGCCCTCGAGGCGACGAAGGCGAGGGGGGAGGCGCTCGACCACGTCCTCCTCGCCGGCCCGCCGGGGCTCGGCAAGACGAGCCTCGCGTACATCGTCCGCGAGGAGCTCGGCGTCGGCCTCCGCTCGGTCGCGGGCCCCGCGCTCGAGCGCAAGGGCGACATGGCCGCGATCCTCACCTCGCTCGAGGAGCGCGACGTCCTCTTCGTCGACGAGATCCACCGGCTCAACCGCGCCGTCGAGGAGATCCTCTACCCGGCGCTCGAGGACTTCCGCCTGGACATCGTCGTCGGGCAGGGGCCGGCGGCCCGGACGCTCACACTCGACCTGCCGCCCTTCACGCTCGTCGGCGCGACGACGCGGACGGGACTCCTCACGACGCCGCTGCGCGACCGCTTCGGCATGACCTACCGCCTGGAGCACTACACCGCCGGAGAGCTGGCGCGCATCGTCCGCCGGTCGGCCGGGATCCTCGGCCTCGAGATCGCCCGCGAGGCCGCCGACGAGATCGCGCGCCGCGCCCGCGGGACGCCACGGGTGGCGAACCGGATCCTCAGGCGCGTCCGCGACGTCGCCGAGGTGCGCCACGACGGCGCCGTCTCCCTCGCGGTCGCCCGCGAGGCGCTCGAGCTGCTCGAGGTGGACGCCCACGGGCTCGAGCGCGTCGACCGGGCGCTCCTCGCCGCCATCGTCGAGAAGTTCGACGGCGGCCCCGTCGGCCTCTCGACCCTCGCGGTCGCCCTGGACGAGGAGCCGGACACGATCGAGGACGTCTACGAGCCGTACCTGCTCCAGCAGGGCTTCCTCAAGCGCACGCCGCGCGGCCGCGTGGCGACGCCCGCGGCGTTCCGCCACCTCGGCCTCGAGCCGACGACGCTGCTTTAGCGATCCTTCACCCGAGTC
>DASTQA010000056.1:0-2952 GCA_035762005.1 Gaiellaceae bacterium
ACTCGTCTCACGACACCCTCCTGACTGATCAGTCATCGCGCCAGCCGTGATTTCCGCTTTACGGCAAGTGCACCCAGAGTCCCGAGCGATGGTGGTAATGCCGATGCGTGAACGGTCGCACGAGTCCGTACAGCACTAGGCTGAGGACGACCGCGACGAACGCGAACGCCACGATCAGCCACAGAACTGCGATCGTTTCCACCGCAAACATGGCTGAACCTCCTGGTTCGACAGCCCATTATCGAGCCGTGTCCGCGCTTGCATCATCCGCAACGACCCTGACACGGCTGCGGGAAATCCCGTACTCCCCATGCGCGCCCGCCGCCCCTCGGCGCGTCAGCGAGCCCGTTCCAGTCTGGGAGACGGAACCTTGCGCTGGTTCGGCGCTTACCCAGCCTCGCAGCTACACCCAGCGCGCTCGGTCCGAGCGGGGCACGCGCGGACGGGAGCCGGCGGCATCGACGTCGGCCCAGCGGAGGCCGAGCACCTCGCCGAGTCGGAGGGCGCCCTGCTCGATCGTGATGAAGAGCAGCTCGCCGATCGTCGACGTAGCCGCGATCGCGGTCGCGCGTGCGTCAAGGTGCGGCCGGCGCGTGTGCTGAGCTGACCACGCCAGAGGGACGACACGGGACCACACGGGCACGGCATTTCGCGGCGTAGACGGCCGGGACGAACGGGATGGTTGAGCGGAAACCGCTACCCTCAAAGGCATGGAGGACTACACGAGCAAGTACAAGGGCGAGCAGGTCGACGTCGAGCTCTTCGGCGGCGACTACCAGGACGGCACCTTGACCGCCTACTGCGCCGTCGAGGGCGTCCCCCACCTCGAGCTCAACGGGCACATCCTCATCCCGCTCCAGAACGTCGCCTCGCTCCACTGCTCGAGTCGCTGCGACGCCCCCGAGCCCGACTGGCCGCCGCGCGGCCTCGCCGAGAGCGAAGGCGAGGGGTAGGAGCGGGGCCGTGCGCGGCTCGCTCCTCGCTGCGCGAAACGTCGGCAAGGCGCTCCTCCTCTACGCTGCGCTCGCGGGCGGGCTCTTCGCGCTCGGCTGGTGGCTGGGCGGCCTCCGGCTGGGGAGCGTCTTCCTCGTCGTCGGCCTGCTCATGGCGGCGACGATCTACTGGTACGGGCCCCGCGTCGTCCTCGCCTCGCTCGGTGCGCGCGAGCTCCACCTCGCCGAGGCGCCGGCCCTCCACTCGACGCTCGACCGGCTCGCCATGGCGGCCGGCGTCGAGCGGCCGAAGCTCTACCTCGTTCCCGACGGACACCCGCGCGCGCTCTCGGTCGGGCGGGGAGCGGGGGCCGCCGGGATCGCCGTCACACAGGGGCTCGTCGGCCTGCTCTCGCCGGCCGAGCTCGAAGGAGTGCTCGCGCACGAGCTCGCCCACGCGCGTCACCGCGATCTCCTCGTGCAGACGCCCGTCGTCCTGCTCGCCGGCTGGCTCGTCGAGGTGAGCCGGATCGGCGGGTTCCTCGAGCGCGCGCTCCTCTTCGTGCTCGGTCCCGTCGCGGCGAGCATCGTGCAGGTGCTGCTCTCGCCGAGGCGGGAGCTCGCGGCCGACCGCCGCGCGGCCGAGATCTTGGACTCGCCGCACCCGCTCGCCGACGCGCTCGTCCGGATCGAGCAGGCCATGGAGCTCGTGGCCTTCCGAGCGAGTCCCGTCACCGAGCCGCTCTACATCGTCAACCCGTTCGCGGCGGAAGGGCTCGCCGCGATGTTCTCCACCCATCCGCCCGTGGGCGACCGGGTCGCCCGCCTGCGCGCGCTCGACCCCGACTGGCGCCAGAAGCTGCGGGCGGCGTAGGCCCGGCGGGGGAGCGGCCGCGTCGGGCTCACGGACGTCCGGTCATTCCCGTAGTCTCGGCTGCGCAAGGCACCCTGCGGCCGCCCGGCGAGGCCGGGCGGAGAAGGAGGACGATGATGAGGCGAGGAAGGCGTCGCTTCGCCGCCATCGCTGCGACGGCGTTCGGGCTCACATGGACTGGTCCGGCCGCCGCCGACGACGTCTCCGGCTGGACGGCGACCCGCGGGCCGTTCGCCTGGGAGGCGAAGCGGCTCTCCTGCGGGGTCGTCGGCGAGAAGCCGAGCCGCGTGCGCGCGCACACGCGCTGGCGGGCGAGCCCCGCCAACGGGTACATGCGGCTCGTCTTCGTCCGTCAGGTCGCCGCCGACGGCGCCGGCTGGGTCACGGTCCAGCGACAGGCTCGCTCCACGAGGAACGGGCCGCTCGAGGGCAGCCGGCGGATCGTCCACTGGTCGCAGTGGTTCTTCCCCTTCGAGGACGAGGCCGGCGCGACGACGCGCCACCGGGTCGTCTTCGAGTGGCGGCGCGACCGGGCCGGGCGCGACCGACTCGCTCTGCGTCGGGTGCGCCAGTTCGCGCCCTGCGTCCTCCCCGCCTGAGCGCGGCCGGTGCACGGAACGACGAAGGGCCGCCTCGCGGCGGCCCTGCAGAGAAAACCGGCGGCGACCTACTCTCCCGGGAGGTTGCCCTCCGAGTACCATCGGCGCTGGCGGGCTTAACTTCTCTGTTCGGAATGGGAAGAGGTGTTTCCCCGCCGCTATGACCACCGGAAATTGTGAGGACCGCGCGGGCTCCCCGCGCACCCTCAAAGCTCCATAGCGACTAGACGGTGTTCAAATCAAGACCTCGGGCAATTAGTACGGGTCCGCTGAACACATTGCTGTGCTTGCACGTCCCGCCTATCAACGTGGTGGTCTCCCACGGCCCTTACTCCCTCGAGGGGATGGGAGGCCTCATCTCGAGGTGGGCTTCCCGCTTAGATGCTTTCAGCGGTTATCCCATCCGGACGTGGCTAATCAGCAGCGCCGTTGGCACGACGACTGATACACCAGAGGTCCGTTCGTCCCGGTCCTCTCGTACTAGGGACGACTCCTCTCAAGCCTCCAACGCCCATGGTGGATAGGGACCGAACTGTCTCACGACGTT
>DASTQA010000057.1:0-14834 GCA_035762005.1 Gaiellaceae bacterium
GCGGTCGCCGTCGGCGTCGGGGCCGCCCTCGATGGCGACGTCGGGCGGGAGGGGGTAGGGGCCGGGGTCGCTCTCGTCCCCGTAGAGGAAGTCGACGAAGGACGCCGCCTGCGTGCCGTCGACCACGGTGACCGGGATGCCGATCGGCCCTCCCCCCCAGAGGCCCGAGCCGAAGTCGGCGTGGAGCGGCCGGTCCGCCCCGATCGCGCGGACGATCCGCTCCGAGTCCGTGCGCACGGGGAGCTTGTGGACGGGCCTGTTCCAGACGCTCGAGGTCGGGAAGACCGGGCAGTCGGGCGCGTCGGGGAGCGGCGAGGCGAGCGCCGGCGGCGCGAGCAGGAGCGCGGCGAGCGCGCCGCAGAGAGCGAGCCTCATCGCCTCATTGTCGACGGGCCGGGCGAGGGAGTCGATGCCCCGCCGGGAGGAACCGCGCTCAGGGGCGCACGAGCTCGAGGGCGGCCGCGAGCCGGTCCCAGCGGTCGATCTCGCAGCCGTTCTGGCGACTGAAGGTCGCGAGGAGCTCGTCGCCGGCGAGCGTGCCCGCGAGCTCGGCCTCCTCCGGCCCGCCGTAGATGTGGGTGCAGACCGCGTCCGGCGGGAGCGGCGCGAGGGCGTCGGCATTCTCCGCGAGCGCCGCGCAGGCCTCGCCGGGCCGGGGGTGGGTCCCGCCGTCCGGGTCGCAAGTGAGCGTGGCCTCGAGCGCCGCGCCGTCGCGGCCACGGGGCCAGAAGACGACCGTCAGGTCGACGCCCGGCGCGGCCTCCCCGCCGCCGCCCTCCGAGCCGGGCGGGTCCGCGCGCCCCTCGGAGCCGCAGCCGACGGCGAGGAGCGTGCTCAGTGCGGCGAGGAGAAGGAGGAGGCGAGCTCGTCCGTGCGCCGTGCCATCTCGACGTCCCGCTCGGTGATCGCCCGCTTCACGTGCGTCCACCAGCGCACCGTGACGGCGTTCCAGCTGATCGAGATCTCGGGGTGGTGGTTCGCCGCCTCGGCCGCCTCGGCGAGGCGACCGACGAAGGCGACCGCCTCCGCGAAGTCCTGGAAGCGGTAGCCGCGCTGGAGTCCGCCGCGCACCTCGTTCCAGCCCTCCGGGTACCCGCTCACTGTTGGACATTCTCGGTGATCGTCAGGATGTCGTCCTTCCCCTGCGTGTCGTTCTCCACCACCCCGAGCAGCTCGATGGGGCGATCCGTCCAGCTGACGTCGCCTTCGGTGATCAGGCCGTCGACTTCCTCGAGGTCGAGTCCCACGACGTGGAGCGACGCTCCCCCGCACTGGGGCGGGAACGACTCCGCGAGCGCCGAGCACAGGCGGACCTCCCCGCCCTGCGCGAGCAGGTTGCCGCTGACGAGCAGCACGTCGTCGGAGCCAGAGGCCAGAGCCTCGTCGATCGAGATCCCCGGGCCGGCTCCCAGCCCTGAGGTCTGCGGCGTGGTGCCGGTCGCGGGGTCTCCCGCCGGCGCGTCGTCTCCTCCGCAACCGGCGAGCGCTGCCGCGAGCGCGAGCGTGGCGATGAGCGCGAGCGTCTTCATGCTCCTCCGACCGGCGAGGCGCCCGGAAGGTTCCCGGCCAGCTTACGAGAGGGGCAGGCCCTCGACCGCACCGTCGGCGATCCGCCAGCCGGCGAGCTCACCGGTGCGCAGCGAGAGGATGACGTACGGGCGCCCCTGCCAGAGGCCGACGTTCTCGACGTCCGTGCGGGACGGGCGCGGCGGGCTCGAGGGGTGCGAGTGAAAGACGGCGAGCTCGTAGCCCTCGTCCTCGAGGAACCAGGCCTCCGGGTCGGCGACGAGCTCGAAGCGGTAGGGGCTCGCGGCCGCGTTCCGGCCGGGGACGAAGCGCTCGGCGACGCCGTCGCGCAGGACGATGAGGCCGCAGGCCTCGTTGGGGAGCTCCGCCTCGGCGTGCTCGACGAGCGCCGAGCGCACCTCGGCCGGGATCACCACCAGAGGCGGTCCTCCATCGCCTCGCCGACCTCGCCGGCGGGGCGCGTCCAGAAGTCGCCCGAGATGTACTTCCAGCCGCCGTCGGCGAGCACGGCGACGACGACGCCCTCCTCGAGCTCCTCGGCGACCCTGCGCGCGACGTGGATCACCGCGCCCGAGGAGACGCCGGCGAAGATAGCCTCGCGCTCGAGCAGGAGGCGCAGCGCGGCGACGGACTCCTCGTTCGTGACGAGGACCTTCCGGTCGAGCTTCGAGACGTCGAGGATCGGGGGCACGTACCCGTCGGCGAGCGAGCGGAGCCCGTAGACGAGGTCGCCCTGGAGCGGCTCCGCCGCGGCGACGAGGAGGTCGGGGAACGACTCGCGCAGGCGGTCGCCCGCGCCCATGAGGGTGCCGCCGGTCCCGAGGCCGGCGACGAGCGCGTCGACGCGGGGGAGGGCGTCCGCGATCTCCGCGCCGGTGCCCTCGTAGTGGGCGCGGGGGTTCGCCTCGTTCGCGTACTGGAAGGGAACGAAGAAGCGCGGGTCGCGCTCGGCCAGGGCGAGCGCGAGCCGGACGGCCCCGTTCGAGCCCTCGTGCGCGGGCGAGAAGACGAGCTTCGCGCCGTAGAGCTCGAGCAGCTGCACGCGCTCGGCCGTCGCGTTCTCGGGGAGCACGCACGTGAGCGGGTAGCCCTTGAGCCGGGCCACCATCGCGAGCGAGATGCCCGTGTTGCCGCTCGTCGGCTCGAGGAGCTCGCGGCCGGGCTCGAGCTCGCCCGCGGCCTCGGCGGCCTCGATCATCGCCTTGGCGACGCGGTCCTTCGTCGAGCCGGTCGGGTTCTGGCCCTCGAGCTTCGCGTAGAGGCGGACGCCCTCGTGCGGCGCGAGCCGCGGCAGCTCGACGAGCGGCGTTCGGCCGACCGTCTCGAGGAGCGACGGCGTGAGCGTCTGCTGCCCGCCGGCCATGGCGGGGAGGAGGATCACCGTCGCGCCCTCGCGCACCGGCGTGTCGAGGCCCTGCAGCGTGCGCACGTCCTCGCTGTCGACGTAGACGTTCACGAACGGCGCGATGCCGTCGCCGTCCTCGAGCACCTGGTGGCCGAGCCCGGGGAAGCGCTCGGCGAGGTCGGCGAGCACGTCGCGGAGCGAGCCGCCGACGGCCTGCACCTCACGGGCGCCGCCGACCTCGTTCCGCAGCGTGGGCGGGATCCTGACCCTGATCACGACGTCGCGTGGGCCCCCGTGCCCTGGCAGAACTCGACGTAGTCGACGTACTCGGTGATCGTCGGGGAGTCGCCGCAGACCGGGCACTCCGGGTCGCGGCGAAGCGCGATCTCCGTGAACTGCGTCTCGAGCGCGTCGAAGAGCAGCAGCCGGCCGACGAGCGGCTCGCCGATGCCGAGGGCGAGCTTCAGCGCCTCGTTCGCCTGCAGCGAGCCGACGATGCCGGGCAGCACGCCGAGCACGCCGCCCTCCGCGCAGCTCGGCGCGAGCTCGGGGGGCGGCGGCTGCGGGAAGAGGCAGCGGTAGCACGGCCCCTCCTTCGGCTTGAACACCGTCGTCTGCCCCTCGAAGCGGTAGATGGAGCCGTGGACGACCGGGATGTCGTGCCAGACGGAGGCGTCGTTCAGGAGGTAGCGGGTCGGGAAGTTGTCCGCGCCGTCGACGATCACGTCCCAGCCCTCGCCGAGGATCCGGTCGACGTTGTCCGAGGTCAGGCGCTCCTCGTACGTCTCCACCGTCACGTCGGGGTTGAGCGCCTCGATCGTCCGCTTGGCCGAGCCGGCCTTCGACTCGCCGAGGCGGTCGGTCGCGTGGACGATCTGGCGCTGGAGGTTCGTCTCGTCGACCGCGTCGTCGTCGACGATCCCGAGCGTGCCGACGCCGGCGGCGGCGAGGTAGAGCGAGGCGGGCGAGCCGAGGCCGCCGGCGCCGATGAGGAGGATGCGGGAGTCGAGGAGGCGGAGCTGGCCCTCCTCGCCCACCTCGGGGATGAGGAGGTGGCGCGAGTAGCGGCGCCGCTTCGTCTCGTCGAGCGCGCGCGGGAGGTCGAAGGGGAAGCCGTTGCGCTTCCAGTCGGTGAACCCGCCGGCGAGGGAGGAGACGTTCTCGTAGCCGAGCTCCTCGAGCGCCTTCGCGGCGAAGGCCGAGCGGCTGCCGGAGGCGCAGTAGAGGACGACCGGCGCGTCGCGGTCCGGCACCGCCTGCTCGATGCGGGACTCGAGGTGGCTGCGAGGCACGTGGACGGCGCCGGGAATGTGGCCCTCGTCCCACTCGCTCCGCTCGCGGACGTCGACGAAGATGGTCCCGTCGCGACCGCGCAGCTCCGAGGCGCGGGCGACGTCGACCTCCTCGATCTCGCGCTTCACCTGCTGCAGGAGCTCGCGGTAGCTCGCCATCGCTTCAATGAGTATAGCGACGTCCAGGCCGCTTCCCGCAAGGGCGCGAAGCTAGGCTCGGCTCGTGTCCCGGAACGGCGCCCGCGTCCTCGCCGGCCTCGCGGCGGCCGCCTCGGCGGCGCTCGTCGTCGGGGTCACCGTGCTCCAGGCGGACGACGGGGGCGGCCAGGAGCCGGCCGCCGAGCCGCGGCCCGAGCGCCGGCCGCCTCCGCTCGAGCTCGGCCTCCTGCTGCGGGACGACGAGCAGGCCCGCGCCCTCCGGGAGGCGGAGCGGCTCCTCGACGAGGGCGACCGCG
This sequence comes from Gaiellaceae bacterium, assembly GCA_035762005.1. Lineage (GTDB taxonomy): Bacteria > Actinomycetota > Thermoleophilia > Gaiellales > Gaiellaceae > JAIBJN01. The sequence goes on from DASTQA010000057.1 coordinate 4,620, forward strand.
AGGGCGCGCGGGCCCGCTTCGAAGAGCTCGCCGCCGCCGATCCCGAGTCGGTCGAGGCCGCCGTCGGCGCTGCCGTCGCCGCGTGGCCCGAGGGGACGGTCGAGCGCCTCGACGAGCTCGTGGCCGACCACCCGGCGAGCGGCGTCGCCCGCCTCCACCTCGGCTTCGCGCTCCTCGCGAGCGGCGACGCCGAGGGGGCGGAGGAGGAATGGCGTCAGGTCGAGCGGCGGGACCCCGACACCCCCGCGGCCCTGCGCGCCGAGGACGTGCTCCACCCGAGCTTCGCCCCCGGGCGGCCGCCCTTCGTCGCGCCTCTCGGCGCGCCGGCCGGGGTCGCGGGGCTGCCGCCGGCCGAGCAGCTCGCCGAGCTCGAGCGGCGGGCGGCGCGAGGCGTGCTCGACGCGCAGCTCCTCTACGGCATCGCGCTCCAGCGCAGCGGACAGCCCGTCTCCGCGTCCGAGGCCTTCGCGCGGGCGGCCGCCGCCCACCCCGGGAGCACGGCGGCGAAGGTCGCCTCGGCCCTCGGCCGCTTCGACAAGGACGACCCGTCGCAGGCGTTCTCGCGCCTCGGCCCTCTGGCCCGCGCGGACGAGACGGGCGTCGTCCGCTACCACCTCGGGCTGGCTCTCTCCTGGCTGGGGCAGGTCGAGGAGGCCCGGCGCCAGCTGCGCCTCGCGCGCGCGGCCGCGGCGGGCGGGTTCTACGGGAGGGAAGCCGAGCGCCTCCTCGATCGTCTTGAGGGCGCGGGCTCGTAGCGGAGTCCCGCGAAGGGGGTAGGACCTCCGGGGGTGGAAGATGGGACCTGCGGCCCATGGCGGTCGTCCGGGAGGCATGTAAGAGTCGCGGCGCACGTCGGCGGATCCGCGCGGCGCGGGGCCGTTGACAAGTCGCGAGGCCCGGCTACGTTGAGGAGACGGGGTAGGGGCGATGGAGGAGAGGAAGGGGAGCGAGGCGGTCGTGACGTTCGATCACGAGGACGCCAAGGCGCTCGTGCGCCACGGCCAGGAGGCGGGCTTCCTCACGCACGAGGAGATCGCGCTCGCGCTCGGCGACGAGCTCGAGCCGCTCCAGCTGGACGAGTTCTACGGGCTGCTCGAGGAGCTCCACATCGAGGTCGTCGACCCGCGCGAGGACGCCGACGCGGGCCTCGACCTCCAGCCGGAGCCGCGCGAGGTCTCGACGGACGCCCTCCAGCTCTTCCTCAAGGACATCGGCAAGGTGCCTCTCCTGACGGCGGCCCAGGAGGTGGAGCTCGCCAAGCGCATCGAGCGGGGCGACCACGGCGCGAAGCAGAAGATGGTCGAGTCGAACCTCAGGCTCGTCGTCTCGATCGCGAAGAACTACCGCAACCAGGGCCTGCCCTTCCTCGACCTCATCCAGGAGGGGACGATCGGCCTCGTCCGGGCGGCGGAGAAGTTCGACTACCGCAAAGGGTTCAAGTTCTCGACGTACGCGACCTGGTGGATCCGGCAGGCCGTCGCCCGCGCGCTCGCGGACAAGGCGCGGACGATCCGCATGCCCGTCCACGTCGTCGAGAAGCTCAACAAGATCGGGAGGATCGAGCGCAAGCTCCTGAGCGAGCTCGGCCGCGACCCGACGACCGACGAGATCGCCGCGGAGCTCGAGCTCGATCCCGAGGAGATCGAGCACATCCGCCGGAGCGCCCAGGTGCCGATCTCGCTCGAGAAGCCGGTCGGCGACGAGGAGGAGTCGGAGTTCGGCCATTTCCTCGCCGACGAGAGCGCGCCCGCTCCCGACGAGGAGGCGGCGACGACGCTCCGCAAGGAGACGCTCGTCCAGATCCTGCAGACGCTCTCGCTCCGCGAGCGCCGCGTGCTCGAGATGCGCTACGGCCTCGACGGCCAGAACCCGCGCACGCTCGACGAGGTCGGGAGGACGTTCAACGTCACCCGCGAGCGCGTGCGCCAGATCGAGAACCAGTGCCTGAAGAAGCTCCAGGCCCTGGCCGAGTCGCAGAAGCTCCGCGACGTCGCCTAGGGGCGCGGCGGCCCGCGCCGGCGCGCACGGGGCCGTTCCGGTTCCGATCCGTGCACGTCCCGGCGCGAAGCGTCACCCCCGTGAGCGCTTCTCCGCGTTAGGCTCGCAGTGGAGGGAGGCCCGCGGCCGGCCCCGTAGACTCCCGGGTCGGAATGAGCGACCGCCCCGACCCCGCCTGGCTCGAGGAGCTCTCCGGGTGGCTCCGCATCCCGAGCGTGAGCGCCGACCCCGCGCACGCCGGCGACGTCGCGCGGGCGGGCGAGTGGGTCTGCGAGTTCGTCCGCGCGGCGGGCGGCGAGTGCGAGCTCGTCGCCACCGACACCTTCCCGCTCGCCGTCGGCGAGATCCCCGCCTCCGCGGGCGCCGCCGACGCCCCCACCGTCCTCCTCTACGGCCACTTCGACGTCCAGCCGCCCGCGCCGCTCGAGCTCTGGGAGTCGCCGCCGTTCGAGCCCGAGCTCCGGGACGGCTACCTCTACGGGCGGGGCGCGGTGGACGACAAGGGCAACGCGTACCTGCTCCTCAAGGCGGCGCGGCTCCTCGCCGAGGAAGGCGCCCTGCCGGTGAACGTCCGCGTCGCGCTCGACGGGGAGGAGGAGATCGGCGGCCACTCGATCGTCGACTTCCTGGCCGCCGACGAGCGCGGCGCCGACGCCTGCCTCATCTTCGACAGCGGCATGCCGCGCGAGGACGTGCCCTCCTTCGACCTCGGCGTGCGCGGACTCGTCTACTTCCACGTCCGCGTCCGCACGGGCGAGGCCGACCTGCACTCCGGGATGTTCGGCGGCGCGGCGCTGAACGCCGTCCACGCGCTCATGCGGGCGCTCGCGGCGGTCGTGTCCCTCCCGGAGGAGCTGCGCGCGGGCTCGGTCCCGCCGAGCCCGGAGGAGCTCGCCTCGTGGGAGGAGCTCGACCCCGGCGCCGCCGTGCTCGCCGCCGCCGGCGCGACGCCGCTCGACGACCGGGCCGGGGCGGAGCTGTACGCGCGGACGTTCGCGGGCCCTGCCGTCGACGTGAACGGCCTGCGCGGCGGGGAGCCGGACCTCCAGAAGACGGTGCTGCCGGTGACCGCCCAGGCGAACGTCTCCATCCGCCTCGCGCCGGGACAGGACGTCGAGGAGATCGCGGCCGCGTTCGAGCGCCTGCTGCGCGAGGCCGCTCCCCCCGGCGCCGACGTCGAGGTCGAGCGCCGGTCGTCCAGCCCCGCGGGCCTGATCCCGCCGGACGCGCCCGCCGTTCGGCTCGCCCAGGGCGCGTTCGAGCGCGTGCTCGGGCGCAGGCCGCTCCTCCTGCGCACCGGGGGGACGCTGCCGGTCGTCCCCGCGCTCGCCGAGAAGGGCATCCCGACGATCCTCTCGGGCTTCGCCCTCCCGGGCGCCAACGTCCACTCGCCCAACGAGCGGCTGCTCGCCCGCTACCTCTCCCTCGGCGCCGCGGCCGCCCGCGAGACGCTCGTGGCCTTCCGGGATTTGCCCCGCTGACCGGGAGGCTCGCAAGGGCCGTCGACGCGGGCCTCCGCAAGGCGATCCTCGCCTCCGCGGCGAGCGCGCCGGTGCGACGACTCGCCGGCCGCCACGGCCTCAGGCTCGGCGCCTCGCGCTTCGTCGCGGGCGAGACGCTCGACGACTGCGTGGCGGTGCTCCGCCGGCTGAACGAGCAGGGGCTCGCGACGAACACGACCCTCCTCGGGGAGGACGTGCACGACGAGGAGGAGACCGCGCGCGTCGTCGAGCAGTACGTGCGCATCCTCGACCGCATCGACGCGGAAGGGCTGCGCGCGAACGTCGCCCTCAAGCTGACCCACCTCGGCCTCGACCTCGGCCCCGCGCTCGCCGAGGAGAACCTCCGGCGCGTGGTCGAGCGGGCCGCGGAGCTCCGCAACTTCGTCCGCATCGACATGGAGTCGTCCGCGGCCGTCGACGACACGCTCGCCATCTACCGCAGGCTCCGTGCCGACGGCCTCGACAACGTCGGCGTCGTCCTCCAGGCGTACCTCCACCGGACGCCCGCCGACCTCGAGGCGCTCCTGCCCCTGCGCCCGAACCTCCGCCTCGTCAAGGGCGCCTACCTCGAGCCGGCCGCGGTCGCCCACCCGCGCAAGGAGGACGTGGACGCCGCCTACCTCCGTCTCCTCGAGCGCTCGCTCCGGGGCGAGGGGTACACGGCGGTCGCGACGCACGACGAGCGGATGCTCGAGCACGCGATCCGCTTCGCGGAGCGCGAGGGGATCGGCAGCGACCGCTTCGAGCTCCAGCTGCTCTTCGGCGTGCGCCCGCAGCTCCAGCTCGACCTCGCCGCCCGCGGCTTCAAGGTCCTCGTCGCGACGCCGTTCGGGCCCGAGTGGTTCCCCTTCTTCATGCGGCGCCTGGCCGAGCGGCCCGCGAACCTCGCCTTCGTCGCCCGGAACCTCGTCCGCCGCTAGGCGGCGGGCACGGCGCGCGACTCCTTCTCGCCGTGCGTGTGCTCGTCGTCGGCGACGAGCCACTCGTGCCCGAAGCTGCGCATCTCGTCGATGATCGGGAGGAGCGCCTGGCCCTTCCGGGTCAGCTCGTACTCGGCGCGGCGGGCGGTCGAGCGCTTCTCGAGGAGCCCGTCGTGCTCGAGCGCGCGGAGCCGCTCAGAGAGCGTCCGCGGACTGATCCCGGGGCAGGAGCGCTCGAGCTCCGAGAAGCGGCGCGGCCCCTCGGAGAGGTCGTGCACGATCACGGCCGTCCACTTGGAGCCGATGATCTCGGCCGTGCAGGCGACCGCGCACTCCTCGTCGTGCACGGGCCTCATCGTGCGCATGGGCGCATTGTAGCTCCGCGCCTGGTCAGTCCCAGGGCGGCGCCCCGTGCGCCCAGCGGCCGCCGAGCATCGTCGCCACGACCCGGATCTCCGCCAGCTCCTCCGGCGGGCAGGCGAGCGGGTCGCGGTCGAGGACGACGAGGTCGGCGAGGTAGCCGGGGAGGAGCATCCCCCGGCGGCGCTCGTCGCCGCTCAGCCACGCGGGCGCGACGCAGGTCGCGCGGAGCGCCTGCTCGGCGGACACGGCCTGCTCCGGATGCCAGGCGCCGCGCTCGTCGAGCGTCCGCAGGACTCCCGCCCGGACCCCGAGGAGCGGGTCGAGCTCCTCGACCGGCGCGTCGGAGCCGTTCGCGACGAGGGCTCCCGAGTCGAGGAGCGAGCGGAACGCGTAGGCGCACTCCGTCCTCCCCGCCCAGAAGTCGTCCGCCAGGTCGCGGTCGGAGGGCGCGTGGCTGAACTGGACGGAGGCGGCGACGCCGAGCGCTGCGAAGCGCGGGACGTCCTCGGGCGCGAGGAGCTGGGCGTGCTCGACACGCGGCCGGAGGCCGCGCGGGCGCCACTCCTCCCGCGTCGCCTCGAAGGCGTCGAGTGCGCGGCGGTTGGCGAGGTCGCCGATCGCGTGCACGGCGACTGCGAAGCCGGCGCGGGCGCTGCGGCGGACGACCTCCTCGAACTCGTCGTACGGCGTGATCTCGACCCCGGTCCCGTCGAGCAGGAGGGCCGTGCGCGAGCCGAGCGTCCCGTCGAGGAACGCCTTCACGTACCCGACGCGGAGCAGGTCGTCGCCGAGGCCCGCGCCGAGCCCCAGCTCCTCGAGCGCGTCGAGGCGGTCGTGCGGCAGCGACTGCCAGACGCGGAGCGTCAGCACGTCCTCGTCGTGGAGCCGCTGGAAGACCCGGAGCGCGCCGAGCCAGCCGTCCTTGTCGTGGATCGCGGTGACCCCGCGTGCGCTCGCGATCCGCAGGCCCTCGCGGCAGGCTTCCACCATCTCGTCTTCGGTCGGCCGGACGTACGTGTCGCGGAAGTGCCACGCGCACTCCTCGCGCAGGACGCCGGTGGGCTCGCCCCGCTCGTCGCGCTCGACGACGCCTCCGGGCACCTGGAGGTCGCCGTCCGCGCGCGCGAGCGCGGCCGAGTTGAGCCAGAGCGAGTGGTAGTCCTTGGACATGAGCGCGACGGGGACGTCCCCGGCGACGGCGTCGAGCGCCTCCTTCGTCGGCTCGACGGACGGGGACCAATCGCCGCTCCTCCAGCCGAGCCCCCGCAGCCAGCGGCCCTCCGCGACGTCGCCCACCGCCGCGGCGACGCGCGCGAGCGCCTGGTCGAGGGAGCGCGCCCCCTCGAGGCGCACCTGACGCTGCGCGAGCGCCCAGGTCGGGAAGTGGACGTGGGCGTCCGTGAAGCCGGGGAGGACGCAGCGGCCGCCGAGGTCGACCCGCTCGGGGCTCACGAGCGCGGTCTCGTGCGTGCCGACGCCACCCGCGACCCGGTCGCCCGCGATCGCGAGGGCGGCCGCCCTGGGCAGGGCCGGCCCGAGCGTGCGGATGACGCCGTTCTCGAGGATCATGCGACGAGCTCGCCGCAAAGATAGAGCTTCCCGTCGCGCGCCTCCGCCTCGGCGAGCGGCCGGTGCGGCTGCGACTCGCCCGTCCGCACGAGATGGACGACCTCGTGGCCGCGGGCGGCGAGGAGCTCAGCGACGAAGCGGCGGTGGCAGCGCCACCAGAGCGTCTCGGCGCAGAGGAAGCAGGGCGCCGGCTCGGCGAGGGCGCCGGCGAGCGCCTCCTGCCAGGCGGCCGTGCCCATCCGCGCGGCGTAGCTGCGGAAGGCCTCCTCGCGGAGGCAGGCGAAGCGCTCGGCGCCCGGCTCGCCGCTGAGGCGGCCGCCCAGCTCGACGGCGTGCCGGTAGGCGATGCCGGCGCCCGCGAGCGCCTCCGCGAGCGGCGCCCGGCCGAACTGCGGGTTCCGGCGGGAGCCGGGGAAGCGGCGGACGTCGACGAGCGTCGCGACGCCGGCGCGGGCGAGCGTCTCCACGAGCTCGTCGAGAGGCCTCGTCCCGTGGCCGATCGTGAACGCGCGCATGCCGCGACCGTAGCCCGCCGGCGCCCACGGGGGCCGCAGTCCCGCGGCGCCGACGGTACGTGCCGCCCAGGAGGGTTCGGGCGCGGCGCGGCGGCGGTTCGGGCCAAACCGCGCGGGCGTCCCGGTCGTATGGACGGCCGTGCCGCGGCTCACCTTCCTCGCGCTCGTCTCCGCCTCGCTCGCGCTCGCGGCGTGCGGCGGCGAGGAGGCCGCCTCGGAGGAGACCCCGGCCGCCGGCGGCGAGGTCGAGATCGTCCTCACGGACTTCGCGCTCGAGCCGGGCTCCCTCTCGCTCGACCCGGGGGCCTACACCGTGCGCGTCGTCAACGAGGGCGACTCCGTGCACGCGCTCAAGGTCGACGGGCCCGGCGGGGAGCTCGAGACGGCGGACATCGCCCCCGGCGGCTCGGCCGAGCTCGCTCTCGACCTCTCCGAGCCGGGCGAGTACGAGCTCACCTGCCCCGTCGGCGACCACCGCGAGCGGGGCATGGAGGGCACGCTCACGGTCGGCGGCGGCGCCGCGGGAGACGGGACGACGACGGAGGAGACGACGACCGAGGACGACGAGGACGGGTACCGGTACTAGCGGCCGCGCCGGGGCCGTTTCCCGATCGCCCGCCGGGGAAGGCCTCCGAGAAAGGAGGCGATCCATGCTGGAGAGCTACACGAGGGATCAGATCGCCGACCTCGTCGGGCACGAGGTCGTGGACGGGAACGGGAAGTCGGCCGGGTACGTCGACCTCGTCTTCGTCGACCACGAGAGCGGGCGCCCGGAATGGCTCGGTGTCTGGAACGGCCTGCCGGGCGGCAAGCGGACGCTCGTGCCCGTGCGCGGGAGCGAGGTGGGCGAGAGCGCGATCCGGGTGCCGTGGCCCGCGGAGCTGATGCACGAGGCGTCGACCTACGACGACGAGGACGACAGGGGCCTCCTGCGCGACGATCCCGACGGGATCGCGATCTCCCCCGAGAAGGAGCGCGCGCTCTACGACCACTACGGCATCGAGCCCGAGACGGCGCCGCGGGACGGTGTCGTCAGGCTCCGCGCCGTGGTCGTCTCCGTCCGCGCCTGGGACGTCCGCGGCTAGGGGCAGCACCAGCCGGCGAGACGCGGGAACGCGCCCGGTCGCAGGCCGCCGGGATCGAATTCGCGGCGGACGTCGCCCACCGTCACGAGCTTCTGGACGCCCGGGAGCCGGAGGAAGAGGAGCTGGTCGGCGTCGGGCCAGCCGGCGAGGAGCCAGCGTTCGTCGGGAGAGATCGTCAGATCCCGCAGCCGGCCGGCGCCGCGGAAGAAGCGGCTGGGGCCGATCAGGATGCAGGGTCCGGGGGCGAAGCACGCCTCGCGGACGAGGGTCGTCTCGCCCGCCTCGGGATCGAACTCGGCGTAGACGACCCAGCCGCCGGCGAGCGCGATGGCGTCGAGGAGCTCGTTCCCGGGCGAGACTCCGGGTGCCGTGACGAGCCGGCCGCGCCGATCGTAGAGGCGCGCTTGCCGCGGCGTCAGCACCGCCAGGAGGCCGTCAGGCGTCCAGAGGAGCTCTCGGGCCCTGGCGACGGGACGCGTCCGCAGGAGCTCCCGTCCGGACTCGACGTCCACGACCCGGACGGCGCCGTCGGCCCGGGCGTAGGCGAGGACGGTCCGGCCGCTGCGCGGGAGCCAGGCCGGAGCGACCGGCGCGACGCCGCGGGCGAGGAGCCGGTCGCCCGTGCCGTCCCCGGCGACGACGCGGAGCGTGTCCCCCTCCCGGTAGGCGATCCGGAAGCCCGGGCTCGGCGCCCAACGGGCGTCCGCCAGGGGGGCGGGGCGGGCGAGCGCCCAGCGCGGGTCACCGCCCGGCTCGAGCGCGACGAGGCGGCGCCCGGCCGTGGCGACGACGTAGAGCCCCTGCGGCGAGAAGGAGGCGTCGTCGTAGTCGCCGAGGAAGCGCTTCGAGCCGTCGGGCCTTACGAGCCACGGGCCGCGCTCGGCCGCGACGAGGAGCATCCCCGGGGCGGGCAGGCGGACGAGCGCCGGCTCGGCGCGGGGCTCGCCGGCGACCCGGTCGCGGATCCAGCCGCCGACGCTCCGGCCGGGCGGAGAGAGCGCCGCGGCCGCGATCGCGGCGACGACGGCGAGGGCGAGGACCGGGCGGAGCGAGCGCCGGCGTCGCGACACCGGTTCCCGCCCGGCGTACGCGCCCTCGACGACCCGCCAGGCGCGGCGCTGCGCCTCGAGCTCGTCCGGCACCGGGACGGCGAGGAGGTCGGCCCGGAGATCGCGGTCGCTCACGGCTCCTCCTCCCGCTCGACGAGCCCCTCGAGCGCGTCGAGCCCCCGGCGCAGGCGCGAGTTCACGGTTCCCCGCGGCAGCTCGAGCATGCGCGCGATCTCCCCCGGCGTGTACTCGAGGAGGTAGCGGAGCACGACCACGGCCCGGTGCTCGGGCGAGAGGGAGGCGAGGGCGGCGAGGAGGTCGGCGCCGGGCGCGACGGCGACGTCCCCTCGCTCGGGGGCGGCGACGACGTGGTCGTCCCCGGCGCCCACCTCGCGGCGGAGCGCCCGCGCCCGCGACCAGTCGATCGCGCGGTTGACGACGATGCGGTGGAGCCACGGCCCGAACGGCCGGCGGCTGTCGAAGCGGTCGAGGGCGCGCACGGCGGCGAGGAAGGCCTCCTGGGCGACGTCCTCGGCCGCCGCGGCGTCGTGGAGGACGAGGTAGGCGGCCCGGTAGGCCCGCGCCCAGTGGGCGCGGAAGAGCGCCTCGAGGTCCGGGGCCGACCCGGCCTGGGCGCCCCGGACCCAGGCGCGCTCGTCGCGGCCGTCGCCCGCCATCGCGTGCCGACTATACGAGCGCCCCGGGCGATGCGGTCCATGCCGATCGGGATACGGCCGGCGGCTCGCCCGGGGTCCCCGGACCCGGGCGGCGCCGTCTCCGCCACGGCCTGTGCTGGACTTCCCGGACGCGCCGGCTTCCAGAACGACTTCTGTCCGGGCGGCGTGCCCGTAGCGGCCGCGACGCGATCCCGGCGCCGCTCGCGACGATCCTCCCTCGCTTCGCTCTCGTCGTCGGGACTCGTGACCGGCATCCGCTCCGACCACGAGCCGGGCAAGCCGGAGCGGGCGCTCGTCGAGATGAGGGCGGCCGGCGCCGAGGTCCTCCGCTCGGACGGCCTCGCCTAGCGAAGGAGCTGTCGGACCGCTCGCGCGTGCCGCCGCGCACGGGCGTCCCCGAGCGGGCCGGGCGGGAGCTCGACGACGAAGGCCGCGTTCCCCGGAAACCTGTGGTTCTGCCAGTTCGGCGCCGTCCCGTGCGGCCACCGGATGGAGCGGTACGGCTCGCGGGCGAGGCGCGCGTAGCGCCGGGCCGTC
>DASTQA010000058.1:0-2738 GCA_035762005.1 Gaiellaceae bacterium
CCGCCTGGACGGGGGCCGGCTCCTGCGGCGGCGGGGGCGGCCCCTGACCCGGCGGCGGCTCGTAGGGCGGCGTCGTCACGGACGGTGCCCGGGCTCGTCCGGGGCGGGCCGGACGAGCGTCTCGTCCAGCGGCGGCTCCGCAGGCTCGTACTCCTCCGCGGCGGCCGCGTTGCCGCAGAAGCCGCAGAAGTTCGCCTCGGCGGGAAGCGGCTGGCCGCAGTGGCCGCAGGTGACGACGGGCGGCGAGGTCGGTGCCGCGCGCCCGCAGTGGGAGCAGAAGTGCACGCCCGGCGGCAACGGCGCCCCGCACTTGCAGAGGGCCACGTTCGGGAAGTTGCGCGCGGCCACCTCGGCCGCGAGGAGCGAGTCGAGCTCGTGCATCCGCTGCTCGACGGTGAGCACGTCGCCGGCGCGCGCGATCAGGAGCTCGGGCTTCCAGCGGTCGCGCCGCACCATCTCGACGGCGAGCCCGCCGACGTCACGCAGCTCGATCTCGCGTTGGCGGGCGAGCGCGCGCCGCTCCCGCCGCAATCGCACCGGGTCCGGCTCCGGCGGTGGCGTCGGGGCCGGCGGCTCGTGGCCTTCGTCGACCTCGACGACCTCCTGCACGGGCTCGCCGGGCCCGCCTCGGCGGGCGAAGATGGAGTTCAGGCGTCCGGGCATCCCAGCCAGCAGACGAGTCTAACCCACTGCCGGGGCCGCCTCGGGCCTCAGACCGCGATCACGACCAGCCGTTCCTCCGTCATCTCGCGCACCGAGTAGGGCGGGCCCTCCTTCGTGTTGCCCGAGGCCTTGACGCCCCCGTACGGCATCTGGTCGGCGCGGAAGGTCGGCGCCTCGTTCACGAGGACGCCGCCGAACTCGAGCGCGGCGCCCGCGGCCAGCGCCTTGCCCACGTCGCGCGTGAAGACTCCCGCCTGGAGGCCGTACTCGGTGCCGTTCGCGAGCTCGAGGGCGTCCTCGAAGGCGTCGTACGGCGTCACCGTGCAGACCGGCCCGAAGACCTCGCGGCAGGAGACCTTCATCGCCGGCGTCACGCCGGCGAGGACGGTGGGGCGGATGACGCCCTCGCCCGTCTCGTCTCCGCCCGTGAGCACGGTGGCGCCCTGCGCCTTCGCCTCCTCGATCCACGCGAGGATCCGCTCGCGCGCGTCCTCGTCGATGACCGGCCCGACGTCCGTGGCCTCGTCGGCCGGGTCGCCGAGAGCGAGGGCCTCGACCTTCGGCACGAGCGTCGAGACGAAGTCCTCGTAGGCGGCGCGCTGGACGTAGACGCGCTGCACGGAGATGCAGCTCTGCCCGGCGAAGGAGAAGGCGTTCGCCGCGACCTTCCCGGCCGCGCCCTCGACGTCGGCGTCGGCCTCGACGATGACCGGCGTCGCGTTGCCGAGCTCGAGCAGCACCTTCTTCGTCGCCGCGCGCTCCCGCAGCTTCCACCCGACCTCGGCCGAGCCGGTGAAGCTGATGAGGCGGACGCGCTCGTCCTCGACGAGCACGTCGCCGATCTCCGACGCAGGCCCGACGAGCACGTTGAGCCAGCCGGGCGGCAGGCCTGCCTCGGTCTCGAGCTCGGCGAGCAGGAGCGCCGAGAGGGGCGTTTGGCTCGCCGGCTTGAGGACGACGGCGCAACCGGCCGCGAGGGCCGGCGCCACCTTGTGCGCGACGAGGTTGAAGGGGAAGTTGAACGGCGAGATGGCGCCGACGACGCCGATGGGCACGCGCAGCGTGTACGCGAGCTTCCCGACCCCGGCGGGGGAGGCGTCCATGGGGACGACCTCGCCGGCGAGCGTCCTCGCCTCCGCGGCCGCCGACAGGTACGTCGAGACGGCGCGGTCGGCCTCGACCCGCGCGGCCTTGAGCGGCTTGCCGGCCTCGTCGCAGATCGTGCGGGCGATCTCGTCCTGCCGCTCGGCGACGAGCGCGGCGGTGCGCTCGAGGATCTCGGCGCGACGATGGGCGGGCAGCGGCGCCGCCATGGCGCGCCTCGCGGCGTCGACCGCCCGGCGCGCCTCGTCGGCACCGGCGCGCGGGAGGCGCCCGACCACCTCGCCGGAGTAGGGCGAGCGCACCTCGTGCCACTCGCCGGTCTCGATCCACTCGCCGTCGAGGAGGAGCTTGCGCTCGCGGACGGTCACGGCCATGGCGCTATTGAAGCATGCGGAACTCGGGGCGGTCGCCGGCGGTCCGAGGGAAAATGCAGGTCATGCACCCGGGGACTCTGTGATCCGCACCGTCGTCTGCGCCGCCGCGATCGTCCCGGCGCTGCTCGGCGCCTGCGGCGAGGATGCGCCCGTGGACGAGGGAGCCGGAGAGAGCGCGCCGGCGCCGAAGCGGGCGCCGCTCGTCGTCACCGAGGCCGACAGCGGCGCGGAGCTTCGCCTTCCTGCCGGCGGCGAGACGACGCTCCGGCTCACGAGCGACTACGTCTGGAGCGAGCCGGCGGTGCGCGGCGAGGCCGTGACGCTCGCCCGGGTCGACTACCTCCGGGACCCGGGCTTCGCGGAATGGGTCGTGATGGCGCAGGCCCCGGGGCGCGCCGTCGTCTCCGCCACGGGCGAGCCCGCCTGCGCGGGCCAGGAGGGATGTCCCGACGCCCCCCTGGAGTTCCAGGTCACAATCGTCGTCGCATGACGGCTGCAGCGGGGGTGAGCAGGGTCGGCGTCGTCGGCCTCGGGACGATGGGGGCCGGGATCGCCCAGGTGTGCGTCCAGGCCGGGATCGAGATCGTCGGCCGCGAG
>DASTQA010000059.1:0-28163 GCA_035762005.1 Gaiellaceae bacterium
TCTACGGGGACTTCCGCCGCCTGCACCGCACAGGCCTCATCGCCTGCCACTACCGCGCAGCCGAGTGGCGGCACAAGGAGATCGAGCTGGCGGCGCACGAGCTGCTGCAGCTCCTGGACGCGACGAGCGCCTGAGGCGAGAGCGCGTCTCGCAGGCTCGCACGCACGATAACGGGCGTTATGTCAAGTCGAAGGACGGCGGGCCCGGTTTCGACCGCCTCTCGCCTCCCCTAGCCTTTCGAGCCTGACGAAGTGGCGGCGCTGCTGCCCGCCGGGCCGCGGCTCGCGCTCGCCCGCTCGAGCGCGAGGACGTCCGCCATCGGCCCGGGAGGCCGCGAGCAGTCGCTCGACGGTCACGCGGCCACCGGCAGGCCGAGGAAGCCCGCGGCCTCGCGCACTGCCTCGTCGTCGAGCCCCACCCGCCGCACGTCCTCGACGCCGACGAGGCCCGCGGCGCGGTCGAAGAGCGTGACGTTGGCCCACAGCGACTCGAAGGCCGAGCACCAGCGGATGCCCGCCGCGTCCGGGCGGCGCTCGTGGAGCTCGGCCGCGTGCGCACGGGTGAGCCGGCGGTCGCGCGTGGCGACGAGCGAGGGCCGCAGGCCCTCCTCCGCGAGCACGAGCGGGTCGTCGAGGTCGACCAGGCGCGCCTCGTCGGCGAGGCTGAGCGCCGCGAGCGCGAGCGGGCGCCCCTCGCGCGTCAGGTCGCCTCGCGCGAGCTCCGTCCCCGCGAGCGGCGCGAGCCGCTCGACGACGGCGGCGACCGGCTCTTCCGAGAGGTAGAGGCATCCGTAGCGCTCCGGCGCGTCGTGCCGACCGTCGCCCTGGCGCGCGCGCGGGAACCACAGCGCTCCCCCCGGCGCCGAGGCGTCCGCCTCCCGCTCCCAGGCGAAGCACCGGTAGAGGATCACGCGTACGAGCCGGCGCGCTCTTGCCGGAGCGCCCTCAGGACCCCGGCCGTCTCCCCCGCCCTGATGGCGTCGAGCGGCCGGCGGTGCCCGAGGAGCGGGTTGAGCCCGACGAGCCACTTCTCGGCCGTCTCCGCGTCGTAGAGCCGGAGGACGGCGGACATCGTCAGCTCGAGGAGGTCGAGGCGCTCCGCGTTCTCCGCGTCGATGCCCTGCCCGCGCAGCCAGCGCGTCACCTGCGCCGGGCTCACGCCGAGGGCGTCGGCGAGGCGTCGCTGCGAGCGGAAGTCGCGCACGAGAGCCTCGACCTTGAGGGCCGTGGCGACGGGCACGGCCCGGATCCTAGCGCAACGAAAAGCGTTGCGCGACCCCGCGAGACGGTTGCGGCTCGCGACAAGAGGAAATACCGTGCCCGCACCGGAGATGCTGCTCGAGCCCCTCGATCCCAACGAACGCTTCCGCTCCAGACGGGATCAGGCTCGCCGTCGCCGGGCGATCAGGAGGGTCGTGCTCCTCGGCCTCGTCGTCGTCGCCGCCGCCGCCGTCGCGCTCGGGATGAGCTTCCTCACGGGCCGCGGCGGCGAGCCGGTGGCCGCCGGAGACGCCTCCGGCGGACCCGCCGGGACCTCGGGGACGACCACGGCGCCCGCGCCCCCCGAGCCGGCGCCCCTCCCGAGCGAGATCCGCGGCGTCCACGTCACGATGGCGCTCGCCTCGATCCCGGGAAAGCTCGGCGAGTATCTCTCGCTCACCGGCGCCGGCCTGACCGCGCTCCAGCTCGACGTCAAGGACGAGAACGGCGAGGTGGCCTTCCGCCGGCCCGCCGTCCCGCTCGCGCGCGCCGCGGGCGCCGCCCGGACGTACTACGACCCCCGCCGCGCGGCCAGGAGGGCGGAGGCGCGGGGCGTCTACTTGATCGGCCGCGTCGTCGTCTTCGAGGACCCGGTCCTCTCCCGCACCCGGCCGCAGCTCGCCATCGGCCGCCGTGGCGGCGGCATCTGGACGACGAGCGGCGGGCTCGGGTGGACGAACCCCTACGACGAGCGTGTGTGGAAGTACAACGTCGACGTGGCGGCGGCCGCGGTCGAGGCGGGCTTCGACGAGATCATGTTCGACTACGTGCGCTTCCCCACCGACGGCGACCTCGCGAGCGCGGTCTTCCCGGGCCGCCGCAAGGAGCCGAAGGCGGTCACGATCGGCCGCTTCCTCGAGTACGCCCGCGACCGGCTGGAGCCGCTGGGCGCGCGCGTCTCCGCGGCGGTCTTCGGCCTCTCCGCCGCCCGGAACATGGGGATCGGCCAGCAGCCGGGCCGACTCGCGCGCCACCTCGACCTCATCTACCCGATGGTCTACCCCTCCCACTACGGACCCGGGGAGTACGACCTCGACGACCCGAACGCCGTCCCCGGCATCACCGTCGCCCGGTCGCTCCGCGACTTCCGGCGCGCGCTCGCGGGCGGGGAGACGCTGCTCGTTCCCTGGCTCCAGGACTTCTCGCTCGGCCGCGAGTACACGCTCGAGGACGTGAAGGCCCAGATCCTCGCCGCGCGCGACGCGAAGGCGAGGGGATTCCTCCTCTGGAACCCGGCGGGCGTCTACACGGACGGCGCGCTCGCACCCCCCTAGGCGGGAGCCGGGTCCCACAGCTTTCCCCACAGCGAAGCGAAAACGCTGTGGAAATTGTGGACGAGAAGATCTTTCCGCAATTTGCGCGGAACGTCCCCGACGGGCTCTTGCACGGCCCGGACGGCGCCTCTAGATTCCCCCCTGCGCCGAGCACGGAGCGCGAGTAGGTCGAAGCCCCACCGGGCGACTGTAGGCGGAAGCCGAAGGCCGGCCGGAGAGGTGGACGAAAGCGCAACCGGCTCGGCGAATTTTTTTGGTCCAGCAGCGGGCCCGGCCGTCGCCCCTCGTTAGACTGGCGCCCGAGATGGAGTTCCCCCCGCGCCCGCCCGCCTTCAGCCCCGGCTTCCAGTCGTTCCTCTGGGGCCTCGCGCTCGGCGCCTACGTCTGGATCGGGCTCCTCGCGATCGGCACGGCTTCCGCGACGGCGCTCATCCTCGGGATCGTCGCGGGCGTCCTCATCTTCTTCTTCGTCAGGCTCCTCGGCGAGGACAAGCTCCGCGGGTAGCCGCTAGGCGACCGGCCCGCAGGGCTGCGACCGGCCCGGGCCGACGAGGGCCGCGAGGAGGAGCGCCGCGAGCTCGTCGCCGAGCTCGTGCTCCAGGCGGCTGCGCGCGCTCGGGCGCTCGCACCGCGTGACCCGCTCGAGGCGGGAGAAGTCCTGGAGGAGCCGCGACGGACCGCGGCCTTGGGTGTGCTCCCGCGGGGCGGCGTCCATGGCTCTCTGCCTATCGGCCCGCGCGCAGCCCCGGCTCATCCCTGGCGCGAGTGAGGAAGCGCGACGGGGGCTCGGCGAGCCCCCGTCGGCACGTCAGGCGTCGGTGTGGCTACGGCGTGTCGCGGCGCTGGACGACCGTGCGCTCCTCCTGCACGTCGCCCGTCGTCACGGTGTCGCGCTCGCGCACGACGGTGCCCTCGTCCTCCGTGCGGTAGTGATGCACGTCCTCGTCCGGGACCGCCACGCCCCGGCCGCGCTCGACGACGGTCGCGCGCGGGCCGAGCGTGTCGAAGATGAACGTGAACACGAGCCCGAGCCCGAAGGCGAGCACGCCCTGGAAGAGCGAGAGGTCCGAGGCCAGGCCGCCGAGGCCGATGTCCTCGATCCAGCCGGCGACCTGCTCGCCCTCCTCCGTCCCCGTCGGCCGGGTGGCCACGAGGATGCCCGCCACCGCGACGAGCGTCGGCAGGAAGCCGAGGAGAAACACGCTCGGGCTGATCGTCGGCGTCCCCCACTTCGTCCAGCCGCCCAGGAGCTGCGAGAGGCCGAGAGCGGCGCCCGCTCCGGCGAGGATCGCCATCGCGAGCCAGAACTCGGACGTGGAGCCGAGGTCGAACTGGGTGGCGAGCCAGACGAGGAAGCCCGCGGCGGCCACGCCGAGCAGCGTGAAGAGGCCCCGCACGACCGGCGGCCTGCTCCAGACGTGCTCCTCGCGCTCCGTGACGGGGCCGCCTGCGGCCACGTGCGTCCCGACCCCGGCGACCTCGTCCCGATCACGTCGTCTCGTGAACATCTCAGTCACCTCGTTGCGTCGTTTCCGGGAGTGTCCCCCGTTTCCCGACGGCCCTAACCGCGAGGCGGTTACGCGGCCAGGTCGCGGCGCCGGGCGACGAGGGCCCCGGCGCGCAGTTCGGCGCGGAGGAGGTCAGTCCTGCCGGCGTCCCAGCGGAACGCGTGCTCGACCACCCCGACGCGGCGGTCGTTGTAGAAGGGGACGTCGACGTGCTCCGTGCTGACGACGTTGACCGACGTGCGCGCGCACGCCGGGCACTCCACCGCCAGGCCGATCTCCTCCCCGGCCCCCGCCAGGAGGCGGAACGCGGAGGGGAAGACGGGGCGCGCCCGCTCCTCGCGGTAGCAGAAGAAGCTCCAGGGCCACTCCCCCGCCCCGATCCGGCGCGCCGCCAGGTCGAGGAGCTCGTCCGCCGCGGGCTCGAGCCGGGAGGTCATGAGGTTGAGAAACGCCTCACGCGGCCCGGAGAGAGGCGCCCAGTCGAGCTCCTCGTGCGTCGCGAGGCCTTCGTGCTCCCCGCCGCACTCGCATGCGAAGGCGACCGTGTAGACCGCCGGGTGCGCCGGGCCCGGCAGCCGCTCGAGGAGGAGGAAGCGCGAGAGCGGCACGCGGACGGCGCCCCGCGAGGGACAGCGGAACGTGTAGCGGCCGGTGAGCCCGTCGTACATCGGCGTTCACGCTCTCTATCGGCAGCGGGCGCGGACCACCGCACCCCGTCGGGCCGGAGGCTAGCTCGCGTAGCGGACGAGCGAGAAGACGTCGTAGCCCGAGAGCTTCTCGCGGCCCTGGAGGAACTCGAGCTCGATCACGAAGGCGAGGCCGACGACGACGCCTCCGAGCTGCTCGACGAGGTCGATCTTCGCGCGTGCCGTGCCGCCGGTCGCGAGCAGGTCGTCGTGGATGAGCACGCGCGTCCCGGCGGTGATCGCGTCGGCGTGCAGCTCGAGCGCGTCGAAGCCGTACTCGAGCGCGTACTTCGCGCTGATCGTGCGCCAGGGCAGCTTCCCGGGCTTGCGCGCGGCGACGAACCCGCTGTGGAGCCGGTAGGCGAGCGCGGCCCCGAGGATGAAGCCCCGCGCCTCCGCCCCGAGGACGACGTCGGGCCTCCGCGGCTCGGCGAACGCCGCCAGCTGCTCGACCGTCTCGTGGAGCGAGTCGGCGTCCGCGAGGAGCGGCATGATGTCCTTGAAGACGATGCCGCGCTTGGGGAAGTCCGGGATGTCCCGGATGCGGGCGGCGAGGTCGGCGGTCACCGGCCGGTTCCCGACCGGCGCGCCTGCCGGAAGTGCGTGCGGGCGACGCTCACGACCGCGGCACGATACCCCTGAGCGCGCGCCAGAAGAGGAGGTTCGAGAGCTCCTGCGAGAGCGCCGCGAGCGTCTCGAGGTTCTCGAGCCCCGCGTGGCGCTTCTCCGGGTTCGCCGAGCGGAGCTCCGGCGCGACGATGCGCTCGAGCAAATCCGCCTCGTTCTCGGCCCAGCGACGGAAGGTCGCGAGGTTCCGCGGCGCGACCCCGTAGCGCGCGAGCCGCGCGCAGGCGGCGACGACGTCGACGTCGCGCTCCGGGAACCGCTTCTCGCCGCCCACCGTCCGCGGCTCGACGAGGCCGTACTCCTCGAGCTCGCGGACGAAGGCGGCGTCCACCCCCGCCCGCTCGCAGAGCGCCGGGAAGTCGACCTCGTCCTCTGGCGTCCGCAGCCCGGCGCTCCTCGCCCGCTCCCGGGCGCGCGGCGCCCCGGCGGCGAGCTCCTGGCGGATGACCCGCAGGGGGAGGAACTCGTCGCGCTGGAGGCGGAGGATCGTCTCGAGCCGCTCGACGTCCTCCTCGGCGAAGAGGCGGTAGCCGCCCTGCGTGCGCCGGGGTGCGAGGAGCCCCTGGTCCTCGAGGTAGCGGATCTTCGAGATCGAGATGTCGGGGAACTCGTCCTTCAGGCGGCTGCAGACCGCCCCGATCGTGAGCGCGCGCCCGGGCCCGACGTCTGCCGCCCTCACGGCCACGATTCCCGCCTCAGCCCTCGAGGAACGTGAGCTTGTACTTGCCGACCTGCACCTCGTCCCCGTCCTCGAGCTTCGCGCTCTCCACCCGGCGGCGGTTGACGTAGGTGCCGTTGAGGCTGCCCTCGTCGTGGAGGGTGAAGCCGTCCTCCCCGCGGGTGACGACCGCGTGCCGGCGCGAGACGGTGACGTCGTCGAGGAAGACCTCGCACTCCGGCGCGCGGCCGAGCGACGTCCGGTCCTGCCGGAGCGGGAACGTCTCGCCCGAGCGGCCGCCGCCCGAGCGGACGACGAGGGCGGGCCCCTCGATGCGGAGGTCCGCCAGCGAGAGCGCGTCGTCCTCGGCGACCTCCTCCGGCGTGAACGTCATCGTCGTGTGCGCGCCCGGCTCCTCACGGATGAGCAGGGCGCCGCACTTGGAGCAGTAGTTGGCAGCCTCGAGGTTCTGGAAGCCGCATTCGGGGCAGTGGACGTGCGTCACCGCGCGGAGGAGTCGAGCTCCTCGTCCGTCGGCGGCGGGGCCTTCGAGGCGAGGATCGCCGCGAGCCGGTCCACGTCGATCTCCTTCAGCGGGCTCTCCCCCTCCCCGACCTGTTTCTGGAGCCGCGCCTGGAGCTCGGCGCGGAGGATGTCGATCTTCCCGTGCAGGATCCGGCGGCGGTACGAGACCTCGTGCTCCTCGTGCATGAGCTCGCGGATGAGGTCGCGGAGCTCCTGGTCGGACAGGGTTCCAAGATCGGGGAGGGCTTCCACGCAACGCTCCAGGTTCGGGGGACGCGGGCCGCCACACAGTAAACCATCCCGGGCGCCATCCTTCAACCTCGACTTGAGGGTTTCAGCGCTCCTCCTCGTCGTCCTCCCGGGCGAGCACGTCCTCGACGAGGCCGACGAACTCGGCCTCGAGCTCCGCGCCCGACTCGGGCGTGAAGCCCTCCGCGTAGACGTGGACGAGGGGCTCGTCCGGGTCGGGCAGGACCTGCGCCCATCCCCGCTCGTCGAAGACCTTGATCCCGTCGGTGACGTCGACGTTGCGGCCCTTCACGCGCTCGGTCACGACGCGCATGACGCTTCCCTTGCGCGCCCACGGGCAGCGTACGGCCCGGTGCACGACGGCCGAGGTCGGCAGGTCGCCCACGATCTCCGAGAGCGGGCGGCCGAGCGGCGCGAGGAGCTCGAGCAGCTTGCAGAGGCTCGCCATGCCGTCGTAGGCCGGCACGAACTCGGGGAAGACGAACCCTCCCCCCGCCGAGCCCGC
Organism: Gaiellaceae bacterium; assembly: GCA_035762005.1. Lineage (GTDB taxonomy): Bacteria > Actinomycetota > Thermoleophilia > Gaiellales > Gaiellaceae > JAIBJN01. The sequence continues at coordinate 7,292 of DASTQA010000059.1, forward strand.
GAAGATGACCCCGTCGCCCGCCGCGGCGCGGGTCAGCGCCGAGAGGGAGTGCGGCGTCCGCAGCACCTCGAGCTCGGTCCCGTCGACGAGGTCCTCCACGAGGCTCGTGACGGTCGTCGGCAAGGCCAGCCGGCCGCGCTTGCCGTCGGAGGCGAGGAGCCTGAGGAAGAGGAGGAGCTCCTGCTCGACCGGGACCTCCCGCGCGCGGTCGTCCACGAGGAAGATCCGCTCGGCGGCCGGGTCGAGGACGACCCCGAGGTCGGCGGCCACGGCCTCCACCAGCCGCTTCGCCTGCACGAGCGACTCCTCGAGGCTGACGGCATCCGGCTCCTGGCGACGCTCGCTGACGTAGGCGCCCGAGGAGACGGCGACGACGTCGAGCGCGCCGAGGATCTGCGGCAGCACGAGCGCGGCGGCCGAGAAGGAGTAGTCGACGACGATCCGGAAGCCGCGCTCCCGGATCGACCGGACGTCGAGCGCGGCCAGCAGGTCCTGGACGTACATCTCCGCCGAGCGCGCCGGGAACGTGATCTCGCCCACCTCGTTCCAGGACGCGCGCCGGAACTCCTGGCGGGTGAAGTGCTTCTCGACCTCCTTCACGAGCTCCGGCGTCGCCGGCGTGCCGGGCGGCTCGAAGATGCGGATCTCGACGACCTCCGGGTCGGACGAGCGCGGCTGCACGTGGACGCCGGCGCCGAGGTTCGTGTCCTTCAGAAGGTGGCGGTTGACGGCGGCGGGCATGACCTGGAGGTCGGCCGCGTGCACGCCGGTCGAGTTCACGCCGGCGAGCAGCGCGCGCCGGATCAGCCGGCACGACGCCGAGGCCGCCCGGCTCGTGACGATGCGCTTCCCCCGCTCGAGGGCCGTGCCGAGCGCCATCCCGAGGCGGAGAGCGGTCTCGGCCGTCAGGTCGACGTTGATCCGGCCCGAGATGCCGTCGAGGCCGATGACGCGCGTCGAGAGCCGCGACTCCCAGATGAGGTTGCGGTCGACGACCGCCCCCGACTCGACCTCCTTGAAGGGGTAGATGCGGACGCCCGGCATGACGACGCTCTCCTCGCCGATCGTGCAGTCGTCGCCCACCGCGACCCCCTCGTGGAGGCGCGAGTGCGGCCGCAGGTCGCAGGAGCGCCCCACGATCGCGCCTTCGACGAGGACGCTGCCGCCGATCGCGGTCGACGCGTCGACGACCGAGCGCGTCGTGCGCGCGTGGTCCCCGAGCGTGACGCTGTTCATGAGCACGGAGTACGGCCCGACCGTCGCCCGGGGCGCGATCCGGCAGTAGTTGCCGATGAACGCCGGGCCCTCGACGGCGCCGAGGTCCTCGAGGTCGACCCCCTCCCCCACCCAGACGTTGCCGCGCAGCCGGATGCCCGGGATGTCGAGACGGACGCGCTCGTCGAGGGCGTCGAAGTTCGCCTGCCGGTACTGGTCGATGTTGCCGATGTCCTGCCAGTAGCCCTCGGCGACGTAGCCGTAGAGCGGCTTCCCCATCTCGAGGAGGAGCGGGAAGAGCTCCTTCGAGAAGTCGTAGGGCCGGTCGTCGGGGACGTGGCGGAGGGCCTCCGGCTCGAGCACGTAGATCCCGGTGTTGATCGTGTCCGTGAACACCTGCCCCCAGGACGGCTTCTCGAGGAACCGCTCGATGCGGCCTTCCTCGTCGGTGACGACGATGCCGAACTCGAGCGGGTTGGGGACGCTCTTGAGCCCGATCGTGGCGAGCGCCCCCCGCTCGCGGTGGAAGCGCACGAGCTCGCCCAGGTCGATGTCGCAGAGGGCGTCGCCCGAGATGACGAGGAACGTCTCCTCGAGCGCCTCCTGGGCGAGCTTCACCGAGCCGGCGGTGCCCGCCGGCGACTCCTCGACCGAATAGCGCATCGCGAGCCCGTACGCCTCGCCGTCTCCGAAGTAGCCCCGGATCGCCTGAGGCATGAAGGCGAGCGTGACGATGACGTCGTCGAAGCCGTGGCGCTCGAGGAGCTCGACGATGTGCTCCATGCACGGCTTCCCGACGATGGGCACCATCGGCTTCGGCTGGTTCGACGTCAGCGGACGCAGGCGCGTCCCCTCGCCGCCCGCCATGACGACGGCCCTCACCGCGCCACCGTCCGCAGGGCGCCGGCGACGTAGAGGACCGCGGCGGCGACGGCGAGCACGACGCCCGACCAGAAGAGCCAGAGCGGCCAGTCCGTGCCCGCGTCGGAGGCGATCACGCCGACGATGCCCGCGTAGAGGACCCAGGTGGCCGCCTTCCCGAGGAGCGAGACCGAGAGCTCGTAGCCGCGGTCCCGCACGAGGCGGTAGCCGCCGACGAGGATCGCGTCGCGAACGAGGACGACGGCGAGCGCGAGCCACGGAAGCCGGTCGTCGAGCCAGAGGAGGACGACGGCGGCGTCGATCATGAGCCGGTCCGCGAGCGGGTCGACGAGCTTGCCGAACTCCGACTCGACGCGCCAGCGGCGCGCGAGGAAGCCGTCCACCTGGTCGGTGAGCGCGGCGCCGGCGAAGAGACCGGCGAGCGCGTAGCTCCCCTCGCCGTCGGCCCGGAGCAGGAGCACGACGAAGAGCGGGATCGCCGCGAGGCGGAGCACCGTGAGCGCGTTCGGAAGCTGCGCCAGCGGGGCGGGAACGACGCGCGTGGCCATCGGTAGGACAATGGTAACGTCGCCGCGATGCCTCACCGGCTCGCGCTGCCCGGCTTCGTGAACGCGCACAGCCACGCGTTCCAGCGGGCGCTGCGAGGGGAGGTCGAGGGCGGCGACTTCTGGGCGTGGCGCGAGGCGATGGTGCGCCGCGCCGAGACGCTGACGGCCGAGCGGGTCCGGCTGGAGTACGCCGAGACGTACCGGGAGATGCGCGCGGCCGGCTACACCGCCGTGGGCGAGTTCCACTACGTCGGCCTCGCGGAGGCCGGCGCCGCGGCCGAGGCTGCCCGCGAGGCAGGCGTCGAGCTCGTGCTGCTCCTCGCCGCCTACGCCCGCGGCGGGAGCGAGCGCTTCCGCCAGGCCTCCGTCGCCGACTACCTGGTCCAGGTCGAGACGCTGGCCGAAGCCGGCGTCCGCGTCGGCCTCGCCCCCCACTCCGTCCGCGCCTGCCCGCGCGAGTGGCTCGAGGAGATCGGCCGGGAGTCCGACCGGCAGGGGCTGGTCCTCCACGTTCACGCGGACGAGCAGGAGCGGGAGATCGAGGAGTGCCTCGCCGAGCACGGCCTGCGCCCGCTCGAGCTCCTCGCCGAGGCAGGCTGTCTCGGGCCGCGGACGACGGTCGTCCACGCGACGCACGCCGACGGGCGGGAGCTCGACCTCGTCGCCGACGCCGGCGCCCGCGTCTGCCTCTGCCCCACGACCGAGGCGAACCTCGGCGACGGCTTCCCGCCGCTCCCCGCTCTCCTCGAGCGCGGGATCCCGCTCTGCATCGGCTCGGACTCGAACGTCCGCATCGACCCGTTCGAGGAGCTGCGGGAGCTCGAGGGCACCGCCCGGCGCCAGCTCGGGCGCCGGAACGTCGTTCCGCCCGAGCGCCTGCTCGAGATCGGCGCGGGCGAGGGCGCAGCCGCGCTCGGGCTCGGCGCCTGGCCGCCGATCCAGGTCGACCTCGCCCATCGCTCGCTCCGCGGCGTCGGCGAGTCCCAGGTCAAGGCGGCGCTCGTCCACGGCTGCGGCGCGGACGTCGTCACCCGTTAGAGGCACGGCTGCTCAAGCCCGCGGCGCGGGCGCCGATCTCACCTCCGGATCGGGTTTCCCATGCCGCGCGTCCTCTCTCGCAACCGCATGCTCTGCGGCGCGCTCGCCGCGCTCGTCCTCGTCGCGCTCGCACCGGCCGCGGCGGCGATGGGCAAGCCGCGGATTGCCGCGCTCCAGGTCGGGCTGCAGGCACGCGGGCTCTACGCGGGCACCATCCACGGGCGCGCGGACGACGCGACGCGGACGGCCCTGCGCGCCTTCGAGCGGCGCCGCGGGCTCGCGGCGGACGGCCTCGTCGACCGCGCCACGCGGACCGCGTTCGGCCGCTACGGGCGCTACGGGCTCGGCGCGCGCAGCCTGCGGACGGGCATGCGGGGCTGGGATGTCGCCGCGCTCCAGTTCCTGCTCGCCTGGCACGGCTTTCCCTCGGGCACGTTCGACGGCGAGCTCGGCCCGCGGACGGACGCCGCGCTCCGCCGCTACCAGGCCTGGCGCGGGCTCGGAGCCGACGGCGTCGCCGGGCCCGCGACGGTGCGGGCGCTGCGGCGGGACCCGCCGCCCGCCTCCCCACTCGCCGTGCGCGCCCCGCTCGACGCGGCGGCGGCCGACCGCTTCGGGCCCCGCGGGTCGCGCTTCCACGCCGGCATCGACTTCCCCGCGCGCTCCGGCGCGCGGGTGCGGGCGGCCCGCGCCGGCGTCGTCGTCTCAGCCGGCTGGGATGCGGGCGGCTTCGGGAACCTCGTCGTCGTCCGCCACGGACGCGGCCTGCGGACCCTCTACGCCCACCTCGCCGCCGTCCGGGTGGCAAAGGGCGAGCGTGTGGAGGCGGGAGAGCGTCTCGGCGCGGTCGGCGCGACCGGGCTCGCCACCGGGCCGCACCTCCACCTCGAGCTCAGGGTCCGCGGCGCCGCCGTGGACCCGCTACCCGCCCTGCGCTAGCTCCTTCGAGCGGCGCATGGCCGCCTGGATCGCGTTCAGGAACGCGGCCCGCACGCCCGCCTGCTCGAGCTCGCGGATGGCCGCGATCGTCGTGCCGCCCGGCGAGGTCACCGCCTCGCGGAGCTCGACCGGGTGCATGCCCTCGTCGCGGAGGAGCTTGGCGGTCCCCAGCATCGTCTGGACGACGAGGTCCGTCGAGATCTCGCGGGAGAGCCCGAGCAGGATGCCCGCCTCGATCATCGACTCCGCCAGGAGCGCGAAGTACGCGGGCCCCGAGCCGGAGACGGCGGTGATCGCGTCCAGGTAGTCCTCGTCCACGCGCACCGTGCGCCCGACGCTGCGGAGGACCTCCTCCGCCTGGGCGAGGTGCTCCTCCCCGGCGTACGTGCCGGCGGCGATCCCGGCCATCCCCTCGTGGACGGTCATCGCCGTGTTCGGCATCGCGCGCACGACGGGGACGCGGTCGCTCAGGTGCTGCTCGATGAGCGCCGTGGGGATGGCGGCGGCGATGGAGAGGACCGTCTGCTCCGCCGTCACGACCCCGGAGATCTCGGCGAGGAGGTGCTCGATGTCCTGGGGCTTGACGCCGATGACGACGATGCCGGCGCCCTCGACGGCCTCGACGTTCGAGAGCGTCGCACGGACGCCGTGGCGCGCGGCGAGCTCGTCGACGCGCTCCTGCCGCCGCGCGGTCGCGAGGACCTCGTCCGGCAGGCGCGAGCCCGAGGAGAGGACGCCCGCGATCAGCGCCTCGCCGGCCTTGCCGGCCCCCAGGACGGCCAGTGTTCGTGCGGTTCCTGCCATGGGCTGGAAACCCTACAGCCCGTGCGGGGCCGCTACACCGGGGCTTCGAACTTCACCTTGCGATCGAGCCAGCCGTCGACGCGGTAGCGGTCGTAGCCCTGGCCGCCGTTCAGGTGGTCGTGCTGGCCGTCCCGGCCCCAGATCCAGTCGTTCCCGCGGCCGCCCAGGAGGACGTCCTTGCCCGCGTCGCCCTGGATGCGGTCGTTCCCGCCGCCGCCCTTGACGATGTCGTTCCCGCCCAGCGCGCCGATGAGGTCGTCCCCGCCCCGCCCGCAGATGACGTCCGGACCCGGCGTCCCCTGCAGGAGGTCGTCCCCCGCCGTGCCCACGATCGTGCAGGGCTTCGAGACGTCGGGGGAGTGGCCCCGGGCGACGTGCGGCGCGACCGCGACCGCGATCGCCGTCGCGAAGAACGCGAGCCCGAGGACGAGGACGCGCAGTCTCATGCGCTCCTCTATCGGCCGCGGCGGCGGCAGCCGCCATCCCTCGCACGGGGCTCCACGACGCCGGCCGAGCGCGCGGACGTCCGGCCGGCTCGCCGCACGGACCGCGGCCGCCTCCCGGCCAAGCGAGAGGCGGCCGCAGGGTCCCATCGAGGCCGTGCAGCCGCCGTCGCGCAAGATCCGAAAGGGGTAAGCGGGCCGTACCCCCTTGGCCCAGGGAGGCCCGCTTACCGGGAGGGACGCTGCTCGGACGCGCGTTCCCTCCGACGCCGCGCGACCTGCGGCCGAGTCGCGCAGCGTCCTGCCAGGATAGCTCGGCGCCCCGGGAGCGCAACGGGGCGTCCGCCGACTGAAACGCTCTCCCGGGGGTACGGTTCACGGGCAGCGTGCGCCACGGAGCCTCCCACCTCGCGCCCCGAGAAAGCGTGGCCGCCGTCCCCGCCTGATGCGGAAGGAGCGGGACCGTGCGGTCGGCGAGGCCCTGAGCGGGGTCTTCCGCTCCCGCAACCAGCTCGACACGATCCTCCGGCGCATCGGCGACGGGGTGACCGTGCAGGATCGCGCCGGCCGCCTCGTCTACGCGAACGACTCGGCGGCCAGGATCATCGGCTTCGAGACCTCCGACAAGCTCCTGGGCACGCCGATCGACGACGTGCTCGGCCGCTTCGAGCTCTTCGACGAGAACCGCGAGCCGTTCCCGCTCGACCGCCTGCCCGGCCGGCTCGTGCTCGAGGGGGGGAACGCGGAGCCGGTCACGCTCTGCTACCGGATCCGGGCGACGGGCGAGGAGCGCTGGTCGACCGTCCACGCGACGCCGATCCTCGGCGCCGACGGGACGGTGACGCACGCCGTCAACGTCTTCCACGACGTCACCGCGGTCAAGCGCGAGGACGAGCGCGCGCGCCTCATGGCCGACGTGACGCAGATCCTCAACCGCTCCCTCGTGCTGGAGGACACGCTGGCCGAGCTCGGCCGGCTGGCCGTGCCGCTGCTGGCCGACCTCTGCCTGCTCGACCTCCTCGACGAGGACGGCAACCTGGTGCAGCTCGTCTGCACCCATGCCGACCCCGACAGGCTCGAGATCCTCCTCGAGCTCAGGCGCCGGTACGGCCTCGCGCGCGGCGAGGGCCATCCCGCCACGCGGGCGCTCGCCCGCGGACGCCCGGTGCACCTCGAGGAGATCGGCCCGGACGACCTGCGCCGGGCCGCGAGCGAGCCCGGGCAGCTCGAGCTCTACGAGGCGCTCGGCCTCCGCTCCTACGTCGTCGCGCCCGTCATCGCCCGCGGCCGGCCGCTCGGGACGGTCTCGCTCGGCACGGACGTCTCCGGCCGGCGCATCCGCGCGAACGACGCGCTCGTCGCGCAGCAGCTCGCGAACCGGGTCGCCGCAGCCGTCGACAACGCGCTGCTCTACCGCGACTCGCGCCGGAGCGAGGAGCGGCTCGCGTTCCTCGCCGAGGCCGGGGCGATCCTCGCGTCCTCTCTCGACTACGAGCGCACGCTCGCCAGCGTCGCGAGGCTCGTCGTCCCCCGGATGGCCGACTGGTGCGCGGTCGACGTCCTCGGCGAGGACGGGCGGATCGAGCGCCTCGTGGTCGCGCACTCGGACCCGGGGAAGGCTCGGCTCGCCGAGGAGCTGGCGCGCCGGTTCCCGCCCGACCCGGACGCGCCTACGGGCACGCCGCAGGTGATCCGCTCGGGGCGGTCCGAGCTCACGCCGCTCATCCCGCCGGAGCTGATCCAGGCGGCAGTCGCCGAGAGGCCGCACCTGGGCGAGCTCCTCGGCGAGCTCGGCCTCGTCTCCTCCATGGTCGTGCCCCTCCGCGCCCGCGACCGCGTGCTCGGGGCGATCCTCTTCGTCACGGGGCAGGAGTCCGGCCGGCGCTTCGCCGAGGCGGACCTGCAGGTGGCGGACGAGCTCGCGCGTCGCGCCGGAGCCGCCATCGACAACGCGAGGACCTTCCGGGAGGCCGAGCGCCGCGCGGACGCCGCGCGGGCGCTCCGGTTCATCGGCGAAGGCGTGCTCCTCGTCGACGGCGACGAGGTCGTGCGCGTCTGGAACCCGGCGGCCGAGGCGATCACCGGCATCCCGGCGGCGGAGGTCGTCGGGCAGCCGGCGGCCGAGGCGTTCGCGGACTGGGAGGCGCTCGCCGACACGTCGGGCATGACCGAGCGGCCGACCACCCTTCCGGTCGAGCTCGGCGGCCGGGAGCGCTGGCTCTCGGTCTCGCGCGCCGACTTCCCCGACGGGGCCGTCTTCGCCTTCCGGGACGTCACCGAGGACCAGCGCCTCGAGCGCCTGAAGGACGAGTTCATGGCCACGGTCTCCCACCAGCTGCGGACGCCCGTCACGGCCGTCTACGGCGCGGCGCGCACGCTCGCGCGGACGGACGTGCAGCTCGACCCGGACGCACGCGACCGCCTCTTCGAGCTGATCCAGCTCGGTACCGACAGGCTCGCCGCGATCGTCAACGACATCCTCGCCGCCGGCCAGCTCGAGGCGGGGAGCCTCTCGCTCTCGATCCAGCGCTGCGAGCCCGCCGACCTCGTCGGCCGCGTGCTCGAGTCGGCGCGCATGGGCCTCGCGCCCACGACGACGCTCGCGGCCCTCGTCCCGGACGACGTACCGGCCGTCGCCGTGGACGCGAGCAGGCTCGAGCAGGTGCTCGCGAACCTCGTCGAGAACGCCGTCAAGTACTCGCCCGACGGCGGCGAGATCGTCGTGCGGGTGACGCCGGAAGACGGCTCCGTTCGTTTCGCGGTCGAGGACGAGGGCCTCGGCATCCCGCTGGACGAGCGGGAGCGCGTCTTCGACAAGTTCTACCGCCTCGACCCGAACCTCACCCGCGGGGTCGACGGCACCGGCCTCGGGCTCTACATCTGCCGGGAGCTCGTCGAGCGAATGGGCGGGCGCATCTGGATCGAGGGGCGGGAGGAGCGCGGGTCGGTCGTCGCCTTCGACGTGCCGGTCGCGTAGCGCCCGTCAGGCGGCGCGGCGCAGGCGGTCGAGCTCGCCCAGCTCGCGGAGGACGTCCTCGACGCCGAGCGCGAGGAGCCCGGGCCCCGGCTCGGGCGCATGAGGGTCGCCCGGCACCCCCGCCCAGAGAACGCGATGCCGCTCGTCGCCTCGCGGGCCCCAGAGAGCCGGCGGCGTCGGGCCGAAGAGGACGACCGAGGGCGTGCGCAGCGCCGTCGCCAGGTGGGCGACGCCCGTGTCGCCGCAGACGACGCGCCCCGCCCCCGCCACGACCCCGGCGAGCTCGACGAGGCCGGTCCTCCCGGCGAGGACGGCGGCCGGCGGCAGACCGGCCTCTGCCGCGACCGCCCGGGCGAGCGGCGCCTCCGCCGCGGCACCGGTCACGAGCACGCTCCTCCCGGCCCGGCGCTCCCGGCGCGCGACGGCCGCGAAGCGGTCGGCCGGCCACCGCCGGGCGCCGCTCGCCGCGCCCGGATGGACGATCGTCGCCCCTCGCGCGGCCGGCGCGGGCGGCAGGCGCCGCGGGTCGAGCCGGAGGTCGGCCGGGTCGGAGGGAACGCCGAGGTCACGCAGGAGACCGCACCAGCGCTCGACCTCGTGCTCGTGCGCCCGCCACGCGGGCAGTCCGGCCGACTCGGGTACGTCCGGATTGGCGAAGGCGAGGAGCCGGCGGGGACGCGCGGCGAGGAGCGCGCGATGGCTCTCCGGCCCGCGGCCGTGGAGGTTCACGGCCACGTCGGGCTCGCGCACGGCGCGGTCGAGCGGCGCGAGCGGAGCGGTGTCCACGACCTCGTCGGCGGCGTCCGCGACCCGGACGAGCGGCTCCAGCGCCCCGGGGGCCGCCAGGACGAGCCGGTGGCCCGGGAAGGCGGCGCGCAGCCCGCGGAGCGCCGGCACGGCGGTGAGGAGGTCCCCGAGGCCGAGCGCCCGCAGGACGAGGAGGAACGGTCGCCTCACGGCCACGACGGCTCGGTGGCCGGCGTGACCACGAGCTCGCGGACCTCGCATCCAGGCGGCTGCGCGAGAGCGAAGAGGACGGCGGCGGCCACGTCCTCGGGCCGGTTCAGCTGTGCGTCCGCGGGCGGGCGGTACTGCTCGTCCCGGCCGTCGAAGAAGGCCGTCTGCATCCCGCCCGGCACGAGGAGGGTCACGCCGACGCGCCCGGCCGTCTCGGCCGCGAGGGCGCGCGTGAACCCGACGACGCCGAACTTGCTCGCGCAGTAGGCGGTCGCGTCGCCCACCGCGCGCAGGCCGAGCGTCGAGGCGACGGTGACGACGCGGCCGCGGGAGCGCTCCAGGTGCGGCAGCGCCGCGCGGACGACCGCGGCCGTGCCGAGGAGGTTCACCCGGACGACCCGCTCCCACTCCTCCGCCGGCACCCGCTCGAGCGGGCCGCAGGAGTCGGTTCCGGCGCAGGTGACGACGCCGTGCAGGCCGCCGTGGACGCGTGCCGCCTCCTCGACCGCCGCCGCGGCGGCGGCGCCGTCCGCGAGGTCGACGGGGAGGTAGGCTGCGCCGTCGGGCGGAGGCGCGCGGTCGAGGACGAGCGGCATCCCGCCCGCCTCCCCGACCGCGGCGACGACCGCCGCGCCGAGGCCGGAGGAGCCACCGGTGACGAGCACGGTGCCGATCTCAGGAGGCACCGCGCGCGAGCACCTCCTCGAGGAGCCTCGTGGTGGAGCGCCCTTCCTCGTAGGGGAGGACGATCGCCTCGCCGCCCCAGCACGCCACGACCGACGCCTCCGGAAGCGTCTCGAGCGCGTAGTCGCCGCCCTTGGCGAAGACGTCGGGCCGGAAGCGCTCGAGCACCGCCGCCGGCGTGTCCTCGTCGAAGACGACGACCGCGTCCACGCAGGCGAGCGCGCGAAGGACCGCCGCCCGGTCCTCCTCGCCCACGACCGGCCGGCCGCCACCCTTCAGGCGCCGCACCGACTCGTCGGAGTTCAGGCACACGACGAGACAGTCGCCGAGCCGCCGGGCGGCCTCGAGCATCCGTACGTGCCCGGCGTGGAGGAGGTCGAAGCACCCGCCCGTCATCACGACCGTGCCGCCCTCCGCGCGCACGCGCCCGACGAGCTCCTCCGCGTCCGCGGTCCCGGCGCCGTTCTCGGCGGGCGTGGGGGCAGCCGGGCGGCCCACGGCGCCGGCGCCGCCGGCGGCGACGAACGACGAGGCCGCGCGCACGGCGCCGTGCACGGCCTCGTCGAGCAGGCCGCCGTCGGCCAGGAGGCCGGCGACCGCGGACGAGAAGCGGTCGCCCGCCCCGCAGGGATCTCCTCCCCGCTCCGCGGACGCCGGGACGAGGACGGGCGTCGAGCCGGCCGCGACGAGCAGCGCCCCGCGAGCGCCGAGCGTCACCGCCGCCGCCTCGGCCTCCCACGCGGAGAGCAGCGCGCGGGCGCGCGCGACGACCGCCTGGCGGCCCTCGCCCTCGACGGACGGCGCGAGCCGGGCGGCCTCCCCGTCGTTCGGGGTCACGAGCCGCGCCCGCGACACCGGACGCGCGCCGCGGGGGTGCGGATCCCAGACGAGCGGCTTCTCGGGCGCCACGGCGGCGAGGAGGCGACGCAGCGCCGGGAGCCCGGCGAGGCCTCGCCCGTAGTCGGAGACGAGCACGGCGCCCGCGCCGGCGAGCGCGGCCGCGGCCTCCGCGCCGGAGGCGACGACGCGCCCCGCCTCTCCCCCGCCCCGGTCGAGACGCAGGAGGACGGTGCCGTCGCAGCGGAGACGGATCTTCTCGGGCGTCCGGCCCTCGAGCCCGAGGTCGACGACCTCGACCCCGGCGAGCCCGAGCAGCTCGCGCAGCTCGGCGCCCGACTCGTCCCGAGCGAGCGCCGTCACGAGCGTGACCGGCCTCCCCTCGCTCGCTGCGAGCACGGCCGCGAGGGCCGCCCCGCCGGGCCGCACCGCGCGCTCGGTCTCGTCGAGGACGGGCACCGGCCCTTCCGGCGAGAGGCGCTCGACGGACCCCTCGACGTCCCGGTCGAGGAGCGCGTCCCCGACGACGGTCAGCGGGCGGAGCCCCGTCACGCCGCCTCGCCCCCGGTAGCGAGCTCCACCTCGCGGTCGACGGCGGCGCAGAGGAGGTGGATCGCGACCTGGTGGGCCTCCTGCACCGTCGCCGTCGCCGCCGCCTCGACGGCGAGCGACTCCTCCGCGAGCGCCGCGAGCCGGTTCGGCGCCGGGCCCGTCAGGGCCCACACGGCGAGGCGCCCGGCGCGGGCCGCCTCCGCGGCGGCGAGGACGTTCGGGCTCCTGCCCGACGTCGAGAGCGCGAGCAGCACGTCGCCCGGACGGCCGTGGGCACGCACCTGGCGCGCGTACGCGGCCTCGGCGCCGTAGTCGTTCGCGATCGCGGTCAGGCTCGAGCTCTCCGCGTGGAGAGCGAGCGCGCTCAGCGGGATGCGCTCGTCGACGTAGCGCCCGACGAGCTCGCTCGTCAGGTGCTGCGCCTGCGCCGCGCTCCCGCCGTTCCCCACCGCGAGCAGCCGGCCGCCGCGCAGGAGCGCGTGCGCGAGGCGGGCCCCCCACGCCTCGAGGACGGGGACGTCCCGCTCGAGCGCGGCGAGCGCCCGGCGGAGCGCCGCCAGGTGCGCGTTCCCGCGGAGGACGGCCGCCTGGCTCACGGCGCCACCTCCGCGGCCGCGCGTGCGGCCCGCCGGCGAACGAGCGGCGCGTACGCGGCCAGGGTGGCGTCGGCGACCCGGCTCCAGCTGTAGCGGGTGCGGACGCGCTCGTGGCCGGCGGCGCCCATCCGCGCCCGGAGCTCGTCGTCCGCGAGCAGCGTGCGCACGGCCCGGGCGATGCGATCCGGCCGGCGCGGCGGCACGTGCAGGCCGGTGACGCCGTCGAGCACCGTGTCGATGAGACCGCCCACGGTCGAGGCGACCACCGGGACGCCGCAGGCCATGGCCTCCAGGGGGACGATCCCGAACGGCTCGTACCAGGGCACACAGAGGACGACGTCGGCGGAGCGGAGGAGTGGGGCGACCTCGTCGCGCTCCAGGCGGCCGGCGAGCCGGACGCGGTCGGCGACGCCCGCGCGCTCGGCGAGGTCGAGGAGGCGCCGCGCCTCGGGGTCGCCCGCGATCTCCTCGACGTCGCCGCCGCCAGCGACGACGAGCTCCGCCTCGGGCAGCTCCGCGAGCGCCGTGACGACGTTCCCGATGCCCTTGCGCTCGACGAGCCGGCTCACGACGACCAGCCGGCGGCGGCCGGGCGTCCGCGCCTCCGCGGCCCCGTCCGGGCCGAAGAGCCGCAGATCGACGCCGCACGGCACGACCGAGATGCGTTCCCTGCGCGCGCCCAGGCGCGTGAGCTCGAAGACCTCGTCGGTGCACGTGGCGACGACGGCGTCGAGCTCCCTGGCGAGCATCCGCTCGACGCCGATGCGGTCCGGCGGGCTCGTGTCCTTCGTCCCCTGGTGCCGTCGCTTGACGACGCCGAGGGCGTGGAACGTCTGCACGACGGGGATCCGGAGCGGACGGGCGGCCGCGAGCGACGCGAGGCCGGACATCCAGAAGTGAGCGTGCACGAGGTCCGGCGGGTCGTCCTCCCAGGAGCGCGCGAGCTCGAGCGCGAACTCGTCCATGTACGACAGGAGCTCGTCCTTGGGCACGGGCGAGGCTGGGCCCGCGTCGACGTTCTCGACGACGACGCCCCTGCTGAACGGGAGGCGGCGCGGGATCTCCGGGTCGTCGCGCCTCGTGTGGACGACGACCTCGACGCCGCGCCGCCCGAGCTCGGCGGCGAGCGCCGCGACGTGGACGTTCTGGCCGCCGGCGTCCACGCCGCCGAGCGCCGCGAGCGGGCTCGCGTGCTCCGACACCATCGCCACCCGCAGGGGCGCCCGGCGGCCGAGCCGCCGGCTCGTCTCCGGGACGGCGCTCACGCGGCGACCTCCGCAAGCTCCCTGCTCGAGGGCAGCGAGTCGAGCGCTGCGAGCACGTCCTCCACGCTGACGCCGTCGAGGCACGGGTGGCCGGGGACGGGGCAGGTGGTGGCCCTCGAGCCGGCGCATGGTGCGCCTTGGTCGCCGAGGAGGACGCAGGGCACGCGCCAGGGGCGCCACCGCGCCGCCGGCACGGTGGGCGCGAACAGCGAGACGACGGGCGTGCCGACCGCAGCCGCCAGGTGCGCCGGGCCGGTGTTCCCGACGACGACGGCCTCGGCTCCGGCGAGGACTTCGGCGAGCTCGGAGAAGGTCGTCCTGCCGCCGAGGTCGACGACGCCCGGCCGCGAGGGCCCGGCCACGAGGCGCGTCAGGCCGGCCTCGCCCGGCCCGCCGGTCACGACGACGCTCCGTCCGAGCGCGGCGAGGCCCTCGACGAGGGCCGCGTGCAGCGCCGGCGACCACGCGCGCGCCGGGACGCTCGTGCCCGGGTGGACGACCACGTAGGGCGGCTCGAGGCCGAGGTCGCCCGCGGGAGCGGTGCCCTCGACCGCGAGCGCGCCGTCGTCGCCGGGCGGCAGCCGGTAGCCGAGCGCCGCGACGAGCGAGAGCGACCGCTCGACCTCGTGGACGTCGTCCGGCACGTCGTGGCGGACGTCGAGCAGGGAGCCGGGGTAGTCCGGGCTGACGGCGGCGACGACGGGCACGCCGGCGAGCCGGAGCAGGAGCGCGGTCGGGAGCGGGCTCTGGTGGAACGACGTGAGGACGATCGCCTCGTCCAGCTCGAGCGCCGAGAGCCGCTCGACGAGCGCGAGCGTCTCCTCTCGGTCGAGGGGCTCCGGCCGGGGGTCGATCCAGGGCGCGCGGTGGACGAGGACCTCGTCGAGACCCGGCAGGAGCTCGGCCGCCTGGCGCCCGCGGGGGCCGCAGAGGAACGTGACCCTTCCCGCAGAGGCGCGGACGGCGCGCACGGCCGGGCCCTGGAGGAGTACGTCGCCCTCGCTGTCGAGCCGGACGAGGAGCACGTGCCGGCTCACGAGCCGTTCCTCCCGAGCACGAGCTCGACGGCCGCGAGCAGGTCGGGCGCGACCTCGGGCGCCGCCGCGACCTCCTCGGCGCGGGTCGCGCGGTTGGGGACGAGGACCGGACGGGCGCCGGCCGCGAGGGCGGCCTCGACATCGGCGCCGATGTCACCCACGACGACGCAGCGCTCGGGCGTCGTCCCGAGGGCGCCGGCTGCACGGCGGACGAGCCCCGGGGCCGGCTTGCGGCAGTCACAGCCCGCGTCGTGCGCGTGCGGGCACACGAACCAGCCGTCGATCGGCCCGACGAGCTCCTCGACGCGCCGGTTCACGGCCTCGACGTCCTCGAGGCGGAGCGTCCCGCGGGCGATGCCGCTCTGGTTCGAGACGACGGCCAGCCGGACGCCCGCACCGCGCAGCAGCTCGAGCGCCTCCAGCGCGCCCGGCATGAGGGCGACCCGTGCGGGATCGCCGTTGTAGGGGACGTCCACGACGAGCGTGCCGTCCCGGTCGAGCAGCACGGCGTCCGGCCTCGCGGCCCGCGAGTGAGCCGGCCCGCCGCTCGCGAGGCGGCGCCGAAGCCCGGCCCACCCGCGCAGCCAGTGGTACGTGGCCGCCGGGGGGAGCAGGAGGCTCGTCGCGGTCATGCGCAGCACCTCGTCCCGCGTCCGTGGCCCCGGCCGGACCCGGGCCCACGTGAGCTCGGCGGTGCCCGCGAGCCAGGCCCCCAGGGCCAGGCGCGCGAGACGGCCGCGGCGGGCGGCGGCCGCGGCGAGAGCCGTCGCGCCCGCCGCAGTCGTGGCGAGGTGGAGCGGCCGGCGGCCGCGCGGAACTCCTGCCGCGGCGCGCCAGCGGCGGCCGTGGAGGCCACGCATGAGGACGTCGTCCACGTTCCCCCGCTGGAGCCTGACGCTCTGCCACGTCCGCTCGGGGCCGACCGGGTGGTCGACGAAGCGCGAGCCCCGGACGATGCGGCGGCCGCTCTCGACCGCGCGTAGGCCGAGGTCGGCGTCCTCGCGGTACGCATGCCGGAAGCGCTCGTCGAAGCCGCCGAGCGCCGCGAGCGCGCTCCGGCGGTACGCCATGTCGGCGGTCGCCCAGACGGCGGTCTCGAGCCCGCTGACGTTGCGCTCCCAGTCCGTCGGCCGGCGGTGGTGCGGCAGCGGCACGACGACGCGGCCCTGGCTCGCGGCCACGTCGCCGGGCAGGCCGGCGAGGTCCTCGGCGAGCCGGCCGAGCCAGCCCTCCCTCGGCACGACGTCGTCGTCCAGGAACGCCACCCACGCCGCGCTCGCCGAGCGCCAGCCGACGTTCCGCGCGGCGGCGGGGCCCGCAGCCCGGCCTCGCAGGACGACGGTCTCCGGGGGCACGTCGTCCGGGGGGACCGAGGCGAGGAGCGCCGTCGCGGCGTCGGGACGGTCGTCGACGACGATGAGCTTCCCGGGCCGGGGCCCCCCGCTCGCGAGGGCGCGAAGGAGCCGGCCGAGCGAGGGCCGGCCCGAGGTCGGGACGAC
Organism: Gaiellaceae bacterium; assembly: GCA_035762005.1. Lineage (GTDB taxonomy): Bacteria > Actinomycetota > Thermoleophilia > Gaiellales > Gaiellaceae > JAIBJN01. Next base: position 23,565 of record DASTQA010000059.1, read on the forward strand.
GACGTCGAAGCCCCGGGGCGTCACGCCGCCGCCTCCGGGGACGCCGGCTCGCGCCGGACGAGGAACCGCCCGAGCACGAGGGCGTCGACGGGCGCCGACCCGAAGCACTCGAGGGCGTCCCTCGGGTCGTCGACCATGGGCCTGCCGGCCGTGTTGAGGCTCGTGTTGACGACGATGGGCACGCCTGTCCGGCGCTCGACCGCGTCGAGGAGCCGCGCGACGAGCGGCTCGTCGTGCCGGTCGACCGTCTGGATCCGCGCCGAGCCGTCGACGTGGACGACCGCCGGGATGCGGTCGACCCAGTCGGGTCGCACCCGGTGCGTGAAGAGCATGAACGGGCTCGGAAGGGGACCCTCGAAGATGTGGGCCGCGCGCTCGAGCAGCACCATCGGGGCGACGGGCCGGAACTGCTCGCGGCCCTTGATGTCGTTCAGCCGCCGCAGGTTCGCGGGGTCGGCCGGGTTGGCGAGGAGGCTGCGGTGCCCGAGCGCGCGCGGGCCGTACTCGCTCCGCCCCTGGAACCAGGCGACGACGCCGTTGCGGGCGATCACCTCGGCGGCGGCTGCGGCGACGTCCTCCGGCTCCTCGTAGGGCACCCGGGCCGCCACGAGCCGGCGCTCGAGCTCGGCGTCGCTCCAGTCCCGGCCGAGCGCGGCGGTCGGCATCGGCGAGACCTGGTCGCCGAGCCCCGCCGCCACGTGCAGCGCCGCCCCGAGCGCCGTGCCGGCGTCGCCGGCCGCCGGCTGCACCCAGATGCGGTCGAACGGCCCTCGCTCGGCGAGGTACGAGTTCGCGACGCAGTTGAGGGCGACTCCTCCCGCCATCGTCAGGACGTCGTCGCCGGTGTGCCCGTGGAGCCAGCGGGCGAGGTCGAGCAGCACCTCCTGGAGCCGCGCCTGCAAGCTGGCGGCGAGGTCGGCGTGACGCTCGGTCCAGTCGCCGCCGTTCGTCAGGCGGGGCGCGAACGCCTCGAGCTCGAGCGGCTCGACCGTGAATCCGCCGGTCTCCGTCGGGCGAACGGCTCGCCGGAACGCCTCGAGGAACGTCGGCCGCCCGTAGGAGGCCATCGCCATCACCTTGTACTCGTCGGAGGAGCGGCGGAACCCGAGGTGCGCCGTCACGTCCTCGTAGAGCAGCCCGAGCGAGTGCGGGAGCTCCTGGCTCGCGAGCACCTCGAGCCGCGCGTCCTCGTAGCGGCCGGCGAGGTAGGAGCTCCGCTCCCCGCGGCCGTCGAGGACCATGACGCTCGAGGCCGGGAACGGGCTCGCGAGCGCGGCCGAGGCGGCGTGCGCGACGTGGTGCGGCACGAAGACGACGCGCTCCGGGTCGAGCCCAGGGAGCACCGTGCGGAGGAAGGCGGGCGCGCGCTCCGCATAGAGCGTCCGCAGGCCCTCCCACGCGTCCGCGGTCACGTCGCCGTTCATCCGCGGGGCGAGCCCCGGGTCGTAGGAGTAGGCGACGGCGTCGAGGTCGCCCGGCTCGAGCCCGCCCCGCTCCAGGCACCAGGCGGCGGCGCGCTCCGGGAGCTCCCAGGTCGAGAACGGCACGGGCGACTTCCCGTGCTTGCGGCGGGTGAAGCGCTCCTCCTCCGCGGCCGCGACGGTCTCTCCGTCGACGACGAGCGCCGCGGCCGGATCGTGGAAGACCGCGTTGACCCCGAGGACCCTCATCAGGAGGTCGCCCGGGCCGCCGGCGGCTTGGGGTTCAGGGACTTCATGGAGGAGCAAGAAGCGGTTCTCCGGAGAGCCGCTTCGATAAGCGCCGCGCTGCGGTACTCCGTGCGGTACCAGGAGCGAGCGGTTTCGCCGGGCTCAGGCGGCCTCGCCGCGCGCGAGCGGCACGAGCAGGCCGTACTCGTCGCGCAGCCGCTCGAAGTCCCGCCGGTAGAGGATCGTCGCGACGACGCCGTGGCGGGCGGCGAGCTTGCGGAGCTTCCGGTTCTTCCGCGTCGTCCGGGACTGGCGCATGACCGTGCACTCGAGGTAGACGTCGAGGTCCGGCAGGTAGAAGTCCGGCGCGACCGCTTCGATCACCGTGCCGTCGGCGGCAACCTCGAGCGGGAAGAGATGCGGCTCGTACTCCCAGCGGATGCCGTGCTCGGCGAGGATGACGGCGAGTGCCCGCTCGACGGGATGCCACCAGCTCGGATCGTTCGGCGGAGCATTCGGCGCGGGCGCGCCGGCGGGCGCCGCCTCCGTCAGGGGCTCGGCAGGCTCGGGTCGTGCCGCGTCGGCGTTCACGCCGAAGGCGCCGTACCCACCTCGCCGCTTCGGCAGTCCGCACGTCGCGCGCTACCGCACGAAGTCACGACGACCGGCGACTACGCCGACCGGATCCCGGAGAGAAACGCGGGCGTGACGACCGACCTCAGCTTCCGGATCGCCCGCGTGGACGAGGGAGCGCCCGTCGTCCGCGTCCACGGCGAGCTGGACGCGTTCACGTCGCCCGCCCTCGAGGAGGCGCTGCGCTCGTTCACGGGAAGCCCGCCCCTCGTCGACCTCCGCGGGTGCCCGTTCGTCGACTCGCACGGGCTCACGGCGCTGGTCGGGGCGGCAAGGCGGGCGCGCCGGCGGGGAGCGACGCTGGTCGTCGTCTGCGACGACCCCGCCGTCCGGCGCGTGTTCGAGGTCACCGGGCTCGCGGGGCTCTTCGATCTCGTGGCGGTGCCCGCGTTCGCGAACGCCGCCGTCTCGGCCGACCTGGGCCCGGAGGAGGCGCCCGCGGCGAGGTGACGAAACGGGCCGAGTCGGGCATAGCCCAGTCGGTGGAACGCATGCTCGACGACCCCCTGGAGGCGCGCCTGCTCGAGGCCCGGAAGGGGTACGTGGTCGGGCTCCGCGACGCTCTCGTAGGGCTCCGCGAGTCGCCCGGCTGGCGCACGCTCCAGGACGTGGTCGAGGCCGTCCCGCCGGCCGCGTCCGTCGAGGTGGCGCTCCTCTCGCTGCGCGAGGAAGGCGCCCGCGGGCGGCTCTACCTCGTCGCGGCGAGCGGCGTCTCGGCGCGGGAGCTGAGCCGCCTCGCCTTCGAGCCCCTCTCGCTCGCACAGGCGAGAGCCGTCCTCGCGTCGGGCGGGAGCAGCCTGCTCGCGCGCGAGCTCGGCGTCCGCTGGGCGACCGGGTTCTGGCTCAAGGACGGGCCCGCGATCGGAACCCTGTTCGCGGGCTGCCGCACGCGGCGGCTGCCTCTTCCCGAGGAGCTGGCGGGCCTGCGAGAGGCGGCGGAGACGCTCGGAGGCGCGCTCGGCCACTTCGACCGCGCGCAGCGGCGACTCAGGCGGCGGGCGGCCGCGCTCGCGCGCGAGCAGGGCCTCGACGGCGCGGGACGCCGGCCCCTCAGGAACCTCCGCGCCCGCGAGGTGCAGATCCTCGAGCTCTACGGCGACGGCCTCGGGACCGCGGAGATCGCCGAGCTCCTCGTGATCTCGCCGCACACGGTCCGGACGCACGTCCGCAACGCGCTCAGGCGCCTCGACGTCCGCTCGCGCCAGGAAGCGGTCGCGCAGCTCGGCGAGTGGCAGGTGCTCAGGATGCTCGACGCGGAGCGAGACGACCTGCGGGCCTTCGGCACCTAGCCCGCACTACCGGCGGCCCCGCTCGCGGCACCAGCGGGCGAACGCGAGCCGGGCCTGGCCGTCCGGGCTGCGCAGGTACTCGGCGATCTCGACGAGGAGCAGGCGACCTGCCGCCGCGTCCGCGAGTGCCGCCTGGTCCTCGAGGTCTTCCGGCCGGCAGTCGTGCGCCTCGCGAAGGAGGTCGCCGACCGGCACCTCCGCGCCGCAGCGCGGGCACGGCCTCGTCCCGAAGGCGTGCCAGAGCCAGCTGCTCACCGGGCGTCCCCTAGTCCCCGGTCCGGCCGACGAGCTTCGAGAGGCGGCTCTCCCCGCCGTCGGCCGTCGTCTCCTGGTCGAGGAAGGCGAGGTCGTTCGCCTCGTCGTCCCAGTCGATCTCCTCGAGCGACTCGTCGCCGCCGCGGCCGGGAAAGTCGAGGCGGAGGATTCCGGGGTCGTCGCCCCGTCCGGTCCCGTTCGACCCTGGCGGGCCGGCCCCGCGCGCCTCGATCCGGCGCCGGATCTCCTCGTGGCTCGTCGTCCGCTTCGTCCCGGCCGCCATGGCGACCCTCCCGTCTCTCGTGTCCCGTGTGCGCGGCAGGTTCCACCGCCGTCGCATCGGCAAACGCCCGGTTTGGATTCCGCCGCGGTGCGAAGAGAACGGGCGACGGCGCCGGGCGGCGCTCGTGTTCCTTCCCCCAGGCCGCGGTGAAATGGACCGACATGGAGATCGGATACGCCCTCGCAAGCGAGGACTGGCCCCCGCCCGACCTCGTACGCCTCGCCCGCGAGGCGGAACGTTGCAGGGATGGAAGTGATCCGAGACGAGGGCGAACTCGAAGCCCGTCTCCTCGCGCGCGAGACCGAGCGGCTCCGCGTCGGGACGGGCGTCACGTGCCCGCTGATCCGGATCCACCCCGCAATCGTCGCCCACGCCGCCGCCACGGTCACCGCGCTGATGCCCGGCCGCTTCGTGCTCGGGCTCGGCACGGGCGAGAACCTGAACGAGCACGTCCTCGGCGACCGCTGGCCGTCCTCGGACGAGCGGCTGG
>DASTQA010000060.1:0-80500 GCA_035762005.1 Gaiellaceae bacterium
TGCCGCCAGCACCGACGTTTCGCCCCCTGCTCCGCGCGCCGCCGCGGCGCCGCCGTCGAGCGGGCACTTGTCGTAGGCGCCGGCGACGGGGTTTCCCGTTGCCGGAGCGGCGCACGGGCACACGTCGGCCCGCGAGCCGCCGCCGCCGGACGTCAACGCGCCGGACCCGCCGCCCGAGCCGCCGCCGTCCGAGTCGCCGCCGGAGCCGCCGCCCGAGCCGGAGCCGCCGCCGCCCGAGCCGGACCCGCCGCCGGAGCCCGAGCCACCGCTTCCGCCTCCACCGCTCCCGCCGAGGGAGGGCAGGATGCCGCCGCCTCCGCCGCCGGAGTCGGAATCGCCGCCTCCACCGCCCGAGCCACCGCCCCCGCCGCCCCCGCCGCCGCCGCTCCCGGGCAGCGGAAGGTCGGGCGTCTCGACATCGGGCACCTCGGGGAGCTGCTCGGTCGTCTCCTCCACGTCGGGCACCTGAACGTCCGGCAGCTGCGCTCCCGCTGCCGGCGCGAAGACCGCCCAGAGCCCCGTCAACAGAACGAACGCCGCAAGGTGCCGCATGGTGGGAGTACCCCCTGGATTGGCTTCCCGTGCTCCCGCTCTCAGACGTTTTCCGCCTCCGCCCGCGGGTAAACGTCTTCGACCCGGCCTCCTCCGTCAGTAGACTCGGCGCATGACCCCGATCTCCTTCGCCCGGGGCGTCCCGGGCCCCGATCTCCTCCCGATCGCCGAGTTCGGCGAGTGCGCGCAGGCGGCGCTCGCCCGGGACGGCGCGACCGCGCTGAACTACGGCCCGCCGCTCGGATACCCGCCGCTGCGCGAGTGGATCGCGGAGCGGCACGGCGTCCCCGCCGAGCGCGTCATGGTCAGCAACGGCTCCCTGCAGGCCTTCAACTTCATCGCCCGCCACCACGTCCAGAACGGCGTTCGCTTCTACGTCGAGGCGCCCTGCTACGACCGCTCCCTCCAGATCCTCAGGCGCCTCGGCGCCGACGTGCAGCCGATCCCGCTCCGCGACGACGGGCTCGACCTCGACGCGCTCGAGCGGGCGCTCGGCGAATGGAGCGGGCCGAGCCTGGTCTACACGATCCCCACCTTCCAGAACCCGAGCGGGCGGACGCTCAGCGAGGCGAATCGCCACCGCCTCCTCTCGCTCGCCCGCGCCCACGGGGCGACGATCCTCGAGGACGACCCGTACGGCCTCCTTCGCTTCGCCGGCGAGGGCCTGCCGCGGGTCTTCGAGCTCGCGGGCGGCGAGGGCGTCCTGTTCCTCTCCTCGTTCTCGAAGACCGTCGCGCCGGGGATCCGCGTCGGCTACGCGATCCTCCCCGAGGAGCTCACGGACGCGATGCAGACGCTCGTCTTCGAGAACTACGTCTCGCCCGTGATGTTCGTCGAGGCGACGCTCCACGAGTTCCTCGTACGCGGCCGCTTCGACGCCAACGTCGACGCCGTCAGCGCCGGCCTCCGCCTGCGCCGCGACGCGATGATCACGGCGCTCGCCCGCGAGATGCCCGACGGCACGACGTGGAACGAGCCGGAGGGGGGCTACTTCCTCTGGGTGGATCTTCCCGACGGGCTGAGCGGCGCGACGCTGCTCGCGCAGGCGGGCGAGGCCGGCGTCACGTTCGTCAAGGGCGCCGACTTCTTCGTCGCCGGGGGCGGGGAGGGGGCCATGCGGCTCGCCTTCTCCTACGCGACCGCCGAGGAGATCGACGAAGGCGTCGCGCGGCTCGGGCGTCTCGTCCGGGACGCGCTCTCAGTCGCCGCGTGAGCCCGGAGGCCTACGAGGTCGCGCGGGTCGACGAGCTCGAACGCGTCTCCGGCGAGCTCGTCACCGTCCCGGTCCGGATCCCGCTCGGCATCTCCGCCTTCGGGGTGAACGCCTACGAGGCGACCGAGGCCGGCGGGACCGTCGTCGAGGAGCACGACGAGCTGGGGTCCGGCGCCGGGGGACACGAGGAGCTCTACGTCGTCCTGCGCGGACGCGCCACGTTCACCGTCGCGGGGGACGAGATCGACGCCCGCGCCGGCACGTTCGTCTTCGTGCGCGACCCGGCCGCCCGGCGAGCCGCAGTCGCGGTCGATGCGGGGACGACCGTCCTCGTCGTCGGCGGGGTGCCCGGGCAGGCCTTCGAGCCCTCCCCGTGGGAGAGCTGGCTCGAGGCGGGACCGAGCTACCGCGCGCAGGACTACGACGGCGCCGCCCGCGTCCTCGCGGCGGCGCTCGAGCGCCATCCCGACAACCCGAACGTCCTCTACAACCTCGCGTGCTGCGAGGCCCTCGCCGGCCGGCGGCAGGAAGCGCTCGCGCACCTCGCCCGCGCGATCGAGGGCGATCCACGCTGTCGCGCCTGGGCGAAGGACGACGACGACCTCGACGCGATCCGCGACGACCCGGCGTTCCCGGCGGCCTAGGCCGCGGCGTGCTCCCGGACCGGCTGGCGGGCGACGAGGCGCGCCTGCTCCGGCGGCCGCAGTCGCGTGGCCCGCGCGGCGCGGAACGTCGGGCACGGCCCGTCCGTGAGCGCGCACAGGCTCTGCTCGCGAAAATAGCAGTCTTTGCAGGTAATTCGTTGCCTCTTCGCCATGGGGACCGGGGTCGTCCATCTTAGGGTGGCTCGGCCCGGCGGGTAAGCGTTGCCGCCAGGAAAAACACGCAATTTCCGCGAGGTTCCCGCGGCTCGTTGCCCGCCCCGAAAACCTACTGTGCCGCCAGCGCTGCCAACGCCTCGTCGAAATCGGAGACGGCCACGATCTCGAGGCCGCCGGCGGCCTCACGTGCCTCCGCGGCGTTGCGGTCGGGCACGAGGAAGACGTCGGCGCCCGCCTCGCGCGCCCCGATCGCCTTCTGGCTCACGCCCCCGATGGCGAGGACATCCCCCTCGAGGGTCAACTCCCCAGTCGCGACGACGACGCGTCCCCGGTCGACGTCCTCGCCGAGCTCGTCCACGATGTCGAGCGCGAAGGCCAGCCCGGCGGAGGGGCCGCCGATCGAGCCGGCGTCGATCTCGATGTCGAGCGGGAACTCGAAGTCCTCGGCGTCGCGAACCTGGACGCCGACGACGGCACGGCCGGGCTCGTCCGCCGATTCGCGGGTCGGCAGCGTGAGGTCGAGCGTCTCCCCCTCCCGCTCGACCGTCAGCGAGGCACGCTGGCCCGGCTCGACGTCGGCGAACGCGCGCCGGAGGTCGGCCGTGGAAGTCACGTCCTCGCCCTCGGCCCGGACGACCAGGTCACCGACCTCCAGCTCGTCCTCGGCGGGGGCGCCGGGCTGGACGAGCACCACCTCCGCGCCGGCGGGGCGCACCTCGACCTCCCGGCCGAGCCAGCGGAGCGCCACGGTGACGGCGATGAGCTGCGAGCGGGACATCGCGTTCAGGCTCGTGCGCCGGCGCTGCGTGTCGCTCACGCCCGCCGGGTTGATGACGTGCTCCGGCACGAGGTCCGCGCCCTCGTGGACGCCCGGGAAGAGACGCTCGAAGAGGTTCGCCCGCCCGACGCGCACGTCCACCATGTAGATCCCCGAGCCGTCGTCGGCGCCCGGCTCCTCGCCCGGGATCGCGACGAGCGGGTCCGTCGGACGCGCCCGGTCGGGGAGGACGAGGTAGTGGCTCGAGGGGACGTAGGTGAGGACGAGGGCGGCGCCGGCGAGCACGACGAGCGTGAGGAGGACGAGGCGAAGCGCGCGACTTCGGAGCACGGAGCGATCGTAGCCCCGGCCCGGCGGTGCGGGCGCTAGGTCGTGAGGACGGAGACGACGTCGCGCACGGCCGCCGCCGACTCGTCGAGGGCGGCGTGCTCGGCGTCCGTGAGCTCGAGCTCGACGACCTCCTCGACCCCGCCGGCGCCGAGCTTCACGGGGACGCCCATGTAGAGGTCGTCGATGCCGTACTCGCCCTCGAGCAGGGCCGTGCACGGGAGCACGCGCTTCTGGTCGAGCAGGACGGCGTCGACCATCTGCGCGACGGCCGCCCCCGGCGCGTACCAGGCCGACGTGCCGAGGAGCTCGACGACCTCGCCGCCGCCCTTGCGCGTCCGCTCGACCATCGCCTCGATCCTCTCGCCCGCGACGAGCTTCGTGAGCGGGACGCCGCCGACCGTCGCCGCCGAGACGACGGGAACCATCTGGTCTCCGTGCCCGCCCAGGACCATGGCGGTGACGTCCTTCGCCGAGGCCCCCGTCTCCCAGGCGATGAACGTCCGGAAGCGCGCCGTGTCGAGGATGCCCGCCATGCCGAAGACGCGCTCGCGCGGCCAGCCGGAGACGTTCCGGGCGACGTGGCACATGGCGTCGAGCGGGTTCGAGACGACGACGAGGATCGCGTCGGGCGAGCGCTCGACGGCCTCGCGCGTGACCGAGCCGACGATCTGCTCGTTCGTCGTCACGAGGTCGTCGCGGCTCATCCCGGGCTTGCGCGGCAGCCCGGCGGTGACGACGACGACGTCGGAGCCCGCCGTCTCCTCGTAGCCGTTCGACCCGGTGAGCGCCGGCTCGTAGCCGAGCACCGGGCCCGCCTCGTTCAGGTCGAGCGCCTTGCCCTGCGGCAGGCCCTCCTTGATGTCGACGAGGACGACGTCCGCGTGGTCGCGCCGGGCGAGCTCCTGCGCGGCCGTGGCCCCGACGTTGCCCGCTCCCACCACGGTCACCTTCCGCCTCACACGCGCACGCCCATCCGGTCGATGACGGCGTCGGCGACCTGGCTCGTCCCCACGGCCGTCGGGTCGTCCCGCGCCGGCTTCATGTCGTACGTGACGGAGGCTCCCTCGGCGATCACGGCCGCGATCGCGCCCTCGAGCCGGTCGGCGGCGGCGCGCTCCTCGAGGTGGCGGAGCATCATCACGCCCGAGAGCATCATCGCCATCGGGTTCACGCGATTCTGCCCCGTGTACTTCGGCGCCGAGCCGTGCGTGGGCTCGAAGACGGCCGCCCGCGTGCCGAAGTTGCCCCCGGGCGCGAGCCCGAGGCCGCCGACGAGGCCGGCGCAGAGGTCGGAGACGATGTCGCCGTAGAGGTTCGGGCAGACGAGGACGTCGTACTCCTCGGGCCGCTGCACGAGCTGCATGCAGAGGTTGTCGACGATGCGGTCATCGAACTCGACGTCCTCGTTCTCGGCGGCGACCTCGCGCGCCACGCGGAGGAAGAGGCCGTCCGTGAACTTCATGATGTTCGCCTTGTGGACGGCCGTGACCTTGCGGCGCCCGTTGCGGCGCGCGTAGTCGAAGGCGAACTCGACGATCCGCCGCGTCCCGGTCACGGAGATCGGCTTGAGGGAGATTCCCGAGTCCTCGCGGATCGGGGGGTAGCCGTGCCGTTCGAGCCAGGCGAGGAGCTCGGCGGCGTCCTCCGTCCCCTCCTCGAGCTCGATCCCCGCGTAGAGGTCTTCCGTGTTCTCACGGACGAGGACGAGGTCGACGGCGTCGTAGCGCGAGCGCACGCCGGGGTAGCTCTTGCACGGCCGGACCTGCCCGTAGAGGTCGAGGCTCTTGCGAAGCGCGACGTTGACCGAGCGGAACCCCGTGCCGACGGGGGTCGTGATCGGCCCCTTGATCGCCACGCCGTTTCGCTCGATGGACTCGAGCACGTGCTCGGGCAGGGGGTTCCCGCCGTGGAGGTCCATCACGTCCGCGCCGGCCTGCTGGACGTCCCACTCGAGCTCGACCCCGGTCGCATCGAGGACGCGGCGGGTCGCCTCGGCGATCTCGGGCCCCGTCCCGTCGCCGGGGATGAGCGTGACGCGGTAGGCCATTCTGCGGGGACTCTAGCGAGGCTCGGCGCGCACAGGTCCGGATAGATTGCAGGCCGTGAACGAGTTTCGGCCAGGACTCGAGGGGGTCATCGCGTTCGAGACGGAGATCGCCGAGCCCGACCGCGAGGGGGGCGCCCTCCGCTACCGCGGCGTCGACATCGAGGAGCTCGTCGGCCGTGTCCCGTACGAGAAGGTCTGGGGCCTTCTCGTCGACGAGAGCCTCGACCCGGGGATGCCGGAGCCCGAGCCCTACGAGCCGAAGAGCTTGACCGGCAACGCGCCGTCCGACCTCCAGGCCGAGACTGCCCGGCTCTCGAGCGAGTGGAGCCTGCGCAAGCTCGTCGACGTCGACGAGGGCGCCGTGCGGGACGACCTCGCGCGGCTCTCGGCCCAGATGATGTCGATCGTCGCCAAGTCGGCGGCCGTCCACGACGGGCTGCAGCCGGCGCCCGACGACGTCGTCGAGCGAGGGGAGACGGCGGCCGAGAAGTTCCTCCTCCGCTGGCGCGGCGAAGCCGATCCCGACCACGTGAAGGCGATCGACACGTACTGGATCTGCACGGCCGAGCACGGGCTGAACGCGTCGACGTTCACGGCCCGGATCACCGCCTCGACCGGCGCCGACGCCGGCGCCGCCATGTCCGCGGCCGTCGGCGCGCTCTCCGGCCCGCTCCACGGCGGCGCGCCCGCGCGCGTGCTCCCGATGCTCGACGAGGTGGCGGCGACGGGCGATCCCGAGGCGTACGTGCGGGAGCTCCTCGACCATCGCGGGCGGATCATGGGCTTCGGCCACCGCGTCTACCGGGCCGAGGATCCCCGCTCGCGCATCCTTAAGCGGACGGCGAAGGAGCTCGGCTCGCCTCGCTTCGAGGTCGCCGAGGCGCTCGAGGAGGCCGCGCTCGCCGCACTGCACGAGCGCAAGCCGGACTACGTGATCGCGACGAACGTCGAGTTCTACTCGGCCGTCGTCCTCGACGTCGCCGACGTGCCCCCCGAGCTGACGCCGGCCATGTTCGCGACGGCGCGGGTCGCCGGCTGGTCGGCGCACGTCCTCGAGGAGAAGCGCACCGGTCGGCTCATCCGCCCCTCGGCGCGGTACGTCGGGCCGGCCTCCCGCTCGATCGCCTCCGTTGGCTAGCCTCGCCGAGGCCGTCGCCCGCGCCGCCGAGGTGAGCGACGAGCGGGCGCTCGCCGATCTGCGGCGCGAGGTGGAGGACGACCTCGAGGCGGCCGCGCGCAGCCGCGACTACCGCGAGCGGGCGCTCGCGTACCGGGCGATCGGCCAGCTGCGCTTCAACCAGAAGACGGAGCTCCTGCGGCGGGGGCTCGAGGACACGAGCCCGGCGGCGCGGGGGTCGGCGCTCCTCTCGCTCGAGCTGCTCTCGCGCTCGCATCCGGGGCTCGTCAACGCCGTCCGGCCGACGCTGCACACGCTCGTCAACGCCGATCCGAACGCGGCCGTTCGCCGGCTCGCCGTCCTCAACCTCAAGAACGGCTCGCCCCAGGCGGACACGATCACGCTGCTCGCCCACCTGGAGCGGGAGGCGGAGGAGAAGGACCTGCGCGCGGCGGCGGGCGCGGTGCACCAGGCCCTCAGGAAGAAGGCCTCGGCGCGCTAGGCGGTGTCCTTGACGCCCTGGCTTCAGTTTGTAAAGCTTCTTCGCTTCAAGAACTGAAGCGAAAGGGGGGAAACCATTGCCCGAGCGCGACGCCCTTGCGAGCGCGAACGCAGCCTACGCCGAGTCCTTCGCCGCGGGCGACCTGCCCAGGCCGCCCGCCAGAGGGCTCGCCGTCGTCACCTGCATGGACGCGAGGCTCGATCCGGCCCGCATCTGCGGCCTCGAGCCAGGCGACGCCCACGTCATCCGCAACGCGGGCGGCCTCGTGACCGAGGACGCCCTCCGCTCGCTCGTCATCTCACACTGGCTCCTCGGCACCCGGGAGGTGGCCGTGATCGCCCACACCGACTGCGGCATGCTCACGTTCGCGAACGACGACCTGCGCCGCAAGCTCGCGGAGGAAATGGGCGCGGACGCCTCCGACGTCGACTTCCGCCCCTTCCGGGACCTCGAGGCGAGCGTGCGGGAGAGCCTGCGGACCGTCCGCGACTCCCGGCTCCTTCCCGACTCGCTCGAGGTGAGCGGCTGGATCTACGACGTCCACAGCGGGCGGCTGGCCGGCGTGTCCGAGCCGGCCGGGGTCCGCGACTAGCGCCGGCAGCCGCAGAGCCCGCGGCGCCGGACGATGCCGCAGGCGGGGCAGCGGCCCTCCTTGCGGCTCTCGAGCACGTTGTAGCGCTGGCCGAGCCAGACGAGGACCATGCCGAGCCCGCTGCCGAGGGCGAGCGGCCCGAGGACGTTGGGGTCGACCGTTTCCATGACTCCTTAGTCGGAGCGGCTTCGACGCGCGTGAGGGTGCGCTGAGAAGTAGGTCTCGCGTCGGCGCCGGTCCGAAACATGCGTGTAGACCTCCGTCGTGCCCAGGTCGGCGTGGCCGAGCATCTCCTGGACGCTCCGCAGGTCGGCTCCGCCCTCGAGCAGGTGCGTTGCGAACGAGTGCCGGAGCAGGTGCGGATGGATCCGCTCGGGGTCGAGCCCAGCCGAGGCGGCGAGCCGGCGCAGGACGAGGAAGGCGCCCGCGCGCGTGAGCGGCCCGCCCTGGGCGTTGAGGAAGAGGGCCGGCACGCGGCGCCGGTCAAGGAACGGCCGGCCGCGGGCGAGGTACCGGCGGAGCGCCTCCACCGCCTCGGAGCCGAGCGGGACGACGCGCTCCTTCTCGCCCTTGCCCAGGCAGCGCACCGTCCGTCCCTCGAGGTCGACGGCGCCGAGCTCGAGGCCCACGGCCTCGCCGACCCGCAGGCCCGCCCCGTAGAGGAGCTCGACCAGGGCGCGGTCGCGCAGGCTGCGGGGCGTCGTGCGGTTCGCCGCGTCGATGAGCCGCTCGACCTCCCCGAGCGAGAGCGAGCGCGGCAGGCGCCGGCGCCGGCGCGGGAGGTCGACGTCGGCGGCCGGGTTGTCGCCGCGCGCGCCGAGGGCGACGAGGTGGCGGAAGAAGGTGCGCGCGGCGGCCGCGCGGCGGGCGATCGAGCTCGGCGCGTGCCCGCGCGCGCGCATGTCGGCCAGCCACGACTCGATCTCGTCGGCGCTCGCGACCGTCGGGGAGCGGCCGAGGAAGCGCGCGAGGTCCGCGAGGTCGCGCGTGTAGGCGTCCACCGTGCGCGGGGCGCGACGCGCGGCGAGCAGGGCGAGGAAGCCCTCGACCGCCGGGTCGGGGCCGGGCGCCGCCGTCATCGGCGTCTCGCCCCGTCCGGCGCGGCCACGTCAGGGGTCCGACCCCGGCCATGGCGGTTCGGGTCAGGCGCGAGGGTGGGCACGGTCGTAGACCTTGCGCAGGCGCTTCGCGTCGACGTGGCTGTAGACCTGCGTCGTCGAGAGCGACGAGTGGCCGAGGAGCTCCTGGATCGTGCGCAGGTCGGCGCCGCCCTCAAGGAGGTGGGTGGCGAAGGCGTGCCGGAGGCGGTGCGGGTTCGGCAGGAGCCGGCGGAGCGTCGAGGTGTCGAGCGGCCGCCCTCGCGCCGAGAGGAAGAGCGCGTCCACGGCGCCGCGGGCGAGGTGCGGCCGGGCCTGCTCGAGGTAGAGGCGGAGCCGGTACGCGGCCTCCTCGCCGAGCGGCACGACGCGCTCCTTGCCGCCCTTGCCCCGCACGTGCACGAGCTCCTGCTCGAAGTCGACGTCGGCGAGCCTGAGGTCGACCGCCTCCTGCGCGCGGAGCCCGGCCGAGTAGACGAGCTCGAGCAGGGCGCGGTTGCGCGCCCCGAGCGGGCCGTCCCGCTCGACGCCGCGCACGAGCTCGTCGGTCTCCTGCGGGCGCGGCGCGTGGGGAAGGCGACGCCGACGCCGGCCGGACACCGCGAGGTCGGGCACGCGGCTCGGACCGAGCGCGTCCCGGACGAGCGAGCGCACCGCCGCGAGTTTGCGCGCGACCGTCGTCTGTGCGAGCTTCCGCGGCTGCCGCCCGGGTCGGTCGGCGCCAAGCTCGGCCGCGTAGCGCGCGAACGCCCGCGCGTCGAGGTCGTCGAGTCCGAGGCCGTTGCGCCGCAGCCAGGAGGCGAGCTCCTCGAGGTCGGCCCGGTAGGCGCGGCGGGTTCCCTCCGCGAGCGACGGCCTGCGCAGGAAGCGCTCGATCGCAGTCCGGGTGTCCACGACCCGCTGTTCCGCCCCGGCCCTAGGCTTCCTGCCGTGCTCCTGCGCCACACCGTCCGGGACCTCGTGCTCGCGAGCTGGGAGACGGATCCCGAGCGCGTCGCCGCGGTCGTCCCGCCCGGCCTCGAGCCGGCCCTCGTGGACGGAAGGCACCTCGTCACCGTCGCCGCCCTGCGCTGGCGCCGCGGCCGTCTCGGCGTCCTGCCGCTCGTGCCCTTCTCCCAGCTGAACGTGCGCGTCTACGTCGAGCGGGAGGGCGAGACCGCCGTCTTCTTCCTCGCCATGCGCGTCACGCCGCCGGGGCTCGGAGGAGCCCTCTTCGGCTTCCCGGTACGGCCCGCGCGCCTTCGGGTCCGGCCCGACCGCGTCGAGGCCGGCGGCCTCGGTGTCTCGCTCCGGTTCGAGCCGCGCGGGCCGGCCGCCCCGAGCGAGCTCGGGCACCACCGGCTCGGCCTCTTCGAGGCGGCCGGCGTGCGGGCCTTCCGCATCGGGCGCGGCGAGGCCGCCTGGCGGCGCGCCGAGCCCGCGGGCGAGCCGAGGGCGGACCCGCTCCTCGCGCTCGGATTCGAGCTCGCAGGCCCGCCCGAGATCCGTTACGCGGCCGTCGCCTCGTTCGAGGCCGAGCTCCCGCCCCGGCGCGTCGCCTCCTCCTGACCTAGCGGGCGAACTTCCGCTCGATGTTCTCGAACTCCCGCAGGAGCGAGGCGTGCTGGGACCGGAAGAGCTCGTCGGGCATCTCCGGCCCCTGGAACATCGTGAAGGTGAAGGCGCTGCGATCGCCCGCCAGCTCGACGACCCGGGCCGGGAAGAGCGCCATCTCGTCCTCGCTCGGCCCGGCGAGCATGTCGATGACGCCGGTCTCGGGGTCGGCCTCGAGGCGGAAGAAGAACTCGCCCAGGCCGTTCACGACCTTGTAGCGCCCGTCCTCGACCTTGAGCTCGCGGGCGAACTCCGTCGCCCAGCGGGGCAGGTTCTCGACGTCCGCGAGGTAGGCGAACACCTCGCTCTTCGACGCGGGCAGCACCCGGGTCACGGTCTCGGATCTCATAGCGACAGGACCTCCTTCAGGGAGTGGGTCAGAACCGTCCTCTCGGTGGCGGAGAGCCGCGCGCCGACCCGCTCGTCCAGCCGTGCGAGGACGCGCTCGGCGACCGGCTCGAACGCCCGCGACCGGCGCGTCAGGCGCACCCGGAACGCGCGGCCGTCCGCCGGGTCGCGGTCGCGGCGAACGAGCCCCGCCCGCTCCAGCAGGCGCACGAGCGTCGTCATCGTCTGCTTCGACAGCCTCGCCCGCTGCGCGAGCTCGCCCATCCTCAGCCCGTCCTCGTCGAAGAGGGGGAGGAGGATCGAGCCGTAGGCCGGCCGCACCTCCGGGAACCCCTCGCGGACGAACTCCTCGTAGAGCGCCTCGTTCCAGCGCTGCGACGCCTTGGCGAGGAGGAAGCCGAGGTTCTCGGTCGTCGCGCGCCGTCCGTCCACAGATAGTCTTATATCAGACTAAATCTCTCCGAGCAACTCGCCCAGGCGCCGGGCCCGGTAGGCGAAGATCTCGGCGAGCCAGCGGCCGACGAGCAGCCGCTGCACGAGCCCGGCGAGCGGCCCGCCCGGGAGGCGGTAGCGGACGAGGTCGTAGATCTCGGTTCCGCCCGGCACGGGGTTCAGCCGGTGCGTGTGCTCCCAGAGCGGATACGGGCCCGAGAGCTGGACGTCCGTGAACGAGCGGGGCGGGCGCCAGTCGACGATCTCGGTGTGCCAGCGCACCGGCCACCCGAAGAGGCCCAGGCGGTAGCGCAGGTGAGACCCGCGCTCGAGGCGTGCGGGCGCCGCGACGATCCGGAAGCGGAGCCAGGGCGGCGTGATCGCCTCGAGGTTCGCGGGGTCGGCGAAGAACTCGAAGGCCTCCTCGAGGCCCGCCGCGACCGTCTGCCTGCGCTCGAGCAGGTGCTCCACACCGGGACGGTACGCAAGACGGGCGGCCCCGGAACTCCGGGGCCGCCCGATCCTGCCTGCCTGCGCGAGAGTGCTAGTCGTCCAGCGCCGCGTACGGGCCGTCCGCGTACACGATCCGGCCGTCGACGACGGTCAGGAGCGACGTCAGGTCCTTGATGTCGTCGTCGGGGACCTTGAAGTAGTCGTCCGAGAGGACGATCAGGTCGGCCAGCATGCCCGGCTCGAGCGTCCCGAGCTTGCCGTCGAGGTCGAGGAACCAGGCGCACTCGACGGTGGCGTGGCGCAGTGCCTCCAGCCGGGTGAGCCGCTGGTCGGCGGGCACGCCCGGCACGCCCGGCAGCATCGTGTCGCCGGTCGTGACGTACCAGAGGTTCTGGAACGGGACCCACGTGGCGACGTTCATCGCATCCGAGGCCAGGCACATGTGGGCGCTGTTCTCCATCGTCGTGCGGTAGCGGGGGCCGGGAGCGCCGCTCCGGACGCCCGGGAACGTGAGTGCCCAGCCGATGCCCAGGGCTTGGGCCCGCGCGAGCTGGTCGTCGGAGGGTGCTCCGTTGCCGGGATGGGCGATGCGCCACTTGAGCTCCCCGA
Source organism: Gaiellaceae bacterium (assembly GCA_035762005.1). Lineage (GTDB taxonomy): Bacteria > Actinomycetota > Thermoleophilia > Gaiellales > Gaiellaceae > JAIBJN01. The sequence continues at coordinate 12,485 of DASTQA010000060.1, forward strand.
CGGAGTAGACCTCGTTCGCCGCCTCGAACCCGTTGAGGATCGCGTCGATGTTCCCCACGTGCGTCTCGACGCTCAGCCGCCGCCCGGCGGCGTAGCGCATCGTGTCCACGTAGAGCGGATCGGTCCCCATCACGTCCTCGCCGACGCCGAGGTACTTGAACATGTCGTCGCCGAGGAAGCCGAGGGCGTTCTGCGTCTCCGGAACGACCCGTGTGATGTCGTACCCGTGCATCGCGTTGAAGGCGATGCGGGCGTTGAGCCCGCCGCTTCGATACAGCGCCATCGCGCCTTCCTCGACGTGGAGCCCGTCGTTGATCGCTCCGCCGGTCCCCCACGGGGCGTCGTTGCCGCCTGCGTCCTTCCAGGCGGTCAGGCCGCGGTGGTTCGCCTCGCGGACGAAGTCCGCCAGGCACGCAGCCTCCCCGTCGATCCCGAGGGTCTCGAGCTGGGCGAGGATGGTCTGGTTCGCGAGGGTCGTCGCCGGCGCCGTCAGGAGGCCGGTCGGCTGGCCGCCGGCATCGAGCTCCACGCCCGGATCTCCGGGAGCGAGGCCGAGCGCGTCGAGCGCCGCCTGGTTGACGCGGGGGCCGCTGAAGCCGCCGCCGGTCACCCAGACCGGGTTCGCGGGAGCGGCTGCCGTGAGCTCGGCGAACGTGAAGATCTGGGGAACGTCGAGCTGGTTCAGGTGCCAGCCGCCGAACGTCGTCCAGATCCACAGGCCGTCGTCCAGCTCGGCGGCCTTCGCCGCGTACAGGCCGAGCGCGGTCGCACGGCTCGTGACGAGGTCGAGCCGGACGACCTGCGTCCAGCAGTGGTAGCCCTCCCGCATCCCGTGCAGGTGCCCGTCGACGAGCCCCGGAACGACGCGCCGGCCGCTCAGGTTGACGACCTGCGTCCCTGAACCGGCGAGCGACTTGATGCGGCCGTTCTGGTCGTCCGTGGCGATGATCTTCCCGTCCCGGACGGCGATCGCCTTCACGGTCGAGTTCTCCCCGGCGAGCGTCGTGATGAGGCCGTTGTAGAGGATGAGATCCGGCGCGTTCGCCTTCCGGACCTGCTGGTTCACGTTCGGTCCGGCGGCGCCGACCGCCGTCGCCACGACCAGCGCTGCGAGCGCCAGGCCGACGAGCGCGTGTCGCCACCAACCTCTTCTGCCCTTCATATGTGCCTGCCTTTCCCGCGACGCCGGAGGCGCCGTCCCGTAGGATCGTCCGACTGTCAGACAGGGCGAGGTTCCCACGCGCCGCGGGCCGCTGTCAAGACCCCGGACGGAGGGCGGGGCTTGCTCCGGCCGGGGCAGGCGGATATAACTGCCTCCAGGCGTCGCCTTTGTCTGACGATCAGACACCCGCACCCGTCCTCGCCCTGCGCCAGCCGATCGAGCGTCGGAACACGTACGAGCTCGTCGCCGAGAGCCTCATCGCGCTCGTGAGCGAGCGTCACCTGAAGCCGGGCGACGCGCTGCCGACGGAGCGGGAGCTCATGCAGCACTACGGCGTCGGCCGCTCCTCCGTGCGCGAGGCCCTCCGCATGCTCGAGTCGAAGGGCCTCATCGCGGCCGGCGGCAGCGGTGCCTTCGCCGTCGCCGACTTCCGGAACCCCCTGAACGACTCGCTCTCGCTCCTCCTCGCCGTCGAGGAGTCGAGCCTGCGCGATCTCTTCCAGGTGCGGCGGATCCTCGAGGGCGAGGCGGTCGCGCTCGCGACCGAGGCCCGCGACGAGGGGCACGTCGAGCGGATGCGCGCGGCAACCGAGCTCATGCGCGAGGGGCTCTCCTCCCAGGAGGACTACATCAACGCCGACCTCGCCTTCCACCTCACCGTCGCCGAGGCGACGCAGAACCGGCTCATCCTCCATCTCATGCACGCGATCCGCGACCAGCTCCACCGCGCGCTCGGCTCGATCTACAACATCCCCGGCAGCCCCGAGCGCTCGGTCGACGACCACGAGGCGATCATCGAGGCCGTGGCCGAGCGGCGGCCGGACGAGGCACGGTCGCGGATGCACGAGCACCTGAGCCGCGTCGAGGAGGCCGTCGAGGCCGCCACCGCGAAGGCCACCCGCTCACGGCGACGGACGAGGTAGCGTGGCGACGGTCGGCTTCGTGGGGCTGGGGGTGATGGGCGGCGGCGTCGCGCGGCGCCTGCTCGCCGCCGGGCACACGGTGCACGGCTACAACCGCTCCCGCGAGAAGGCGGCGCCCCTCGTCGAGCTCGGCCTGCGGCTCGAGGACACGCCGCGCGAGGTCGCGCGGGCCGCCGACGTCGTCTTCAGCATGGTCACGAACGTCGCCGCCCTGCAGGCGGTCGCGCAGGGGCCGGGCGGGATCCTCGCCGGCCTGGGCCCCGGGAAGATCTACGTCGACATGACGACCGGCACGCCGGAGGCGAGCCGGGATCTCGCCGCCCAGGTCGCCGAGCGCGGCGCCCGCATGCTCGACGCGCCCGTCTCGGGCAGCGTGAGCACCCTCGAGGAGGGCCGCCTCTCGATCATGGTGGGCGGCGACGAGGACGCGTTCGCCGAGGCGGAGCCGGTCCTCCGCGACATCGGGCCGACGGTGATGCGCATCGGCGGCAACGGCCAGGCGCTCCTGATGAAGATCGCGATCAACCTGAGCCTCCACGTGCAGATGGTCGCCTTCTGCGAGGGGCTCCTCCTGGCGGAGAAGGACGGGATCGAGAGGGAGGTCGCCGTCGAGGCGCTCCTCGCGAGCGTCATCGCCTCGCCGATGCTCAAGTACCGCGGGCCGTTCGTGCTCGAGATGCCCGAGGAGGCGTGGTTCAACGTCAACATGATGCAGAAGGACATGAACCTCGCCCTCGAGGCGGGCCGCCGGCTCGACGTCCCCATGCCGACGACGGCGGTCTCGAACGAGCTCCTCACCGCCGCCCGCGCCATGGGCCTCGTCGAGCAGGACTTCGCGGTCGTCTACGAGGTGATGGCGAGCCTGGCCGGACTCCGCGAGGAGGTGCGCTAGCCGTGGCCACGCAGGCGCGCCCGCTCACGGACGCCCCGCGCGAGCTGGGGCTGCGGATGTACGAGCGGATGCAGCGGATCCGGGTCTTCGAGGAGCACGTGAACGACCTCTACCGCTCGGCGAAGATGCCGGGCCTCGCCCACCTCTACATCGGACAGGAGGCCGTCGCCGTCGGCGTCTGCGAGGCGCTCCGCAAGGACGACTTCATCACGAGCACGCACCGGGGGCACGGGCACTGCCTCGCGAAAGGCGCCTCGCCGGATCGCATGTTCTGCGAGCTCCTCGGCAAGGAGGAGGGCTACTGCCGCGGCAAGGGCGGCTCCATGCACATCGCCGACCACGAGAACGGCAACCTCGGCGCGAACGCGATCGTCGGGGGGTCGGCCGGGATCGCCACCGGCGCCGCCTTCTCCGCGAAGGCGCGCGGCACCGACCAGGTGGCCGTCTGCTTCTTCGGCGAGGGCGCGCTCGGCCAGGGCGTGCTCTACGAGGTGATGAACATGGCCGCGCTCTGGAAGCTGCCGGTCGTCTACGTCTGCGAGAACAACCTCTACAACGAGTACACGCACTGGTCGGAGACGACCGCCGGCGAGATCGGCGCGCGTCCGGCCGCCTTCGGGATCCCGCACGAGGACGTCGACGGCCAGGACGTCCGGGCCGTGCACGGGGCCGCGACGAGGGCCGTCGAGCGCGCCCGCGCGGGCGAGGGGCCAACCTTCCTCGTCTGCGCGACGTACCGCTTCCACGGCCACCACGTCGGCGACGTCGATCGGGCCTACTACCGCGCGAAGGAGGAGGAGGCGCTCTGGCGGGCCGAGCGCGACCCCATCGTGCTCCTCGCCGGCTGGCTCGCGACCGAGGCCGGCGTCGAGCGCGACGCGCTCGAGCGCGTCGAGCGGGACATCGCCGACGAGATCGCGGCCGCCGTGGACTACGCGCTCGCGGCGCCTTTCCCCCCGGCCAGCGAGGTGGACGAGCATGTCAATCCCTAGCGTCGAGCGGCCGGCCGACGAGGCCCTGCGCGAGCTCTCGCTCGCCCAGGCGGTGAACGAGGCGCTCGCCGAGGAGCTCCGGCGCGACCCGACGGTCTTCGTCGTCGGCGAGGACGTCGCCGAAGCCGGCACGCCCTTCAAGGTTCTCTCGGGCCTCGTGGAGGAGTTCGGCGCCGAGCGCGTGCTCGACTCGCCCATCTCCGAGGCAGGCATCACCGGCATCGGGCTCGGAGCGGCGATGACCGGGATGCGCCCCGTCGTCGACATCATGTTCGGCGACTTCCTGACGCTCGTCATGGACCAGGTCGTGAACCAGGCGGCCAAGGTCCACTACATGTCGGGCGGGCGCCTGAGGGCGCCGCTGACGGTGCGGACGACGCTGGGCGCCACCCGCCGCTCGGCGGCGCAGCACAGCCAGAGCCTCCACGCCTGGGTCGCGCACGTCCCCGGGCTCAAGGTCGCCCTCCCCTCGACGCCGTACGACGCCAAGGGCCTCCTCAAGTCCGCTATCCGCGACGACAGCCCGGTCGTCGTATTCGAGGACAAGATGATGTTCGCGACGAAGGGACCCGTGCCCGAGGGCGAGTACACGCTCCCGTTCGGCGTCGCCGACGTCAAGCGCGAGGGCGAGGACGTCACGCTCGTGGCGACGAGCTCGATGGTCTACGTCGCCCTCGAGGCGGCGGACGAGCTGGAGCGCGAAGGCGTGAGCGCCGAGGTCGTCGACCCGCGCACGCTCGTCCCGCTCGACCGGGAGACGCTCGTCGAGTCGGCGAGGAAGACCGGGCGGGCCGTCGTCGTGGACGAGGGGCACCGCAGCTTCGGCGCCTCGGCCGAGCTCGCGGCGGCGATCGCGGAGGGCGCCTTCTACCACCTCGACGCGCCGGTCGCCCGCGCGGCGGCGCTCGACGTGCCCATCCCCTTCTCGCCGGTGCTCGAGGACCAGACGGTGCCCACGGCGGAGAGCGTCTTCGAGCTCGCCAGGTCGCTCGTGGGGAAGGCGTGACATGGGCCTGAAGACGTTCGGGACGATGGCGGTGGACTGGGAGCAGCGCGCGGACCTCGACCGCCTGCGCCGGGAGCGTCTCGCGCGCGCGAAAGAGGGGCTCGCCGGCTCCGAGCTCGGCGCCCTCCTCCTCTTCGACATGGCGAACATCCGCTACGTCACCGCTACCCACATCGGCACGTGGGCGATGGACAAGCTCATCCGCTTCTGCCTCCTGCCCCAGGGTGACGAGCCGATCATGTGGGACTTCGGCTCCGCCGCGCGGCACCACAAGCTCTACAACCCCTGGCTCGGGGAGGAGCGCTCGCGCGCGGGCATCTCGACGCTCCGCGGGGCGGTCGAGGGCCGGGCGGAGTCCGTCGCGGCGAAGATCCGCGTCGAGCTCGAGGAGCGCGGCCTCCTCGGCGAGCCGCTCGGCGTCGACGTGATCGAGCTTCCCGTCCTCGAGGCGCTCCAGGCCGAGGGCGTCCGCGTCGTCGACGGGCAGGCGCTCATGCAGGACGTGCGCAAGCTGAAGACGGCGGACGAGATCACCCTTCTCAACACCGCTTGCGCGATGGTCGACGCCGCCTACGAGGAGCTCTTCCGCGCCATGCGGCCGGGGATGCGTGAGAACGAGTGCGTCGCGCTCGTGAACCGCGTCCTCTTCGAGCTCGGCTCCGAGCACGTCGAGGGCGTGAACGCCATCTCGGGCGAGCGGTGCAGCCCGCACCCGCACGTCTTCACCGACCGCATGCTGCGGCCGGGCGACCCGGCCTACTTCGACATCCTCCACGCCTACAACGGCTACCGCACCTGCTACTACCGCACCTTCGCGGTCGGGAGCGCCTCGCGCGCGCAGGTGGACGCCTACAAGCACTGCCGCGACATCCTCGACCAGGCGATCACGCTCATCCGCCCGGGCGTGACGACGGCCGACGTGGTCTCGGTCTGGCCCGAGGCGCACGAGTTCGGCTTCCCGGACGAGGAGGCGGCCTTCGCCCTCCAGTACGGGCACGGCGTCGGGCTCTCGATCTGGGAGAAGCCGATCTTCAGCCGCCTCGTCTCCTTCGACCACCCGGAGGTGATCGAGGAGGGAATGGTCTTCGCGCTCGAGACCTTCTGGCCGGCCGCGGACGGCTGGTCGGCCGCCCGGATCGAGGAGCAGCTCGTCGTCACCGCCGACGGCTGCGAGGTGATCACCCGCTTCCCCGCCGAGGAGCTCCTCGTCGCGGGCGGCGGGCACTACACGGTCTCGGGCCCGCTCCCCGGGACGAGGGAGCCCGAGTCGCACCGAAACCGCGAGGGCACTCTGGACTGGGTCGCGGCCGGCGCCCGGAGCGAGGGTGATGGGGCCTAGCGCGTGTCGACCGAGGTGATCATGCCCGCTCTCGGAATGGCACAGGAGACCGGCCGTGTGCTCCGCTGGCTGAAGGCCGAGGGCGACGCGGTCGCGAAGGGCGAGCCGCTCATGGAGGTGGAGACCGACAAGGTCACCGTCGAGATCGAGGCCCCCGCCGAGGGCCTGCTCGCCGCCGTCCGGGCCGAGGCCGGTACCGACGTCCCGGTCGGCCAGGCGGTGGCGCTGATCCTGGCGCCGGGCGAGGTCGCGCCCGAGAACGGGGGTGCGGCCCGGTCGGCCGAGGCGCCGTCCGCTCCGCCGGCGGCCGTGGCCGCCGCCGGCCGGCCCCTCCGTGCCGGGCGCGCCGCGAGGCGCCGCCTCGCCTCGCCGAAGGCCCGTCGTCTCGCGGCCGAGCAGGGGATCGACCTCGACGCCCTCGGCGACGGCAGCGGCCCCCACGGGGCCGTCCTCGCCGCCGACGTCGCCGCCGCCCGCCCGGCCGCCGCCGCGCGCCCGCCCGCCGCCGCGCAGGCGGGCGCCGCGGCGGAGCTGCCCGTGTCCCGGATCTGGGAGGTCATGGCCGAGCGGACGACGCGGAGCTGGACGACCGCCCCGCACTTCTACCTCGTGCGCGACGTCGACGCCGGCCGCCTGCAGAGCTGGCGCCGGGCCGCCCGGGCGCGGCTCGGCCTCGACGTGAGCGTCACCGACCTGCTCGTGCGTGCGACCGCGGCGGCGCTGCGGGGCCACCCGCGGGCGAACGCGGCCTGGGTCGACGGTGCCGTCCGGCGAAACGACGAGATCAACGTCGGGATCGCGGTCGCGGTCGAGGACGGCCTCGTCGTGCCGGTCGTCCACGGAGCCGACCGGATCGGGGTCGCCGGCATCGCCGCCCGGCGGGAGGAGATCGTCGCGCGGGCGCGCGAGGGCTCCCTCCGTCCCGACGACGTGGAGCGCGGCACCTTCACGATCTCGAACCTGGGGATGTACGGCGTCGACGCCTTCAACGCCGTCCTCGCGGGCCCGCAGGCGGCGATCCTCGCCGTCGGCCGGATCGCCGAGCGGGTCGTCGCCGTCGACGGCGCGCCCGCCGTGCGGCCGATGGCGACACTCACCCTCTCGTGCGACCACCGCACGATCGACGGCGCCACCGCGGCCCGGTTCCTCAGCGAGCTGGCCGACCTGATCGAGGAGCCCGCGGGCCTTGCGGACTGAGAGCACCGCCGAGCGCCTGCGCGACACGGGCGCCGAGCCGGCCCGCGCCGAGGACGCGGCGACGTCCGAGCTCGGGGAGCTCGGCGCGCTCGTCGGCGGGCGGACCGCGCTCACCGGCGACGCGGTCGAGGTCCGGAGCCCGTACGACGGCCGGCTCGTCGCCGTCGTCCACCGCGCGGGTCCCGAGGAGATCGAGGAGGCGATCACGCGGGCCGTGCAGGCGTTCGAGGAGACGCGGAGGCTGCCCTCGTGGCGTCGCGCCGAGATCCTCGAGCGGATCGCGGCGCTCGTCGCCGGCCGGCGGGACGAGCTCGCGCGCGCCATCGCCCTCGAGGCCGGGAAGCCGGTGAAGACCGCGCGCGTCGAGGTCGACCGCGCCTCGTTCACGTTCCGCATCGCGGCGGAGGAGTCGAAGCGGATCGGCGGCGAGATCGTCCCGCTCGACTGGGCGCCGGGGATGGAGGGCCGCATCGCGCACGTCCGCCGGGTCCCGCTCGGCCCCGTGGCCGGGATCACCCCCTTCAACTTCCCGCTCAACCTCGTCGTGCACAAGGTCGCGCCCGCGCTCGCCGCCGGCGACCCGATCGTGATCCGGCCCGCGTCGCAGACGCCCGCGAGCGCGCTCCTCCTCGGGGAGATGGCGCTCGAGGCCGGGTGGCCCGCGGGCGGGATCGCCGTCGTCCCGAGCTCCACGGAGACGGCGGCGCCGCTCGTCGAGGACGACCGCATCCGCATGCTCACCTTCACCGGGAGCCCGGCCGTCGGCTGGGCGCTCAAGGCCCGCGCGGGGCGCAAGCGGGTGACGCTCGAGCTGGGCGGGAACGCCGGCGTGATCGTCAACGCGGACGCCGACGTGCCCTTCGCCGCGGAGCGCGTCGCCTGGGGCGGCTTCGTCTACGCCGGGCAGACGTGCATCTCCGTCCAGCGCGTCCTCGTCCACGACGACGTGCACGACAGGTTCCTCGCGGAGTTCCTGCCGCGCGTCGAGGCGCTCAGGGCCGGCGATCCGCTCGAGGAGGAGACCGACGTCGGCCCGCTCATCGACGACGGCGCCTCCGCCCGCGTCGCCGAGTGGGTCGAGGAGGCGCTCGCCGGCGGCGCCGAGGCCCTCGCGGGCGGGCGCGGCGAGGGCAGGCTCTGGCAGCCGACGGTGCTCGCGGGCGCCGCCGAGACGATGCGCGTCTCCTGCCGCGAGGCCTTCGCGCCTCTCGTCGTCGTCTCCCGCTTCGAGGACGTCGGCGACGCGATCGCCGGCGTCGACCGCAGCGACTACGGCCTCCAGGCCGGGATCTTCACCCGCGACTGGCCGACGATCCGCCGGGCCTTCGAGGAGATCGAGGTCGGCGGGCTCGTCGTGAACGACGTCCCCACCTTCCGGATCGACCACATGCCCTACGGCGGAGTCAAGCAGTCCGGCCTCGGCCGCGAGGGCGTCCGCTACGCGATCGAGGAGATGACCGAGCTGCGGCTCCTGGCCCTGAACGAGCGCGACTGATGGCCCGCGTCTTCAGCCGGGAGGAGCTGCCGCGCTTCGCGTCGCTCCGGGACGCGCGCGACCGGCTCGATCTCGTCACGGAGAACGTGCCCGTCGGCGCGACCGCGCTCAGGGCCGACCGGATCGTCTACCGCCCCGGCGACACGGCGGCGCGGCACTACCACGTCGGCAGCACCCAGGTCTTCTTCGTCCTGCGCGGCAACGGGCTCGTGCACGTCGACGGCGAGCCGCGGCGGCTGGAGCCGGGCTCGGTCGTCGTCGTCGAGCCGGAGCGGGTGCACTGGTTCGAGAACGACGGCGAGAGCGAGTTTGCCTTCGTCGAGTACTGGGCCCCGCCGCCCGAAGAGACGGTCTGGGTCGACGAGGGGGACGTGTGACGATGGCGGCGCGTGCGCCCGGGTCCGGGCGAGGGGGAGGCGGCGTGACCGAGAGGGCAGTGGCCTCGCTCGGTCCGGCGCTCGCCGCGAGCCGGCTGGAGCTCCCGCCCGGGGCGACGAGCGAGTGGCGCGACCACGCCCGCGGCGAGGCCTTCCTCTACGTCGTCGCCGGCTCGGGGCGTCTCGCGCTCCCGGAGCAGACGTTCCCGCTCGCCCCGGAGAGCGTCGCGTGGCTCGAGCCCGGCGACCGCTACCGGCTGGAAGCGGGCGAGGACGGGCTCACGGTGCTCGCGGCCGGCGCCGGGACGGAGGTGGGCGGGTGACGAGCCTGCTCGACGTCGCGGCCGAGCTCGAGAAGTCGAAGGGGCTCGCCCCGAAGCCGCCGGAGGACGAGCGGCGCGGCCGGCTCGAGCGGGCGCGCGCGGCGATCGCCGCGGAGGGCCTCGAGGGTCTCCTCGTCTGGGGCTCGGCCGGCGCGAACCACGACCCGATCCGGTACCTCGCCGGGTACGTCCACGTCTTCCCCACCGCGAGCTCGCTGCTCCTCGTTCCGCTCGAGCGCGACCCGATCCTCCTCGTCGACCAGGCCTGGCACCTCGACGAGGCGCGGAAGATGTCCTGGATCGAGGACGTACGCGCCTACCCGGCGCCGGCGCGGCGCTGGCTCGCCGACGAGCTGCGCGCGACGCTCGGAGGCGCCCTCGCGGACGCCGGGCTCGACGCCGCGCGCGTCGGCGTCTTCACAGGGGAGATGCCGGCCGTCTACGCCGACGTCCTCGCCGCGAGCGCGCCCGGGGCGACCTTCCCCGAGGGAGCCGCCGTGTGGCAGGAGCTCGTCGCCACGCCGTCGGCCTACGACGCGGAGAGCATCCGGCGGACGGCGGCCGTGGCGGACGCCGGCCTCGCCGCCGCCGTCGAGGCGGCCGGCGCGGGCGTCCCGGAGTACGAGCTCTGCCTCCGCTCCCTCGAGCGGATGGCCTCGCTCGGCGCCGAGTTCCTGCACGGGAGCGGCATGTCCACCCACATCAACGTCGGCTCCTTCAGCGACGTCGTCTCGAACGTCCGTCCCTACCTCTACGCGGCGAGGCCGCTCGAGGAGGGGCAGATGTTCTGGCTCGACCTCTCGGCGTCCTACGCGGGGTGCTACACGGACGTCGACCGGACGATCTCGGTCGGCGGGCCGTCGCCCGCGCAGCGGGAGCTCTACGCCGTGGCGGCCGAGATGTACCGCGTCATGCTCGCCGAGGCCAGGGCGGGCGTCCGCGGCGGCGACCTGTGGGAGAAGGGGAACGCTGTGGCGGTGGACGCGGGGTACGGCGACTACTCGAACCACGTCTACCTCGGACACACCACCGGCATCACCACCTCCTCGCGCCCGGTCGTGGCGCGAGGCGAGACGGCGGAGCTTCGCCCAGGGAGCTTCGTCAACGTCGAGCCGGGGATCTTCGTCCCCGGGGTCGGCTCGGCGTGTATCGAGAACACGCTCCACGTGACCGAGGAGGGAGCGGTTCCGATCAACGAGTTCGGCAACGAGATCCATGTCGTCTGAGGTGAGAAGCGAGTGGGGGGTGAGGCGTCGCCGCGACGCGGGCGGGTTGCCTCGGGAATCGGTAACCGCGACAACGGAGGTACCTAGATGAGAAGGATCGTTTGGCTGCTCGCGTTGCTGCCGGTGCTCCTGGCGCTCGTGCTCGCCGCCGGCTGCGGTGGCGACGACGACGACGGCGGTGACGCGGGCGGCGACACGGGAGCGACGGACACGGGCGGTGGCGGCGAGGCGAGCGGCGAGCCGATCAGGATCGGCGCCTCGCTCCCCCTCACCGGCGACTTCGCCGAGCCCGGCGAGGCCGCGAGGCGGGGCTACGAGGTCTGGATGGAGATGGTCAACGAGTCCGGCGGCCTGCTCGGGCGCCCGGTCGAGATGGTCATCAAGGACGACCAGTCCGACCAGAACCTCGTCGTGACGGACTACAACGCGCTCATCGAGCAGGACCAGGTCGACCTCCTGCTCGGCACCTTCTCGTCGCTCCTCAACATCCCGGCCTCTGCGGTCGCCGAGCGGGCGCAGATGGTGTACGTCGAGCCGGCGGGCGGCTCGCCCGACATGTTCAACCGCGGCTTCGAGTACCTGTTCTTCGCCCAGCAGGCGACGGCGCCGCACCAGGCCGACCTCTTCTCGGAGTGGGTCACGGGCCTGCCCGAGGGCGAGAGGCCGGCGACGGCCGCCTACGTCGCGGCCGACGACCCCTTCGGCGCGCCTGTCGCCGAGGGCATCCAGGAGCAGCTCGAGGCGGCGGGCGTCGAGACGGTCTACTCCGAGATCTACCCGCCGGAGACCGTCAACTTCGACGCGATCGCGGCGGACATCGCCGCGCAGAAGCCCGACGTCATCGCCCAGGGCTCGGCCGGCCTCCAGGACGGCGTCAACCTCATCACCGCGCTCGGCGCGGCGGGCTACAGCCCGAAGCAGATGTTCCAGGCCTCGACCCCGTCGTTCGCGGACCAGTACTCGGACGCGATCGGGGTCGAGAACACCGAGGGCATCTTCTACGCGGTGAGCTACCACGTGGACGCGCCGACGCCGGGGAACGCGGAGTTCCTCGAGGCCTACCGCGCGAAGTACGACAACGAGGACCCGGCCGAGGACGCCGCCGACGGCTACGCCGCCGCGCAGGTCCTCCAGGCCGCCGTCGAGGCCGTCGGCTCGATCGACGACCAGGCTGCGCTGAAGGACTGGCTGCACGAGAACTCCGTGGAGACCATCCTCGGCGAGCTCAGCTGGGACGAGACCGGCGCTCCGGAGCAGGCCTTCCTCCTCGCGCAGTGGCAGAACGGCGACGAGGAGATCGTCCTGCCCGAGGACGCCGCCACGTCGGACACCATCGTCAACCCCAAGCCTCCGTGGACGGGACGCTGACCGACGACTGACGCACGAGTGGAGCCGGCCGGGAGCCTCTCCGGCCCCGGCCGGCCTCCGCCCTCGGGACACGATCGTGACGCAACTGATCCAGACCATCGTTCTCGGGCTCCTCCTCGGCGGCGTCTACGCCCTGCTCGCCTCGGGCCTGACGCTCATCTTCGGGGTCATGGACGTGATCAACGTCGCCCAGGGGGCGCTCATCATCCTCTCGGCGTTCATCACGTGGGCCGCGTGGAGCGAGACGGGGCTCGACCCGCTGCTCGGGGTGCTCGTGACGACGCCCGCGATGTTCCTGATCGGCTTCGGGATCTACATGGCGTCGGTCCGGTGGATCCAGGGGAAGCCGCCGTCCACCTCGGTCATCCTGACGTTCGGGCTCGCTCTCATCATCGAGGGCGTCATGGGAATGGTCTGGACCGCGACGCTGCACCGGGCGACGCCGGCGTACTTCAACCAGTCGTTCACGATCGGCGACATCTACCTGCGCAAGGGCCAGGTCTACGCGTGCGCGATCGCGATCGGGGTGCTCGCAGTCCTCTACGTGATCCTGCGCGTCACGTGGCTCGGCCGGGCGATCCGGGCCGTGTCCGCGAACATGAGCTCGGCGCGGCTCGTGGGCGTGAACCCGAGCACGGTGGCGGCCCTCACGTTCGCGGTGGGCGTCGCCACGGCAGGAGCGGGCGGCTCCCTCGCCTCCGTGCTCTACCCCTTCCTGCCCGCCTCCCACTACGCGTGGATCTCGCGCCTGCTCGGCATCATCGTCCTGGGCGGGATGGGGAGCTTGCCGGGCGCCGTCGTGGGCGCGCTCCTGCTCGGCGTCGCGGAGACGATGACCCAGACCTACGTCTCGCCGCAGTGGGCGACGCTCGTGCCCTGGGCCGTGATCATGCTCGTGCTCCTCCTCCGCCCGCAGGGGCTCATGGGCCAGAAGTTGCGAGAGGACGTGGCGCTGTGAGCGAGGCGGTGCAGCACCGCTCGGCGGGGGCGACCGCGCTCGGGCTCGTGGCCCGGCACGCCGCGAAGGCGGGCGTCATCGGCCTGCTCCTGACGATCCTCGTCTTCCCCCTCATCTCGGACAACCGCTACTACCAGACGATCATCATCCTCTCGCTGCTCCTCGCGGTGATGGCGAGCGGCTGGAACATCATCTCGGGCTTCGCGGGCTACGTCTCGCTCGGCCAGACCGTCTTCCTCGGGATCGGCGCGTACACGACGGCGATCCTCTCGCTGCGCGTCTTCGGCCCGGACGAGTTCGGCCAGGGGGGAGCGAACCCGTTCTACTTCGTCCCGCTCTCGGCGCTCGTCGCCGGCCTCTTCGCCGCCGCCGTCGGCCCGATCCTCATGCGGACGCGCGGGCACTCGTTCGTGATCCTCACGATCGCCTTCCTGTTCGTGATGCAGCTGATCGTGCTCAACTGGACGGAGCTCACGTACGGGAACCGCGGCCTCTCGCTGCCGCTTCCGACCTGGCCGCGCGAGTGGGCGAACCTCCCCTTCTACTACGTCTTCTTCGGCCTCATGCTCCTCTCGGTCGCCATGTCCTGGTGGATCCGGCGGACGAAGTTCGGCATGGGCCTGATCGCGATCCGTGAGGACGAGGACAAGGCGGCCTCGGTCGGCGTCAACACGCCCATCTACAAGACGCTCGCCTTCGTCGCGAGCGCGATCTGGATCGGCGCCGCCGGCGGCGTCTACGCGTACTACCTGAGCTTCATCGACCCGCGCAACCAGTTCGACATCGTCTACAGCGTCTTCGTCGTCCTCGCAGTCCTCCTCGGCGGCCGCGGGACGATCTGGGGGCCGGTCATCGGCGCCTTCATCCTCGAGCCGGTCAACCAGATCACGAACAACGACTTCAACCGCTGGTTCGGGGAGGGGGTCTGGGACGCGAACGTCCGCCTGATCTTCTTCGGCGCCCTCCTCCTCCTCGTCGTGCTCGTGCTCCCGCGGGGGATCATCCCGAGCCTGCGCGAGATCTTCACGAGGCGCCGGGAGTCGAAGACGGCGGCCGAGGTGGGCGCACGCTTCGAACGCACGCCCATGCGCGTCGTCGAGCGAGGGGCCCAGGAGGCGCGCGCCGCGCCCGCCGGGCCGCTCCTCGAGATCCGCGGCGTCTCGAAGCGCTTCGGCGGCATCACGGCCGTCGACGACGTGTCCCTTGCGGTCGAGCGCGGGACGATCACGGCCCTCATCGGCCCCAACGGCTCGGGCAAGACGACGCTCTTCAACCTCATCGACGGGACGATGGAGCCCGACCGGGGCGAGGTGTGGTTCGAGGGACGGCGCGTCGACAAGCTGGCGCCCTACCGCCGCGCGCACCTCGGCATCGGGCGCACGTTCCAGATCACCAGGCTGTTCCGCGAGATGACGGTGCTCGAGAACGTCGTCGCGCCGCTGCGCTCCTTCTCGTGGCGGCGCCTGGGCGCCGACGCGGTCAGCGGCCCCGAGGCCGAGCGCGCCCACGGGCTGCTCGAGTTCGTCGGGATGCACCGCTTCGCGCACCACCGCGCCGGCGCCCTCTCCTTCGGGCAGGGGAAGCTCGTGGAGCTCGCGCAGATCCTCATGCTCGACCCGGCGCTGATCATGCTCGACGAGCCGGCGGGCGGGATCAACCCGACGCTGATCGGCTACATGGAGGAGATGGTCCGCGAGCTGAACCGGCAGGGGACGACGTTCCTCATCGTCGAGCACAACATGCCGCTCGTGCTCGGCCTCTGCAGTCCCGTGTGCGTCCTCGCGCGCGGGCAGGCGATCTG
Source organism: Gaiellaceae bacterium (assembly GCA_035762005.1). Lineage (GTDB taxonomy): Bacteria > Actinomycetota > Thermoleophilia > Gaiellales > Gaiellaceae > JAIBJN01. The sequence goes on from DASTQA010000060.1 coordinate 27,544, forward strand.
CGAGGGCACGCCGGGCCAGGTGCAGGCGGATCCGGCGGTCCTGGACGCGTACCTCGGCGAGGACTTCGTCCTCGAGGAGAGGGCGGGGGTGTCGTAGCCGGTGCTGCTCGGGCTTCGGGACGTCTACGCGGGCTACGGCGGGGGCGACGTCCTCCAGGGCGTCGACCTCCGCGTCGACAGCGGCTCCGTCACCTGCATCGTCGGCCCGAACGGGGCCGGCAAGTCGACGGTCCTCCGTGTCGTCAGCGGCCTCCTCAACCCGCGCAGGGGCGAGGTGAGCTTCGACGGCCGGGCGATCGGCGGCCGTGACCCGAGCGCGATCCTCAAGCTCGGCATCGTCCAGGTGCCGCAGTCCAACGGCCTCTTTCCCAACCTCACCGTCCGCGAGAACGTGCTCATGGGCGCGTACCTCATCCGGCGTGAGCGCCGGCTCGTGAAGGAGCGGTACGGGCGGGTGGGGGAGATCTTCTCCGTCGTCGCCGAGCGCGGCGACGAGAAGGCGGGCAACCTCTCGGGCGGCCAGCGGCGCATGGTCGAGTTCGGCCGCTCGCTCATGCTCGATCCCCGCGTCGTCCTCCTCGACGAGCCGTCGCTCGGCCTCGACCCGAAGTCGCTGAAGCACGTCTCCGACTCGATCGAGCTCATGAAGCAGGCGGGCAAGACGATCGTCGTCGTCGAGCAGAACGTCCGCTTCGGGCTGCGCCTGGCGACGCACGGGGTGGTCATGGAGAGCGGCCGCGTCCTGCTCACGGGCGACGCCGGCGAGGTGCGCGCGAACCCGGAGATGGCGGACCTCTTCTTCGGGGGCTCCGCGCACGCGGACGGCAAGGCGAAGGGGAACGCCGTCGCGGCTCCCGCGACGACCGGCGAGGAACCCTCGACCGCGTGACGGGGCCGGCGCTCGCGGCCGCCGCCGGGCTCGGCTTCGGCTTCTTCCAGACGCTCAACCGGCGGGCGGTCGGGGGGATGCACGACGCCTACCTCGCGACGTTCCTCCAGCTCCTCGTCGCGCTCGTCGTCCTCGTGGCCGCGACGCTCGCCACGGAGGACCTCGCCCTGCTCGGCGACGCGACCGCGCTCTCGCTCGCGTACTTCTCGGTCGCGGGCGTCATCCACTTCTCGCTCGGCTGGACGCTCCTCAACATGAGCCAGATGCGGATCGGCGCGGCCCGGACGAGCCCGCTCCTCGCCACGAACCCGGTCTTCGGCGCCGCGATCGCGGCCCTCATCCTCCAGGAGGTTCCGGCCGCGGTCGTGTTCCTCGGCGTCGCCCTCGTCGTCGCGGGCGCCCTCGTCGTCTCGCTCGAGCGGGTCGCCGACGTGGGCTGGGGCGTGAGCTGGGCGGACACGCTTCCCGGCGTCGCCACCGCGCTCGCCTGGGCGACGAGCCCCATCCTCATCAAGGAGGGGCTCGAGGGCCTGCCCTCGCCGCTCCTCGGGCTCACCCTCGGGATGGTCGTCGCCGTCGTCGCGTACGCGGCGGCGCTGCCCCTGCGCCCCCGTGTCGAGGGGCCGGCGCTCGGCTCCTGGGACTCGCTCGCGTTCAAGCTCCTCGCCGGCCTCATGGTCGGCCTCTCGGTGTGGGCGCGCTGGGAGGCGCTCGACTACTCGGCCATCGCCGTCGTCCTCGCGCTCGGGCTCCTCTCCGTGCCGGTCGTCCTCCTCCTCTCGCCCCTCCTGATGGGGCGCCACCTCGAGCGCGTGACGCTGCAGGTGTGGAGCGGGGCGGCGCTCGTCGTCGTCGGCGGCCTCGTCCTCGTGCTCTGGTCGTGACGGTCGTCGACGCGCACGCGCACGTGATCGTCCCCGGCGTGGGGGCGGAGGTTCGTTGGGACGAGCGCGGGCAGGTGGTCGAGCTCGGCGGCAGGGCGATCCGCTCCGCCGTCCGGGAGTTCGTCGACCCGGAGCGCATCCTCGCGGAGCAGGACCGCGCGGGCGTCGACCTCGTCCTGCTCTGCCCGTGGGTCAACCTCCTCGGCAGGGAGACCGCGCGCCAGAACGAGGCGCTCGCCGGCATGGTCGGCGAGCGGGTGGCCGCGCTCGGCACCGTCGACCTCGACCGTCCCCGGGAGCTCGTCGAGCTCATGCGCGACGGGCGCCTCTCGGGCGTCGAGGTGGCGGCGAGCGTCGACGGGGACTCCCTCGGCCACGACCGCTTCCGCGACTTCTGGGCCGCCGCCGAGGAGACCGGCGCGCTCGTCTTCGTCCACCCGACGACGCGCGGGTTCTCGCTCGCCGCGCTCGACGAGTACTACCTCTGGAACGCGGCCGGGAACCCGCTCGAGACGACGGTCGCCGCCGCGCACCTCGTCATGGCCGGCGTCCTCGAGAGGCACCCGCGCCTGAAGATCCTCCTCTCGCACGGCGGCGGGGCCCTGCTCGCCCTCCGCGGCCGCCTCCGCCACGCGCACTCGTTCCAGCCGGACGCGCGGTCACGGCTCGTCGAGTCCCCCGTCGAGTCGATCCGCCGCTTCCACTTCGACACCGTGACGCACGACCCGACGCTCCTGCGCGCGCTCGTCGAGTTCGCCGGCCCCGACCGGGTCCTCCTCGGCTCGGACTACCCCTTCGACATGGGCCTCGAGCGGCCCGCCGAGCCCGTCCGCGAGCTCGGGCTCGACCCGGCCGCGGAGGCGGCGATCCTCGGGGGCAACACGCTCCGCCTGCTCGGTCAGGCCGAGGCGGCGTGAGGCAGCTCGGGCACGAGGCCGAGGGTGCGCACGAAGTGCTGCTGGCCGAGCTCGAAGCCGATCGCGCAGCCGAGGTCGACGAGCTCCTCCTCGGAGAAGTGGGCGTGCAGGCGCTCCCAGAGCTCGTCGTCGGCCCGGTCGGAGTCCCAGGCGATCGCGTGGGCCCACTCGAGCGCGGCGCGCTCGCGCCCGGCGAACCGCTCCAGGTCGGTGGCCTCCTCGTCGCCGGCGAGGAAGCGGAAGCAGAGCTCCTTCAGCCCGCGGTCGGCGACGCCGTCGAGGAGGACGTGGTCGCGGATGTAGCCGTAGGACTCGGCCACGGCCGGCACGCGGGCGCGGACGTCCTCGGCGCTCCCCGGCAGGTGCGCCACCTAGGCCTCGACCTCCCGGGGCGCGAGGCCCGCGGTCGTGTCGGCGAGAAACTCGCCGTGGCCGACGTCCCAGGTCTTGATCACCCGCTGCTGGCCGTACGTGAGGCAGACGAACGAGCCGAGCTCGACGATCTCCTCCTCGCTGAAGTGGCCGCGGAGCCGGGCCCAGAGCTCGTCGTCGACGCCCTCGGGATCCCAGACGAGCATGCTCGTGTAGAGGAGCGCCGCCTTCTGCCGCTCGTCGAAGCGGTCGGAGCTCTCGAAGTCGAGGAGCTCGTCGTAGTCCGCCTCGGTGAGTCCCTGCTCTCCGCCCCGGAGAGACCGTTGCGAGCCTCAGTAGTGACAGTCGATCGTCTTCGAGACGTAGACCCGGCAGAGCTCCTTGAGCGGGTGCTCGACGATCCCGTTCCGGAAGATCGTCTCCCACGCGCGCGAGAAGCCCTTGGCGACGGCGGGCACGCGCGAGCGGATCGCCTGCGTCTCGGGGCGCGGCGTCCCGAACCGGCGGGCGTGCTCGAGGTGCTCGACGAGCTCTGGGTCGGTCAGCGACGCGGGATCGACGTAGCTCAAGCGGGCCATGGCCTGTCAGACGATCATACAACGGTGGGTGCCGGTGGCTGAGCGCGCGGACGTCGTCGTCGCGGGGGCGGGGCACAACAGCCTCGTCGCGGCCGCCTACCTCGCGAGGGCCGGCCTCGAGGTGCTCGTGCTCGAGGCCCGCCCCGTCGTCGGCGGCAACACGGCCACCGAGGAGCTCACGCTCCCCGGCATCCGGCACGACTCCTGCTCGACCGCGCACAACCTCATCCAGGCGAGCCCGGCGGTGAAGGAGCTCCGGCTGGAGGAGGAGTACGGGCTCGAGTACATCCGGCCGGACCCCGTCGTGCACGTCGTCTTCGGCGACGGCGAGTCGCTCACGCAGTGGCGCGACCTCGAGCGCACGTGCGCGGAGTTCGCGCGCTTCTCCCCGCGGGACGCGGAGGCCTACCGCCGCCTCATCGCGGGCTACGACGCGGTGAAGAGCGTCTTCGGCGCCTACCGCAACAACCCCGTCGGCCGCGCGCCCCGCCCGGACGAGGCGCTCGACCTCGCCTGGCGCCGCCGCCTGGCGATGAGCGCGTGGGACGTCGTCCGCGCCGAGTTCGAGCACCCGCACGTGCGCGCCTTCATGCTCTGGATGGCCCTCATGACCGTGCAGCCGCCGGACCGGCCCGGGACGGGGCTGCTCGCCTACTCCCTCGCGTACGGCCGCCAGCAGCACAGCTGGACGCTCCCGCGCGGCGGCTCGGCCGCGCTCCCGCTCGCGCTCGCCCGGCTGATCGAGGACCGAGGCGGCACGATCGCGACCGGCGTCCGCGTCAGGGGCCTCGTCGTCGAGGACGGTCGCTGCGTCGGCGTCGAGGCCGACGACGGCGAGACGTACCGCGCCCGCCGGGCGGTGCTCTCGACCGTGCACGTGAAGCACCTGGCGGAGATGGCGCCGCGCGAGACCTGGGGGGAGGAGTTCCTCGACGGCGTCGAGCGCTGGCGCGAGGGCCTCGCGCTCTTCCCCACGCACCTCGCCACGACCGAGGCGCCGACGTTCGCCGTCGAGGGCGGCTCCGTCACGCCCGTCGCCTCGGGCACCGCCCCCTCGGTCGACCGCCTCCTGCGCGTCGGCTCCGAGGCGGAGCGCGGGCTCCTGGCCGTCGACGATCCCGTGCTGCTCGTCGTCTGCGCGACGGTCGGCGACCCGACCCGGGCGCCCGAGGGCAGGCACGCGCTCAAGGTGATCGGGTTCCAGCCGTACGCGCTCGCCGACGGCGGCCCGGAGCGCTGGGACGAGGTGAAGGAGGCCGCCGCCCGCGCGAACCTCGAGCAGCTTCGCCGCTTCGCCCCGAATCTGACGGACGAGGCGATCCTCGCCCAGGTCGTCAAGAGCCCGCTCGACCTCGAGCGGATGAACCCGCACAACTGGCACGGGACGTGCCACGGAGGGGACATGGGGCCCTCGCAGTCGGGCGCGCTGCGCTTCGGGCCGCGGACGCCCCTGCCGGGCCTCTACCAGACGGGCGGCACGACCCATCCCGGCGGCTCGGTCTCGGCCGCGCCGGGACGGAACACGGCGATGGTGCTCCTCGAGGATCTCGGCAGCTCGCTCGAGCAGGCGGTCGCGGCTCGTGCCTGACGCGCGGGTCGAGGCTGCGATCGCGAACTGGGCGCCGCGCTTCGTCGCGAACGGCGTCGACTTCAACGACTTCCGGGGGACGACCGAGCGGATCGAGCGCTGGGAGGACTGGCTCGACGCCTGGGCGGCGACGGCCGAGGTCCACCGCGCGCTCGCCGAGGAGGCCGAGGCCGAGGGGAACCTCCGGACGGCCGGGGAGGCCTACGTCTCGGCCGCGGTCTGCTTCCACTTCGCGAAGTTCGTCTGGGTCGTCGACGTCGAGCGGAACCACGAGGCGACGGAGCGCGCGATCGCCTGCCTCTACCGGGCGCACGCGTGCCTCGACCCGACCGCCGAGCGCGTCGAGATCCCGTTCAACGGCGCGACGCTCGCCGCGAACCTCCGCCGGCCACCAGGCGCCGAGCGGCCGCCGCTCGTGCTCCTCGTCCCGGGGCTCGACTCGACGAAGGAGGAGTTCTTCGGCTGGGAGAACGTCTTCCTCGCGCGCGGGCTCGCGACGCTCTCGCTCGACGGGCCGGGCCAGGGAGAGAGCGGCTTCGGCACCACCATCCGGGCCGACTACGAGGAGGCCGTCTCGGCGGCGCTCGACGCCCTCGCCGGGCGCGGCGACGTCGACCAGGGACGCGTCGGCGCCGCCGGGGTGAGCCTCGGCGGCTACTACGCCCCGCGCGCCGCCGCGCTCGAGCCCCGGATCAAGGCGGTGGCGGGCGTGAGCGGCCCCTTCAACTTCGGCGAGTGCTGGGCGGGGCTCCCCGGTCTCACCCGCGAGACGTTCCAGCACCACGCCGGGGCGCGCAACCCCGACGAGGCGAGGGCGAAGGCGCACGAGCTCGACCTCGCGCCCGTCATCGGCGAGCTCGACCGCCCGGGGCTCATGATCACGGGCAAGCTCGACCGCATCATCCCCTGGGAGCAGACGAGGCGCATCGCCGACGGGGCGCCCAGGACGACGTTCGTCCTCCACGAGGACGGCAACCACGTCTGCAACAACATCCCGTACCGCTGGCGGCCCTTCGTCGCGGACTGGCTCGGAAAGGAGCTCCGTCGTGTGGGATAGGTTCTCGGGGGCGGAGATGGAGCGCCGCTACCGCCTCGCGCGCGGCCTCATGCGCGAGCACGAGCTCTCGGCCCTCGTCGTCTTCGGCAACTCGGGGACGAACCGCGCGAACATGGCCAACCCGTTCTGGCTCTCGAACCACCTCGACCTCCACCACTGCTACCTCGTCGTCCCGCTCGACGAGGAGCAGGAGACGGCGCTCTACACCGGCCTCACGAACCACGTGCCGAACGCCCGCGAGGTGAGCGACGTGCCGATCGTCGAGTGGGGCGGCTACGCCCCCGCCGAGCGCGTGGCCGGGCGCCTGCGCGAGCTCGGGGTCACGGAGGGGCGCGCCGGCCTCGTCGGCGTGAACGCGACGTTCGCCATGGGCATGCCCTACGCCCACCACGCGCTCCTGCGCGAGGAGCTGCCGGGGCTCGAGCTCGTGGACGTGACGCTGCCGTACGCCCGCCTCCGCCTCGTCAAGTCGGAGGAGGAGGTCGGGTGGCTGCGCAAGGCCGCCGAGCTCACGGACCGCGCGATCGTCGCGCTCGCCGAGGGCGCGCGCCCGGGCATGAGCGACGTCGAGCTCGTCGCGCTCGCCGAGGCGGCCTACCGGCCCGAGGGGGGCATGCCGCGGATCATGTTCCTCCGCTCGATGGCGATGGCGGACCCGAACGGCTGCCTCCCCGCGCAGACCCCGTCCCACCGGCGCATCGCGGCCGGCGACGTGATCATCACGGAGTTCAGCGCCTCCTACTGGGGCTACACGGGGCAGATCCAGCGGCCCGTCTTCGTGCAGGCCGAGCCGACCGACGAGTGGCAGCGGCTGTTCGACGTCGCGCTCGCAGCCTACGACCGCATCGTCGACGTGCTGCGGGACGGGGCGACAGAAGCCGACGTCATCCGCGCCGGCTCGATCGTCGGCGAGGCCGGCTACGCGATCTACGACGACCTCGTCCACGGCTACGGAGTCGACATCATGCCGCCCATCGTCGACCGCTCCTGCACGCGCTGGTGGCCGTGGGACGACAGGCGCCCCGCGCCCGCCGGACGGCGCTTCGAGGAGGGGATGGCGGTCGTCGTCCAGCCGAATCCGATCACCCCCGACGAGCGGATGGGACTCCAGCTCGGCCAGCTCACGATCGTGCGGTCGGACCGGGCCGAGTCGCTCCACTCCGTGCCCTTCGAGCCGCTGGTGGCCGCCTCGTGAAGCCGGTCGGCGTCGCGCTCGTCGGCACCGGCATGTGGGCCGGGCGGGTCGCCGCGGCGGTCGGGCGAGCCGGCTCACTCGAGCTCGTGACCTGCTTCAGCCGGGACGCCGGCAAGCGAGCGGCCTTCGCGGCCGAGGCCGGGTGCGAGGCGGCGTCGTCCCTCGAGGCGGTGCTCGGCGACGCGCGGGTCGAGGCCGTGCTCCTCGTGACGCCGAACGCCGTCCACGCCGAGCAGGCCGTCGCCTGCGCGGAGCGGGGCAAGCACGTCTTCGTCGAGAAGCCGATCGCGGACACGCTCGCGGACGGGCGCGCGATCCGGGAGGCCTGCGACTCCGCCGGGGTCACGCTCCTCGTGGGGCACTGCTTCCGCCGGCTCGGCGCCGCGCGGGCGGTCGAGCGCCTCCTGCGCGAGGGCACGCTCGGGCGGGTCGTCCTCGCCGAGGCGAACTTCTCGCTCGCCGGGACGCTCCGGCCCGGCATGTGGCGCTACCACCGCGAGACGTGCCCGGGCGGGCCGCTCCTCCAGCTCGGCGTCCACCACGCGGACACGCTCCTGCACTGGCTCGGGCCGGCGGCGAGGGTGCAGGGCTCCTTCGCGCGCCTCGTCACCGACGCGGAGATCGACGACCTCGGCGTCGCGCTCGTCGAGCACGAGTCCGGCGCGCGCTCGACGATCGCGTCGAGCTACGTCTCGCCGAAGACCTTCTCCGCACGGGTCCTGGGGACGGAGGGCGTGCTCGACTACCTCACCGACATGTCCGTGTGGCCCCGGGCGGAGCTCGTGGACGGCGCGACCACCCTCCGGCTGACGACGGCGGACGGGACGAGCGACGTGCCGTTCGAGGAGCGGGACATGCTCGTTGAGGAGCTGGACGAGCTCGCCCGCTGCGTGCGCGGCGAGGCCGAGCCGGAGACCGGGGCGGACGCGGGCCTCGACGCGCTCGCGCTCGTGCTCGGGGCGATCGAGTCGCACGCGGGCGGCCGGGCCGTCTCCCTGGGAGCCCGCGTCGGCTGAGTCCTGGATCGGCCGCCCCCTGCCGCGCCGTGAGGACGCCCGCTTCCTCCGCGGCGAGGCGACCTACCTCGACGACATCGAGCTCCCCGGCCTCCTGGAGGTCGCCTTCGTCCGCAGCCCGTTCGCGCACGCCCGCGTCGGCGCGATCGACACGGCCGCCGCGAGCGCCGTGCCGGGCGTCGCCGCCGTCCTCACGGGGGCCGACCTGGAAGGCAGGGCGCGCCCGCTCCCCACCGGGAGCGTCGAGGACGGCGTCGTCGCCGACGCCGGCCACCCGGTCCTGGCGCGGGGGAAGGTGCGCTACGCCGGGGAGCCGGTGGCGATCGTCGTCGCTCGGAGCCGTGCCCTCGCCGAGGACGCGGCCGAGCTCGTCGAGGTCGAGTACGACCCGCTCGAGCCCGTGCTGGACCCGCGCACCGCGGGCGGGGCGCCGCTCCTCCACGACCACGTGCCCGGGAACGTCCTCGTCAGCTGGGCGAGGACGAGCGGGGACGTCGAGGGCGCGTTCTCGCGGGCGGACCGGGTCGTCGCCCAGTCGTTCCACATCCCGCGCCTCGTCGCCGCGCCGATCGAGGCGCGGGGAGCGATCGCCCGCCACGAGGTTCGGGAGGACGTCCTTACCGTCTGGTGCTCCGCGCAGGACCCGCACCGCCCGCTCGCCCAGCTCGGCGCCGCGCTCGACCGTGATCCCGACCGGCTGCGGGTCGTCGTGCCCGACGTGGGCGGCGCCTTCGGGAGCAAGGGGGCGGTTGGGGTCGAGGTGGCTGCCGTGGCCGCGGCCGCGGTCGAGCTCGGCCTCCCGCTTCGCTGGACGGAGGACCGGGCCGAGAACTTCCTCTCCGCCTACCAGGGCCGGGGCCTCGACGCCGACGTCGAGCTCGCGCTCGCGGTCGACGGCCGCATCCTCGGCCTTCGCGCCGTGCTCTACGCCGACCTCGGCGGCTACCTCTACCCCACGACCGCGGTCGCCCCGCACACCACCGCGATGCTCCTGACCGGCGCCTACGCGATCCCCGCGGCGGCCGTGCAGGTCATTGGCGCGGCGACGACGAAGGTGCCGACGGGCCCCTACCGCGGCGCCGGCCGGCCCGAGGCCGCCTTCCTCGTCGAGCGCATGGTCGACCTCGCCGCGCGCGACCTCGGCCTCGAGCCGGTCGAGCTGCGGCGGCGCAACTTCGTCCCGCCGGAGGCGTTCCCGTACGAGACGCCCATGGGCTGGACGTACGACTCGGGAGACTTCGAGCGCTGCCTCGACACGGCGCTCGAGCTCGTCGGGCTGGACCGGTGGCGGGCGGAACGGGAGCGAGCGCGTGCCGAGGGCCGGCTCGTCGGCATCGGGATCGGCATGTACATCGAGCGGGCGGGCGGGCTCTGGGAGAGTGCCGAGGCGCGCCTCGAGCCGGACGGCCGGCTCCTCGTGCGGACGGGCTCCTCGCCGCACGGCCAGGGGCACGAGACGACGTTCGCGCAGATCGCGGCCGAGGAGCTCGGGATCGACCCGGCCGCCGTCGAGGTCCGCTGGGGCGACTCGCTCGCCGGGCCGGCCGGGGTCGGGACGTTCGCGAGCCGCTCGGTCGCCATGGGCGGCTCCGCCCTGGTCGTCGCGCTGCGCGAGCTGAAGGAGAGGGCGGCCGGGGCGGGCGTCGGCGTCCTCGAGCTCGCCGCCTCCGAGGGCGGCCTCGAGGTCTCCGCGCGGTTCGGCTCGGGGCTCGTCTTCGCCTCGGGCGCCTACGTCGCCGTCGTCGAGGTCCGGCGCGCGACCGGCCGGCTCGAGGTGCTTCACCTCGCCGCCGTCGACGACTCGGGGCGCATCGTCAACCCGCTCCTCGCCGAGGGCCAGGTGCTGGGCGCGACCGTCCAGGGGCTCGGGCAGTGCCTCGTCGAGGAGGCCGTCCACGACGAGGAGGGTCAGCTCACGACCGCGAACTTCGCCGACTACAGCCTGCTCACCGCCGCGGAGCTCCCGCCGATCGAGAGCCGCTTCGTCGAGACGCTCTCGCCGCTCAACCCCCTCGGCGCGAAGGGGATCGGCGAGGGAGGGGCGATCGCCACGCCGGCCGCGGTCGCGAACGCCGTCGCCGACGCCCTCGCCCCGATCGGCGTGCGCCACGTCGACCCGCCCTTCACCGAGCCGAAGCTCTGGCGGCTCCTGCGCGAGGCGGGAGCGTGAAGCCGGCGCCCTTCGCGTACGACGCGCCCGGAACGCTCGCCGAGGCGCTCGCGCTCCTCGCGGCCGAGGGCGAGGACGTGAAGCCGCTCGCCGGCGGGCAGAGCCTCGTCCCGCTCCTCAACTTCCGCCTGGCGCGGCCCGACCGGCTCGTCGACCTGAACCGCGTCGAGGAGCTCGCCTACCTGCGCCGCGACGGCGACGTCCTGCGGATCGGGGCGCTCGCGCGGACGCGCGCGCTCGAGCGCTCGCCGGACGTCGCTGCCGGCTGGCCGCTCCTCGCCGACGCGGCGCGGCTCGTCGGCCACCCGCAGATCCGCGCGCGCGGGACGGTCTGCGGCTCGGTCGCGCACGCGGATCCCGCCGCCGAGCTGCCGGCGGCGCTCGCCGCGCTCGACGCGCGCTTCCACGTGCGCTCCGCGCGCGGAGCGCGCACGCTCTCGTCGAGGGAGCTCTTCGTCTCCTACTTCACGACGGCGCTCGAGCCGGACGAGCTGCTCGTCGAGATCGAGGTGCCGTCCCTGCCGCCGCGCACGGGCGCCGCGTTCGTCGAGCACGCGCGGACGCACGGTGACTTCGCCCTCGGCGGCGCCGCGGCGGTGGTCTCGCTGGACGGGTCCGGTCTCTGCGAGCAGGCGCGCCTGGCGCTCGTGGCCGCCGGCGCTGTGCCGCTGCGAGCCGCCGACGCCGAGCGCCTGCTCGCCGGCTCGCGCCCGGACGCGCGCGCCGTCGAGGCGGCCGCGGATGCCGCCGTCCGCGGCCTCCACCTCGGCGGTGAGGACGCCTGGCGACGCGCGCTCCTCCGGGAGACGGCCCGGCAGGCGCTCGAGAGGGCGGCGGCGAGGTCGGCGGCGTGACGAGCCGGATCGCCGTGGAGCTCAACGGCCGCCTCTACGAGGGCGACGTCGAGCCGCGGACGCTCCTCTCGGACTTCATCCGCCACGGCGCCGGCCTCACCGGCACGCACGTCGGCTGCGAGCACGGGGTCTGCGGCGCCTGCACGGTCCAGCTCGAGGGCGAGCCGGTGCGCTCCTGCCTCATGCTGGCCGTCCAGGCCGACGGCCGCTCGCTCCGGACGGTGGAGGGGCTCGCGCCCGCGGGCGGGCTCCACCCGATCCAGGCGGCGTTCCAGGAGCGGCACGCGCTCCAGTGCGGCTTCTGCACCCCGGGCTTCCTCCTCAGCATCGAGGCGTTCCTCCGCGAGCGGCCCGACCCCGGCGCGGCGGAGATCCGCGAGGCGCTCGCGGGCAACCTCTGCCGCTGCACGGGCTACCGGGCGATCGTCGAGGCGGTCGAGCTCGCCGCCGAGCGCCTGCGCGCCGGCCGCGGGGCCTAGTCGGCGAACGGCTCGACTTCGTAGCCGGCGGCTTCGAGGGAGCCCGCGCCCGCCCAGCCCCAGATGAGCTCGACGTCCGCCTCGCCCGTGTTGTCGAAGCCGTGCCAGTCGCCGGCGGGGGTGAAGATGACGTCGCCGGCGGCGGCCGGCTCCATGCCCTCGTTCGTGTGCACGAGGCCGCTGCCCGAGAGGACGAGGAGGAACTCGTCGCACGCGAGGTGACGGTGGCGGTCGTGCTTCGCGCCCGGCGGGAGGACGGTGCGCCCGAAGACGAGGCGCTTCGAGCCGGCCGAGGCCTCGTCGACGAGGAACTGCACCCGCATGTCGACCCAGCCCTCGTCCTCGCGCAGGCCCTCGGCGAGGGGGACGTCGGCAACCCGCGTGCGGTACCGGGGCATCTAGGGCCCGGGCTCCCGCATCCCGGCGAGGCCGTTCAGCGCCCGGAAGACCTCGTAGACGACGGCGAAGTCGTACTGCTCGAGGCCCATCCCGCGCGCGGCCGTGAGGAGCTCGTTCGCCGCCGTGGAGGTGGGGAGGGGCGTGGCGAGCCGCTTCCCGGTCGCGAGGCCGAGCGTCATGTCCTTCTGCTGGAGGTTGACGTTCGACCAGGCCTCGGCCGGCATGTTGCCCTCGAGGACGAACGGGCCCCGGTACCGGAGCATCGGCGAGGAGACGACGCTCTGGAGCAGCGCCTCGACCGCGACCTCGCGCCTGACGCCGCCCTTCTCGGCCATGGCGACGTTCTCGCAGAAGGCGACCATCTCCGCGACGAGCGTGTTGTTGATGGCGAGCTTGACGAGCAGCGCCTGCCCGTTCTCGCCGATGTGCATCACCTTCGGCCCGATGTCGAGGAGGACGGGCCGGACGCGCTCGTAGGCGGCCGCGTCCCCGCCGACCATGATCGCGAGCTGCCCGGCGTCGAGCGTCGCGATGCTCCCCGAGACGGGGGCGTCGAGCATGAAGCCGCCCCGGGCCGCGTAGCCTTCCGCGAGCCGCGCGCTCACGGCGGGGTCGATCGTGCTCATCTCGACGAGGATCCCGCCGGGGGGGATGCCGAGGAGCAGCCCGTGCTCGCCCTCGACGACGGCCTCGACCGCGGCGGTGTCCGTCACCATGGAGAAGACGACGTCCGCGGCCCGGGCGACGTCGGCGGGCGAGCCCTCGACGACGAGACCGGCCTCGGCGAGCTCGTCCGCCTTCTCCCGGGTGCGGTTCCACCCGTGGACAGCGTGACCCGCGGCGAGGAGGCGGCGCGCGATCCGGCTCCCCATGGAGCCGAGACCGACGAAGCCGACCGTCGAGCCCGGGCTAGCCGACCGCGTCGACAATGCCGGCGCTGAGGCTCTCGAAGCCGCTCAGGAACTCGCGCCGCTCGCCGCGCAGGCGCTCGGTCTGCCGCTCGTACTCGTCCTTCCGCCCCTGCGACTCGTAGAGCTCGCGCGGGCGCAGCACGGCCTCGTCCGCGGCTTCGATCCCGGGCACGTGGCGGGCGATGCGGTAGCCGAAGTCAGGGTCGTCCTGCCACTCGATCGTGCCCTCCGCGATCCCCTTGACGATCGCGGACGAGTGCGCGATCCGGACCTTCCGCGAGCGCTCGTCCGAGGCGGCGCCGCCGACGGTGCCCGTGTTCATGAGGTAGACCTCGAGCGGGTTCTCCCCGAGGAGCTCGAGGAAGCGGTTGCCCTGGAGGTCGTGCGGGAGCGGGAAGAAGGGGTTCGTTCCCGGCACGCGGAGGAACTTGCCCTCCTCGGCGGCGCCCCCGGCCGCCGTCCCGGTCGTCTCCCCGAGCATGAAGAAGGCGGCCGCCTGCGGCCCCTCGAGCTTGGCGACGGCCGGGATGATGCCCCCGTTCCGGTTCAGGATGAGGAGGAAGTGGGCCTCGTCGATCGGACGCTCCGCCGCCGACTCGATCACCTCGAACGGGAACGTCGCGCGCCCGTTCTTCGTGTAGCTCTCGTCGTAGAAGTCCACCTCGTCGCCCGTCTGCGACACGTTCTCGAGGTACGAGCGAGGCTGCGTGACTGCGCCGTGGATCGCGGGCTCGTCCTCCGGGTTGAGCGCGAACGTCTTGGCGAAGCACCCGTTCTCCGTCGCGTAGACGCTGCCGTCCGGCATCCACGCGACGAAGTCGTCCTGGACCGGAAGCGAGCCGTTCTGGCGGGTGAACGTCGTCGTCGTCTTGCCCGTGCCGGAAAGCCCGACGATCATGGCGACGCGCTCGCCGCGCGCGGTGGGGATCACCTTGCAGCCCGCATGGAGCGGGATGCCGCCCCGGTCGTAGACGAGCTTGTTCCACATGCGGAGGATCCCCTTCTTCGACTCGCCGAAGTAGTCGGAGTTGAGGACGCGGTTCACGCCCTGCTCGAGGTCGACGAGGATGAGGCGGTCCTCCGGCCAGCCGGGCGCCTCGAGGTTCGGCGTGTACACGACCGTCAGCTCCGGCTCGAAGCTCTCCGGGTCGTCGACCGAAAACCAGAGCTGCTGCTGCATGCCGGCGATGTTGGCGTTCGCGGCCTCGATGTAGAGGCGCACCGGCACCCGGAACTCGGGCTGCGCGCCCAGGTAGCCGTCGAGGACGATCATCTCCTGCTCGGCGATGTACGCGTCCTGCTGCTCGGCCCACTGGGCCGCGTGCTCGCGGGAGACCGTGTTCTCGAGGCCCGGGTCCGGATGGTCGGTGACGATGAACGTCGACGGGGTCGAGCGGGCGAGGACGCGGGTCTGGACGTTGACGTTGCCGTACTTCGTCCACTGGGCCGTCGGCATCGTCGCGGCGAGCTGCTGGAGCTCCTCGGGGCTCGGGTTCACGAGCGAGCGGGCCGCCTGCGGCAGGCGGAAGGCCATCTTCGCCATCCCGGCATCTTACCGGGGTGCGGCCGCCGCTCGGCCGCGAGAGACGCGCGGCGGATTGCGCGGAGCGCCGGAAGCCGGTAGGAAGAGAGGAGGTCTTTGTCGCACAGCACCGCCTCCACCGGCGCCGGGGCGGGAAGCTCGCTCCCCCGGCGCTCGCGCCGCCCGCGCTCGCGCGCCAGCGGCTCGAGGAGCGTCTCGGCGAAGGCCTCGGGCGGCGGCTCACCGTCCTCGTCGCCGGTGCGGGCTTCGGGAAGTCGACCCTGCTCGGCGCCTGGGCGGCGCACCGCAGCACGGCCTCGTACGCGCTCACGCCGGAGGACCGGCGGCTGGCGACGGTCGCGCGCGGGCTCGTGGGCGCCCCGCGCCTCCGCGTGCCGGACTCCCCGCCGACGTCGTCGCCGCGATCGAGGGCGCGCAGGGACCGGACGGCGCGCGAGCGACCTCGCCCGCGTCGAGGCGCACGCGGCGCTCCTCTGCGCCGCGCTCGAGGAGCGGCTCGGGGAGGAGCTCGTCCTCGTCCTCGACGACGTGCAGGAGCTGGACGCGGACGGCGCGCCGGTGCGGCTCGTCGAGTCGCTCGTCCGCCAGGCGCGGTAGACGAGAACTCCGCGGAGCCGGCTTTGGCGGTGTCTGTCCCGTCGGTTCGCATTTGAACCATCCCGCGCGAGGTCCACTCGGCACTGGAGGCTGCGGGAATCGAACCCGCGCAAGATTTCAATCGAGGCCTCGCAGCCACCAGAGATACTGATGGGCTTACCGAGGCTTTGTTTGCTGTCCGCGCGGCGTTGTTCGGGCTGATCGTCGTAGCGCAGGGGCCGCCGCCAGTAAGAGCGCGTGAAACGTCGTCTCGCGGGAGAACGCTAGTCCGAGGCGACGTGGTTCCACGCTGCCGTCCTCGTTGACGACGAGCCAAAATCCTCAGGCGCGCTCTACTACTTCCCCGATCTCGACGCTGTCGATTGTGATGGCGTCTCCTCCGGGCGGGTTGGCCCTGAGCATCTCGGCCGCGGCCTGCGCCGACTCTTCGGATTCGAACGTGAGCATCGACGTGCCAGTGTTCTCGTCAAGCCTCACCCATTGGGCCGAGACGAAGCCTGGCGCCTGCCTTATCCGCGGTACCCCCTCCTGCCTCAGGAAGGTCGTGGCCTGCTCGAAGTCGTGGAGCGTGCTCCTAACCACCAGTGCATGCATTGCGGCCTCCCTTCAGCTATTGGGTCCGGCTGACCCTATCCCACTCGCTAACGGCTGTGGAGTTCCCTACCGCCCTCCCAGCGAGAGGTCGGCGCCTCAGCAGGCCTTCGTTCGCTCAAGGCCGCGCGCCGACCGACCGGCTCCCAAAGTGGCTCAGTTGAGCCAAAGGTGCGACGGTTTGGCATTACCTACCCATGCGCGGTTGCGCCCCGTCGCAACGAGCCAGTGTACGGAAGGTGCACGGAAGTTTGTACGCCTCGTAGTCGCGCACCGTTAGTACAGTCAAGCAACATGGCTTTCATCGACCACCTCACCATCCCAGTCCGTGACATAGCGGCGAGCACGCAATTCTACGAGGCCGCGCTTGCACCGTTCGGAATCGAGATGGCCGAGGTGGAAGGCGCGGTGGGCTTCCACTTCGGGAGCGTTGATTTCTTCGTCACGGAAGGCGAGCCCGCGGCGCCGATGCACATTGCGTTTGCCGCACCAGACCGCGCGACCGTCGAAGCGTTCCACGCCGCGGCCCTCGCCGCAGGTGGCCGCAACAACGGCTCGCCCGGTCTTCGTCCGCGGTACCACGCCGACTACTTCGGCGGCTATGTCCTTGACCCGGACGGCCACAACGTTGAGGCCGTTTGCCACCGCTCGGAGGATTAGGCGGGCGAGCCCTTTGGTTACTGCCGCGTCGAGCCCGGCACCCGCCTGAACATCGCGTCCCCGCCCTTGGGCTTCGGGCCTCGCTTCGGTAGAGGTAGTACAGGCGCCAGCGCGAGAAAGGGCCGCTTCGGCGGCCCTTTCCGTGTTTTCTGGCGGCTCCAGCGCGCCAATCCCAAACGATTGGCACACCTGTCCCGATGGCGGCGGCGGGAATCGAACCCGCGCAAGATTTCGATCGGCGCCTCTGCGTCACAGGTGAAGACACGCTCCCATGGGCCAGCGTTCGCGAATGACGCCCGAGTCGGTTCGCGTCGCGGCGTCGGATCCGATCGGATGGCCGGGCCGATCTTGGCCTCAACTCGGAAGGTCGCGCGCTTGTTAGCGAAGAGCCTGCTCGAATCGCGGGTCGTCGCGCACGGCGGCGAAGTCGTCGTCTCTGCGCGCGTCCTCACGGAACCGCGGGAGCAGCTCGACGGACCGACGGAGGTGGGCGAACGTCTCGTCGCCGTTGTCGCCCGCGAGCGTTGCGAAGCACGCGTAGTTGTAATGCAAGCCCGCGTGGTCCGGCATGTGCGCGAGGGCATCGCGGACCGCTGCGAGCGCGTCGGCGTAGCGCTGTTCGCCGTAGGCCTTCATGGACTCGCTGTGGAACGGCCACGCCTCACCCCAGTCGACCCCCTGGTACGCCTCGCCGGGTGTGGCGCCCACAGCGAGGACGGTTCCGTCCCCGGTCGCCTTCCGCCGCGACTCCGGTCCGACGAACACGAGTGTTCCCGGGGGCGCCCCGAACGACTCGCCGTCGACCTCGAAGGTCGCCGTCCCGTCGAGCACGATGTACAGCTCCTCCTGGCCCGACCCGGCCTCGTCGTGCTCGTTGATCAGCGTGCCGTCCTCGCTGGGTGTGTAGGCGTTGATTCCGAATGCGTGGATCCCGAGGTGCTCGCGCACCGGAATATCTCTGCCGCGCCGCTCGATGTCGTCGAGGCGCGCGACTTGCCAGTTCCGCTTGTCGTTCATGGGATCACCTCCGTTAGCGCGCGTCGGTGCGAATCGTCGATCGTAACCGCCATTAAGCACGTCGCCGGACGACGGGCAGAGTTCGGCCAGCGTTCCGGAACGCACTCCGGCGGGAGCGGCGACGCGATCCGAGGAGTGGGCGGTCACTTGCGCCAGTGTTCGCCAATGACGCCAGAGCTAGGCGGGGTCGACTTGGCATTGACCGGCAGGTCGTAGCGTTGACCGGACGTGCCGGCGGGTGTTAGATCGGTGCCGCATGCCGGCCGTGTGGCGGCGACTGTGAGCACCGACCCCGTCGAGCGACGCGAGCGGCTTGCGCGAGCGAACGCGGCCCGCGCGCAGCGGGATCGCGGCGTCGGGTTCACGGTCATTTGCGTCGGCCTGACGATCTTCCTGATCCCGTGCCTCGTCGTGTTCGTCCTGTACTGGACGGGAGTGGCCACGAGCGACCTGACCGGCCTGGTCCTACTGCCCGCCTGGTTTGCGTCGACGTGGGTGATCAAGCGCGGGCGACGCATGCGGGTCGCTGCCGGCGAGCGCGTGCTCGCCGAGGATGAGCGAGCGCCGATCGTCTTCCTGCGGCCGTTCGACGCCGAGGACTCGGAGTCCGACAGATCATGGTCGTCACGCGTGCGGGCGTCGCCGTGGGAGCGCTACATCACGCACGAGGAGCGGCTGGCCCGCACGCTCCGCAAGGTCGGCCCGTTCGTGGCCGTCGGCGACCCGACCGAGGAGCTGCCCCAGCTCGGTGCTGCGCGCGTGTACGCGGCCGACGAGGACTGGCAGGCGACGGTCGACGAGTGGACCGACCGCGCGGGAGTAGTGCTCCTGCAGACAGGTGAGAGCGAGGGCCTGGCCTGGGAGGTGCAGCACGTGGTCGCCCTCGGCACTCCCGAGCGCGTAATCCTGTCGCTGCCGCCGGCTGGCAAGCGCAAGGGGCGCTCGCGGCAGGAGCGTTACGACGCGTTCCGGCGCCGCTTCGGCGACGTGTTCCCGCGCGGCTTGCCCGAGTCGATCGGGCACTGCCTGTTCGCCTACTTCAACTCGGACTGGACGCCGCGGCTGCTCGGAAAACGCGGCGTGCCGCTGCCCGCCGGCGACGCGCCCCGCGACGTCGCGCTACGGGGGCTCGCGCGCGAGTTCAAGATCATGTGGGGGCCGCGCTGGGCACGCTATACGGCTTACATCGCAGCATCCATCGCAGCCGTCGACGTCGTCTACTACTTCGGTGGCGATCTCGTGTCGTGACGCCGCCCGGAAATCCACGCGGCCAGCAATTGGGCGCGGTTCGTCTTGCGCCCGTGCCTTGTCGCCCGGCGAGGGGACGAAGGGCTGGGCCATGTCCCCCGAGCGATGCCCCACCTGGATCCGCGCTATGGCGTCTTCGGGAATCCCAGGATGCGACGGATAAAGGCGTCGCGCTTCTCGCCCTTGAGCCGAGGCTCGTCCGTCCAGGTGCGATCGGAGATCGTCTGGTGGTCGAGGAGGTACTGCGCCTTCTTGGCGTCAGGCAGGGACTTCCACTCCGGCGCCTTCTTCGTCTTCGGCTTCGGCGTCGCTGCCTCTGCCTCCACGGTCGGGATGTGGCCGCCCTCTGTGTTCCCCGTTTGGGCGTTGTTGCGCCGGATCCCTTCCTCGCGTGCTTTCCTGATCCTCTCGAGATCCCTCTGGTGCGACCGGCCAACCCTTAGAGAGTGATCGAGACGATTGCAGAGGCGGTGCGCCAGGATGACGTTGTCCACCCTCTCCTTGCCGCCGTCTTTCTTGTAGACCGGGAAGTGCTCGACGGTGGGCATCCAGTCGCTCCTCCAGTCGCTCCTCCAGTCGCTCCATTTGTTGCTGACCGGCTCGAAGTAGCACGCGCCTCCAAGCTCCTTTGGGCAGAAACATTCGGGCATCTTGCATGCGACCTGCGTGATGTACCCCTGCTCGGCAGCCTTGATGAGGATTCGCTTCGCACCGAGCGCCCTCAAAGCGGCTGCCACGGCTCGGCCGCGTTCAGGATCCCGCTCGACCCTCGACATGTCCCAACGTTATGTGGTCTGGGACCCCGCAGCCGTTGGGTCGAGCGATATGGCTGCAGCCTGGGCCAGCGTTCGGGAATGTCGCCCGAGCGGCGCGGGTTGGCTGCCCGATCGCGGGCGCGTATCCGGGCCGGCGGGGTGACGCCACCTGTCGGGTGGCTGATGATCCAGCGGTGCGTGTGGATGTGCCTTCCGGGACGGTGACGTTCCTTTTCACGGACGTCGAGGGATCGACTCGTGATGAAGTGGCGTAGAGTGGACGGCATAACAACACGTTCCGACAGAGGAGAAGACAATGGTCCTGGCAACAGCGAAGATCGGGGATTTCGACCGCTTCTGGAACACCTTCTCAACCAAGGGCGCTGAGAAGCGAAAGCAGCACGGTTGCAAGGGGGCGCACGTCTTTCGGGACCCAAACGAGAGCGACCGGGTTTGGGCGATCTTCGACTGGGACGAGGCGGGCTGGCAGAGCTTCACCTCGGACCCCGAGGTCCCGGCGATCTTTCAGGAAGCAGGGTTTACGCAAGGTCCGCCCAAGTCGGCGGAGTTCCTCCGTCAGCACGACGCCTAGACAGGCCCGCGCGACTCCAACCAGTCCTTCGACTTACCGCCGACTGGGATCGGGCCGAACAGCGGGGCAAACAAAGGGTTAGAGGACCCCGCCGCCGTCGGCTGCGCGAGCGTGATCTCCCTCGAGCTGCAACACGCCCCTGGCGCGCCGCGCGTCGCTCACGGCTGTCTTGAGGCGCACGCGCTCCTCGCCCGTCACCGCGAAAAATGGAGGGGCGGCGGCGGAGGGACAGCCGACCCTGTCGGTCATGCTCTCGAGCTACGCCGGCAGCGCGCGAGCGGCCCCGATGGTCACAGTTTGCGAACGGAAAGGTGAGCACGGGGGTACAGACCGTCACTGGCGCGGGTGGCCCGGAAAGGGAAACCCCTGCAACGGCCGCACTTCCCGCCACTGGGCGACACGGGCCGGAATGGCGTCGGTCTAAGGGGGCATTAAGCGGACGCGAGCGGCGCGGTGCGATCCTCGCGTCCGTGGTCACGTTCGTCGTGCGCCTCTGGGAGTCCGCGGAGCCGGCTCCTGCGGCCGAGCCGCTCCGCGGAACCGCCCTGCACGTCGCGAGCGGGCGAACGACGTCCTTCGTGGGCGTCGAGGAGCTCCTCGCGTTTCTCACTGCGGCGAGGGAGCACGGCGCCGGCGCGCGCGGCCGGCCGGCGCCCGGAGGGGCGGGGGCGATCTGACCACCGCAGGCGGGCGCGGGCGCGAGGCGGCGGCCCGTCCTCGCCGCCCGCGGCGCCCGCCCGGGCCCGCGCGAGTGCGCCGTTCGCGGCTGCCCATCGTGTAGCGTCCACCTTCGGTGGAAGCGAAGCACGACGTCCTCATCGTCGGCGCCGGTCTGGCCGGCATGCGCGCCGCGATCGAGGCCTTCGACGCGGGCGCGGACGTCGCCGTGATCTCGAAGATCCACCCCGTCCGCAGCCACTCCGGGGCGGCCGAGGGAGGCATCAACGCGGCGCTCGGCAACGCCTCCGACGACGACCCGGAGAAGCACGCCTTCGACACGGTCAAGGGCTCGGACTACCTCGGCGACCAGGATGCGATCGAGGTGCTCTGCACCGAGGCGCCGGACGACGTCTACCAGCTCGAGCACTGGGGCGCGGTCTTCTCGCGCACGGAGGACGGCCGGATCGCCCAGCGGCCCTTCGGCGCCGCCGGCGAGCCCCGGACCGCCTACGCGGCCGACATCACGGGCCACGTCCTCATCCACGTGCTCTACGAGCAGGTGATGAAGCGCGACCTCACGGTCTACGAGGAGTGGTTCGCCTGGCGGCTCGTCGAGGACGACGGGCGCTGCCAGGGCGTCGTCTGCTGGGACCTCCTGCACGGCGGGCTCAAGCTCGTCGGCGCCAAGACCGTGATCCTCGCCACGGGCGGGGCGGGCCGGCTCTACGCGGGCACGACGAACGCGTACTCCTGCACCGGGGACGGCATGGCGATGGCGCTGCGCCTCGGCGTCCCCCTGAAGGACATGGAGATGATGCAGTTCCACCCGACGACGCTCTCGCCGTCGGGCGTCCTCATCACCGAGGGCTGCCGCGGCGAGGGCGCCTACCTCCTGAACGGGGAGGGCCGCCGCTTCCTCGAGCGCTACGCGCCGAACGCGATGGAGCTCGCGAGCCGCGACGTCATCTCGCGCGCGGAGCAGACGGAGATCGACGAGGGCCGCGGGGTCGACGGCAACGTCCTCCTCGACCTGCGCCACCTGGGCGCGGAGCGGATCCTCGAGCGCCTGCACGGCACGCGGGAGCTCTCGATGGTCTTTGCCGGGGTCGACCCGATCCACGAGCCGATCCCGGTGCGGCCGGGCGCCCACTACCACATGGGCGGCGTCGACACCGACCTCGACGGCAAGACCGCCCTCGAGGCGCTCTACGCGGCGGGCGAGTGCGCCTGCGTGTCCGTCCACGGCGCGAACCGCCTCGGGGGGAACGCGCTCATGGAGACGATCACCTTCGGGAAGCGCGCCGGCCGCGCCGCCGCCGACTGGGCCATGGCGCACACGGTCGTCGCCCCGCCCGCCTCGGCTCTCGCCGAGGCCGAGCGAGACCTCGCCCGGCTGCTCGAGCGCGCCGACGGCGAGCGCCCGCACGCGATCCGCGACGAGATGGCCGTCACGATGCACGAGAACTTCGGCGTCTTCCGGCGCGAGGAGCAGATGCGCGCGCAGGGGGAGACCGTCGCGGGCCTGCGCGAGCGCTACGAGCGCGTCGTCGTGGAGGACAAGGGCGACGTCTTCAACTCCGACCTGACGCAGGCGCTCGAGCTCGAGTTCCTGCTCGAGCTGGCCGCGTGCATGGTCGAGGCCGGGCTGGCGCGCAAGGAGAGCCGCGGCGCCCACGCGCGGCCGTACGACTACCCCGACCGCGACGACGAGAGCTACATGAAGCACACGATGGTGACTTGGGCCGACGGGCGCCCGCGCCTCACCTGGGAGCCCGTGCGCGTGACGAAGTGGGCTCCGCAGGAGCGCAAGTACTGATGCGACGCATCCTCCTCGTCCCGTTCGCCCTCGCAGCGGCGCTCGTCCTCGCGGCGTGCGGCGGCAGCGAGTCGGCCGCGCCCGAGCCTCCGACGACGATCGACGTCGCGCAGGCCGCGGCGCGAACCGCGGACGCGGGCAGCGCGCGCTTCTCGATCACGGCCGAGGGGGGCCCCGCCGGCTCCTTCACCGGCGAGGGCGAGCTCGCCGGGAGGCGGGGGCGCCTCGAGCTCCACTTCGCCGAGGCCGCCGGCGGCCTCTTCCCAGCCCACGTCGAGGCCGTGTACGTGGAGGGAGCGCTGTACGTGCGCTTCTCCGGTCTCGCCGGCCTGCTCCCCGGCCTGGCGACGGGCGGCAAGGAATGGCTTCGGGTCGACCTCGGCGCCGACGGAGAGGCGCTCGGCGAGTACCTCGACCTCGGCGGAGGCGACCCGACCCGCGTGCTCGAGACGCTCGAGGCCGCCGGCGCGTTCGCGGAGGTCGCGGGCGAGCAGGTCCGCGGCGTCGAGACGACGCGGTACCGCGGCACCGTCGCCTCCGACCGGGTCGACGTCTGGGTCGGGGAGGACGGGCTCGTCCGGCGAGTCGCCGTGCGCGCGCGCGGAGGCGCAGATGTCAGGCTCGAGCTCTTCGACTTCGGGGCGGACGTGGAGGTCGAGCGCCCGTCCGCCGACGAGGTCGCCGAGCTGGGCGATCTTCTCCAGGGAGGTTTCTGAGTGGACGTGGCCCTCAAGATCTGGCGCTACGACCCGGACACGGGGGAGCGGGAGCTCCGGCGGTACGACGTCGAGGCGCCGGAGTGGGCGTGCCTGCTCGACGTCCTCGACATCGTCAAGGACCAGGTGGACGGCACCCTCGCGTACCGCAAGAGCTGCCGCATGATGATCTGCGGCTCCTGCGGCATGCGCATGGACGGCCGCGCGGTGCTCGCCTGCAAGGAGCGGATGAAGCCGATCGTCGACCGCGGGCACGTGCCGGTCATCTCCGCCATGGGGAACATGCCCGTCCTCAAGGACCTCGTCGTCGACATGCAGCCGTTCTGGACGAAGATCCGCACGATGAAGCCATGGCTCGACACCGGCTACGAGGAGCGCCCGGAGCACGGCGAGTTCATCCACTCGCAGGAGGAGATGAACCCGATCCACAAGGAGGCGCTCTGCATCATGTGCGGCTGCTGCGTCTCCGAGTGCAACTCGATGGAGTCCGACCCGGAGTTCTTCGGGCCGGCGGCGCTCGCGAAGGGCTTCCGCTTCGTCGGCGACCCGCGCGACCGGACCGTCGTCGAGCGGCTCGAGCGCTACAACGACGAGCACGGCATCTGGGATTGCACCCGCTGCTACTTCTGCAACGAGCGGTGTCCCAAGGGCGTCGACCCGCGCGACGCGATCGCGAAGCTCGGCGCCGAGTCGATCCGCGTCGGCATCGACCGCGACATGGGCGCGAAGCACGCGAAGTGGTTCGTCCACTCGGCCAAGACGACCGGCTGGCTGCGGGAGACCGAGCTCGTGCCGAAGACGCAGGGCGTCCTCCAGGCGCTCAAGGAGACGCGCTTCGCGGTCAACCTCTTCCGCCACGGCAAGGTCCCGCTCCCATTCCCGCCGCACGTGGCCAAGGACGTGCAGGAGGCGCGTGCTCTCCACGAGCTCGTGCGCTCGCAGGGCCGGGACGGGGCGGCGGGGATCGTCCAGGGCGAGCGCGCGCTCGCGCGCATCGAGCACACCGACGAGGGCGGTGCGCGGCGGGACGCGCCGGAGATCACCCCGGGCGAGCCGACCCCGCACGCGGAGGGCTAGGACGATGCGAGTCGCGTACTACAAGGGCTGCCTCGCCTCGCTCTCCGCGAAGGAGCTCGACAGCTCGACGCAGGCGCTCGCGCCGAAGGTCGGGATCGAGCTCGAGGAGCTCGAGTCCGTCACCTGCTGCGGAGCGGGCGACATCCACGAGGCCGAGCCCGACTACTACCTCCACCTGAACGCGCGCATCCTCGCGTACGCCGAGGCGACGGGGTGCGAGACCCTCATGACGATCTGCAACGTCTGCACGCTCAACCTGCGCCAGGCGAACTTCCAGCTGCAGAACGACGACGCGCTCCGCGTGCGGGTGAGCGAGAACCTCGAGAAGGTCGGTGCGCCGCCCTACGGCGGCTCCGTCGAGGTCCGGCACTTCCTCTGGCTCATCGCGGAGGGCGAGGGGTTCGAGCGGCTGAAGCAGGTAGCCCACAAGGGGCTCAAGGGGCTGAAGGTCGCGCCCTTCTACGGCTGCCAGATCCTGCGGCCGTCGAAGCTCCTCGGCTTCGAGGACCCGGACCGGCCCTCCTCCCTCGAGGCGATCATCGAGGCCTGCGGCGGCGAGGCGGTCGACTATCCGGCGAAGGTGAAGTGCTGCGGCTTCCCGATCATCCAGGCCCGGGAGGAGACTGCGCTCGGCGAGCTCATCCAGCCGATCCAGCAGTCGATCGAGGCGGGGGCGGACGCCATGGTCACGCCCTGCCCGCTGTGCCACCTCTCGCTCGACGCCTGGCAGTCGAAGCTCGAGGCGCAGACGGGCCAGCGGTTCCAGATGCCGATCCTCCACCTCTCTCAGCTCGTCGGGGTCGCCGCCGGGCTGGAGGACTCGGAGCTCAAGTTCAAGCGCCACGTCGTGCCGGTCGACCCCGTGCTCGACAAGGTCGAGGCGCCCTAGAACCGGCCCGGAGAAGGGACCGGCCCGGTCTCCTCGGAAAGACCGGGCCGGTAATGCCCCTCCATCTCCACAGACGCCGCTCGGGGGAAAAACTTGCGCGCGGGCCCGCGGACTAGAATCCGGCCGGTGTCCACGCGCATCGCGCTGCTAGCGCTGGCCGCCGCCGGTGCTGCGGCGGCCGTCGTCGCCGCGCGGCGGCGCCTCGGGCGCGACGCCTCGTCGAACGGCGGCTCGCAGGCGCGCGCCGAGCGGCTCCGTCGCGAGCTCGAGGCGGCCCGCGAGCGACTCCGTGCCGACGTCGCCCGCGCCCGCGAGCAGCAGTAGCCCGTGCTCCTCCCGCTCCTCGTCGCCCTCGCGGCGATCGTCGCGCTCGCGCTCGGGTGGATGCTCTTCGAGGCGCAGTGGGTCGAGTACCGCCGCGTCGAGGTCCCGGTCGCCCGCCTGCCCCGCGCGCTCGACGGCTTCGCCGTCCTCCACCTCTCGGACTTCCACCTGGGGACGCTCTCCTGGAACGGCCGGACGCTCGCGAAGGCGGTGGACTGGGCCGCCCGCCACCAGGTCGACCTCGTGGCGGTCACCGGCGACCTCGTCAGCCGCCGACGGGGTGAGCGGACGCTGCGCCGGGCACTCGCCAGGCTCCGCTCCCGATACGGGACCTACGCGATCCTCGGGAACCACGATGTCGACGAGACCCGCGACCCGTTCAGCGGCGGGGCCGACCTCTCCGGCCTCCGCGCCGAGGAGGCGCAGCTCCTCGAGCACGCCTCCGCGACCTTCGCGGCGGACGGCGTCACCGTCCAGGTGGCGGGCGCCGACCCGCGCCGGCTGCGCGACCCGCTCGGGCACCTTCCCGACCCGCGCGCCGGTCTTCGCATCCTCCTCCTCCACTTCCCGGACGGCATCTGGAGCCTGGGCCCGGGGGACTTCGACCTCATCCTGGCCGGGCACCTCCACGGCGGGCAGATCTGCATCCCGACCCCGCGCGGCAAGCTGCGTCTCGAGCACGTGCGCGCGCCGTTCTGGGAAGGCCTCTTCGCCCTGCCGGTCGGCATGCTGCACGTCTCCCGCGGCCTCGGCACGAGCTTCGTGCCCTTCCGCCTCCTCTCGCGGCCGGAGGCGACGATCCTGACCCTGAGGGCGCCCGACTAGACTCGCGTGCGGGAATGGCGTACCGGCTCGAGCCAGTCACCGGCGCGACGATCGGCGGCGCCCCGCCGGTGTGCGTCGACTGCGTCTTCTGGCAGTCGCGTCCGGGTCGCAGCGCGGCGAAGGCCCGCTGGGCCGAGCGGATCGAGGAGGACTGGGGTGCCTGGGGGACGACCTACGTGGGCGACGGCGACCGCCTCCTCGGCTTCGTCCAGTACGGACCCTCGGGCCACTTCCCGCGGGCCTTCGGCCTCCCGGCGGGACCGCCCTCGGCGGACGCCGTCCTCGTCACCTGCGCGTACCTCGTCGACCTGAGCGCGCCCTGGGTGCTCCAGAGCCTCTTCCTCGCCGCCATCGGCGACGCGCGCGACCGGGGCGTGAAGGCGATCGAGACCTTCGGCTACCGGTACCCGGAGGGCGAGTCGAGCTACGAGCGCTTCCTCGTCCACCGCACCGTCTTCCCTTCGGACTTCCTCGCCGACTTCGGGTTCGCCGCCGTCCGCTGGGACGGCGACGTCTGCCTCGCGCGGCTGGAGCTCGGCGGGCTCCAGCCGATCGAGGAGGGGATGAGCGCGCGCGCGTGGCGCCGGGTGAAGGGGGCCCTCGTGCCGGCGCCGGTCCCCCAGCGCCAGTAGCGAGCCCCTTCCCAGGCCTGGTAGACTCCCCGCCAGTTTTCGCCCCGCAGGCGTAAACTCGCCGAAGAGCAATGTCGATCGTCGGGGAAGCAGCCGCTGCACAGCGCCGGGTCGCCGTGGAGGATGTCCTCCGGGCGGGCGGCTTCACGGGCTTCCACCGCCGGGCCGTGCTCGTGACCGGCGCCGCGTGGACGTTCGTCGCCATGGAGATCCTCCTCGTCGGCTTCACGGTGCCGCTCTTCACGTCGCTCTGGGATCTCTCGGGCAGCTACGCCGGGTGGATCGCCGCCTCGGCGCTCGGCGGCTCACTCCTCGGGAGCGTCCTCCTGGGCCGCCTCGCCGACCGGATCGGCAGGAGGCGCATCTTCCAGGCGTCGATCCTCTGGTACGCGGTCTTCACGGCGCTGACGGCGCTCGCCTGGGGGCCGGCGTCGGTCTCCGCCTTCCGGTTCCTCGCCGGCATCGGCCTCGGGGGCATGCTCGTCGTCGACCCCTCCCTGCTGGCCGAGTACCTCCCTCCGCAGAAGCGCGGGCGCTACCTCGTCCTCCTCGACGTCTTCTGGCCGGTGGGCCTGCTCGCCGCCACCGGGCTCTCCTGGGTCTTCCTCGAGCAGGTGGGCGGCGACCGGGCCTGGCGCTACCTCTTCCTCGCGGCGGCGCTCCCCGCGTTCCTCGCCTTCGTCGGCCGGCTCACGCTCCCCGAGAGCCCGTACTGGCTCGCCCGGCGCGGCCGCACGGAGGAGGCCGCCGGCGTCCTCGCGAGGATCAGCGGGCGCCGGGTCGC
Organism: Gaiellaceae bacterium; assembly: GCA_035762005.1. GTDB lineage: Bacteria > Actinomycetota > Thermoleophilia > Gaiellales > Gaiellaceae > JAIBJN01. Next base: position 55,579 of record DASTQA010000060.1, read on the forward strand.
CCCGGAGACGCTCTCCCGGGAGCCCGAGCCGCACGCATCCCTCCGCGAGCTCGCCTCGCGCAGGCTCCGCCGCACGTCGGCGCTGATCGTGCTCGTCTGGGTCGCGCTCAACATCTCCTACTACGGCCTCTTCCTCTGGCTGCCGTTCGTGCTGCAGGCGGAGGAGCGGTTCACGATCGACGTCTACCTCCTGCTGGCGCTCTCGGCGCTCTCGCAGTTCCCCGGCTACGCCGCCGCGATCTGGCTCGTCGAGCGGGTGGGGCGCAGGCCGACGCTCGCGGCCTTCCTCGCGCTCGGCGGCGTGTCCGCGTACGCCTTCGCGGTCTCCGATTCGGCGCCGCAGTACGTCGCCGCTCTCTTCTTCGTCGGCTTCTTCAACCTCGGCGCCTGGGGGGCCGTCTACCCCTACACGTCGGAGCTCTTCCCCACGCGGCTGCGGGCGAGCGCCTTCGGCATGGTCGAGGGAGTGGGGAAGGGCGCCGCCATCGGGGGGCCGTACCTCTTCGGGGCGCTCATCGACTGGAGCGGGGGCACGGTCTGGTCGCTGACCTTCGTCGCGCTCGTCATGGCCGCCGGCAGCATGGTGATGCTCCTCGGCCCGGAGACCCGCGGGCGGGCGCTCGGCTAGGCGCTACCCTGGAGCTGGAAGCCAGGGAAGGAGGCCGGCGATGCCGACGACGACACGGGACCCCGCCGACGAGATCCACGCCCTCGAGGAGCTCTGGGAGGCGCCGCCCGCGGTCCAGCGGGCCCGCCGGCCCGCGAAGACAAGGCGGTGGACCCTGCCGCCGGTCCCGGGCCGGCTCCTCGCCGCGGGCTGGATCGCGTTCTTCACCCTCGCGCTCCTCCTCGAGCCGGCCGCCGAGCCGGGCGCCGCGGTCCCGGCGTGGGCGGTCGCCGTGTTCCTCGTCGAGTTGGCGCTCCTGCTGGGCGCGGCGGGCGCGGGTGCGCTCTTCTCGCGCGCGGGCTTCGCCGCTGCGACGCTCGCCGGGCCGCTCGGGATGGCGCTCGCCGTCGAGTGCCGGACCGCCGCGCACCACCTCGGCAGCTGGTGGCTCGTCGAGCTCGGCGCCACGGCAGCCCTCACGGGTCTCGCCGCCGTGGGGCTCGTGCAGCGGCTACGCCGCCAGTAGCTCGCGCTCGAGCAGGAGCTCTGCGATCTGGACGGCGTTCAGCGCCGCGCCCTTGCGGAGGTTGTCGTTGACGACCCAGAGCGCGAGGCCGTCGCCCGCCGTGTCGCGCCTGACCCGGCCCACGAGCACGGTGTCCCGGCCGGCCGCGTCGCCGGGCGTGGGCAGGTCGGCGAGCTCGACGTGCGGCGCTCGTGCGAGCGCCTCGCGGGCCGCGTCCGGCGAGAGCGGCTCCTCCGTCTCGACCCAGACCGCCTGCGCGTGGCCGACGAGCACGGGGACGCGGACGCAGGCGGCGTGCAGCGGGAGCTCGGGGAGCTCGAGGATCTTGCGCGTCTCCGCGCGGAGCTTCCACTCCTCGCTGAACTCGTCGCCGTCGAGGTCCCAGTCCATCGAGAGGTCGCCTTCCGCCGGCGCGGTGGCGCGCAGGCGCTCGATGCCGGCGTCGCCCGCGCCCGAGGCGGACTGGTAGGTCGCGAGGCGGACGCGGGCGAGCCCGGCCGCCTCGTGGAGCGGCTTGAGCACGCACGTGAGCTGCATCGCCGAGCAGTTGGGGTTGGCGACGACGTCGTCGCCGTCGAGCACGTGGTCGTTGACGCCCGCGACGACGAGCGGGACGCCCTCGGTGAGCCGGTAGGCATCCGACTTGTCGACGACGGTCGCCCCGCCGCGGACGGCGTGCGGGACGAGCTCCCGGCTCGCCGCCGTCCCGACCGAGAAGAAGACGAGATCGAGGTCGCCGGCCGCGAGCCCCCCCGGCGTCGCCTCCTCGACGACGAGCTCCCGGTCGCCGAAGCGCACGCTCGAGCCGGCCGAGCGCGCGGACGCGAAGGCCCGCACCGTCTCGACGCCGCGCTCGGCGAGGAGCTCGAGGGTGACCGTTCCCACGGCGCCGGTCGCGCCGACGACGCCCACACGGAGGCTAGGCATGCTGCCGCTCCGCGCCGGGGGAGCCGAGCTCGAAGGCCTCGTGGAGCGCGCGCACGGCCGCGTCGACGCTCTCGTACGGGAGGTAGAAGGCGATCTTGATCGGCGAGGTGGCGACGAACTTCGGCTCGACGCCGAGTGCCCGGACGGTGGCGAAGGTGCGCGCGGCGACGCCCGGGTGGCTCTTCATGCCGGCCCCGACGACGCTCACCTTCCCGAGCCCCTGCTGCTCCGCGTAGCCGGCGCCGAGCCGCGTCAGCGCCTCCTCCGCCTGCGGGCGGTCCTCGAGCGGGGTGGAGAAGACGATGCGGGAGTCCATCTGGATGATCGTGTCGACGTTGACCTCGGCGGCCGCGAGCGCCTCGAAGAGGTCGGCGGGGCTGACGCGCTCCACCTCGTAGAGGGCCTCCTCGACCGTGTGCGTCACGCCCGAGATCAAGGCTTTCTCCAGCATCCGTTCGTCCTCCTCCCTGATCCACGTGCCCGGCTCGTCGGTGAACGTCGAGCGCACGTGCAGCTTGACGCCGTGGCTGCGGGCGAACTCGACCGAGCGTAGCTGAAGCACCTTCGCCCCCGAGGCCGCCAGCTCGAGCATCTCCTCGTAGCTGACCGCGTGCAGCTTGCGCGCGCCGGGGACGAGGCGCGGGTCGGCGGTGAAGACTCCGTCGACGTCCGTGTAGATCTCGCAGGCGTCGGCGCCGAGCGCCGCGGCCAGAGCGACCGCCGTCGTGTCCGACCCGCCCCGGCCGAGCGTCGTGATGTCGTACTCGGTCGAGACCCCCTGGAAGCCGGCGACGAGCACGATGCGGTCCTCGTCGAGCGCGCGGTGGATGCGGTGCGCCTTCACCTCGACGATCTTCGCCCGCCCGTGCGCGGTGTCGGTGACGATCCCCGCCTGCGAGCCGGTGAGCGAGATCGCGTCCCGGCCGAGATCGGCGATCGCCATCGCCACGAGCGCGCACGAGACGCGCTCGCCGACGGAGATGAGCATGTCCAGCTCGCGGGGCTTCGGCCGCGGCGAGACCTCGTGCGCGAGCGCGACGAGCTCGTCGGTGTGGTAGCCCATGGCCGAGACGACGCCGACGACGCGGGAGCCCGAGCGCCTGGCGCCGACGAGCCTGCTCGCGACGCGGCGGATCTTCTCCGGGTCGGCGACGGACGTACCGCCGAACTTCATGACGACGGTGCCGGCGCTCGCCGGCCGCTCCTCCGTCTCCAGCTCCGGGAGCGGCTCGTAGGCGGTCTCGACCATGCGCCGATTGTACGGACGGCCCGGGCGGATCCCTACATGTCGCGGCGGCCCGCGAGCGCCCGGCCGAGCGTCACCTCGTCCGCGTACTCGAGGTCGCCGCCGACCGGGAGCCCGCTCGCGAGGCGCGTGACGCGCGTGCGCCCGCGCAGGCGGTCGGCGATGTAGCCCGCGGTCGCCTCGCCCGTCATGTTCGGGTTCGTGGCGAGCACGACCTCCTCGACGCCGTTCCGCTCCACGCGGGCGAGGAGCTCGTCGATGCGGAGGTGCTGCGGCTCGACCCCGTCGAGGGGGGAGAGCGCGCCGCCGAGGACGTGGTAGACGCCGCGGTACTCGTGCGTGCGCTCCAGCGAGAGCACGTCGGCCGGCTGCTCGACGACGCACACGAGCGAGCGGTCGCGGCGCGCGTCGAGGCAGATGGCGCAGAGCTCCTCCTCCGTGAGGTTGCCGCACTCGGAGCAGAAGCCGATCCGCGCCTTCACCTCCCGGATCGCGTCGGCGAGGGCGAGCGCCTCCTCTTCCGAGACGCGCAGGAGGTGGAACGCGAGGCGCTGCGCGGTCCGCGTGCCGATGCCGGGGAGCCGGGAGAGCTGCGCGATGAGGTTCTCGACGAGCGGGCTGAACACGCCCGCGCATTGTGCCTAGAGGCCTGGTCGGTGGTCGGCGTGCGAGGGCCCAAGCGGCGGTCGGGCCTCTCAGAGGCCGGGCAGGCCGAGTCCCTTCAGGCTGCCGCCGACGTCGCCCAGGCGGGACTGCGCCAGGTCCTGGGCGTTCTTGAGCGCCTGGTTCACGCCCGCGAGGACGAGGTCCTCGAGCGTCTCCGGGTCGTCCGGGTCGATCGCCTCGGGGGCGATCTTGACGGCGACGAGCTCGCCGGCCCCGGTCGCGGTCACCGTCACCATGCCGCCGCCGACGGAGGCCTCGACGCGCTCGTTCGCGAGCTCCTCCTGCGCCTTCAGCATGTCCGCCTGCATCTGCTGCACCTGCTGGAGCATCTTGTTCATGTCCATGGCGTTGTCGCCTTTCTCGCGGGTTTCGAGACGCCCAGGTTACGCGAGATCGGCCGCCGGCCCGCCGCCCGGGCGCCGGTAGCTCCGGAGCGCGAGCGCGGCTCCCGCGACGAGTATGGCCGCCGCGAGCACGTAGAACCAGGCGTCGTCGGCCGCCGGCTTCACGGTCATGTCGAGGACGACGGCGAAGAGGACGGCGAGCTCGAAGCGTGAGACGGCGAGGATGCGGCTGATGCGCGCCGTGACGGACCCGTGCGTCGGCCCGTGCGCCTCGATGAGCCTCCCGATGCGGCCGGACTCGGGGCTGAGGAAGAGGATCCCGAGGAGGAAGGAGAACGCGTAGCCGGCGAGGCCAAGGGAGATCCAGAGCTGGTCGAAGCTCCACGGGCCGTCGAGGACGAGCAGGACGCCGAAGACGAGAACGGCGAACGACGAGGGGATGAAGAGCCGCAGCGCGAGCCACTCGGCGTCGGTGGCCACACGGTGCATCTCCATCGCGTCGTCCGCGCGCTCGGCGCGGAAGGCGAAGAACTGGACGACCATCGCCGCGCCGAGCCAGATGATCGCCGTGGCGACGTGGAGGAAGAGGAGCAGCTCGTACCGGCCCATCTACTCCTCCGGGCGGCGCTCGATCTTCCGTGCGTCGAACGTCGCCTCCATGAGGGAGATGATCTCCTCCTCCGTCGCCGGCTCCTCCTCGGCCGGCGCCTCCTCGTGCGGGGCCGCGCCGACCTCGAAGGCGAGCCCGAGACGGCGGCCCGTCACCTCGTGGAGGACGCCCGCGAGGACGGTCGCGTTCTTCGGCTCCTCGGCGAGACTCCGGTGGAACGAGGCCGCGGGCGGGAACTCGAGCACGAGCCGCCCGCCCTCGAGCGCGACCGGGCGGGCCTCGGTCAGCACGGAGTAGGTGGGGATCGAGCGCTCGGAGACGGCGGCGAGGATCGTCTGCCTCCAGGCCGCCTGGATCTCGCCGAGGTCGAGCGGCGGGCCCTCGTCGGCCGGCCGCTCCTCCGGCTCGGCGGGCACCTCCTCGGCGGCCGGCTCGTGCGCGGACCGCGTCTTCTCGGCGCGGTGCGGCTCGCCGCGAAGCCGGCTCTCGAGCTGCTCGAGGCGATAGGCGGTCGACTCACGGGAGAGGTCGGCGCCCGGCCGCGTCACCTTCACGAGCGCGAGCTCGAGCGGCAGCCGCGGGTCGCCGCCCTGGCGGACGTCGTCGACAGCGACGTGCAGGAGGTCGACGAGGCGGAGGACGTCCGGCTCGCCGAGCTGGTTCGCCTGCGAGCGCAGCCGCTCGCGCGTCTCCGGCGTGACGGGGAGGGAGTCGGGCACCTCGCCCATGTGCTGGACGAGGAGGAGGTGCCGCAGGTGCTCGAGCAGGTCGGTCACGAGCCGCGCGAGGTCCTGGCCCTGGTCCGCGAGCTCCTCGACGAAGGCGAGCAGGCCGGCGGTGTCCCGGTCGACGACGAGGTCGCAGAGGCGGAAGAGCGCCTCCTCCTCGACCGCGCCGAGGAGCTGGAGCACCGACTGGACGGTCACCTGCCCGTCGGTCGCCGCCGCGAGCTGGTCGAGCGTGGAGACGGCGTCGCGGAAGCTCCCGCGTGCGCTCCGGGCGATGAGCGAGAGGGCGGCGTCCGGCGACTCGATCCCCTCGCCGTCGGCGACGCGGCGGAGGAGCTTCGTCAGCTCGGCGAGGCGCGGCCGGGCGAAGAGGAACGTCTGGCAGCGCGACCGGACCGTCGGGAGCATCTTCCCGAGGTCGGTCGTGCAGAAGATGAAGACGAGGTGCGGGGGCGGCTCCTCGATGAGCTTCAGGAGCGCGTTGAAGGCGGCGTCGGTGAGCTGGTGCGCCTCGTCGAGGATGTAGACCTTGAAGCGCCCCTCGACCGGCTGGAGGACGACGTGGTCGCGGATCTCGCGGACGTCGTCGATCCCGCGCTGGCTCGCGGCGTCCATCTCGACGACGTCGAGCGACGTGCCGCTCGCGATCGTCACGCACGAGTTGCACGTCTTGTCCGGGGTCGCCGTCGGCCCCTGCTCGCAGTTGAGCGCCTTCGCGAGGATGCGCGCGAGCGACGTCTTCCCGGTGCCGCGCGGGCCGGCGAAGAGGTAGGCCTGGCGCACCTGGTCGTGCCCGATCGCGTTCCGGAGCGTCCGGACGACCGCCTCCTGGCCGACGACCTCGTCGAAGTCCTGCGGGCGGTACTTGCGGTAGAGGGCCGTCACGCGGGTCCATCGTAGAGGACCGGGAGGGTGCGGTGGCCGGGGGGAATGCCCGGTCGCGCACCCCTCGTCGTGGGCGCTCTCGAGGCGGTGCCTGCGGCGCTCGCTCGGGCCAGGTCGACCCGCGGCACCCGGAAGAGACTGCTTAGCGCTGCTTCCTCCCGGACCTGACGCGGTTCACAGGCTTCCGGTGCGCGGAACCTGGCCGTCAACACTCGCGCGCGCGAGCCCTGACCTCGATTGCCACCCCCTCGGAGAGGAGTTCAGCCCCGCTGGAGCGGATTGCGGGTTCAGGGAACCGCTAGCTCCCCGCCTAGCGCGACCGGGCACGCCGATGGTAGCAACCGCCCCTCGCTAGACTTCGCCGCTCGGGGCGCATAGCTCAGCGGGAGAGCGCCCGCTTCACACGCGGGAGGTCCCTGGTTCGATCCCAGGTGCGCCCATCGTCTCGATCTCGCTCGCCGTGCGGCCTCACGGAGATCGACAGTGGAGACGGGTCGACGCGGCGTCCTGGCTACACAGGTTCTGACGCGGCTGATTCGGAGTCTTCTCCGGTGTCGCGGATCGTCGGCCGCGCTCTCTCGCGCGGGGACAGAGGCAGGGAACGGACGAGAGCCATGGGCGAGGGCGGTCCGTCGTGATCCGGCCAGTCCGGGTCGCCGGCCTCGCCCGACGCAAGCGCCCGCGCCGCGTCAGCTGCCGGGGCGGTAGCGGGCGGCCCTCTCGATCGCAGCGGCAGTCACCTGCGCGAGGTGCACGAGCATAGCCTTGTCGAGCTCCGAGAACGGGAGGCCGGCTCTCGAGCCGATCGCCAGGACGCCGATCGGCCTCCCGTCGAGCGCGGTCAACGGGGCGGCGACGCTTCCGCTTCCGCCCGCGCGTGTCTCGAAGGAAACGACGTGCGTAGGCCCGGTGTCCGGCGCGGCGGCTGCAAACGCCTCGCGCGCGAGCTCGTCGAGGTCCCCGGGCGCCGTCCCCGCATGGGAGATCGTCGGACCCGGATCGCCGAGCACGGACGCTGCGCTGGCGAGGCACCAGCGTGCGTGGGTCAGCTCGCGCGTCTGCTCCGCGACCAGTTGCAGCACCTCCCGGATGGAGGATCGCGCGTGCACGACGAGTGAGGCGTCCGCCAGCAAGGTCGAGAGCTGCCGCAGCATTGCCGCTTGCCGTCGCTCGGAGATCACCGCCTCACGCGCCTCGGTGAAGCCGCGCCGGACCATCTCGAATGCGGACAGGGCCTCGAGCAGGAAGTCGGCGCCGGCGCGAGTCACCTGTTGAGAGTCGTCCCGTTGAGGCGAGGCTTCGAGCTCGGCGAACAAGACCTCGTGGTGGGTGTGCACGAGGTCGAGGAGGCCGAGCCGTTGCGTGACCGCGTCGCGCCCCAGCTCGTAGGCGGCGCGGAGAGACGTCTCGGTCCCGTCGTCCAGAAACGCGCGGAGAGCGCGCCCGTACGCTGCACGGAAACGAGCCGTAACCGCGCTCATCGCGTCCTCGACCGAGACCGCCTGGCGATCAAGGAGCCGTCGTCATCCCGAGCGGAGGACGCTAGCGCTCCTCGGTGCGACGACGCTTGTCGCGGAGGAGCTCCAGCTCGTCCGGGACTCTCCATTTTCTCATCGTCACCGTCGTCCCTCGCTCGGGCCCGCAAACGACCTCGAAGTCGTCCATGAGGCGGCGTGCGCCGGGAAGGCCGAGCCCGAGGCCGCCACGCGAAGCGTTTCCTTCGGCGAGCGCCGCCTCGAGGTCGCGTATGCCCGGGCCCTCGTCCGTTGCCTCGACGACGAGCCCGTATCGCCGTTCCTCGCGAATGTGCGTCATGGTGATTCGCCCTCGCCCGACGTGAACGACGATGTTCCGAGCGATCTCCGAGATTGCCGTCGCGATCAGCGTCGTGTCCGTGCGCGAGAAACCGAGGCGGGAAGCAAGCGTGCGCGCTTCGGCGCGCGCCGTCACGAGATCCGCGTCGGAGTGGATGTCGACGACGACTTCATCTGCCATCGACGTCCCCTCGGTGGCTCGATCGGTCGAGCACAACCTGCGCCTCGTCGAGGTCCAGGGCTGTCCGGAGCGAGTCCAGGTCGAGGTTGAACTGGACGATCGCAATCGCCACGTCGGGCTGGATCCCGACCACGACCGTCTCCGCTCCGCGCAGGCGAGCAACGGCAGCCAGGCGCTGGAGCGACCGCGCGACGAACGAGTCGATGACGTCGAGCGCCGTCACATCGACGATCACCCCGCGTACACGCTCCCGGCCGACGCGCTCCGCCACCTCGTCGCGCAGCGCCAGGATCTCCCTGTCGCTCAGGTCGGACTGAACCGACGCGATCAGGTGATCGCCTCGGCGTAGGATCGCTACGGACATGCGTCCCGCTACGCGTCGTCGCCGTCGTGAACGGCCTCGAATCCCCTCCGGCGTTCGCCGAGCAGGCGCTCGGCTTCTTCGAGTCCGCCCTGGAGGTCGCCGACTGTCCGCATCATGGCAAGATCGACGCCCAGATCCACGAGCGTCTGGGCGATCTTCGAAGAGAGCCCGGTGATGATCGCGCTGGCGCCCATGAGCCGGGCGGCTTCGACGGTCTGAACGAGGTGATTCGCAACCTCGACGTCGATGGTCGCGACGCCCGTGACGTCGATCACCACGACGCGCGCCCGATTCGCTTGAATCGAGCCGAGCAGCTGCTCGGTGAGCTGTCGCGCCCGCTGCGAATCGAGCGCGCCGATGATCGGCAGGATCAGTAAGCGCTCGCGGACCTGGAGAACGGGAGTGGAGAGCTCGCGGATGGCCTCCTGCTGCTCGCGGATGACGCGTTCGCGCTCCTCCACGAAGCTGACGCCGACCGTGACCATGATCCGGTTCGCGGCCGGCTCGTAGGCATCCAGGATGTGGTCGAGGAGATCCGCGTCCTGCCGATAGTTGACAAAGAGCGAGCGGGCGAGGACGTCGCGGAGCAGCAGGACGATGCCGAGCACCTCATGCGTCTCGACGCCGCGCGGGATGATGCGTTCGGACAGATCCTGCGCATAGGCCCGCAGCGTCTCGATGCTTCCGGTCTCGAGCGCGTCGACGTAGTTGTCGTACACCGCGGTGACCTCGGAGAAGATCTCCTCCGAGGTCATCACGCCGAGCAGGTTGGCGCCCGTGATCCGCCTGACCCACTCCTCGCGCAGCTCCGTCCGTTTGTCACGGAGGTGCGCCACCAGCTCGTGCAGAAGCCCATCGTCAGTCGCCGACGCGGGAGACGGCTCGGCGAGCTCGGTCTCGCGATCGTGCATCTCCTTCTCCTCAGACTCGAATTCGTCCCGCGATGCTCGCTCGGTTTCGTTCATCGCTCCGTCCTCGCCGGGACGAGCGCGCCCTCGAGGAAAGCGGCTCTGATCGAGGCGACCGCATCGTCGCGCCCGAGCGGGGAATGCGTGAGCACGCCCGCCACCATACCGACGAGCGATTCCGCCAGTACGTCGGGCGCGATGTCAGCGCGGATGCGCCCCGCGGAGCGACCGCTGTCGAGCAGTCGCCGAAGAGGTGCTCCGATCAGCCCGTCGAACTCGTCCGACTCGAGGTGGCCGCGCTCGCGCGCGAGGACCACGAACCCCTCGCCCTCGTCCACGAACGCACGGACCGCTCGGGTGACGCCCTCCTCGACGGAAACCTCGTCGACTCTCGCACGGACGAGCCTCTCGTGCACACTCTGTGCCGCGCGCCGTGCGACCTCCTCCAGGAGGCGGCGCCGATTCGGGAAGTAGCGGTATACCGTCGCCCTGGCGACGCCGGCTGCTGCTGCGACGTCAGCGAGAGTTGCCCGCTCGCCCTGGACCGTGAACGTGCGGGCGGCCGCCGTGAGGATCGCCTCCGATACGCGCTGTTGCAGCGCCTGCCTGGGCACGAGAGGCGTCGGTTCAGGCGCGCGTTGAGACATCCGGGCCCCAAGTCTACGTCCGTCGCGGGAGACGAAACGGACGCGGAGCTCAGGCATAGCGCCTCTTCATGTTTATAGGCCCTCTCAATGTGAGACAAATAGTCTCACTACGAGATCTGACGTTACTCCCGAGACGAAGGGGGCGCAATGTATGACGATGTTCTGGGTGCGACTGCCGCGGGTGGCGCGGCCGCCACGGGCGGGGCGGCTGCAGCGGGGGCCCTCCCCTTCACCGGATACGGGATCACGATCGCGGGCGTCACGGTCACGCTGTCGTGGATGATCGCTTTCGCTCTCGTCGCGGTCGCGGTGGGCGTCCTGCTCATCCGGTGGGATGCTCGACGCGGATAGATGGGTAGCTGTGGCGGCGGTCTTCGTGACCGCCGCCATCGTGATCGGGTTTCACGCCGTTTACGCTCCTCCGCACGCGTTCAACGTCGCCGTCGCCTTCTATCTCTTCGCCACGACGATCCTCGTCTGGCTGCTCGCGCTCGCCTGTCGCCGAGAGTCGTGGCTTCGGCTCGAGCCGGCAGCCGGCCGCGTGGTTGCGGTCGTCCCCGCCTACAACGAAGATCCGGCCGCTCTGCGGGCGTGTCTCGACGCTCTCGTGAGCGGCAGCGTCGTACCGGACGTCGTCCACGTGGTCGACGACGGGAGCGACCCTCCGCTCGAGCCCTACCGGCACGGCCTCGTGCGCTGGCATCGGCAGCAGAATCAGGGCAAGCGCTGGGCGCAGGTGAACGCACTCCGCGACGAGACGGCAGACTTCATCGTCACACTCGATTCGGACTCGGTCCCGCATAGGGACGCCTTGCGAGAGTGCTTGCGCGCCCTCCGAGATCCGGACGTCCAAGGCGCCACGGCGACCGTCGGGGTCAGAAACCGCAACCGGAACTGGCTGACGCGCTTGGTGGATCTCGAGCTGGTTTACGGCTGCCTCGTCCACCGGCGCGCCCGCAGCTCGCTCGGTGCCGTAGCACCGACGTCCGGGGCGTTCGCCGTCTACAGGGCGCCCGTGTTCTTCGACAACATGGTGGACTACGTGCTCTCCGGGACTGCCGGCGACGACCGACGCTTGACGAATTACGCGCTTCTCCGCGGTCGTGTGGTCGGATGCTCCAGGGCCTGGGTTCAGACGGATATGCCGGTGACGCTCAAGCAGACCTTTCGCCAGCGTGTCCGTTGGTTCAAGTCGTACTTCCTCTACCTCCGCTGGGAGCTTCGCCATCTCTCGGGTGCGGCATTCTGGCTCCGGGCGTGGTCGCTTGCCATGGCGATCGTCTTCCCTCTGCTCCTTCTCTGGGTGCTCGTCGTCATTCCGTTCGGCGCCGGATCCTTCTACTGGCAACCCTTCGTCTACTGGGCTCTGCTCATGTACGCGCAGACCGCGCGATACGCCGTCAATCGGCTGGGGATGCATCCGTTACGTCGGTTTGCCGCCTGGCTCCTTCTGACGCCTCTCTTGATTCCGTGGAGCCTGCTGATGGTGAAGCCTGCTCTCTACCGATCGATTCCGGAAGCCCGCGATCTCGGGTGGCATACGCGCTGATGGCAGCCGGCCGACGGAGAGGCGGAGCCCGATGCGGCGGGGCTCTGCCTCTTCGCGCGCCGTGGAGATCGGTGTGGACCGCGAGCCGGGCGGCTGCCCGTCGACCCGGCGGCCCCGCGGCCGAAAAGCGGCCGGGCGGCGGGGAGGGGCCCTTCGCTTCGCTTGCCGGCTTCCCTCGTCGGTGTCCTGAGGAGCGAACGATGGCCGCCTCGCTGGACCGGTTGTCGTGAGCCAGGCGCTAATTCGAGAGGTCAACGAGCGAATCAAGAGCCTGGCCGAGCCAGTGGAGGGCCGCGTCTCCTTCCTCTGTGAGTGCGGCGATGAGAACTGCAGCGCCTGCGTGCCCCTGACGCTCGCCGACTACGAGGGCCTCCGAGCGATGAGGACGTGGTTCCTCGTCGCCTCGGGCCACGAGCGGACCGAGCTCGAGCGGGTCGTCGAGGAGCGCGACGGCTTCACGGTCGTCGACAAGCTCGTCACGGCGCCAATCGAGCCCCCGGAGCCGCGAGTGGACGACCGAGCCGGCACCTAGAGCACGTTAAGCAGCTGAGCCGACACCCTGCCTGCGCCCCAGCGAGTCCACGTTCACGCGAATGAAGCGCGTCCGCCCAGGTGGCCGTTCAGGACGCGGCTCGTCCGACGACGGCGACAGGACTAGCGTCGGGCGAGTCGGCGGCCGCTCTCCGTCCCGGGCGGGGTGTAGTTGAGCTCGTAGTGGTGGTAGAGGGCCGACTCTCCCGACTGGGAGAGTTCGTCGCCGTGCATCTCGATGTTGGGGGCGTCCTGGACCTCGCTCTTGGCGACTGTCACCTGGAGGTTGTCCGGGCCGATCGTGATCCCGCGAAGCGGCACGAACGTGAGGTGGCGGGCGAAGAAACCTTCCTTCACGGTGCCGAACATCGGCTCGTCGGTCTCGACGTCCACGTAGACGTCTTCGAGCTTGCCGATCTTCTCCCCGTCTCGGTCGACGAGGTCCTTGCCGTGCCACTCCGCGATGTTCTGGTGCTTGGCCATCATCCGCCTCCTCGTCCCCGCGGTAGTCCGGCGCGGAGATCCTCGGTACTCGTCAATCGGGGCGACTCGTGTCGCCGCGAGGTTCGTCGGTTCGAGGCTCCTCGGCGGCGCGTTCGCCCCTGTAGCGCTCCTCGTACTCACGCCCCCGCGCTGCCTCCGCGCGCTCCTGCTCACCATGGCGGTCATCGTCCTCGCGCCTTCGCTCCGCCCGCTTGCGATCGCGCTCACGCTCCCGTCTGTATTGGTCGTAGCTGCCCGGGTCCGTGGATCGCCACAGCTTGCGGACGTGGTTGCCGAGGTCCTTCAGCTTGTCCCCTACACCCATCGTGACTCCCTGCGGGGCCACGCCGGCTGGCGGTGGGCTCTTCTCAGTCGCGTCATGGTGTGGCGATGCGCGCCGCCCGCCCCGGCCGGAACGACCAGGCGTGAAGGCTCGTGCGCCACGCGACCGCAGCGAGGAAGATCGCGGCGCCGGAGAAGATGAGGAGTGCCTGGGCGGCGAGCGCGAAGCCGAGCGCCTGGCCCGCCTCGACGCCGGAGACGATGAGGAGCGTTGCGCCGGCGGTGACCTGGGTCGCCGCGCCAGCCGGGCCGATCGGGATGGCGGCCGAGGCCGCTCCGGCGCAGATGAACATGATCGCGAGCGGGAAAGAGAGCGCAATCCCGAAGGTGCTGAGCAGCAGGAAGACGGCGGTCGCTCGGATGAGCCAGGAGATGAGGACGAGCCACCAGGCGCGGGTTGCCTCGCGCCACGGGGTCGCGCGGGGCGCGAGCCAGTGGACGAGCCGGAAGCGAGTGAGGCGGGTGCGGCCGGAAAGGCGCGGGAGCGCGAGGACGACCGCCGCCGCCGCAACACCGCCGATGCCGATGACGGCAAAACCCGCCCGGACGGCGGGGGAGCTTCCGGGGAACACCGCCGCCGCGGTCGCGAGCGGCGAGAGCGCGACCGTGTCGATCAGCCCGAGCGTGAGGAGGGAGAGGCAGAGGCCGCGGACGCCGACCGGGCAGCCGGGATAGCGGCGCACGATTGCGATCCGGATCGCTTCGTCGAAGCGGCCCGGGAGCACGACGCCCATGATCGAGGCGCCGCCGCCCGCAGCAGCGAGCGCGAGCGGCCCGGGGCGTTCGTGCGCCCTGAAGAGCCTCCGCCATCCGTAGGCCTTGAACCCGTAGGCGAGCGCGAAGAGAAGACCCGCTGCGGCGACGAGGCTGGGGTTTCCGTGCGCTAGTGGCCAGCCGGAGTCGAGGAGCGAGCGGAACGCGAGGGCGAGGATCGCGGTCGTGAAGATCGCGAACGCGAGCGAGACGGCGAGCCTGCCCCGCGGGGAGCGGCTGAGCCAGGCGAGCGGGCGTCTCGCCCTCGCGAGTCCCGACCTCGCCTGTCGCCACCCCGCCCAGAAGTGACTCAGCTCGTCGCCTCCCGCCACTGAACTTCCCCTGTCGGGGGAAGCGGCGCTCATGACTCCCTCTTCTCCTCTCGGATCGATCGTTCGAGCCGAAAGACGATCTCACCGTTGATGGAGCGATGAGACTCGCGTGCCAGGCGCTCCAGCTGCGTCCTCAAGTCGGCCGGGAGCCTGAGGGGAAAGCTCACCTTCGCGTCACGCCGGCTCATCGCCATATCGCGATGATATCACAAAGATATCGCGATGACGGGGAGACGCCCCGGGCGTGCCGAGCGCGTGACCGACCGCGAGCCTACCAATGGCGGGCGGGAGCCCGTTCGGCCGGCTGTTCTAGGGTTACCCCAATCGAACAGGAGACCGCAAATGGGCGCACTCGGGGATGAAATCGACCGGATCTTTCGCCGCGAGGTGAAGTCTCTGCCCGCCTACGCGAAGGCGCAGGCTGCGAGCGGTTCTGGAATCGCGCCGCCGGTGGACGAGATGAACGAGATGCTCATGGGCCTCGCCATCGCGACGCAGCGTTCGTTTCACCTGCTCGCCGACCGCCTCGAGAACAGGGAGGGCGCGTAGCGCGATCTCTCTCGGCGCGCGCTGGGCCGGCGTCCCGCTTTGCGAGGACACGTGGAAGGACGCCACCCGACGCCCGCTCCGGCCGGCCAAGCCGTCAGCGCGAGGAGGCCCGCGTTCGCGGGCCTCCTCTGCTGCATCGAACGGCTTCGGCGGGTTACACCCGGACGAGCTCGTTCGTCTTGTGCATGATGACCTCTCCGCCCGTGATCTTCGGCGGGTTCGGAAGGGCCGTCTCGAGCTTCTCCTCGCGCACCCAGTCGGCTGCGATGCGGGTCGACTCCTCGGAATGTGCCGAGGTGTCGAAGAAGCCGATGGAACTCACGACGCCGTCGCCGGCCTCGATGAGGTAGTAGCCCTCGAAGCCCTGCAACTTGCTCAGGCGGGGCAGGAGGCTCTCGCCGACCTTCTTGCTCAGCTCGTCGGTGCGACTCTGGTCGACACCCTCGTAGCGTCTAACGGTGGCATACATCGAAACTCCTAACTGTCACGATTCAGGTGGAGGACCGCTCCTGAGTCCTCCCGGTCTGTTCAGGCCCGATGTGACAGTCGAAGAGGAAAAGCTCGGAGCCTCGACGGCTTCCGTAGTGGGGCGTCCTGCCTGTCTAGTGTAGCATACTTCTTGGCAACGTATCCTGATGTAGTAACGTTACTACGTTATTCGAGTGGAGAGCGGAGAATGTGCCCATTCACGGTCACCCTCCAAGACGTCCCGGATCGTGAGCTGGGCCCACTTCTGATTCAGCTCGCGCGCGCAGGCTTCCAGGATCCGACCATCAAACCCGTCGGTGCCGACGGCATCTCCGGCAAGACGGCCGGTCCTGCCGGTGGGTGGACAGCCGATCTCCCAGAGGATTGGTGGGTCGTCCAGGAGCGTGAGGGGCAGTCGTATCAGTGGCCGCATGCGCGCGAGCGCTATCCGCGCTACCGCGTCTTCATCGGCACGACGCGGGCCGAAGGCGCTGTCCACATCGGACTTGGCGAGGCGACTCGCGAGAACAAGTGGGGGCGCGACCGAAAGTACGTCGTCGCCTTCCTGAGCAGCGGCTCTCCGCAGCAGCCGCTGGCCGAGTTCGTGGCGGCTGACGACTACGAGGAGACCCGGGAGCTCGTCGCAGTCATCCGGGGGAGCGACGGGGGCAGGCGAATGTACGGCGCGGGCGACGCACTTCCCGGTGTCTACGAGGAACGGTTCCGAACTCAGCTGTACAGCGAGCGGATCGACTATCCGGGCGTCTGGAAGAAGGTCGTCGTCATCGCGCGCGAGGACGACGACGCAACGATGCTTAACCACGCACTCATCCAAGGGCGGCGGCGCTACCCGAGGTAAGGTCACGGGCGTCGGCGTCTCGTGGCCCAGAGGGTCGCCGTAGTCGGCCTTTCCCCGTCGCGGGTTCGGCGGCGCCCGACCCCGTTGCAGCACACGGCGGACCCATCCCCGATCGCCCGCGCAAGGCTGAGCTCTCGCGGCTGGGCACGAGAAGAGACGGAGGGCCCGACCGGGCCCTCCGGAACGACCTCGGCAAGTTCTTCGTCGTCTGCTGTGCTTGCTCTGCGGTCGTTACGCCATCAGTCTGCACGCACCCGGCGCTTCCGCGCGTCCGTGGGAACTACTGACCCCGTCCTACGCGCTCGTGCTGAGGGCGGGCGCCGGGCTCCGCTGGTCGAGCGGGACGTACGGCCGCTCGGCGGCGCCGGTGTAGACCTGCCGCGGGCGGGCGATCTTCTGCTCGCGATCCTGGATCCCCTCCAGCCACTGTGCGAGCCAGCCGGCCGTGCGCGGGATCGCGAACATCACCGGGAACATCGCGACCGGCAGTCCCAGGGCCTGGTAGATGATCCCGGAGTAGAAGTCGACGTTCGGGTACAGCTTGCGGCTGATGAAGTACTCGTCCTCGAGCGCGATCTTCTCGAGCTCGAGGGCGATGTCGAGCATGGGGTTGCGCCCGGTCACCTCGAAGACCTCGTCCGCGACCTGCTTGATGATCTTCGCCCTCGGGTCGTAGTTCTTGTAGATCCGGTGGCCGAAGCCCATCAACCGCCCCTCGCCCGCCTTGACGCGCGAGATGAACTCCGGGATCCGTTCCACGTCGCCGATCTCCGTCAGCATCTTCAGCACGGCCTCGTTGGCGCCGCCGTGCAGCGGGCCGTACAGGGCCGCGGCCGCGCCCGCGAGTGCCGAGTACGGATCGACCTTGCTCGATCCGATCGAGCGCATCGCGTTCGCCGAGCAGTTCTGCTCGTGATCGGCGTGGAGGATGAAGAGGACCTCGAGCGCCCGCTCGAGCGCCGGCTCGGCCACGTATTTCGGCTCGGCGATGCGGAACATCATCGAGAGGAAGTTGGCCACGAAGCCGAGGTCGTTCTCCGGGTACACGTACGGCAGTCCTCGGCTGTGCCGGTAGGACCAGGCTGCGATCGTCGGCACCTTCGCGATGAGCCGCACGACCTGTTGCATCCTGATCTCGCCATCGTCGACGAGCGACGCCTCGGGATAGAACGTGGACAGGGCGGCTACGGCGCTGACGAGCATCCCCATCGGGTGCGCGTCATAGCGGAACCCCTGCATCAGGCTCTTGACGTTCTCGTGCAGGAACGTGTGGTGCGTGATCTCGTCCGACCAGCGGGAGCGCTCCGCGCTCGTCGGCAGCTCGCCGAACACGAGCAGGTACGCCGTCTCCAGGTACGTGCTCCGGTCGGCCAGCTGCTCGATCGGGAAGCCGCGGTAGCGAAGGATGCCGCGGTCACCGTCGATGAAGGTGATCGCGCTCCGCACCGACGCCGTGTTCAGGAACGCCGGGTCGTAGGTCATCAGGCCGAAGTCGTCCTCCGCGATCCTCGCCTCCCTCAGCGCCGTGGCCCGTATCGTCCCGTCCTCGATGGGTACGTCGAAGGAGCGTCCCGTCCGGTTGTCCGTGATCGTGAGCGTCTCGGGCATCGTCCGACCTCCTCGTGGGAGTGTGTCGGGCATCTTCTCGCCGGCCGCCTCGCGCGGAATCGGGTGCCGCACGGATTCGCCTTCGGCGAACTACGGAGCTCCAGAACGGCGGCGGCCTAGCTCGGTCCGTCCTGCGACGCCCGGGGCGAGGCGGCGTTCATCGGCAGGCCGGAGACCCGCGCCCCTCCCTCCTCCGCGATGCGGCGGTGCACGCGGCGTCTCATCATCGCGCGGGTCCAGGGGTTCGGCGAGAGCTGGTCGCTGGCGTCCTGGAGGAAGCGGTCCTGCTCGTAGCGGAAGGTGTCCGGTGAGGGCTCCACGGGCAGCTCGACGAGCGGTTTCGACTCGGTCGTCCGCGACAGCCAGGCGGACTCGATGACCTCCTCGCAGACCATCTGGACGGCTTCCTTGAACTGGGCGAAGGAGTAGCCGAGCTCGGCGGACTCCATCAGCAGCCAGCCCTGGAAGTACCGGACGTCCTCCCAGAGCTTGTGGTAGGCGTCGAGGAACGTCTCGCCGTCCTCGGGCTTGGCGTGGTAGGCGCGGTAGGCCATCTCGATCCAGCTCATCGTGGCGCGGTACGCGTCGCTGTAGAGATTCCGTCTCCGGTCCCGCCTTCCGGCGGTCACGTTGACGGCCAGGGTCACGGTGGCGACGAGGCCGGCGAGGGTCGCCGCGAAGATGGGCGCCCATTCGGGCCCCAAGCCCGCGATCGCGAACCCGGTCGAGGACTGCCAGGCCACAGGAGTGGCCCGGGATCGTAGCGCCCCGGTCGGTCAGGCCGGCGCGCGGGCGCGCCGCGGGCGAGGGGCTACTCGGGGAGCCAGCCCTCGCGGTACCGCGTCGGCTCGCGGGCGGGGAAGCGCGCGTACGCCTCGTCCGGGTCCGTCGTCTCCTCTTCGACGCCCGCGCCGTGGCGCAGGGCGGCCTCGTCGACGTCGTAGCCGCCCCAGTCCGGGCCCGTCGAGCGGTCGCGGGCCCCGACTGCGAGCACGACGCAGGGCGCCTCGCCCGCGCCGACGAGGACGTGCTTCGTCCCGGCGGGGCAGTGCACGAAGTCCCACCGCCGCAGCGGGCGCTCCTCGCCCTCGACGATGAGCAGCGCCTCGCCCGCGAGCACGAGGAAGTCTTCCTGGTCGGCCTCCCAGTGGTACATGGCCATCGGCTCGCCCGGCGCGAGGATCCTCAGGTTGACCCCGACCTGGGGAAACTCCGGCTCCCCCTCGAACACGCAGACGGCGCCGCGGCCCTCCCCCTCGCCCCAACGTGCCTCGCGCGCGTTGAGGACGAACCAGCCGTCGCCCCCGGGGACGAGCCCGTGCTCGGTCGACTCGAGTCGCGCCTCGGGAACCATCGCCGGGAGGGTGCCGCACCGCGCGCCTCGGCGCAAGCGGCTCAGCGCCGCCGCAGGGGGAGCTCCGCGAGCGGCCTCGTGTTGACGACGTCGCCGGCGGTCGCCCAGCCGCGGCGAGCCGTGGCGATCGCGAGGCGCATGTTCGCGAGGCCGCGAAGCGAGTGCGCGTCCGTCGAGGCGACGATCGGCACGCCCGCCGCGACCGCCTGGCGGACCTCCGGGCCGGAGAGGTCGAGCCGGTTCGGGAGGCCGTTCGTCTCCAGCGCGACACCGGTCTCGAGGGCGACCTCGAAGACCGCCTCGAGGTCGAGGGCGTTCGGCGGCCGGTGGTTCAGGATCCGGCCCCTGGGGTGGCTGAGGCAGGAGACGGCCGGGTGGCGCATCGCCTGGGTCACCTTCCGCGTGAGCGGCTCCCGCGCCTCGCGCTGGCCGGCGTGGAGGCTGAGCTGCACCCAGTCGAGCTCGGCGAGGACGTCGTCGGGGAGGTCGAGCGCCCCGTCGCTGCGGATGTCCACCTCCGCCCCGCGCAGCACCCGGAACGGAGCGAGCTCCTCGTTCGCGGCGGCGATCTCCTCGCCCTGCCGGCGGAGGTCGTCGGCGTCGAGCCCCGGGACGACGCGGACGTTCCGGGTGTGGTCGCAGATCGCGACGTACTCGTAGCCGAGGTCGCGCGCGGCGGTCGCCAGCTCGAGCACGGAAGCCTTCCCGTCCGACCAGGTCGTGTGGCAGTGGAGGTCGCCGCGCACGTCGTCCGGCTCGACGAGTGGAGGCGGCGTCCCGCGGAACGGCTCCTCGCGGAGCTCGGGAGGGCACCACGGGAGGCCGAGTGCCGCGTAGACCCCGGCCTCGTCGGCCGACTCCGGCAGCGGCTCGAGCGCGGCCACGTACGCGGGCGTCCCCGTGGCGCGGAGGAGCTCGGTACCGAAGCGGCCGGGCTCCGCGGCGACCAGTTCGACGGGCACGCCCTCGACGGTCACGCCGACGGCCCGGCGCTTCCCGCGCTCGACGACCGCGACGATCGCGGGGAGCTCCGCGAACGCCTCCAGGACGTCCTCGGGCCGCGCGGAGGGGACGACGACGGCGAGCTCGAAGGAGGCGTCCGCCCACCGGCGCGGGTCGCCGGCGGCCTCGCCGCCGAGCGCCCCGGCGATCTCCCCGACGAGCGTCCTCGCGCGGTTGAGCAGCAGGCCGCGGCTCCGCGGCGGCTCCCGGCGCTCCAGCCGCTGGAGCAGGCGCTCCTCGGTGCGCGGGCCGATGCCGGGCACGTCTCGCAGTCGACCCGCCCGTGCGGCCTCGCGGAGCTCGGCCACGGTTCGCACGCCGAGCACCTCTCCGATCCCGAGCATCCGCTTGGGGGCGATCCTGACGAGGCGGCCGAAGCCGACGAGCTCCGGCCGCACCTCGCGCTCGAGCTCCTCGAGCTCGGCGATCGTGCCGGTCTCGACGAGCTCGCGCAGCCGCGCGGCGATGCCCGGCCCGATGCCGCGGAGGTCCTGCACGCGCCCCTCGCGCACCAGCGTTGCGACGGGCGCCCTCGTCTCGCGAACCGTCTCGGCCGCCCTGCGGTAGGCCCGCGCCGTGTAGGAGCCGGACCCGGCGACGTCGAGGAGCGCCGCGAAGGCCTCGAGGCGCTCGGCGATCGCGGCGTTGTCGGGCGGACGCGGCACGCGCGCATTCTCCCTTCACCGCCCGCGGCGCGAGGCCGGCGCCCCCGCCTCGTCCGTGTCGAGAGGCGCCGCTCCGGGCAAGATGACCGGATGACCGCGATCGCGCCGCCCGACACGCTCGCCGGCGGCCTGGCCGCGCTGCGCGACGAGCTCCGGCGGCTCCGCCTCGAGCTCGACGTCCCGGGCGTCGAGCGCGCGCGCCTCGACCGCGACGAGCTCGCCGGGCAGATCGACGACTACCTCCTGCCCCGGCTCTCCGCCCTCGACGCGCCGCTCCTCATGGTCGTCGGCGGCTCGACCGGGGCCGGGAAGTCGACGGTCGTCAACAGCCTCGTCGGCTCCGTCGTCAGCCCGGCGGGCGTCCTCCGCCCGACGACGCGCGCGCCCGTGCTCGCCTGCCACCCTTCGGACGTGCGCTGGTTCGAGGACGACCGCGTGCTCGCCGGTCTGGCGCGGACGACCGGGGGGCCGGCCTCCCCCGGCGGCCTTCAGCTCGTGCCGACCGGCTCGCTGCCCGAGGGCCTGGCCCTGCTCGACGCGCCCGACATCGACTCCGTCCTCGCCGAGAACCGGGCGCTCGCCACGCAGCTCCTCGCCGCCGCCGACTCCTGGCTCTTCGTCACGACCGCGGCCCGCTACGCGGACGCGGTCCCCTGGGACTTCCTTCGCACCGCCCGGGAGCGCGGCACGTCGCTGAGCGTCGTCCTCAACCGCGTACCGGCGGACGCGGGCGGCGAGGTGAGCGCCCACCTGGAGGCGATGCTCGCCGAGCAGGGCCTGGCGGGGACCGAGCTGCTCGTCGTCCCCGAGACCGAGCTCGAGGCGGAGCTCCTGCCCGCGACGGCGCTCGCTCCGGTGCGGAGGTGGCTCGACTCGCTCGCCGCGGACGCGCAGGCGCGGGCGGGGTTGATCCGGCGGACGCTGACGGGCGCGCTCGACAGCCTCCCGCCGCGTGTCGGCGCGGTCCAGCGCGCGGCCGAGGACCAGCTCGCCGCAGGCGCGGAGCTCGAGGCCGACGTGGAGCGGGTCTACGGCCGCGCGCTCGAGGAGGTCGAGGAGGCCCTGAAGAGCGGGTCGCTCCTCCGCGCCGAGGTGCTCGCCCGCTGGCATGAGGTCGTCGGCACCGGCGACCTCATGCGCGCGCTCGAGAGTCGCATCGGGCGCGTCCGCGACCGCGTCCGCAGCCTCGTCACCGGGAAGCCGACCGCCGGGGAGGAGATCGAGGCGGCGGTCGAGACGAGCGTCGAGACGGTCGTCCGCGCCGCCGCCGACCGGGCCGCGGAGCGCAGCGTCGCCGCCTGGCGGGAGCGCGCCTCGGGCCGGCGGCTGGTCGCGGCCGCGCCCCCGGGCCTCGACCGCGCCCCGCCCGAGCTCCTCGAGGACTCGCGCACGGAGCTGCGCGCGTGGCAGGGCGCCGTCTTCGAGCTCGTCAGCCGGGAGGCGGCGGGAAAGCGGACGACCGCCCGCCTCGCCTCGCTCGGCGTCAACGGGGCGGGCCTGACGGTGATGCTCGCCGTCTTCGTCCAGACGGGCGGGCTGACCGGCGCCGAGATCGCCATCGCCGGCGGGACGTCCGCCGTCGGCCAGAAGGTCCTCGAGGCCATCTTCGGCGACCAGGCTGTGCGGGAGCTCGCGGCCCGCGCGCGAGAGGACCTGCTCGAGCGCATCGAGCGGCTGCTCACCGGCGACGCGGGTCGTTTCCGCGCCCTGCTCGAGCCCGTCGTCCCGGAGCCCGGAGCTCCCGCGCGCCTGCGCGAGGCGCTGCAGGCGGTCCAGCGGGCGCGGTGACCGCCGACCTCGACGAGCGGCTCGCCGGGCTCGCGCGCGCGGTCGAGCTCGCGGACGGCCGCCTGGAGGAGGAGCCGGTCGAGGCCGCCAGGGCCGTGGTCGCGCGCGCCGGACGCCGGCTCGGGCTCGACCTCGACGCCACCGTCGTCGCGCTCGCCGGCCCCACCGGCGCGGGCAAGTCCTCGCTCTTCAACGCGCTCGCCGGCGGGGAGCTCGCCGCCGTCAGCCGGCTCCGCCCGACGACCGGCGCCGCCGAGGCGGCCATGTGGGGCGAGCGAGGGGACGACCTCCTCGACTGGCTCGACGTGCGGCGGCGCCACCGGCTCGCCGGTGGCGACCTCGACGGCCTCGTGCTCGTCGACCTGCCCGACTTCGACTCGGTCGAGCTCGCGCACCGGCTCGAGGTGGACCGGCTCGTGGAGCTCGTCGACCTCGTGCTCTGGGTCGTCGACCCGCAGAAGTACGCCGACGCGGCCTGGCACGACCGCTACCTGCGGGCGTACGCCGGGCACGAGGAGGCGATGGCGGTCGTGCTCAACCAGGCGGACGTGCTCCCCGCGGAGGCGCTCGCCGCGTGCCTCGCCGACCTCGGCCGGCTGCTCGGGGAGGAGCTCGCCGGCGCCGTGCCGGTGCTCGCCGCCTCGGCTCGAACCGGTGAGGGCCTGCCCGCGCTCCGGCGTCTGCTCGCCGACCGCGTCGCCGCGAGGAACGCGGCGCTCCTCCGGCTCGCGGCCGACACACGCGCCGCCGCTGCCGGGCTCGCGGGGACGAGCGGCGACCCGGACGCGGGCGGCGTTCGCGCGGACGACCGGGAGCGCGTGCTCGAGGCGCTCGCCGACGCGGCCGGGGTTCCCGTCGTCGCCCGCGCCGTCGCGGCGGCGCACCGCCGGCGCGGCTCGCTCGCGGCCGGGTGGCCGTTCCTCCGCTGGATCGGCCGGATCAAGCGAGACCCCCTTCGGCGGCTCCGCCTGCCCGAGACGCCCCAGGAGGCGGTGAGGACGTCGCTCCCCGGCCCGTCGGCCGCGCAGCTGGCGCGGGTCGAGACCGAGGCCCGCCGGCTCGCCGACCGGGCGGTCGAGGGGCTGCCCGACCCGTGGCCGCGGCTCGCGAGAGCGGCTGCCAACAGCGGGGCCGACCGGCTTCCCGACCGCCTCGACCGCGCCGTCGCCGGCGCCGACCTCCACGTGACGCGGCCGCGATGGTGGCGCCTCGCGGGCTTCGTGCAGCGTCTCCTCGCCGGCGCCGTCGTCGTCGGGCTCCTCTGGCTCCTCGCCCTCGCGGTCGCGGGCTACCTGCGGCTCGACGACGTCGTCCCCGTCCCCGAGGTCGAGGGCGTCGAGGTGCCGACCGCGCTCGTCCTCGTCGGCGGCGCGGCCGGGCTGCTGCTCGCCCTCGTCGCGCGCGCGGCGAACCGGATCGGCGCCGGCAGGCGGGCCAGGGCCGCGTCGCGCGCCGTCCGGACGCGCGTCGCCGAGGTCGCCGACGAGCTCGTCGTCGAGCCGGTCGAGCACGAGCTGGCCGCACACCGGGAGCTCGCGCTCGCCCTCGCGACCGCGGTCGGCGAGGCCCCGCGCCGGGGGATCCGCGGTCGCCTGCGGCCGCGCGCCGGGCCTCCGGCGCGCTCTCCGGCCGCCCTCGGCTAGGAGGGATTGGCGATATCGGGCTGCGAGAACTCGATTAGGGGAGTTAGAGACGTACGCGACTCCCACGTCTCACGCTTGAAATCCTGGTGGAAGCGGTCAATCGCGTGCCGCGAGTGCTGAGCGACGCGCGCTGCCTCGTCAAGGCTATGAGCCTTCATGTAGTAGATAAGGAAGTCGCCGTCGTCCGTCTGATCGAGAAAGACGGATTCCAGGATTACGCCCTCGTCGCGCAACGTCGCATTGACCTCGTCGCGGCGGCGCTTTAGCTCCGCAGCCCACTCCCACACCCGAGGCAGCGCCCCAGGCTTCAACCGAACCTTCACGCACGCACTCTCCACGTCTGCCGGAAGTTAGCGGCTCGCAGAGACGGTTGGCGCTGATTTACGCGGCGAGCGGAACGGCCCGCGCTCGACCGAGCGCCTGCCCGAGACGGGCGATCATCACAAGGTCGGTGTGCAGCCGGCCGCGATCCAGGCCACGGGTGCGAAGCGGCGTCAACCCGTAATCGTTCTTGAGTCGCCCGAACTCCCGCTCGACAGCGGC
>DASTQA010000061.1:0-18846 GCA_035762005.1 Gaiellaceae bacterium
TCTCGCCTCAGGCGCTCGTCGCGTCCAGGAGCTGCAGCAGCTCGTGCGCCGCCAGCTCGATCTCCTTGTGCCGCCACTCGGCTGCGCGGTAGTGGCAGGCGATGAGGCCTGTGCGGTGCAGGCGGCGGAAGTCCCCGTAGACGAACGCGTAGCGTGCCTTGGTCTCGTCCGCTGCGCCCTCCGTGAGGCCGAGGTGCCATTCGGCGTACTCGCTCCACGAGTGCGAGGCGAGGAACGCGTTCTCCTCGTCGGCCCTGGGCTGGACGTCGCCCCAGTCGCTGTCGAGGACGTACTGCCGCGCGCGGATGAGGCGCCGTGCCCGGGCGACCGCACGGTCGTTCACGGCGTACGAGGCCATGGGCGGATTCTGACGGAGACTCGGCGGGCGGCGAACGCCGATCTCGTGGCCGTGGGAGGAAAACGGCACTGCGGGCCCCGGCGAGATGCACGGGGCCCGCGAAGGCCGTCCGACGTGCCTAGAGGATCCCGGCGACGGCGTTCAGCGCCTCGGAGATCGCACCGGAGAGCGCCGCGAGCGCGACGACGACGGCGATCGTGATGACGGCGAGGACGACGCCGTACTCGGCCATCGTCTGACCGTCCTCGCGGGTGGCGAGCGCGGTCGGGGACTCGAAGTGCTTCGACATTCCTTTTCACCTCCCCTCGGGTGAGCGGGAAGTGAGCGGTGAGCGGTGGCGGTGGTGGGCGATCACGGAAGCTCGGGACGTGGGGTGCCGCAGAGCTCGTGTCGGCGCTGCTCCGCCGGAGGGCTCTACCTGAGCACACCATCGGTCGTCGGGACGATCATGGGAATCCCTCGTGGGCGTGATTTCGCTGCGGCACCCGCGCGAGGGATGTGGAGCCGTCCGCGGGCCGCCGATAACGCTCTCGAGCCTCGATGCCGCCCCTCCAAGCGACTCGCACGGCTCCTGTGCCGCGTGCGCGGTCGCGCGAGTCGGGACAGGCTGCCGTCCTCCTGCTCAGCTTCCTCGTCGTCCTGCTCGCGTCGGCGGCGCTGGCGATCGACGTCGGCTCGTGGTACCGAGCCGACCGGGCGCTCCAAAGCTCCGTCGACGCGGCCGCGCTCGCGGCCGCGCAGGAGCTTCCGTACGACACCGGGCTCGCCGCGGCGCTCGCGAGCGACTACGCGTCGAAGAACGGCGGCGGTCTCGAGACGGTGACCTTCTCGAGCGGGGTCACGTCCGACGACACAGTGGCCGTGAGCGGCACCCGCGCCGCGCCGGGCTACTTCAGCAAGATCCTCGGGATCGACTCCGTCGACGTCCACGCGACGGCCAAGGCCCGGACGGGCACCCTCTCCGAGGCCCGCTGGGCGGCGCCCTTCGGGGTCGACGAGCAGCACCCGATGCTCCAGTGCGAGCCGCTTCCGTGCTTCGGCGAGGACACGACCCTCGAGCTCGACAAGGTGGGCCCCGGGGCGTTCCGCATCCTCAACATCGACGGGTCGCACGGCGGCACCGGCCCCTCGACCCTCGCCGACTGGATCCTGCGCGGGTACGAGGGCTCCATGCCCCTCGACTGGTACTACTCCGACCCGGGCGCGAAGTTCAACTCGAGCCAGGTCCGCGCCGCCCTCGACGCCCGGATCGGCACCGAGCTCCTCTTCCCCGTCTACCGCGAGACCCGGGGAGGCGGCTCGAACTTCGAGTACGAGGTGGTCGGCTGGGCAGGCTTCCTCCTGACGGGCTGGGACGTGCACGGGTCGCAGGACTCGCGGCTGCTCGGGCGGTTCACGCAGCTCATCTGGGAGGGGATCGCGAGCGAGTCCGCCGGCCCGCCGGACTTCGGCGCGCGCGCGGTCTCCCTCGTCGAGTAGCGCGCCGCCCGGTTTGCGTTTGACACGACCGGCCGGGCGGGTAGGGTAAGCGCGGCACGCTTCGCAGGCCGGCAGGACTGTCCTTCTCTCCTCGCAGTGAACCAGCCCCCGACATCGCCGAATGCCTGACGAGGGGTCGCTCGTCGGCCAGCACGAAGAGCTCCAGCCGCTCATCGAGCGAGCGGAGGCGACGGGGGTCGTCGACGCCGTCGAGCTCCAGGAGGCGCTCGAGCTCTTCGACTTCGACGCCGCCGACGTCGATCTCCTCCACAAGGAGCTCGAGGAGCGTGGCATCGAGGTCGTCGACCGCCGGAAGGAGCCCGCGCCTCCCGTCCCGGGCACCGAGACGCTCGAGACGACGACGGACGCGCTCCAGCTCTTCCTGCGCGAGATCGGCCGACATCCGCTCCTGACCGCGGCGGACGAGGTCGAGCTCTCGAAGCGGATCGAGCGCGGGGACATGGAGGCGAAGAAGCGGATGATCGAGTGCAACCTCCGCCTCGTCGTCTCGATCGCGAAGAACTACCGCAACCAGGGCCTTCCCTTCCTCGACCTGATCCAGGAGGGCATGTTCGGGCTCATCCGCGCGGTCGAGAAGTTCGAGTGGCAGCGCGGGCTCAAGTTCTCCACGTACGCCACCTGGTGGATTCGCCAGGCGGTCGCGCGGGCGATCGCGGACAAGGCGCGCACGATCCGCGTCCCCGTGCACGTGGTCGAGCGCATGCAGAAGATGCACCGCGCCGAGCGCCACCTGTGGACCCAGCTCGCCCGGGAGCCGTCGCTCGACGAGATCGCCGACGAGGCGGGCCTCCCGCTCCAGCAGGCGATCGAGGTGCGGGCAGCCGCGCGGGCCTCCACGAGCCTCGACCAGCCGATCGGGGAGCAGGAGGACGCCGTGTTCGGCGACCTCGTCGCGGGCGAGGACCCGCTCCCCGACGAGGTGACCGAGAAGCGGCTCCAGAAGGAGGCGCTCGACCGGGCGCTCGAGTCGCTGCCCGAGCGAGACCGCCGCGTCCTCGAGCTCCGCTACGGCCTGGGCGGCGAGGAGCCGCACACGCTCGAGCACATCGGCCGCCGGCTCGGGATCACGCGCGAGCGCGTCCGCCAGATCGAGATCGAGTCGCTCTCGCGGCTAGCCTCGCTGCGCGAGATCGAAGCGGTCGGCTCCGCCCGCTAGCCGGGCGAGCGGCCCGCCGTCGAAGAGCGGCCCGGCCGAGGCCTCCCCCACCCGCGCCCGGACGCGCTCGTAGGCGGCGTCGAGGAAGGGCGGCCGCGCCGTGCGGTGGCCGTCGGAGGCGACGAGCGCCGCGAGGCCCTCCTCGACGAGCCGCCACGCGAGCTCCTCCTCCCCCGCCCCGTGGTAGCCGAGGAGGCTCGTGGCGTTCACCTGCAGGAGCCAGCCCCGCTCGGCGAGCGCCGCGGGGGCGCCGGGGTCGCGGAGGACGCTCTCCGCCCGCTCCGGATGGGCCACGACCGGCGTCAGGCCGGCCGACTCGAGGTGCTCGCCCAGGCGCTCCGCGGGCGCGAGCGGGCCGTGGAAGGGGACCTCCATGAGGACGGCCGGCAGGTCGCCGAGGCGGTAGCGGCGTGGGTCCTCGTCGAGGAGCCGCTCGTGCGGCGTCAGCTCCCAGCCGAGGCGAAGGTCGAGCCCGTCCCGCGCCGCCGTCGCCGCCATCGCCCGGTGGGTCGAGCGCACCTCCCGCTCGCGCTCCTCCGTCAGCGGCAGCGACGGCCAGACGTGCGGCGTGCCGTAGAGGACGCCGGTCCCGTGGCGCGCAGCCGCCGAGCAGAGCTCGAGCCCGAGCGCGACGGTCGTGGCGCCGTCGTCGCCCGAGGGGACGACGTGCGAGTGGAGGTCGACGAATCCCGCCATCTCCTCACGCTACCCGCACGGCCCGCCCGGCGGGAAGAAGCGCGGCCCCGCGCTCGTCGTGTAGCCGTGGGAAGGGCTCGCCCAGAGGAGCGACGACGGTCTTGACGGCCGCAGCCGCGCGGCTACTCCGCCCGCAGGTAGAGGCGCAGCTCGGGCGCGGCCGCCTGGAGCTCGCGCAGCGCCCGCGACTCGAGCTGGCGGACGCGCTCGCGCGTGACCCCGAGCTCGGTGCCGACCTCCTCGAGCGTCTTGGGCGGCTGGCCGCCGAGCCCGAAGCGGAGCTCGAGCACGTGCCTCATGCGCTCGTTCAGCGAGCCGAGCGCGCTGTGGAGCTCGACCCCGCGGAGGAGGTCGGCGAGCGCCACGTCGGGCTGCTCGCTGTTCGTGTCCTCGAGCATGTCGCCGTACATCGAGTCGCCGTCTCCCACGGGCGTCTCGAGGCTGACGGGGTCCTCGACGAGGTCGAGCAGCTCGCGGACCCGGCTCGGCTCGAGCCCGCTCTCCTTGGCGAGCTCCTCCGGCAGGGGGTCGCGGTTCAGCTTCTGCGTGAGGACCCGGCGCGCCCGCATGACGCGCCGGACCTGGTCGACGACGTGCACGGGGAGGCGGATCGTGCGGCCCTGGTCGGCGATCGCGCGCGTCACCGCCTGGCGGATCCACCAGGTCGCGTACGTCGAGAGCTTGAAGCCCATGCGGTAGTCGAACTTCTCCACCGCCCGGATGAGGCCGAGGTTCCCCTCCTGGATCAGGTCGAGGAGAGGCACGCCGGAGTTGACGTAGTTGCGCGTGATGGACATGACGAGGCGGAGGTTGCACTCGATCAGGCGCCGTTTCGCCCACTCGTCGCCCTCGTCCTTGCGGCGCGCGAGCTCGCGCTCCTCGGCCGGGGTCAGGAGCGGCCCGTCGCCGATCTGGCGCACATAGAGCTTGAGCGGGTCCTGCGTCGGCGCGGGCGCGTCGAGCTCGACCGCCTGCTCCTCGCCCTCCGGCTCCGGCTCCGCACCTTTCGGCGCGGCGGACGCGGCCGGCTCGGGGACGAGCTCGAGCCGCGGCTCGCTCTCGGCAGGCCGGGGCTCGTGGGGGAGTTCCGCAGACGAGTGCTCCACGCCAACCCTATCGGCGACCCTGCATCCCGCCTTGAGGGAGAAGGCACCGTTTAGGGGGATGCGAGCGCGATCCCCGCAGCCGACGGTGATAGTGTCTCTGCCCAGGTGGCCGCGGCGGCCGCTTCGGGCCACCACCGTCCGGGTATCTCCCTACGATCGGGAGCGAAGACAGCGACGTGTGCGGAATCGCGGGATATAGCCTCGGCGACGAGTCGGCGGTCGACCAGACCCTGGCGACGCAGACGCTCCTCGCCGCCATCTCGGAGCGTGGCTCCGACGCGGTCGGCTACGCCCACCGCGGGCCCGGCATGCCGGTTGCGGTGCACAAGCAGCGCGGCGGCGCGAGCGCCCTGATCGACACGCTCACGGCGCCCGCGGGCGCGCGCCAGGCGCTCGTCCACGTGCGGGACTACACGAAGGGCCACCCGAGCCTGATGGCGAACAACCACCCCATCCGGCACGGCGCGGTCGTCGGGGTGCACAACGGGATCATCGTCAACGACGAGGAGATCATCGCGCGGCACGGCTTCGCGCGCGCCGAGCCGGGGATGACGGTCGACTCCGAGGCGATCTTCGCCCTCGCGGAGGAGTCGCGAAGCCTGCCCGAGGCGCTCGAGGAGCTGCACGGCTCCCTGGCAGCCGCCTGGATAGACGAGCGGGAGCCCGACCTCGCGTACCTCGCCCGCGGCATCGGCCGCCCGCTCTGGATCGGCGAGGGGCGCGACGAGCTCTTCTTCGCCTCGACCCAGCGGGCCCTCGAGCTCTTCGAGAGCTACACGGGCGTGCGCCTCCGCCTGCGCGAGGTCGGCGAGGGGACGCTGCACGCGCTCGCGGGCGGCGAGGTCGTCGGCACGGCCTCGTTCGAGCCCGACCGCTCGTTCGTCGAGGAGACGACGCTTCCGCCCGTGCGCGCGCCCGAGGAGTCGCGCTTCTGCCTTGCCCGCCTCGCGGTGATCGCCTCCGCCGCCCCGGCGGCCCCCTAGCGTCGGAGAGGACCCGCCGGCGGTCGAGGCCGCCGGGCGGCCGGGCGCATAGGGCCCGCGCGCCGGCACGGTGCGGGGCCCGCGTGTCTCTAGACTGGGCGCGTGCGCCTGGGGCTCGAGATCGCCGTCGCGCGTGCGGCGGGCCGCCTCTCACGCCTCGCGGGCAGGGGCGGCGGGACGACGCTTCCGGGCAAGATCCTGGCCACGGTGGACCCGGACGCGCTCCGGACGCTCGCGAGCCGGCTCCCCTTGGGCTCGGCGCTCCTCTCGGCGACGAACGGCAAGACGACGACCGCCGCGATCGTCGCCGAGATCCTCCACGGCCGGGTCCGGCTCGCCCACAACCGCGCGGGGGCGAACCTCGTCTCGGGCGTTGCCTCGGCGCTCCTCGAGCACCCGGCCGCGGAGCTCGGCCTCTTCGAGGTCGACGAGGGCGCCTTCCCGGACGTCGCCCGGCGCGTCGATCCGCGGAGCGTCTGCCTGGCGAACCTCTTCCGCGACCAGCTCGACCGCTACGGCGAGCTCGAGCTCGTCGCCGGGCGCTGGCGCGGCGCCGTCGCCGCCCTGCCGAGCGACGCCTGGGTCGTCGCCAACGCCGACGACCCGCTCGTCGCGGACATCGCGCGCGGACGGGAGGCGGCGCTCCGGTTCGGCCTCGACGACCCCCGGGCGGCCCGCGAGCGGCTCCCCCACGCCGCCGACTCGAAGTACTGCGTCGTCTGCGGGACGCCGTACGACTACGCCGCCGCCTACGTCGGCCACCTCGGCGACTGGCGCTGCCCCCGCTGCGGGCTCGCGCGCCCGCCCCTCGACGTCACCGCACGGGAGATCGAGCTCGACGGGCTCGCCCGCGTCGCCTTCGACCTCGTGACGCCCGGCGGCACGAGGCGCGTCGAGCTCGCCCTGCCGGGCCTGTACAACGTCTACAACGCGGTCGCGGCCGCCTCGCTCGCGCTCGTCCTCGGCTCTACGCTCGACGAGATCGAGGCGGGCATCGCCCGGTTCCGGGCGGCGTTCGGCCGCTTCGAGCGAATCCCCGCGGGCGACCGCACGGTCCTCCTCCTGCTCGTGAAGAACCCCGCCGGCGCGAACGAGGTCGTGCGCACGCTCGTCGCCGGCGGCGCGCCCCGGCTCGTGGTCGTCGCGCTCAACGACGAGATCGCCGACGGCCGCGACGTCTCCTGGATCTGGGACGTCGACTTCGAGCCGCTGCTCGCGGGGCTCGAGCGGATCGTCGTCACGGGCTCGCGGGCGCACGAGCTGGCGCTCCGCTTCAAGTACGGCGGCCTCGATCCCGCGGCGATCGAGGTCGTGCCCGACCTCGAGACGGCTCTCGACCGCGGCCTCGCCCTCAGCCCGGCGGGGGGCGAGCTCGTCGTCCTCCCCACCTACACCGCCATGCTCGCGCTCCGGCGCGTCGCCGCCGGGCGCGGGCTCGTCCGCCCCTACTGGGAGGCGGCGTGAAGGGCCGGAAGCTCGTCGTCGGGCACCTCTATCCCGAGTACCTGAACATCTACGCCGACCGGGGCAACATGGCCGTCCTCGAGCGGCGGGCGGCGTGGCGGGGCATCGGCTTCGACTACCGGAGCATCGGGATGGGCGAGCGCGTCGTCCCGGGCGAGCACGACCTCCTCTACATCGGCGGCGGGCAGGACCGGGAGCAGGCGCTCGTCGCCCTCGACCTGGCCGGGAAGGGCGAGCCGCTGCGGGAGGCGGTCGCGCGCGGCGCCGCCGTCCTCGCCGTCTGCGGCGGCTACCAGCTGCTCGGGAGGTCCTACCGCGACCGCACGGGCGCCGAGCTACCCGGCGTCGGCGTCCTCCCTCTCGTCACGGTCGCGGGCGAGCGCCGGATGATCGGCGACGTCCTCCTCGAGTGCGAGCTCGTCCCCGGCGAGCGTCGTCCGCTCGCGGGCTTCGAGAACCACGCCGGCCGGACCGTCCTCGATCCCGGGACGGAGCCGCTCGGCCGCGTCGTCGCCGGGTTCGGGAACGACGGCGCGAGCGGCGAGGAGGGCTGCCGTGTCGGCCGCGCCGTCGGGACGTACCTCCACGGGCCCCTCCTGCCGCGGAACGCCTGGTTCGCGGACTGGGTCCTCGCCCAGGGTCTCGCGCACCGGCTCGGCGAGCCCCCGGAGCTCGAGCCCCTGCAGGACGACCTCGAGGGGGCGGCCCGGGACGTCTCCGCCGGCCGGGCGCGGGCCCGGGGCGGCCGCTTCTCCTAGGCGGTCGCGGCGCCGGCGCGCGCTCCGGGTGCCGTCACGGCGCCCAGAGTCGCCCGAGGTAGACCGTCGGGTCGCCCGGCTGCCAGCGCGCGAGGAAGCGCTGGATCGGTGGGTGGAGCGCGAGCCCGGCGAGCTCCTCCACGTCGAAGAGGCGGTGGTTGCACACGGCCTCGTCCGTCGACGTCACGCGCTCGAGCGAGCGGTCGCCGAGGTACCCCGCGAAGACGATGTGGACGACGTGCTTCGGCGGCGACCCCGGCGGCGAGATCGAGTCCGCGAGCGCGACCGGGCCCTCCAGCGGGAGGTCCTCGTCGATGCCGACCTCCTCGGCGAGCTCTCGCTGCAGCGCCTGGACGAGGCTCTCGCCGGCCCCGACGCCGCCGCCGGGCAGGAGCCAGTACTCACGCCCGTGCTTCTCGTGGCGGACGAGCAGCACCCGGCTCTCGCGCCGCAGGATCGCGGACACCCGGATGCGCGGGCCCATCTCAGGCGCTCACGTCGCCCTCGAGGAGCCGAAGCCGCGCACGCCGCGCTCGCTCTCGGGGAGCTCCTCCACCTCGACGACCTCGACCCCGGGCAGGGGGAGGACGACGAGCTGCGCGATTCGCTCCCCCGCCTCCGCGACGAAGCGCCGTTCGCGGTCCGTGTTCAGGAGGACGACGCGGATCTCGCCCCGGTAGCCGGCGTCGATGAGGCCCGGCGAGTTGACGACCGCGACCCCGTGGCGCGCGGCGAGGCCCGAGCGCGGCTGGACGAAGCCGGCGAACCCCTCCGGGATCGCGACGGCGAGGCCCGTCCCGACGAGCCCGCGCTCGCCGGGGCCGAGCTCGACGCGCTCGCACGCGGCGAGATCCAGGCCAGCGTCGCCGGCGTACGCCCGCCCCGGCAGGGTCGCGCACTCGCGCAGCCGCCGCACGGGGAGCTCGATCACGCGGTCTCGGCCTCGGCGCCGGGCGCCTCGGCGACGAGGTAGGGCGCGTAGCGGGAGATCTCGCGCTCGGGCAGGCGAGCGTGCACGAGCACTCCGTCCCCGCGGTCGACGCGCTCCTCGATCGGCGCGCCGAGCTCGTAGAGCTCGGTCAGCACGCGCCCCTCGCCGTACGGCACGAGCAGCCGCACCGGTCGGAAGCGGTCGGCGAAGCGCTCCGCGATCCGCGCACGCAGCTCGGGGAGCCCCTCCCCGCTCCTGGCCGAGACCAGGAGGGCGCCCGGGAAGCGCGTGGCGAGGCGCCGGCGGCGCAGCGGGTCGACCACGTCGACCTTGTTGAGGACGAGCTCGAGCGGGACGTCGCGCGCCCCGATCTCGCCGAGGACGGCCTCGACGGCCGCGATCGTGTCGTCGAGGCGCTCGTCCCCCTGGGAGGCGTCGGCGACGTGGAGCACGAGGTCGGCGAGGAGCGTCTCCTCGAGCGTCGCCGTGAAGCCCTCCACGAGCTGGTGCGGGAGCCGGCGGATGAACCCGACCGTGTCGGTGACGAGGTAGCGACGGCCGTCGTGCTCGAACGCGCGCGTCGTCGGGTCGAGCGTCTCGAAGAGCCGGTCGTCGACGGAGACGTCCGCGTCGGTGAGGGCGTTCAGGAGGGTCGACTTGCCCGCGTTCGTGTACCCGGCGAGCGCCACCACCGGCGCGGAGCTCCGCTCCCGCGCCTGGCGCTGCACCGAGCGGCGCTTCTCGAGCTCGCGGAGCTTGCGCCTGAGGAGCCCGATGCGCCTGCGTGCGATGCGGCGGTCCGTCTCGAGCTGGGACTCGCCCGGCCCGCGCGTGCCGATGCCGCCGCCGAGGCGCTCGAGGTGCTGCCAGAGGCCGCGCATCCGGGGCAGGTTGTACTCGAGCTGGGCGAGCTCGACCTGGAGCTTGCCCTCGGCGCTGCGGGCGTGCTGGGCGAAGATGTCGAGGATGAGCTGCGTGCGGTCGACCACCCGCGTCTCGAAGGCGTCCTCGAGGCGGCGCTGCTGGCCCGGGTCGAGGTCGTCGTCGACGATGAGCGACTCGGCGCCCGAGTCGCGGAAGCGGCGCTTCAGCTCCTCGAGCTTGCCCTTGCCGACGTAGGTTCGGGGGTCCGGCGCCTGCCGCCGCTGGACGAGCTCTCCGGCGGGGACGACGCCCGCCGTTCGGAGCAGCTCGCGCAGCTCGCCGAGCTCCTCGCTCTCGTCCACTCCCGGGGCCAGCACGGCGACGACGAATCCGCGCTCGGGCTCCGCCCCGGGCGCGGGGTCCGGCTGGTGGTGGCTCACAGGACGATTATGCCCCGGATCCGACCCGGAGCGACGAGGCGATTCGGCCAGCCGCCTCCTCGAGCCGGTCGTCCGGGACGGTCAGGGAGATGCGGACGAAGCCCTCGCCCGAGGGCCCGAACGAGGGGCCGGGCGAGACGATCACCGCAGCCTGGTCGAGGACGAGCTCCGTGAAGCTCGCCGAGTCGTGCTCCTCGGGCACCCGGACCCAGACGTAGGGCGTCGCCACCGGCGGCTCGCACCGGAGGCCGATCGCCGCGAGGGCCTCGACCATGAGGTCGCGGCGCCCCCGGTAGACGCTCGACATCTCCCGGGGGAACTCGCGCGCCTCCGTGAGCGCCGCGACCCCCGCGTGCTGGAGGGCGTCGAACATGCCCGAGTCGAGGTTCGTCTTCAGCTGCCGGTACCGCTCGACGACCTCGGCGTTGCCGGCGATCCAGCCGATCCGCCACCCGGTCATGTTCCAGCCCTTCGAGAGCGAGAAGATCTCCGCGCCCACGTCGCCGGCGCCGGGCGTCGCGAGGAAGCTGGGCGGGCGGTACCCGTCGAAGGCGATCTCGGTGTAGGACGCGTCGTGGACCGCGACGAGGTCGTGCTCGCGGGCGAAGGCGACCGCACGGGCGAAGAAGCCGTCGGCGACGGCCGCCCCGGTGGGGTTGTTCGGGTAGTTGAAGAAGAAGAGGTTGGCCCGCGCCGCCACGTCCGCCGGGACGGCGCTCACGTCCGGCATGAACCCGTTCGCCTCCTCGAGGGGGAGGTAGTGGACCTCGGCGCCGGCGAAGACGGGCCCGGACGTGTACGGCGGGTAGCCGGGGTCCGGGGCGAGGCAGACGTCGCCCGGGTCGAGGCAGGCGAGCGCGATGTGGGCAACGCCCTCCTTCCCGCCCAGGACCGGGATCACCTCGGTCGCCGGGTCGACGCGCACGCCGAAGCGCTCGGCGTAGAAGCCGGCGACGGCCTCACGGAACGTCGCCAGGCCGTGGTTCGACGGGTAGCGGTGAGTCTCCGGGCGGGCGACGGCGCGCTGGAGGGCCTCGACGACCGCCGCGGGCGTGGGCAGGTCTGGGTCGCCGATGCCGAGCGAGATGACGTCCACGCCCTCGGCCCGCAACGCCTCGATGCGCCGCTCGAGCTCGGCGAAGAGGTACGGCGGCACCTGCGTGAGCCTGCGGGCGAACCTCATGTCGCGCCGACCTCGGCCAGGAGCTCCTGCGAGACCTCGCCACGGCAGATCTCCTGCGCGGGGCCGGTCAGGCGGGCGTGGAAGCGCTCGTCGAGCTCGACGCGCAGGTCGCCGCCGGCGAGGTGCACGACGACGGGGCTCCTGCACCAGCCGTTGGCGACCGAGGCTCCGACCACGGCGACCGCGCTCGTCCCCGAGGAGAGCGTCTCCCCCGCTCCCCGCTCCCACACCGCCACGGTGGCCTCGCTCGCGGAGTCGACCCTGACGAGCTGCACGTTCGTCCGCTCGGGGAAGCGCCGGTGCGTCTCGACGAGCGGCCCCAAGCGGAGGAGGTCGTCCCGGCGCGGCTCACGCCGGATGACCGCGTGCGGGTTCCCGACCGACACCGGCGTGAACTCGACGCTCGTCCCGTCGACGTCGAGCGCCTCCGGCTCCCCCACCTCGACCGCCCCCATCTCGGTCTCGACCTCGAGGCCCGCGCGCATGTGCGCGACGACCTCGCGCGGGCCGACGGCGACGACGACGTCCGCCGCTTCGCTGCGGCGTGCCAGCCAGCGAGCTGCGATGCGCGTGCCGTTGCCCGAGAGCTCGGCGGTCGAGCCGTCCGGGTTCCAGATGACGATCTCGGCCCGGGGCCCGTCCGTCGCCACGACCTCGAGGACGCCGTCGGAGCCGACGCCGAGGTGGTGGTCGCAGAGCCTGCGGACGAGCTCCGGCGCGAGCGGCGACCCGGCCTCAGCCCGCTCGATGAGCAGGTAGTCGTTGCCGAGCCCGTGCCACTTCGAGAATCTCATCGGCGACCGCGTCGGGGGGACGATCCGCGCGAACGCTAACAGCGCCCGGAATCCGCCGGAGCCACTTGCGCTGGTAGGCGGCGTACCGGGTTGTCCTGCGCGCGACGGCCGCCACGGCCGCCTCCTCGGGCAGGGTGGCGAACTCCTCGAGGCCGATGATCGTCCGAGCCGTCGTCGAGAGGGGGCCGGCGAGCGCGGCGCGCGCCTCCTCCCGGGCGCCCCGCCGCGCCATCCCCCGCGCGCGCTCCTCGATCCTGCGCGCGAGCGTCTCCGGCGGGACGTCGAGGCCGGCGATCACGGTCGGGTGGCGCGTCTCCTCCGTCCAGAGCCGGCTGCGGGCCGGCCGGAGGGACGCGCCCGCCTCCGCCAGCTCGAGCGCCCGGACGACGCGACGGCGGTCGTTCGGGTGGACGGCCGCAGCGGCTTCCGGGTCGCGGTCGCCGAGCGCGCCGTGCGCCCACTCGGGCCCCCGCGCGTCGTAGAGCGCCTCCCAGCGCTCGCGTGCGCCGAGCGGCGGCGCCGGCGGGAGATCGAGCTCGGCGAGCGCGGCGCGGAGGTAGAGGCCGGTGCCGCCCACGACGATCGGCACGCGGCCGGCCGCGAGCACCTCGTCGATCGCCTCGTGCGCGAGGCGCTGGTACTCGCCGACGGAGCCCTCGTGATCGAGGGGCCAGATCCCCACGAGCCTCGTCGGGCGGGCGGGCTGGTTCGTGACGACGGGGACCCCGCGGTAGGCCTGCATGGCGTCGGCGGAGACGATCTCGCCCTCGACGTGGTCGGCGAGGGCCTCCGCGACGGCCGACTTGCCGGAGGCGGTCGGGGCGAACAGCGCGAGGACGAGCCGGGTGCCCACGGGCCGGGTCATCGTCCGGGGCCGCCGCGGGCCACCCACCGGTTCCAGCCTATCGCCCGAGAGCGCACGCGTGGGTCACGGAATGCGTCGAGAGCGTGACTACGCCGCCGCGGCGGCGGCCTCGGTCCCGCGGAGTGTCGTCGAGCTCGCGCCCTCGATCCGCACGCGCACGAGGTCCCCGGGCCGCGCGCTCCCGCGGAAGTTGACGGTCGTGTTCCGGCGGGTGCGGCCGCGCCGGAGCTCGGGATCGGTCCTGCTCGCCCCCTCGACCAGGACCTCCTCGACGCCCCCGACCCGCATCTCGTTGCGCTCGCGGGCGATCCGCTGGACGACCTCGATGAGGCGGTCGACCCGCTCCCGCTTGACGTCCTCGGGCACCTGGTCCGGCATCGTCGCCGCCTCCGTCCCCCGCCTCGGGCTGAAGACGAACGTGAACGCGCCGTCGTAGCGCACCTCCTCGACGACCGCGAGCGTCTCGCGGAAGTCCTCCTCCGTCTCCCCCGGGAAGCCGACGATCACGTCCGTCGTCAGGGCGAGGTCGGGGATGGCGGCCCGGAGGCGCTCGACGAGCGCCAGGTAGCGCTCGCGCCCGTACGTCCGCCGCATCCGCTTGAGGATCCGCGTCGAGCCGGACTGGAGCGGGAGGTGCGCGTGCTCGCACACGGCCCGGCTCTCGGCCATCGCCGTGATGACCCCCTCGCGGAAGTCCTTGGGGTGCGGGCTCGTGAAGCGGATGCGCTCGATCCCGGGGACGGCGTCGACGGCGCGGAGGAGCTCGCCGAACTCCGTCCGGAGCTCGGGGAGGAGATCCCGGCCCCACGAGTTGACGTTCTGGCCGAGAAGCGTGACCTCGCGCACGCCGTCCGCGGCGAGCGCGCCGACCTCGGCGAGGATCTCGCCCGGCCGCCTGCTCTGCTCGCGGCCTCTGACGGCGGGGACGATGCAGTAGGAGCAGACGGAGTTGCAGCCCATCGAGATCTGCACCCACGCCTGGAAGGTCCGCTCGCGGTGCGCGGGCAGGTCGCCGGCGAAGTGGCGCCACTCCGCGAAACGGCTCCGCGCGACTCCCGCCCCCCCGGCGCCGAGCCACTCGCCGAGGTGCGGGATGGAGCCCGGGCCGAAGGCGACGTCGACCTGGGGGTAGAGCTCGAAGATGCGCTCGCGCTGCGCCTCGGCGTAGCAGCCGCCGACCGCGATGACGCGCTCGGGGTCGGCCTTCTTCAGCGCGGCCGCCTGCGCGAGGTGCGCGGCGAAGCGCCGGTCCGGCTTCTCCCGCACGGTGCAGGTGTTGAAGACGATCACGTCCGCCTCCTCCCGCGAGCGCGCCTCGCCCAGGCCCTGCGACTCGAGCATGCCCTTGATGCGCTCGGAGTCGTGGGCGTTCATCTGGCAGCCGAACGTCGTCACGTGGTAGCGGCGCACGGGTCAACTGTACCCCCGCCGTGAGCGGCCTTGTCCCTGCGGGACGGGGCCTTTACGATCGGGCGGTCGACTCAACCCTGGGGGTTCCAATGTCGGGTCAGTCCGTGGCGCGGAGGCCTCTCTTTGCGGCATTCCTCGTCCTCGCGGCCCTCGTGCCGCTCGTCTTCGCGCTCGGGAGCGCGAACGCGCAGTCCACCGAGCTCTTCTTCTCCGAGTACGTCGAGGGCTCGAGCAACAACAAGGCGCTCGAGATCTACAACGGCACCGGCGCGCCCGTCGACCTCGCCGCGAACGGCTACGCGGTGCAGATGTGCTTCAACGGCAGCACGTCGTGCACGCTCAACATCCCGCTGACGGGGACCGTCGCCCCCGGCGACGTCTTCGTCCTCGCGCACAGCTCCGCGGTCGCCGCCGTCCTCGCGCAGGCCGACCAGACGAACGGCGCCGGCTGGTTCAACGGCGACGACGTCGTCGTCCTGCGGCACGGCGCGACGATCGTCGACTCGCTCGGCCGCCTCGGCGAGGACCCGGGCACCGAGTGGGGCAGCGGCCTCACGAGCACGGCCGACAACACGCTGCGCCGCAAGGCCTCGATCGTCGGCGGCGACGGGGACGTGCTCGACGGGTTCGACCCGGCACTCGAGTGGAACGGCTTCGCGACGGACACGTTCGCCGGCCTCGGCTTCCACTTCACGGGCGACGAGGCGCCGAGCGTGCAGGCAACCTCCCCCGCTTCCGGCGCGTCGGGCGTGGCCCTCGACGCGAACGTCGCGATCACGTTCAGCGAGGACGTCGCGGTCGGGGGCTCGTGGTTCTCGATCTCGTGCGGGACGAGCGGCGCGCACACCGCGACGGTGAGCGGCGGCCCGCGGACCTTCACGCTCGACCCGGACGCGGACTTCGTCGCGTCCGAGAGCTGCACCGTGACCGTCCTCGCGGGCCAGGTGTCCGACCTCGACCCCGACGACCCGCCCGACACGATGGTGGCGGACCACGTCTTCTCGTTCGCGACGGCGGCTCCGCCCGTCGAGATCCACGAGATCCAGGGCGCGTCGCACCTGTCCCCCCTCGTCGGCAGCACGGTCTCGGGCGTCGCGGGCATCGTGACGGCGACGATCGGGAACGGGTTCTACGTCCAGGATCCGACGCCCGACGCCGACGAGGCGACCTCGGAGGGGATCTTCGTCTTCACGTCCTCGACGCCGACGGTCGCGGTCGGCGACGACGTCCTCGTGAGCGGTCGCGTGGCCGAGTTCCGGCCGGGAGGCACGGGCAGCGCGAACCTGACCACGACGGAGATCACCTCTCCCACGACGACCGTCCTCTCGAGCGGCAACGCGCTCCCGCCCCCGACCGTGCTCGGCGACGGCGGCCGCGTTCCTCCCGACACGGTCATCGAGGACGACGCGAGCGGAAGCGTCGAGACGAGCGGCGCCTTCGACCCGGCCGAGGACGGGATCGACTTCTACGAGAGCGTCGAGGGGATGCGCGTGCAGGTGAACGACGCGGTCGCCGTCGGCCCGCGCAACGCCTTCGGCGAGATCCCGGTCGTGGGCGACGGCGGCGCGAACGCCGGCGTGCTGACCGTGCGCGGCGGCGTCGTCATCCGGCCCGAGGACTTCAACCCGGAGCGGATCCTCCTCGACGACACGATCCTGGCCACGCCCGTCGTGGACGTCGGCGACGGCTTCACGACCCCGGCGCTCGGCGTCATGGACTACAGCTTCGGCAACTTCAAGCTCAACGTCACCGCTCCCCTCACGCGCGTCGACGGCGGGCTCGAGCGAGAGGTGACGCGGGCGCCCACCGACCACGAGGTCGTCGTGGGCACGTACAACGTCGAGAACCTCGACCCGGGCGACGGAGCCGCGTTCGCCAGGCACGCGGACCTGATCGTGAACCACCTCCGCGCGCCGGATGTGCTCGCGATCGAGGAGATCCAGGACAACGACGGGCCCACGAACACGGCCGTCACGGACGCGTCCGTCACGTGGACGACGCTCATCGCGGCGATCGAGGCGGCCGGCGGGCCGACGTACGAGTTCCGCCAGATCGACCCCGTGGACGACGAGGACGGCGGCCAGCCGGGCGGCAACATCCGCGTCGGCTTCCTCTTCCGGACGGATCGCGGCCTCGAGTTCATCGACAGGCCGGGCGGCGACTCGACGACGCCCACCACGGTCGTCGACCATCCGTCGGGTCCCCGGCTCTCGTTCAGCCCGGGCCGGGTCGACCCGCAGGACCCGGCGTGGGAGGAGACGCGCAAGCCGCTCGCCGGCGAGTTCCGCCTGCGCGGCAGGAAGGTGTTCGTCGTCGCGAACCACTTCAGCTCGAAGGGCGGCGACGACCCGCTCTTCGGCAGGTTCCAGCCTCCCACGCGCTCGTCCGAGGTCGCGCGGCACGCGCAGGCGGAGTCCGTCAACGCCTTCGTCGACGCGATCCTCGCCGCCGACCCTGCCGCGAACGTCGTCGTCCTGGGCGACATCAACGACTTCGAGTTCTCGGAGACCGTCGAGATCCTCGAGGGCGGCGTCCTCACGACCCTCATGGAGACCCTGCCGAAGCCCGAGCGGTACTCCTACGTCTTCGAGGGGAACTCCCAGGTGCTCGACCAGATCCTCGTCTCGGGCAACCTGCTCGG
Source organism: Gaiellaceae bacterium (assembly GCA_035762005.1). GTDB lineage: Bacteria > Actinomycetota > Thermoleophilia > Gaiellales > Gaiellaceae > JAIBJN01. The sequence goes on from DASTQA010000061.1 coordinate 17,150, forward strand.
GAACTTCGGGGTCGAGTACGATCCCGTGCACGTGAACGCCGAGTTCGCCGACCAGGCCTCGGATCACGACCCGCAGGTCGCGAGGCTCGACGTGCGCGGCCGGCCGACGACGAAGTAGGAGCCTGGGCGGGCCGCGGCTCTCCGGCCGCGGCCCGCCTACTTCGCGAACTCGATCGCGCGCGACTCCCGGATCACCGTCACCTTGATCTGGCCCGGGTACTCGAGCTGGTCCTCGATCGCACGGGCGATCTCGTGGGAGAGGAGGACGGCGCTCTCGTCGTCGATCTCGGCCGGCTTGACCATGACGCGTATCTCGCGGCCGGCCTGGAGCGCGTAGACGCGCTCGACCCCCGTCCTCTCCGCGGCGATCTTCTCGAGGCTCTCGAGTCGCTTGATGTAGCTCTCGAGGCTCTCGCCGCGGGCGCCCGGCCGGGAGGCGGAGATGGCGTCGGCGGCGATGACGAGGACCGCCTCGACGGTCTGCGGCTGCACCTCGTAGTGGTGCGCCTCGACCGCGTGGACGACGTGCTGCGACTCGCCGTACTTCTTCGCGAGCTGGGCGGAGATGAGGGCGTGCGAGCCCTCGACCTCGTGCGTCATCGCCTTGCCGACGTCGTGCAGGAGCGCGGCCCGCTTGGCCGTCTTCACGCTCGCCCCCAGCTCGGCGGCCATGATCCCGGCCAGGTGCGCGCACTCGAGCGAGTGCTTGAGGATGTTCTGGCCGTAGCTCGTCCGGTAGCGGAGCCGGCCGAGCACCTTCACGAGCTCCTCGTGCACGGCGCCGCAGTTCGCCTCGAAGACCGCCTGCTCGCCCGCCTGGCGGATGTGGTCCTCGATCTCCGCCTTGGAGTGGTAGTACATCTCCTCGATCCGCGAGGGATGGATGCGGCCGTCCTCCACGAGCTTCGCGAGCGTCAGCTTCGCCACCTCGCGGCGGACGCCGTCGAAGGAGGAGAGCACGACCGCCTGCGGCGTGTCGTCGATGATGAAGTCGACCCCCGTGAGGTTCTCGAGGGCGCGGATGTTGCGTCCCTCGCGCCCGATGATGCGACCCTTCATGTCGTCCGACGGGAGCTCGACGATCGAGACCGTCGTCTCGGCGGCATGGCTGGCCGCCACCCGCTGGAGGGCGTCGGCGACGAGGTTGCGGGCGCGGCGCTTCGCGTCGGCCCTCGCCTCCTCCTCGAGCTGGCGCACCATGCGGCCCAGGTCCCGGCGGACGAGCTCCTCCGACCGCTCGAGCACCTGACGCTTCGCCTCGTCCACCGTCAGCCCGGAGATCCGCTCGAGCTCGCGGAGCTGGTCGTCCTTCGCCGACTTCGCCTCCTCCTGGAGCGTCCTCAGGTGGGTCTCGCGGTCGACGACCCCCTGCTCCCGCCGCTCGAGCTCCGTGAGCTTGCGGTCGATCTCCTCTTCCTTCGTGACGACGCGCTCCTCGATCTTGATGATCTCGGCGCGCCGGTCCTTGAGCTCCTGCTCGACGTCGGCGCGCAGCCGGAGCGCCTGCTCGCGCGCCTCCACCTGCGCCTCACGGCGAATCGCCTCGGCGGCCCGCTCGGCCTCCGCGGTCAGGCGCTCCCGCTCGCGCTCCGCGGCAGCCGCGCGCCGCGAGACGAGGAAGCGCGTTCCCGCGAGGAGTCCGACGAGCAGGCCGACGGCGATCCCGAGGATCAGGAGGCCGATGAGTGCTGCCCTTG
>DASTQA010000062.1:0-17280 GCA_035762005.1 Gaiellaceae bacterium
GGGATGCTCGGGCTCGAGCGGCGTGCCGACACGCCGGCGGCGTCGCTGCCGCACGGAGACGAGCGACGCCTCGGCGTCGCGCGCGCGCTGGCGACGCGACCGCACTACGTGCTGCTCGACGAGCCGGCCGCCGGCCTGCCCGAGGCGGAGGTGCCGGGCTTCGCCGAGGTCGTCCGGCGGGTGCGGGACGAGCACGAGGCCGGCGTCCTCCTGATCGACCACAACGTCGGGCTGATCCTCGACGTCTGCGACCGCGTCCAGGTGCTCGACGAGGGGCGCACCCTCGCCGAGGGGACGCCGGCCGAGATCCGGCGCAACATCGACGTGACGGCCGCCTACCTCGGGCGCGCCCATGCCTGAGGCAGTGCTCGCGATCCGCGACCTCGAGGTCCGCTACGCGGGCGTTCCCGCCGTTCGGCGGCTCAGCCTCGAGGTCGCCCGCGGCGAGGTCGTCGGGCTCGTCGGCCCGAACGGGGCCGGGAAGTCGACGACGCTCCTGGCGATCATGGGCGTGGTCGCGCCGCACCGAGGCGAGATCCTGCTCGCGGGCCGGCCGCTCGGCGGACAGAGGACGGAGGCGATCGTCCGCTCGGGCGTCGCGCTCGTGCCCGAGCGCCGGCACATCTTCCCGGAGCTCACCGTCGAGGAGAACCTGCGCCTCGGGCTCGTCGGCCGCCGCTCCCGGGAGGGAGCAGGCGAGGACCTCGACCGGGTGGCGGGGCTCTTCCCCGTCGTGCGCGACGCCCGGCACCGGCCGGCCGGCGTCCTCTCCGGCGGCCAGCAGCAGCAGCTCGCGATCGCGCGCGCGCTCGTCGCGCGGCCGCAACTCCTGCTCCTCGACGAGCCGTCGCTCGGGCTCGCCCCCGCCGTCGTGGACGGCGTCTTCGACGCGCTCGCCGAGATCCGCGCCGGCGGCGTCACGATCCTCCTCGTCGAGCAGCGCGCGCAGTTCGCGGTCGGATTCGCCGACCGCACGCACGTGCTCGCGAACGGCGAGCTCCGGCTCACGCTCACGCCGGCGGACGCCGGCGACACCGAGCGCATCACCGCGGCCTACTTCGGATCGTGACCGTCGCGTGAGCGTCCTCCAGACCCTCGTCGACGCGATCGCCCTCGGCCTGGTCTACGCGCTCGTCGCCATGGGAATCGGGCTCGTGTTCGGCGTCATGCGGCTCGTCAACTTCGCCCACGGCGAGCTCATCACGGCCGGGGCGTACGCGCTCATGCTCACGAACCACCTTCCGCTCGCCGTCGGACTCGCCGCGTGCTTCGGCGCCGTGGTCGTCCTGGCGCTCGCCATGGAGACCGCGTACCGGCCGCTCCGGACGACGACGCCGACGACGATGCTCGTGACGACCTTCGCCGTCTCCTTCCTCCTCCAGGCGGTTGCGCTCCTCGCGTTCGGCGCGCGCGGCCAGAACGTCGGCGTCCTCTCGGAGCTGAACCGCGCGGCCTCGATCGGCGACCTGCGAATCCGCTGGGTGACGCTCGTCTCCATCGGGGTCGGTGCCGTCCTCTTGGCGGCGACCGCCCTCGTCCTCGCGCGCACCGACATCGGCCTCCAGATGCGCGCCGCGTCGATGGACGCGCCGACCGCGCAGCTCCTCGGCGTGCGCGCCTCGACCGTCATCCGCTTCGCCTTCCTCCTCGCCGCGGTCGTCGCCGCCGCCGCCACCGTCCTCCTCACGGTGCAGCGGCCGCTCGTGACCCCGAGCTACGGCTTCCAGCTCGTCATCCCGGCCCTCGTCGGCGTCGTCGTCGGGGGCATGGACCGGCTCGTCACCGCGACCCTCGGCGGCTTCGCGATCGGGTTCGCGGCGGCCGTGCTCGGCGACGTCCTCCCGGCCGACGGCCGCGTCTTCCTCGACTCGGCGCTCTTCCTCCTCGTCATCCTCGTCCTGCTCGTGCGCCCGGGCGGCCTCTTCGGCCGCTCGCGCGCGGCCTGGGAGCGCGTGTGAGGCGCCTCGCCGGGCTCGCCGGGCTGGTCGCGCCGGTGCTCCTGCTCGCCCTCGTCGGCGTCGTCGGCACCTTCACCTCCCGCTCGGTGCAGTTCCAGTTCCGCTTCGCGCTCGTGATGGCGACCATCGTGATCGCGCTCTACGTCTTCGTCGGTAACTCCGGCGTCGTCTCCTTCGGGCACGTGAGCTTCGTCGCCGTCGGCGGCTTCGCCGCGGGGCTGACGACGGTGCCCGAGGCGCTGAAGCTCTCCCTCAGCCCCGACCTCTTCCCGCTCATCGCGAGCGCCGAGGTGGGGAATGCCCTCTCGCTCGTGATCGCCGCCGCCGTCGGCGGGGTCTTCGCCCTGATCGTCGGCGTGCCGCTCATGCGCCTCTCGGGGCTCTCGGCCGGCATCGCCACGTTCGCCGTGCTCGTGATCACGAACAACGTCCTCCGCAACTGGGAGGCGATCGGCCCGGGCGCGCGGACCCTCTCGCTCGTCCCGGAGACGACCGGCTTCCTGCAGGCGACGATCGGGGTGATCGCCGTCGCGGCGCTCGCGTTCGCCTACCAGCGCAGCCGCTTCGGCCGCGTCCTCCGTGCCTCGAGCGACGACCCCGCGGCTGCGCAGGGCGCCGGCGTCGACATCTACCGGCAGCGGCTCCTCGCCTTCACGCTCTCCGGCGGGCTCGCGGGCTTCGCGGGCGGGCTGCTCGTCCACCTGCTCGGCAGCATCACGACGCAGCAGGTGTACCTCGACCTCGCCTTCCTCACGCTGGCGATGCTCGTCATCGGCGGCGTCCGCAGCCTCTGGGGCGCGGTCGTCGGCGCGCTCCTCGTGAGCGGGATCAACTCGCTCCTCCTCACGGCCGAGCGCGGCCTCGGCCTCGGCGTGACCGAGGTCACGGTTCCCACCGGCACCCGCCTCGTTACGCTGGGCGCCGTCATGGCGCTGATCCTCCTCTTCCGGCCCCGCGGCGTGACCGGGGGCCGCGAGCTCACGCTGCGGTGAGGGTCTGCGTCGTCGGCTGCGGCGCGGTCGGGTCGCTCTTCGCGGCGTCGCTCGCGCAGCTCGAGGACGTCGAGGTCTGGGCGTACGACCTCGCCGAGGACCACGTGCGCGCGATGCGCGAGCACGGCCTCAGGGTCTCCGGCGCGGGCGAGCTCGTGGGCCGGGTGAGTGCGACGACGGACGCCTCGGAGCTGCCGCCCTGCGACTTCGGCATCGTCGCCACGAAGAGCATGCACACGGGCGCCGCGCTCGCGGCGGCCGCGCACGCGCTCGCCGGGGGCGCGGTCTGCTCCGTGCAGAACGGGCTCGGGAACGAGGAGGCGATCGCCGAGCACGTCCCCCGCGTGATCCGCGGGACGACCTTCCCGGCGGGCCGCATCGTCGAGCCGGGCCACGTCCACTGGGACGTCAAGGGCGAGACGACGATCGGGCCGTTCGAGCCGAGCCCCGCCTCCGCGGACGAGATCGAGCGGCTCGCGGACGCCTGCACGCGGGCCGGGATGCCGACCGCCGCCGTCGCCGACGCGCGCGGGCCCCAGTGGCGCAAGGTGATCTTCAACGCGGCCACGAACCCGATCGGCGCGCTCACGGGGCTCACGCACGGCCGCGTCTGCGCGGACGAGGCGCTCCGGCGGCTCGTGAGCCGGCTCGTGGACGAGGGCAAGGCGGTCGCGGGCGCGCAGGCGATCGCGCTGGACGCCGACCCGGAGGAGCTCATCGACTACGCGGCCCGGCCCGAGGTCGCCTACGACCACAAGGCGAGCATGCTCCAGGACGTCGAGGCGAGGCGGGAGACCGAGATCGACTACCTGAACGGCGGTATCGTCCGCTTCGGCCGCGAGCACGGGGTGGCGACGCCGCTGAACGCGGCGGTGACCGCGCTGATCAAGGGACTGGAGGCTTCGTGGCGGCAGTGAGCGGGGAGGTCGAGCTGCGCTACCGGAACGTCCGCGAGGCGCTCGCCAAGAGCGGGCTCGACGCGGCGATCGTCGCGGGCAGCGAGTACACGGGCTTCGAGGGCGCGGTCACGTACCTCTCGGGCTTCGTCATCGTCCACCGCTACGCCTACGTCGTCCTCCCGCTCGAGGGCGAGCCGGCGATCGTCTTCCCGAGCGAGGCCCGCTACGTCGGCGAGCACGGGACGACCTGGATCGACGAGCAGGTCTTCGTCGAGACCCCGGGCGCCTGGATGCGGGAGCGGGCGCGCGAGCGCGGCTGGTCGCGCGTGGGCGTCTACGGCCTCGACTACGTCATGCCCGTGCGCGACTACCGCGCGCTCGCCGACGGCGGTCCCGAGCTCGTCGCCTTCGACGTCGAGTTCGACCTCGCCCGCGCGGTCAAGAGCGAGGAGGAGCTCGCGTCGGTCCGCGACAGCGTCCGCATCAACACCGAGGGCTTCTGGCTCTTCCTCGACGCGTTCGAGCCCGGGAGGACCGAGGCGGAGGTGCTCGCCCCCTGCGAGCGCTACTTCGTCGAGCAGGGGTGCGGGCGGCTGACGATGGACATGGTCCTCGTCGGCGACGAGCCCGGCGCGGCGCTGCCCGAGTTTCGGATCGCGAGCCGGGAGCGCCGGATCGAGGGCGGCGATCTCGTCCTGCCCTCGCTCGAGATCGCGGGCCCCGGCGGCCACTGGGTCGAGGTCTCGCGCGCCGTCGCCGCCGGCGAGCCGGGCGAGGAGACGAAGCGGATGCTCGAGGCATACGAGGAGTACGCGGAGGCGGCCGCCGGGGCGATGCGCCCGGGTGCGAGCGCCCACGACGTGCACCGGGCCGTCGCGCGGGGGTTCGTCGAGCGCGGCTTCGGCCTCGGGCACGTCACCGGGCACTCCATCGGGATGACGATGATCGAGTTCCCGAAGATCGGCGAGGGCGTCGAGACCGAGCTGGCCGAGAACATGGTCTTCTCCATGCACCCGCACGCGATCGCCGAGGACGGGCGGTCGTGCCTCTACATGCAGGACACGTGGCTCGTGACCGCAGGCGGCGGCGAGCCGCTCGCCGGGCTGCCGATGCGAATCTTCGCGCACACGGACTCGCGTCCCTGACCTGGGCCGAGGCGCCTGCGGCGGCCGGGGCCGGCCGGTCAGGACCGCTGAACCGCCCCGGCGGGCTCCCGGGCCGACGTCGCGGCCGCGCGCGCGGGCGCCGGCCCGTACGCCTCCGTGAACCCCTGCCGCCAGCTCGGGTGGCGGGGCGTCCAGCCGAGCAGGCGCTTCGCCCTCGCGTTCGAGGCGCCGCGGCTCTCGGTCATGAGCACGACGCCCGCCTCGCCGGCGACGAGGCGCGCGAGCAGGCGCGGGACCCGGCGGGGCGGCCTCGCGCCGAGCGCCTCGGCGAGCGCCGGCAGCCACGCACGGACCGGCGCGGGCTCGTCGTCGACGACGTTGTAGATCCCGGGCTCGCCGCGCTCGAGGGCGAGCACGGTGGCCGCGGCCGCGTCGTCGAGGTGGACGAACGACCACACGCCGCCGCCGTCGCCCACGATCGGGAAGCGTCGTCTCCGCACGAGCTCCACCTGTGCGTCGTCGCGCGAGCCGTAGAAGCCGCCGTAGCGGAGCACCGTCCCGCCCGCCTCGGTGACCGCCCGCTCGAGGTGGCGGATCGCGGCGAGCGTCTCGCTCATCGCCGGCACCGGCGTCGGGTCGAGCAGGTCCTCCTCCGTCTTGACGGGCCCGCCCTCGCGGGCGTAGGGCCAGCCGGCGAAGCTCTGGGCGACGACGCGGCCGACACCGAGCTGCCGGGCGGCCGCGAGCAGCGCGTCCGTGCCCTCGGTTCGGAGGCGGTTCGTCTGCGCGAACGACCGGTCGAAGTGCTTGAAGTCGGCCAGGCCGGCGAGCGCCGTCGCCTGGTGGACGATCGCGTCGGGCCGCGCGGCGGCGACCGCCTCCCGGACGGCCCGCGGGTCGAGCAGGTCGAGGACGACCGGCTCCGCGCTCTGCGCGCGCAGTCGGTCCGCCTTCTCCGGCGAGCGGGAGCTCGCGACCACCTCGTGGCCGTGCCGGACGAGCTGGGGAACGAGCCGGGCGCCGATCGCGCCGGTGGCTCCTGCGACGAAGACTCGCATCGTCTCTCTCCTTTCGGTGTCTCTGCCCTGGAGACGAGGCGGCGCCTCTTTTCGTGACGCGTAACGCGCACGTCTGCTATTCCGTCTCCTGCCCATGGAGAGCCACGAGGACCTGCGGCCGTACCTGTTCGCGATCGCCTACCGGATGCTCGGCTCGGTGGCCGAGGCCGAGGACGTCGTCCAGGAGGCGTTCCTGCGCTACCACGAGGCGGGCGCGGAGGCGGAGTCGCCGAAGGCCTACCTGGCGACGGTGACGACGCGGCTCGCCATCGACGGGCTGCGCTCGGCTCGGGCGCGCCGGGAGGTCTACCCGGGCGAGTGGCTGCCCGAGCCGCTCGTCGACGACGAGGCGATCCGCCACGCCGAGACCGCCGACTCGCTCTCGCTTGCCTTCCTGCACCTGCTCGAGAAGCTCTCGCCCGTCGAGCGCGCGGTCTTCCTCCTCCGCGAGGTCTTCGACTATCCCTACGACGAGGTCGCCCGGATCGTCGGCAAGAGCCCCGAGAACTGCCGCCAGATCCTCGCCCGGGCGCACAGGCACATCGAGGCGCGCAGGCGCCGCTTCGCCGTCTCCCGCGAGGAGCGTGAGGAGGTCGCCCGCCGCTTCATCGCCGCCTGGGAGGAGGGCGACACGGACGGGCTCGTCGAGCTGCTCGCGGCCGACGCGACTGTCTACGGGGACGGCGGCGGCAAGGCGCCCTCCGTGCGCGAGCCGCTCGTCGGCGCGGAGCGCGTGGCGAAGGCGCTCGTCGGCTGGGGCCGCCAGGCCTGGTCGCGCGGGCTCGTGCACCGGCCGGCGCTCGTGAACGGCGAGCCGGGCCTCGTCTTCCACGGCCCGGACGGCCGCGCGGTCTGGGTGGCTGAGCTCGAGATCGCGGACGGCGTCGTCGTAGCCGTGCGCTCGATTCTCAACCCCGACAAGGTTCAAGGGGTACCGCCCTTGGGAGGAGGGAGCGGGCCGGAAGTGGCTTAGCGGTCCGGCAGGACGAATCAGACCGCGTGGATAGCGTGCCGCGCGAGGGCCCTAAACGGCTACTCGGGGCAGGCGTGCGCGGCGAACTCGGGCGTCGCATGAGCGAGGGTGCACGCACGCCTCCCCAGGGTGATGCGGCCGGGGCGGCGCCGGAATCCCATCGGGACTGGGCCTGGGTTTCCCTGCACCCGCCTCCGTCATGGGAGGGCGCCTGGGCGCCGTCGCCAGGCTAGCACGGGCGTCACCCGCGGAGCGCGCGGATCGCGTTCAGGATGATCTCGGCCCCGAGCGCCGCGTCGGCCGGGTCGGCGTCCTCCTCGGGAGCGTGGCTGATCCCGTCCACGCAGGGGACGAAGACCATCGCGGTCGGGACGTGCTGGGCGACCGACATCGTGTCGTGGGCGGCGCCGGACGGCATGAGCATGAACGGCTCGCCGGTCGCCACGGCCGCCTCCTCGAGCGCGGCGACGATGCGCTCGTCCATGGGCGTCACCGGGAGGGTCTGCCGCTGGCGGTAGCTGCCCGTGAGGCCCGCCGCGGCGGCCGCCTGCTCCGCGAACCTCTCGACGCCCCGGGCGACCGAGTGGAACCCCTCCTCGACGACGCCGCGCGTGTCGAGCGAGAGCCGGGCGCGCCCGGGCACGACGTTGATGATCCCCGGCTCGAGCTCGATCTCGCCGACGGTGCCGACGGTGCCGTTCCCGGCCTCGCGCGCGAGCCGCTCGACCTCGAGGATCACGCGGGCGGCCACGGGCGCGACGTCGAGGCGGAAGGCCATGGGCGTCGCGCCAGCGTGGTCGGCGCGGCCCTCGAGGAAGACGTCCGCGTGGACGTACCCGGCGATGGCGGTGACGACGCCGATGCGGTTGCCCGTGTCCTGGAGCACGCGCGCCTGCTCGATGTGGAGCTCGATCCAGCCCGTGAGGTCGTCGAGGATGTGGATCGACTCCCGCCAGCGCGAGGGGTCGTAGCCGGCCTCCTCCGCGTGCTCCCAGAAGCTGCGCCCGTCGTCGATCGCCCGGAAGCTCTCGCGCAGCTCCTCCTCGGTCACCCGCTGGGCGGTGATCCGGCTCCCGAGCAGCATCTGCCCGAAGCCGGATCCCTCCTCCTCGAGGAACGAGACGAGCTGGAGCGGGAGGTCGAGGCCGAGCTCGGCGTTCAGCCTGCAGACCTCGAGCGCCGTGACGACGCCCATCGTCCCGTCGTACTTGCCGCCGTTGCGGTTCGAGTCGCAGTGCGACCCGACCCCGAAGACCTTCTCGCCGGGCGGCCGGTTCCGGGCGACGAGCGTCCCGACCGGGTCGTACGAGATCGCGAAGCCGATCCCCTCGAGCTCCCCGACGAAGTACTCGAGCGTCGCCCGGTACTCCGGCGTGAAGGCGTAGCGCCTGATCGCCTCCTCGGAGCGCGTGTAGGCGGGCCCGGCGAGCGTCTCGATGTCGCGCTCGATCCGCTCGGCGCTCCGGGCCCGGTCGACCGTCGGCGTCGGTGTCGCCATGCTCTACGCGCGGAGCGGCACCGCGATCGGGCGGAAGGGAGCTCCCGTCGCCCCCGTCAGCTTGAGCGGGCCGCCGATGAAGGCGAACTCGTACTGCTTCTCGGCCGCGATCTCCTCCATCCAGACCACCTCCATGATCTGGGCGCCGGCCGTCGCGAACATGTAGCAGTGCACGGGCAGGAAGCCCTCGTCGGCGGAGGGGAGCACCTCGAGCCCGATCGTATCGCCGGCGATGCACATGGCGCCCGCCTCCTCGCAGAGGTAGCGCGCGCCCGCGAGCCCGATCCCGGGCGGGTTCAGGAGGTAGCCGTCGTAGTCGGGCCACGCCGTCATGCGGCCCATGCGCAGGCAGACGATGTCGCCGCGGCGGAGCTCGACGCCCTGCTCGCTCGCCGCCTTCTTGAGGTCGTCGGGCGTGACCTCGTAGCTGTCCGGCAGGCAGTCGACTCCCTGCAGCCCGGCGATGTCGAGGAGCACCCCCCGACCGATGATCGTCGGGTACTTCTCCGTGCCGCCCACGGTCCAGTGACGGCTGCCGAGGTGCTTCTCGGCCGTCCACCCGTTCCAGAAGCACCCGAAGTAGCCGAGGTGGTTGAGCGTGTCGATGTGCGTTCCGCAGTGCGTGTAGAGCGCCATCGAGTCGCCGCAGTAGCTGTACTTCTCGTGCACCTCGGGCCCCGCGCCGGAGAGGTTGTCGTTCACCGAGCCCTGGGGCGTGTGCGTCATCCAGATGTCGAACTTCGGGTCGCCCGCGGCGGACCAGGACGGCATGCCGATGAAGTAGTCGACCGAGAGGTCGAAGACCTTCGTGCCGTCGAGCCGCTCGAGGATCTCCTTCTGCGACTCGGGCGTGATCCAGTTGAGGCGCCCGATCTCGTCGTCGGCGCCCCATGGGCTCTTCGAGACCTTGACCCCGTCCTTCTCGAGGATCGCCTCGTAGGTGAGGCCCTCTTCGGTGGTTGCCATCTCGCTACCTCCTTCTAGGGAACGTGGACTGGACGCGTCTCCTCCACGAGGGCGCCGTAGAGCTCCGGGCGCCGGTCGCCGAAGAGGTGGAGCTCGTACTCGCCCGGGACGAGCACCCGGTCCTTCTCCCGCGCCTCGGCCGGCTCGATCTCGGCGAGGAGGAGCCGTTCCTCGCGGTCGCCTGCCTCGACGAGGCGGTCGCCGAGCGGGTCGACGACCTGGCTCCGGCCGAAGAACTCGACGCCCCGCTCGGTCCCGACGCGGTTCGCGGTCACGAGGAACACGCGGTTCTCGGCGGCCCTGGCCCGCGTCAGGAAGTCCGCGAGCGGCCGCACGGCCGCGGGCCAGTTGGTCGGGTGCAGCACGAGCTCCGCGCCGCCGAGCGCGAGCGTCCGGCTCGGCTCGGGAAAGCGGAGCTCGTAGCAGATGACGATCCCCAGGCGGCCGACCGGCGTGTCGTAGACCTCCGGCGGCTCGTCGCCGGGCGTGACGAAGCGGTCGACGCCGAGGAAGGGCAGGTGGCTCTTGCGGTAGCGGCCCAGGAGACCGTCGGGGCCGACGAGCACGGCCGTGTTGCGGAGGCTGTCGCCGTCGCGCTCGAGGACACCCGCGACGCAGTGGAGCCCGTGCCGGGCGCAGGCGCCCGCGAGCGCCTCCACGGCCGGGCCGGGGATCTCCTCCGCGAAGCGGGCCGCCTCGTCCTCGCTCGCGAACATGTACCCGCTCGTGGCGCACTCGGGGAGGAGCACCAGCGCGCATCCGGCGGCGGCCGCCTCCTCCAGCCGGGCGAGGCACGTCTCGACGTTGCGGTCGGGGTCGCCGAGCCGCGGCTCCGTCTGGGCCACGCCGCAGAGCATCCCGCAGCCGAATATATAAGCTCGCGCCGTGGCGAGCGTCGCCTTCTACTACGACGTCGTGTGCCCGTACTCGTACATGGAGTCGCACGTCGTCGAGGCGGTCGAGGACCGCGGCGACCTCGAGGTCGAATGGCGTCCGTACGAGCTGCGGCCGGCCCCGAAGCCGCTGCTCGAGCCGCGCGGCGATCACCTGCGCACGGACTGGTCGCAAGTTGTCTACCGGCGCGCGCTCGAGCGCGGCATCGAGATCCACCTGCCCCGCTACCAGCCGCGCTCGACCCTTCCGCTCGCCGCCTGCCTCTGGGCCCAGCAGCAGGGCCGTCTCAGGCCGTTCAAGCACGCCCTCTACGAGGCGTTCTTCTGCGAGGGCGAGGACATCGCCGCGGACGCCGAGATCGCGCGCGCGGCCGGGCGGGCCGGGCTCGACCCCGAGGGCGCCGTGCGGGCCGCCTACTCGTCCGAGCTCGGCGGCCGCCTCCTCGAGATCCGCGCGCAGGCGGACGCGGCCGGCATCCGCGGCGTCCCCTCCGTGCTCGCGGAGGACGGGCGCAGCCACTGGGGCATGGGCGGCGTCGAGCGCCTGCTCAGCGGGGAGCCGCTCGTTCCGCGTCCGGCGTAGCGAGCGCCGGCCGGCGCTCGTGCCAGTCCGTGGCCTGCTGGAAGGCGTGCGCCGCCCTCAGGACGGTCGCCTCCCCCAGGTGCGGCCCGACGAGGGCCAGGCCGACGGGCAGCCCCTCGACGAGCCCGCAGGGCACGCTCGCGACCGGCGAGCCGACGAGGCTCCAGGGCGAGTTGTACGGGATGAGCGCGAGCCGGTAGAGCGTCTCGCGGCCTCGGAGCTCGACCGTCTCGCTCCCGATCGGCGGCGGCAGGACCGGCATGGTCGGCGCGGCGAGGAGATCGACGCCGTCGAACACGCGTCGGAGCTCCTCCAGGGCCGCCGCGCGGGCCTGCCTCCCCGTCTCGTAGACGCGCGGCGGGAGGAAGATGCCGACGAGCAGTCGCGCGCGGACGTCCGCGCCGTACTCGGGAAGCCGCGTGCGGAGCCACTCGATGTGTCCTGCCGCCGCCTCCCGAAACTGCATGGCCTGCTGGATCGTGCCCGCCTGCTCGAGGAGGGGCGGGGCGATGGGAACGAGCTCGGCGCCGAGGGAGCGGATCTCCCCCAGGGCCGTCTCGACCGCGGCCGCGACGTCCGGGTCGGCGTCCTCGAGGAGGCTCGTGACGACGCCGATCCGGAGGCCGCCGGCGCCGGCGGAGAGGAGCTCGCCGTACGGGGGGACGGGCGCGTCGACGCTCGCCGGGTCCCCGGCGTCGTGGCCCGCGACCGCGCCGAGGAGGAGCGCGCAGTCCTCCGCCGTGCGCGCGATCGGTCCGACCGTGTCGAACGTCGGCGCCACGGGCACGACGCCGCGGTTGGAGACGCGGCCGGTCGAGGGCCGGAGGCCGGTCGCCCCGCAGTGGCAGGACGGGATCCGGATGGAGCCCGCCGTGTCCGTGCCGAGCGTGCCGGCGGCGAGGTCGGCGGCGACGGCCGCTCCGCTGCCGCCGCTCGAGCCGCCGCAGATCCGCTCGGGCGACCAGGGGTTCCGGGCCGGGCCGAAGTGGGGACTCGTCGTGAGGGCGCCGTAGGCGAACTCGTGGAGGTTCAGCTTGCCGAGGACGACGGCGCCCGCCCGCCGGAGGAGCGTCACGACGTGGGAGTCCTCCGCGGGCACGTGGTCGGCGAGGATCCGCGAGGCCGCGGTCGTGGGCGTGCCGGCGACGTCGATCACGTCCTTCAGCGCGATCGGGACGCCCCACAGCGGCCCGCGGTCGTCCGAGCGCAGGAGCGCGTCCGCCTCGGCGAGCGCCTCCTCGGCCCTCACGGTGATGTAGGCGTTCACGACCGGGTCGATCGCCTCGATGCGGCGGAGGTAGCGCTCCACCGCCTCGCGGGGCGAGAGCTCGCCCGCGAGCAGCGCCGCCGCGAGCCGCGCGAGGCTCACTCGCCGGCCGGCGTGGGGGGCACGAGCCGCTCGAGCTCCTCGAAGGCCGGCAGGAGGACGGCGAGGAACGCGCGCACGGCCTCGAGGTCCTCGTCCGTCGGGGCGATCCCCTGCGTCTCGGCGATGCGGCGAAGCTCGGCCGGCGATGGCGGCGCCGCCATGGGACGACTCTAACGCAGTAAGTTAGACTTCGACCGTGCCGATCTACGTCTACCGCTGCCGAGCGTGCGGGGAGCGGTTCGAGAACCTGATGCGTGCGTCGGCACAGGCGCCGACGTGCGAGAAGTGCGGCTCGGGCGACGTGGTGCGGGTCCTCTCGTCGTTCTCGACGAGGTGGAAGCCGAGCAACGTGAACTGGCACCGCCTCGGGCTGTAGGCGCGCCGCCCCGCGTCCCGCGTCGAGAGGGAGGGAGCATGGCCGTGTCGGAGAGCTGGCGGAACCGCAAGACCCTCATCCTGAGCAGGACGGACATGATGGGCCTGCTGACGCCGGCCGAGTACAACGAGTGCGTCGAGCACGCCTTCCGCATGCACGGCCTCGGCCGCGTCTACATGGAGCCGAAGGGGCACATCGTCCTGGACGACTATCCGGGCGAGTTCGAGGTCATGCCCTCGTTCATCGAGGACCCCCCGGCGGCCGCCTGCAAGTGGGTCTCGATCCGCGAGGACAATGCGCGCTTCGAGCTGCCGACCGTCTTCTCGATCCTCGTCTACACGCATCCCGAGACCGGCTTCCCGCTCGCCATCTGCGACGGCTCCCACCACACGATGATGCGAACGGGCTCCTCGGCCGCCGTCTCCGCGAGGTGGCTCGCGCGCAGGGACTCGAAGGTGCTCGCGATCGTCGGCGCCGGCATGGTCGGCAAGGGCTCGCTCGCCACCTGCAACGAGGTCTTCCCGTGGGAGGAGGTGCGCGTCTGGAGCCGCAGCCGGGAGACGCTCGACCGCTTCGTCGCCGAGGAGCAGCCGCTGTACGAGCGCTTCGAGCTGCGGCCTTCCACCGACCTCGAGGAGGTGGTGCGCGGCGCCGACGTCGTCGTCACGGGGACGCACGCCCGCGGCGGGATCGTCGAGGACGCGTGGATCTCGCCCGGGACGCACGTCGCGGCCCTCGGGGCGGATCTCGAGGGCGAGCAGGAGCTCGAGGGGTCCATCCTCCGGCGTGCGCGCGTCTTCGTCGACGACATGCGCCAGTGCCGCACCGACGGGGAGATCAACGTCCCCCTCCGGGAGGGCCTCATCACCGAGGCCGACGTCGCGGGCGAGATCGGGAAGGTCATCGCCGGCGAGCTCGAGGGCCGCCAGTCCGACGACCAGATCACCGTCTTCGACTCGACGGGGATCGCGCTCCAGGACTCCGCCACCGTGCCGCTCGAGTACGAGCGCGCCCTCGCTGCCGGCGTCGGCATCGAGAAGAAGATGATCTCCACCTGACCGTCGCTCCAGGCGGAAACCGCATGATTACTTGCCATCAGGCTTGCCCGGTGCTCTGACGTTCGCTTCAGATCGGTAGAACTCTCTACCGATCTTCGTCGTCCCGGTCGGCCTGTTCCTCGGCCTCTTCGCGCTCAGCGACGGCGGTCCAAAGCTGATCGGCGACGTCGCTCAAGGTCTTCGGTCCCAGCGTGTCCGCCTCGTCGACGACTGGGACCGAGAGGAGATCGCCCGATGATCGCCGGCTTTGAGCTGAAGCGGCAGGTGCGCAGCTTGCCGCGCTCGAACACGAGTAGCTATCCGGGATTGGCGCGAGACCCGCGCCCGCATCCTCGCCCGCGGCGGCTGCCGCTGCACACACGTCGACCGGGACGGGCGCTGCACGGCTATCGAGCTCCTCGAGGGTCCATCACCTGGACAGCGGCGGCGACGTGCTCCAGGTCCCCGACGACCAGCTGGCCACGGCCTGCCGCGAGCATCGTCCGCGCGGTGCGCCCACACCGGCTTCCGCAGGAGATCACCTAGACGAGCCGGGCCGCTCGTGAGCACGAGCGCCCTTGAGAATCCTTACAAGACGAAACGCAAGGGAACGATGTTCTTGGCGTCTGTGGGGTTGTGGGGCCGGATCTGCGCCAGGTAGGGGGAGCCTCGTTCCGTAGCGGCCGACGGGACGAGAAACAGCAGTTCTGGCTCCACGGCCGGGCGGGACGTCAGACGGCCGGTTGCCGCAGCCCGGCCGGGCAAGGTTTCTCTCCCTTGGAGCCTTGCATCCCGCCCGGTCCTTGCTGGGCCGCCATCCGCGCGAGCGGGGCGCCTTCTGCAGCCGTTCGCGTAGCGCAGTCTGGGCATCCGGCTAGCGTTGTCGAGGATCGCCGAACTCGCGCGCCGCGCACTCGGGGCAGAAGATGTGCGTGCTCACCGGGTCCTCGTCATCGTCCGGGTCGGCCCCCAGTAGAGCTCGCCAGCCCTTCGCGTCCTCGTCAGCGAGCCGGCCGCATTCATCGCATACGAGCACTTGATCGAACCTTGTCCTTGCCTCGTGGCGACGTGCGGGCCTCGGCCGCACGAGGCCCGCACGCCATCTGGCCACTTGTATTGAGTCCGTCATGGCCCCGGTACTTGCGCGGCGGTCTCGGTTGCCGTCCCGCGAAACTTGCAGTCACACGAGTGAGGAGTATGTTGCCGAGGGCGGTTCGCACCCTCTTGCCGCCTGGTAGGACGCACGAGGAGGCGCGGACTCAGTCCCCGGGTAGCGCCTCCTCGTCGCTCGACCTCGGAGAAGCGATGTCCGACACCGCTGGGCCGACCGTCGCGCTCTGCCTCGGCCGGGCGGCCTGAGGGGGCGCCGACTGGGGGGAGGCTAGTGGCGGATGCGCCGACATCGACACAGCCGCGCCCGACGTCCCGCGTGTCGCCGCGCACTACCACCGGCCATGCGGCGCCAGCCCCTCCCGGCTCGGGCGTCTGCTACGTGACCTGGAAGACGAAGAGGCTGCGGTCGATGTACTCCCCGGGGTCGTGCCAGGTCGACTGAAAGAGGAACGAGTTCCCGAGGTAGTTCGTTGCCTCCACACCCGCGGGGACAGAGATCTGGAAGTCCAGAGCTTCGGTGGCCCCCGCTGCGATCTGGAGCCCGTCGAACTCCGGGAGCGTGAGCCGCGGGAAACGGTCGTCAACAGGCACGAGGGCCCGGCCGGTGTTGGCGACCATGTTCCCCGGGCCGACGAACAGATGAACGAAGAGCCAGATCCAATCCGTCGGGTCCGGGTTGTTGATGCCGACTTGGTAATCGATCAACCCTCCGGGAGGCGCGCTGCCGCTCCAGCCTTGAAAGACGATCATCGGTGACTTGGCGCGGCGGAGCTTCTCCGTCAGCTGGTCATCTGTTGGGGTCGTGAAGTTCCAACTCTTCCGCTCGGCTACTCGCTGAAGCTTCTGGACGTCCTTCTTGATCTTGTCGCGGCGCTTCGCTGCCGAAGCAGGTTCGCGGGGTCCAGGCATGCCACTCTCCTTTCGTCTCGCCGGAAAGCAGCCGTCGGCCGTCCCCGGGTGGCCGGCACGCTGCTCGAGACCGGAAAGCCGCGTACGACCCTCAGGTGGAGATGTGCCGCAGCAGGGGTGCGCGCCTCACGGCTCACAAGCCTCCCTTGCTCGGCGGCCAGTGTGGCATCGCCCGCCGCTTCGTGTCAAGCAGGTCGTGCGACGGCCTAGTTTGCAGAAGCCTCGAGCTTCCGACGACCTCGACGTCAGCAGGCTGCCGTTCGACGCGGCGCGAAGCGCGCCATCCGGGGGTCCCATCCCGTCGCCTTCGGAATACGCCGTGGCGCGTGCCGAAAATACTGACGAAGAATCCGCGCTCCCCACGATTCCGCTTGGCTGGAACCACGGGACGATGGCATCCGGAAGGAGGTGACGTCACGATGATGACCACGGAGGAATACCTGCAGGCGGAGTTCGACTACACGCTCGCTGAGGCGAGGCGTGGCTTCAAGATTCACGCCGCCGTCTATGCGATCGTCATGACGGGCCTGATCACGTTGAACGCCCTTCTCATCGCGTTCACTGACGCGAACTTCCCGTGGGCCGTCTTCCCGCTCGTGGGCTGGGGCATCGGCCTCACGTTCCACTACATCTACGGCTTTCGCCGCGCGGGAGGCGAGATTCGCGCTCGGCAGGCGAGGATCGAGGACTACGCCAGGCGCCCGCGCGTCACTGCGTGAGGCTCATTCCGCAGGGGGCGCAGGTTAGACGCCTGCGCCCCTCGGCCCCCGCCGCCCAGTTCGCGCCGACGGCATCGGCCGCCATTCGCGGAGGATCGACGGGCTTGGTCGCCACAGTGATCGCGCAGCGCGCCGCCCAGGAGGCCAGCGGCGGTAAGGGAAGGCGACGAATTCTCTCGGGGCGGTCGGCGGTCTCGGCGCCGAGGGCCGCCCGGCCTCCGGCTCGGGACCGCGCTCGAGCGAGAGGCGAGGCGCTCGTCGGCGGCCGAGCCGCCTGGCGCGGGCTCAGTGCCTAGGCTTAAGTCACCGTGGCAGCCGTCGAGACCATCCTCGTCGCCTACGACGACCCCGGGAGCGGGACGCTCGCCCGGGCGGCCGACCTCGCCATGGCGCTCGGCTCGGCCCTGCTCGTCGCCAACGTCGCCCCCGTCGACCCCGATGACGCCGACGAGGCCGGGCGCTACGGTCGGGAGCGACTCGACCAGGCGCGGGCCTATCTCGAGGAGCGCGGCCTGAGCGCCGACCTGGTGCAGCTCGCGGGCCAGCCCGCGGAGAAGATCGTCGCGCTCGCGCACGAGCGGCACGCCGACCTCATCGTCGTCGGCATGCGCAGGAAGGGCTTCTTCGAGCGCCTCGTCGAGGGAAGCGTCGCGCAGGACGTCATGCGCCGGGCGACCTGCGACGTCCTCGCTGTGCACTGACCTCGGCGGGCGCGACGTCGGCCGGCGGTGCGGTCGGGCGACGGCGAGGACACCCGACGCGCTGCGTCGGGACGGTTCACCATTCCTCGAGCGGAGCGATCCCCCGCGATCCCGTCTAGAGGGCGACGTC
>DASTQA010000063.1:0-11221 GCA_035762005.1 Gaiellaceae bacterium
CCGGCGTCGTCCTCGCCACGGCCGGACGCCGCCCGCCGCCGTACACTGAGGGCGAGCTGCGGGACGTGGCGCAGCCTGGTAGCGCGCCTGCTTTGGGAGCAGGAGGCCGCCGGTTCGAATCCGGCCGTCCCGACTGAATCACACCGCCGTCGGCCGAGGCCGCCGCGAGGTCCCGGCTCGAACGGAGCTTCTCGAAGTACGGGTATCCGTACCCGACGTTTCCGGGTTACCGCCTGGAATTTTCGCGTCCGATCCTCGATCCTTCGGCCCATGCCTGAGCCGATCGAGCACGAGATGACCTTTCTCTTCACCGACATCGAGCGGTCCACGGGCCTCGTCCGTGAGCTCGGAGGCGAGTTCTGCGACGTCCTCGCCGCGTCCCGCGCCTGCCTCCGCTGGGCGGTCGCAAACCACGGGGGCCGCGAGGTCGAGTGTCGCGCCGACGAGTTCTTCGCCGTGTTCGATGCGCCCGAGGACGCCGTCGCGGCCGCCTGCGAGGCGCAGCGCTCGCTGCTCGAGAAGTCCTGGACGGGGGACGCGTCCGTGCGCGTCCGCATGGGGCTGCACACGGGGACGGCGATCGACGCCGGCTACGGCCTCGTCGGCCTCGACGTCCACCGCGCCGCGCGGATCAGCGCCGCGGGCCACGGAGGGCAGATCCTCCTCACGCCCCAGACGGCCGAGCTCGCCGGCGCGACCGTTCGCGACCTGGGCCGGTACGAGCTCGCCGGGCTGCCCGAGCCCGAGCGGATCTTCCAGCTGCTCGCCGACGACCTCCCGGACGAGTTCCCGCCCCTCAGGCGCGCGCGCCGGGTCGACGACAGCCGCCTCCGCGTCGCGCTCGCGGACGACTCGGTGCTCGTGCGCGAGGGCATCGCGCTCCTCCTCGAGGAGGCCGGCATGCACGTCGTCGCACAGGCCGGTGCAGGGGACGAGCTGCTCGAGCAGGTCGCCGGGACGAGGCCGGACGTGGCCGTCGTCGACATCCGCATGCCGCCCACGGGCACCGAGGAGGGGCTCCGCGTCGCGAAGGCGATCCGCGGGCTCTACCCGGAGGTGGGCGTCCTCCTGCTCTCGGCGACGCTCGAGCCGGCCTACGCCCGCGAGCTGCTGGCCACCGGCGAGGAGAGCGTCGGCTACCTCCTCAAGGACCGGGTCGCCGACATGGGGGAGTTCGCGCGGGCGCTCGAGCGGATCGCGGCGGGCGAGGTCGTCCTCGACTCGAACATCGAGCGCGACGTCGCGCGCAGCGGCGTCAGCGTGCCGGCGGCGACGTGAGCGCCGCCGCCGCCCGGCGGCGCTGCTCCTCGACCGCCGCCAGCTGAGCCTCGGCCTGCTCCGTGAGCCGGGGGAAGTCGAACCCGGCGAGCCGCGGGTCGGCGAGGACCTCGAGCGAGGTCCAGAGCGAGCGCTTGCCCGTGATGCCGGCCACGAGCGCCTCGAGCTCCACGAGCCGGGAGAGAGGCGAGTAGCCGCGCAGGCGGCCGTTGAGCTTCAGGCGGCCGACCTTCTCGGCCGCCCAGGCCGCACGGTTCTTCAGCCCGGAAGGCCGCGTCCCGAGCGCGTGCATGATCGCGAGCAGCGTCTCGCGCTCCTCGCGGAGCTCCCGTGCGAGGCGCGCGAGGACCTCCTCGAGCTCGGTGCCCTCGTTCTCGCGGCGGGCGCGCTCGACGAGCTCGAGCGCCCCGGTCGACCCGGCGAAGTGGTCCTGGAGGTAGATGCCGACGAGCGAGGTGTCGGTGGCCATGTCCGTCCTCTTTTTCTCGTCCGCCGCGTCCCCAAACGGCGGTCGTGCCCGTCAGGAGGCGGGCTCGAGGGCGCCCACGAGGCGAAGCAGGCGCTCGAGCGTCGCGGCGTCCAGCTCGCCGCGGTTGCGAGCGAGGGCGGCGATGAGCGCGAGCTGGGCCCGCGTCGTCTCCGGCGGCGTCTTCATGGGTCGTCGTTCGTGGCAGCGGCTACAGATCCTTCCGCGCGAACGCGGCGAGCGCCGTGCCGCCCACGAGCAAGAGGTAGGCGGCGGTCCAGGGCCAGAGCAGGGGGCCCGCGGCCTGTGCGCCGCCGAAGGGGCCGAGCTGGAGCGCGAACTCGGTGAAGCCGGTCGTATCGGCCGTGATCGCGTTGAGCCCGTCCTGGTAGAGCGCCTCGAACGGGAGCACCCACGCGGAGACGTCCGCGACCCGAAGGAGCGTCTCCGACTCGAGCACCTCGCCGATCTGGCCGAGGAGCCCCGCGACGAGGCCCGCCCCGAAGACCATGAAGACGGCGATGCCGTTCGCGGTCGAGGTGAGGAAGACGCTGCCGAGGAGCGAGACCGCGGCGATGACGGCGACCGCGGCGGCGAGCTGGAGCGCGGGCTCGGCGATGCGGTCCGGCCGCCACCCGCCCGCCGACCACGTGATCCAGAGGTTCGCGCCGAAGACGGCGAGGACGTAGAGCGCGCAGACCGCAGCGGCCGCGAGGAAGCGGCCGGCGAGGAGCGCGCCGCGGCCGATCGGGCGCACCACGAGCGGCTGCAGGAGGCCCCGCTCCGCGTCTCCCCGCACGGCGCCGAGCGTCAGGAAGGCGGCGAGCACGGCGCCGAGGAAGAGCGTGCCGAACATCGAGAGCCCGAAGAGCGTCGCGCCTGTGAGCGTCCGCGTGTCGATGCCGGCGAGGACGGCCGCCGGCGGCGGCCGCGTCTCCTCGACCGCGTCGAACGCCTTCTCGGCGCCGAGCCAGTAGAGGGCGACGAACGCGGCCGTGAGCACGAGGACGACGAGGAAGACCCGGCGGCGGACGCTCTCGCGCAGGGCGTAGGCGATGACGACGGCGACGCCGCTCATCCCGCGTCGTCCCCGACGGCCTCGAGGTAGATCTCCTCGAGCGTCGAGGAGAGCACGCGGACACCGTAGACCGCCCGTCCCGAGGCGACGAGGTCGGCGACGATCTGCGGTGCGTCCTCTCGCGCCGCCCCGGGGAAGAGCCGGGTGCCGCCGTCCACGTCCACCTCGACGCCGCGGGGCCGGGCGAGCTCGGACGGGCGGCCCTCGGCGACGATGCTCCCACGGGAGAGGATCGCCACCCGGTCGCAGACGAGCTCGATCTCGCTCAGGAGGTGCGAGTTGAGGAGGACGGCGATGCCGCGGCCGCGGAGCGTCTCGAGCAGGCCGCGGACGGTGCGCCTCCCGCCGGGATCGAGCGCGCTCGTGGGCTCGTCGAGGAAGAGGAAGCGCGGCGTCCCGACGAGTGCCTGGGCGATGCCGAGCCGCTGCTGCATGCCCTTCGACATCTCCTCGACGCGTCTCCCGCCCGCCTCGGAGAGCCCGACGAGCCCGAGGAGCTCCGCCCGCTCGCCCGCCCCGCCGCGCGAGCCGGCCAGGCGCTGGTGGAGCGAGAGCACCTCGTCCGCCGAGGCCCAGCCCGGGAAGCGGAAGAGCTCCGCCAGGTAGCCCATCACGGCCCGCGCCCGGGGCGAGCCGGCGCGGGCCCCGCAGACCTCGGCCTCGCCCGCCGTCGCCCGCACGAGGCCGCAGCCGATCTTCACGAGCGTCGACTTGCCGGCGCCGTTCGGCCCGAGCAGGCCGACGAGCTCCCCTTCCTCGACCTCGAGGTCGACGCCGGCGAGCGCGGTCACGGGCCCGTAGCGCTTGTGCAGGGCGCGGGCCGAGAAGGCGGCGGCCATCGTCCCGAGTCTACGGCGCGCCCCTCGTCAGCCGTGCGGCTGGCCGCCGTACCCGCGCTCCTCCTCCGCGAGGAAGCGGAGGAAGAAGATCGCGAAGGCGCCGAAGAAGACGATCGCCTCGCTGAGCGCCATCGCCACGCCGGCGATCTGCTGGTCGGCGAGCGGCCCGAGGCCCCGGAGCCGCGGCGCCTCGACGTAGAAGTCGTAGAGCGGCGTCGGCAGGAGCGCGAGCAGGAGACCGAGAGGGCTCGCGAAGACGAAGGCGGCGAAGACGTACGCGGACTTCGCCCCGGCCGTGAGGCTCCAGGGCCGGTCGTGGACGACGGACCACCACAACAGGACCCCGGTGACGACGTAGGTCAGGTGCTCGAGGTGGAGCAGCACATGGTGCTCGAGCGCGGCCTCGTAGGCGAGGGGAACGTGCCAGGCCGCGTAGCCGACGAGCCAGAGGGGGAGGGCGACCGCCGGGGCCGTCAGCAGGCGGACCGCGCGCGGGCGCGCGAGCGAGTCGGCGAGCGTGGGCGGCACCGCGGCGACGAGGAGGAGCGGCACCCACTCGGCGAGCGCGACGTTCTGGACCAGGTGGCCCGTGAGCAGGTAGTGGAGAGCGACGGTCGCCACCGGCGTCGCCGAGACGGCGACGAGGAGGACGACGGCGGCGGTGAAGCACGCGAGCCGCCAGGGCGACGGCGGGTGCCGGCGCGCCGCGAGCGCGTACGCGACGACGAGGACGGCCACGGCCGCGAGCTCGACCCAGGCGGCCGGCCAGGTCCAGGGCGACGGCGCCACGACGACGGAGGATACGGGCCGCGCGGCCCGCTACCGCCCCGTCGCTAGATCAGCCAGGGGTCGACGTAGGCCGGGTCGCGGCGCTCGAGCCAGGTCCTGACGTAGACGCCGGCGGCGATCAGCGGCGCGCCCGGGAAGGCGGTCAGGAGCACGACCGACGCCCAGAGGGCGGAAGGGAGCCCGCCCGCGACCGCGGCGACGACGACCGGCAGCCCCGCGAGGTAGAGCACGCGCCAGTCGGCGACCACGTAGCCGAGCCCGAAGTGGAGGACGGCGGGGAGGAGGAGGAGGAGGGCGACGGCGAGCCCGGGCAGCGCGCGGTCGCTCCCCGCGAAGGCGACGATCCAGAGCGTCATGAAGACGCCGTAGACGGCGACGGCGGTTCTGGGACTGAGCTCGTTGATCCGTTCGAGGGTCACGCGAATCCCCTTGCTCCCGTAGGCGTGACCGCAGGCGCCTGTTGCAGTGCTGGTCGTCGGATCATGGGCGGCCCCGCCCGGGGCGCGCATCCCCCGTTCGGGGAACGGCTATCGTTGGCCGAGCCCGCGGGCGTAGCTCAACGGTAGAGCCCCAGCCTTCCAAGCTGGTGGTGGGGGTTCGATTCCCCTCGCCCGCTTCGCAGCGCTTCGCACCCCGACGGCCGGCGGCGCCGGGAGCGTCTACCGGCGCTCGGCGTAGGGCTCCGAGACGTACTTGGGCACGACCATCGCCCAGGCGTTGAGGACGAGCTCGCGCATCTCGTCCTCGTCGATCGCGTCCAGCCGTACGCAGGCCCAGTGGAAGCGCATGTCGGAGGGGCCGGGGAGCATGAACTTCTCCGGCTCGTTCTCGACGAGCGCCCGGCGCCACTCCTTCGGGAACCCGAAGCCCATCACCGTCTGGTCGTGCGAGAGGGCGACGAAGACGATCTGTCCGACCCGGAACTTGACGCGGCCGCGGACGAAGGCTTCGTAGGCCCGGGGCAGCGTGAGCACGTAGGCCCGCACGTCGGCGACCGTCACGCCGGTCGAGCGCTCGGCCATCCGGCCACTGTAGTGGGATCGCCTCGGGCGAGCTCCAGCGCCGTCCGCCGCGGCGGTCACGCTTGCCGCGTGGGAGAGCGCCCCGTGGAAGAGCGCATCGTCTACTTCCGCCCGCGCGCGATCGTGATCGTGCTCGGCATCATCCTGGCGGCCGCGGCGAGCCTGACCTTCCTCTACCTCGCCTGGCACGTCGTCACGTGGATCCTGATCGCGCTCTTCCTGGCGCTCGCCCTCAATCCGGCGGTCGAGTTCTTCGAGCGTCGGGGGCTCGCGCGCGGCTGGGCGTCGGCCATCGTCTTCTTCCTCGCGCTGATCGTGTTCGCCGGCCTCGGCACGCTGCTCATCCCGCCGCTCGTGAACCAGATCACGACGTTCGTGGAGGACGTCCCCGACCTGATCGACGACCTCATCGCCGGTCGCGGGTCGCTCGGCTTCCTCCAGGACGACTACCAGCTCGTCGACCGTGTCCGCGAGGCGATCGAGGAGCAGGGGGCGGGGGGCGTCCTCGGGCTCACGACAGCCGGGCTCGCGGTCGCGCGCGGCGTCATCTCGTTCGTCGTCGGGACCGTCGCGATCGCGTTCCTGACGTTCTTCATGCTCCTCGAGGGGCCCCGCCTCACCGCCCGGTTTCGCGACTTCCTGCCCGAGCACCTGCGCCCGCGCTGGGAACGCGTCTCCGGGGAGATCTACCGCACCGTCGGCGGCTACGTGACCGGCAACCTCCTCATCAGCCTCATCGCCGGGCTCGTGTCGGCCGGCGTCCTCGTCGTGCTCGGGAGCGACTACGCCGTCGCGCTCGCCGTGCTCGTCGCCGTCCTCGACCTCGTCCCGCTCGCGGGCGCGACGCTCGCCGCGGTGCTCGTCTCGACGGTGGGCTTCGTCGAGCTCGGCTGGGTCCGCGGCGTGATCCTCATCGTCTTCTTCGTCGTCTACCAGCAGCTCGAGAACCACATCCTCCAGCCGGTGATCTACGGCCGCACCGTGCAGCTCTCGCCGCTCACGGTGCTCGTGGCCGTGCTCATCGGGGCGGAGCTCGTGGGCATCCTCGGGGCGCTGGCGGCGATCCCGACCGCCGGGATCGTGCAGGCGCTCTTCCGGGAGGTCGTCCTCTGGCGGCGTGAGGCGCTCCTGCCCGCGGCGGGGAGCGTCGCGCTTCCCGGAGAGCCGACGCAGGACACCTGAGCGGGGCGTTTCGGCGCCACGGCGCCGGGTAGCGAGGGGCAACCGGCCCGGACCCCGACGGAAGGCGAGGAGCGATGAAGGCCCTGACGTGGCACGGCAAGCGCGACGTTCGCTACGAGGACGTCCCGGATCCGAGGATCGAGGAGCCGACGGACGCGATCGTCCGCGTCACGTCGACCGCGATCTGCGGCTCAGACCTGCACCTCTACGAGGTTCTGACCCCCTTCATGAGCGAGGGCGACGTCCTCGGTCACGAGCCGATCGGCGTCGTCGAGGAGGTCGGGAGCGCCGTGACCTCGGTCGCGCGGGGCGACCGCGTCGTGATCCCGTTCCAGATCTCGTGCGGGAGCTGCTTCATGTGCAGCAGCGGCCTGCAGAGCCAGTGCGAGACCACCCAGGTGCGGGAGGAGGAGACGGGCGCCGCCCTCTTCGGCTACTCGAGCCTGTACGGCGCGGTCCCGGGCGGCCAGGCGGAGCTCCTCCGCGTCCCGCTCGCCGACGGGACCTCGATCAAGGTGCCGGTGGGTCCGCCGGACGAGCGCTTCGTCTACCTCTCGGACGTCCTCCCGACCGCCTGGCAGGCGGTGACCTACGCGGCGATCCCGGACGGCGGCAGCGTCGTCGTGCTCGGGCTCGGGCCGATCGGCGACATGTCCACGCGCGTGGCCCGCCACCTGGGAGCCGGGCGGGTGATCGGGATCGACCTCGTCCCCGAGCGACTCGAGCGTGCGCGGCGGAACGGCGTCGAGGTCTTCGACCTGACCGAGACCGGCGACGTCGTCGGCGCGGTGCGCGACCTCACGGACGGCCGCGGGCCCGACGCCGTCATCGACGCCGTGGGGATGGAGGCGCACGGCTCGCCCTTCGGGAAGCTCGCGCAGCAGCTGGCGGGGCTGCTGCCGGACGCTCTCGCCGCGAAGCTCATCGAGAAGGCCGGCGTCGACAGGCTCGCCGCGCTCCACCTCGCGATCGAGCTCGTCCGCCGCGGCGGCACGGTCTCGCTCGTCGGGGTCTACGGGGGCCAGGCCGATCCGCTCCCGATGATGACGCTCTTCGACAAGCAGATCCAGCTCCGCATGGGCCAGGCCAACGTCCGGCGGTGGGCGCCCGAGATCTTCCCGCTCCTCGCCGACGGCGACCCGCTCGGGGCGGAGCGGTTCGCGACGCACCGGCTGCCGCTCTCCGAAGGCCCCGCGGCCTACGAGACGTTCCAGAAGAAGCGGGACGGGGCCGTGAAGATCCTCCTCACGCCCTAGGGGCGGGCGGACTAGCGGCGTCGCGGCTTGATGCGGAACCTGCTCAGCACCGGCTGCTTCGGGAGCTCGTCCACCAGCCGCTCGAGCTCCTCGGCCACCTCGGCCGCGTCGGGGCGCCCGTCGGGGTCGAAGGCGAGGCATGCGAGGACCAGCTCCGCGACTTCCGGTTCCACCGTCGGCGGGAGCGGCTCGGGCTGCTCGCGAAGCTGGGGGAAGCGCTCCTCGCGCGACCCGTCCCGCGAGCCCCTCCGGAACGGCCGCCGGCCCGCGGCGGCGTGGAAGAGCGTCGCGCCCATCCCCCAGACGTCCGTCGCCGACGTCATCGGGCCGAGCCTCTCCGGATCGCACTGCTCGGGAGCCATGTAGGCGTCCGTGCCGATGCGGTGGGTGACGGTGCGGAGCTCCTCGAGCGTGCGTGCGATCGAGAGGTCGATCAGCCGCGCCGGCGCGCCGAGGATGACGTTGCTCGGCTTGACGTCGAGGTGGGCGACGCCCTCCTCCGCGAGGTAGTGGAGCGCGGAGCTGAGCTGCAGCCCGAGCGGTAGGAGCTGCTCCGGGTCGAGCCGTCCCTGCCTCCGGATCGCGCGCGAGAGACGGGGACCTTCGAGGTGCTCGAGGACGAGGTGGGGCCGGGGTCCGTCGAGGACGGCGCCGAACCCGCGCACGATGACCGGGTGGCGCAGGCGCTCGACGAAGTCTGCCTCGGCCGCGAGGCCGCGCAGGGAGTGCTCGTCCTCGACGAGCGTGGGACGCACGACCTTGATCACGACGAGGGAGAGCAGGTGCTCGTCCCAGGCGAGGTACGTCTCGTAGCGCTCGCCGCCGCCGAGGAGGCTCACCGCCAGGCGGCGCGGGGCGATCTCGTCGCCCTCCTCGAACCCCCAGCCGTCGCGCGAGGGAGGGGCGGCCTCCGCCTGCCCCTCCCTCTCCGGTACGACCGGCTCTCCGCCGAGGATCGGGTCCACGGGCGCGCCTACCTGTCGTCGGTGCTGGTGTTGCTGTTGCTCGTCTGGTCGCCCGACGCGTCGCGCGAGCGGGAGACGTCGCGGGAGTTGTGGTCGCCCGTCCGGTCACGCGAGCGGTCCTTCGAGTACGAGCGGTCGTTCACGCCGACGCCGTCGCCCGTCTTGTCGCGAGAGCGGTCGCGCGAGCGCGAGAAGTCGCGGGTAGTCATGTCGCGCGAGCGGTCGTTCGACCGCGAGCGGGAACGCGACTCCGAGTCGTCGTCGTCATCGTCGTCGTCCCGCGCGACGACGAGGGCCACGTCGTCCTCGTCGCGCTTGAGCGCGAGGTCGTCGTTCGCCGTGTCCTTCGCCGCCGAGGCGACCGCCCCGGGACCGAGCATCAGCCCGGTCGCGGTGAGCATCGTCGCGAGGCCGATGAACACGACCTTGATGAACTTCTCCATGGTCGCCCCCTTTGCCTTGGTGGTTATGCCACTACCCTGCCCGGAGACGATGGGATGCCCATGAGGCACGGGTGAGAACCTTCTCATCCTCCCTTCGCGCCTCGGGAAGGCGGCCGCCCGGCTAGTCGGTTTCGGCGGTCGCGGGAACGCCGCCCGCCTCGCCGGCGTCGTGCGCGGGCGCCTGGAGCCCGGCGCGAAAGAGCGCCGCGCCGACGATGCCCGCGACGCCCACGAAGACCGCCCCGAGGAGGAACGCGGCGTGGTAGCCGCCGTTGAGGGCGGCGAGCCGGCCGTCGTCGAGTTCGAGGGCCTCCGTCCGCGAGTCGGCGAGGCTGACGAGGATGGCGAGGCCGAGCGCGCCGCCCATCATGAAGGCCGTGTTGACGACGCCGGAGGCGAGTCCCGACTCGCCCGGCTCGACGCCGCTCATGGCGGCGAGGAGCAGCGGGTTGAACGCGATGCCGGCGCCGAGCGCGAGCGGGATCGTCGCCGGCAGGACGTCGAGGGCGAAGCTGCCGTCGACGGGCGTCCGGGCGAAGAGGACGAGCGAGGCCACCATCAGGAGCAGTCCGGCGAGGATCGGCGTCTTGATGCCGAAGCGCATGACGAGCCGGTCGGAGAGGAAGAGCGAGGCGGCGCCCCAGAGCACCATCGACGGCAGGTAGGCGAGGCCGACCTCGAGCGGGGTGTACCCCAGGATCTGCTGGAGGTAGAGGGCCGAGAAGAAGAACCACGCGAACATGCCGCCCGCCATCAGGACGCCGACGACGTTGGCGGTCGAGATCTCCCGGTTGCGGAAGAGCCCGAGCGGCATGAGCGGCGAGGCGACGCGGGCCTCGATCGCGACGAAGACGGCGAGCAGGACGGCCGCGGCGCCGAGCAGCCCGATCGTCCTGCCCGAGGACCACCCGACCTCGTTCCCCTTGACGATTGCGAAGACCGCGAGCATGAGCGAGGCCGTCACGGTCACGGCGCCCGCGATGTCGAGCCGGCCGGGCGCGACCTGGCCGCGGCCCGCCGGCAGCAGCCCGAGGGAGAGCGCGAAGACGCCGATGCCGACGGGGATGTTGACGAGGAAGATCCAGTGCCAGTCGAGGACGTCGGTGAGGACGCCACCGAGGAGCACGCCCGCGGTGCCGCCGCCGGAGAGGACGAAGCCGAACACGCCCATCGCCTTCGCCCGCTCGGCCGGCTCGGTGAAGAGGTTCATGATCAGGGAGAGCGCGACGGCCGAGACGACGGCCCCGCCGAGCCCCTGCACCGCCCTCGCCCCGACGAGCGCCTCCTGCGTCGTCGCGAGGCCGCAGGCGAGCGAGGCGAGCGTGAAGAGGGCGATCCCGAGGAGGAACAGCCGCCGGTGGCCGAAGAGGTCGCCGAGGCGGCCGCCCAGGAGGAGGAAGCCGCCGAACGTCAGCAGGTAGGCGTTCACGACCCACGCGAGCGAGGCCTGCGAGAAGCCGAGGTCGTCCCGGATGCTGGGGAGCGCGACGTTCACGATCGTCCCGTCGAGCACGATCATCAGGTCTCCCAGGCACAGGACGAGCAGCGCGAGCCAGCGCGTGCGGCTGTCGAGGTTCTCCGTTCGCAGGCGGTTCGTCATCCGTTGCCCCTCGTCTCCTCTCGGTGTCGGGTTTGAGACTCGACTGGGTCCCGAAACTCATCGCCCGCCGCCGAGATTCCCGGTCTGCGGGATTCGAAGGCGCAGGCGGTGCCTCGGCCGTTCGACTCCCGCGCCGGGATCTGGCATGCTCGCCCGCGGGCCGAACGCGGTCATCAGCCGGATGCTCCTGGGCGGGCCCGGCCCCGACGGCAGCGACCCTGGGTTCATGACGCAGGGCGCGATCTTCTACGAGGTCCGCTCGGTCGGGCAGAAGAGCAACGGGATGCTCGAGCAGCTCTTCGT
>DASTQA010000064.1:0-26484 GCA_035762005.1 Gaiellaceae bacterium
GGGCGTCGGAGAGCCGCCCTGGCGCGGCGCCGGCGTGGAGGGGGGCGGCGGGGAGGCGACCGTGGCGGTCGCGGGCACGGACGAGGTCGTGGCCACCGGCTGTGCCGCAGGCGGGGGCGCGGTCGTCGCCGGGGCCGGGGCAGGCGACGCGGGAGCCGTCGCGAGCACCCGGATGCCCCCGCGCGTGACGCGGAGCGTGCTCGGCCGCGGCGGCAGCTTCGCGCTCGCCCCGTCGACGCGGGCGACGAGGGCCGAGGGAGTCCCGACCCTGAGCCAGAGCCCCTTCCCCTGCAGCCGCAGGGACTCGCCCGGCTCGAGCGTCCCCCTCCAGAGGAGCGGGCCGGCCGCCGAGCCCGAGCGCGCCGCCACCCAGGATCCCGCGCCCGCCGCCGCCAGGCGCAGGGCGACACGCTCCCCCACACCGGTTGCGCCGGCGAGAGCCCCGCGGGAGGGGACGGCCCCGGGAGCGGCGTCCAGACGCTCGCGCGGGGCGAGGCGCTCGCTCTCCACGTCCGCGGGGCGGCCCGGCGCGAGCTGCACGATCAGGACGACCCCCAGCAGGGCGAGGGCGAAGGCCGCCGCGGCCACGAGCGCGGTGCCGGGCGGGCTCTCGGGCTCGAGAGCGAGGACGCCGGGCCCGGCCGTGTCGTGCTCCGGCTCGTGGAAGCCCAGCTCCGTGGCCCAGTGCTCGATGCCGCCGTAGCGGCTCGCCGCCAGGTAGAGGCTGCCCCGGCCGGAGTCCCTGAACTCGGCCGCGCCTGGCCAGCGGTCGCGCCCGCGGCAGAAACGCTCGAGCTCGTCGCGGATCCGCTCCGCCGTCCACTTGCGGCGCCGGCCTTCCCCCTCGCGGACGACCCGGTAGCGCGTAGCCCGCCCGGAGCCGACGCGATCGACGAGCCCGAGCTTGACGAGGTCGGCGAGGTCGTACGCCGCCTGCGAGCGGGAGACGTGGGCGATCGCCTGGTACGTCGCCCTGGTGACGTCCTGCTCGCCTCTCGCCACGAGCGCCGCGAGCACGCGTTCCTGGGCGGGCTTCAGCAGCGGCCGAAGCGCGTGCAGCTCGTCTCGGCTGTCGCTCTGCGTGTCGCCGCCGGGCATGACGGACGGCGTCCCTCCGACTCATCGTGGCGAACGTGACGAATCCGATGATCCCGCATTCGGGGAAGCGCTGCAAGGCTCCCGAGGGCCTTTCTCGGCGGCCGGAGAGCCGACGGCGCGGCGCCTTTCGTCCAGCGAATCGATACGGGCTTTTCCCACGTCCACGCGTGTCCGGCAGCGGCCCGCGCTCATGCGTCCGGGTTGTGAAATCGAGGGGGCGAGGACCTCGTGAAAAAGAGGACGAAAGCGGGGCGCAAAACGCTTCCTTTTCGCGTCGAGGAGGTGTACGAATGGCCCCGGCAAGCGCTCCATCGCTTCGCTCGAGGAGGTTCGCGCTGGACTCGGCAGGAGGCACTCGCTCGAGAGCCCGGCGGCAGGGGAGCCGCCTGGCCGCGCTCGCAGCAGCGCTGCTCGCCGCCCTGCTCGCCCTCGCCGAGCACGCCGCCGCCCAGGCGCCCCAGCGCTCGGGCGGGCTCACCGCGGTGCTCGGCCAGGTGGCCCAGCAGGCGAGCGACACGGCGCAGGCCGCAGTCTCCCAGGCGACCGCGGTCCAGGCCCAGCCGGCCAACGTGGCCGCCCCGGTCGTGCTCGGAAGCGCCGGCGCCACGGCCGTCGTCGAGCAGGCGAACACGGCCGCCGCCGGCGCCGCCGCGCAGAACGCGAGCTCGACGAGCCAGCGCGCCGATCAGTCCCGGCAGGGGGGCCGCGGCTCCGCCGCCCCGGCGGCGCGCGACGAAGCCCAAGCCGAGCCCTCCGGCGGAGCTGCGGGCGCCGGGCCGTCGCAGGCGACCCGACAGGCGAGCCGGACCGCGCAGGACGCGGCCGCGCAGGCGACGACGGTGCAGGTGCAGCCCGTCAACGTCGCCGTCCCCGTCCTGATCCAGAGCCCGCGCAGCCGCGTGGTCATCGTCCAGACGAACACGGCCTCCTCGGGCGCAGCAGCGGTCAACGAGAGCACGACGACCCAGGCGAGCGGTCAAGCGGCGGCGGCGCCTGCCCTCACGGGCGCCGCGGCGCCCGGCCCGCGGCTCGCGACCGGCGGCTCCGCCCAGGCCGCGCCGGCGCTGGACGGGGCGCCCGGCGGCGCGCCCGCTGCCGTCGTGATCGCGACCGGCACCGACTGGACCTGGATCTGGAACTGGACGATCGACCTGCGCGTGCCGGGCCTCCGAACTCCCGCATTCCCGGCGTGGGCGCTCCCCTGGGACGAGCGGCGGCAGGCGACACAGGCGCGCGGGACGGTGACCGCACCGTCCCCTGCGCGCCCCGTCGATCCTCGCCGAGCGGTCGCGGCCCGCTCGCCCGCGCCCGAGAGCGCAACCGCCTCGCCCCTGCCGGCGCGCCGCGCTTCGTCCAGCATCGTCCAGCGTCCACCGGCCGTCCCGGCGGCTGCGCTGGAGCCGTTCGTCCAGCTTCCACGTCCACCCCTCCCTGCGCCGTCGGCCGGCTCCGGATTCGTCCCGGCCGGTCTCCTCGTCGGCGCGCTGGTCACCCTCGCTCTCTACCTCGGCTCTCTCGGGCTCCTCTTCGGGCGACTCAGCCTCGCCTCGGCGCCCTGGCGGCACCAGGCGTACCTCACGCCGCCCCAGCGCCCCGGCTGACCCCTGCAGGTCGCGTAGTCGACGCGCCGGTTCCAGTCGACACCGGTGCGGTTCACACACGACCTTGGAGGGATGATGAGCACCAGACACATCGCACTGGTCGCGACCGCCCTGGCCCTCGCCGTCGGCGCGAGCCCGGCGTGGGCGCAGGACGGCTCCGGCCAGGCGCAGACGATCGGCCAGAGCGCCGTCACGGCGCAGAGCGCGAAGGCCGACGCGGACGCGAAGCAGAACGCGGTCAACGGGAACGCTCCCGTGACGATCGCGGGCGGGAACGTCGTCGGCGGTTCGAGCTCGGCCAACCAGACCGCGTCGAACGCCGCGAAGGCGGCGGCCGGCAACGTCGCCTCGACGTCGCAGACGGCCGCGGCGACGCAGGTGGGCGGCTCGAGCTCGTGCACCGCAGGGTGCGGCGGCTCCGGCCAGTACCAGGCGGTCGACCAGACCGCCGTGACGCTCCAGAAGGCGGACGCCGACGCGGACGCCGACCAGAACGCCGTCAACGCGAACGCGCCCGTGACGATCGCGGGCGGGAACGTGTACGGCGGGTCGAGCTCCGCGAACCAGGCGGCGTCGAACGCCGCCTTCGCGGCGGCGGGGAACGCAGCGGCCACGTCGCAGACCGCCGATGCGGTCCAGGTCGGCGGCCCGAGCTCGTGCAGCTACGGCTGCGGGGGCTCCGGCCAGTACCAGGCCGTGAACCAGGGCGCCGTGACGCTCCAGAAGGCGGACGCCGACGCGGACGCAGACCAGAACGCCGTCAACGCGAACGTGCCCGTGACGATCGCGGGCGGGAACGTGTACGGCGGGTCGAGCTCCGCGAACCAGTGGGCGTCGAACTCGGCCGGGGCGCTCTCGTTCAACCTGGCCAAGACGCTCCAGCAAGCGTTCGCGACGCAGACCGGATAGCGATGCCGGCGGCGCACGAGGACAGAGGCTGAGACCCGGGAACGAGGAGCCCATACGGGCGGCCGCCGCCGGTTCGCGCGGCGGCCGCCCCCTCACCTCGGCGAGACGGCGATCCGCGGCGATCCTCCGGTCGCAGCTACAATCCCCCGCGCGGCGGAGGACGCTGTCCTCACGCTGCGAGCTTTTTCGGGGTCGCCGAGACGGAGACGAGCTGGACGATGGCAACAGGAGTACGGGTAGCGATCACGCTCGCCTGCACCGAGTGCAAGCGGCGCAACTACCAGTCGCAGAAGTCGAAGCGGAACACGCCCGACCGCTTCGAGACGAGGAAGTACTGTCGCTGGTGCGGCCAGCACACGCTGCACCGGGAGACGCGCTAGCTTGGCGAGACCGTCCCGGACCCGCCGGAAGCGCAGCGACTTCCAGGCTCCGGCCCAGGCCGAGCGCACGCGCGCGCGGCGAGGCCGCGAGGTCAAGCCGGCCGGGCAGCCGAAGAGCCAGACCGGCGCCAAGCGCGAGCGGCGCGGTGGGGTGCGCGCCTTCACGGGCGAGTCGTGGGCCGAGCTTCGCAAGGTCGACTGGCCGGGCCGCCAGCAGCTCGTCTCCGCCACGATCGTCGTCATCATCGCGGTCGCGATCGTCGGCGCCTACCTCTTCGCCGCCGACTGGGTCCTGCAGCGCTTCGTCCGCGACGTCCTCCTGAACCTCTAGGCGACATGTTCCGCTGGTACGTCATCAACACCTACTCGGGCCACGAGAACAAGGTCAAGGCCAACCTCGAGCACCGGATCGAGTCGATGGGCCAGCGGCCGCGCTTCCGCCGCGTCGTCGTCCCGACCGAGCAGGTCGTGGAGACGCGCGACGGCCAGAAGGTGCAGACGGAGAAGCGCGTCCTGCCGGGCTACGTGCTCGTGAACATGGACCTGAACGACGAGGCCTGGACGGTCGTGAAGAACACGCCCGGGGTGACCGGGTTCGTCGGCTCGGGCACGAAGCCCGTGCCGCTCTCCCAGCCGGAGGTCGACCGCATCCTCCACACGGCGACCGCGGGCGCCGACCGCCCGCGAACGACCGTCGAGTTCGAGCTGGGGGAGACGGTGAAGATCACCTCCGGCTCGCTCTCCGACTTCGACGGCGAGGTGATCGACGTCAACGCGGACCAGCAGAAGCTCAAGGTGCTCGTGAACATCTTCGAGCGCCAGACCCCGGTCGAGGTGAGCTTCGACCAAGTGAAGAAGATGGACTAGGAACGAGGAATGGCGAAGAAGGTCCTGACACTCATCAAGCTCCAGATCCCCGGCGGCCAGGCCAACCCGGCGCCGCCCGTCGGCCCTGCGCTCGGCCAGCACGGGGTCAACATCATGGAGTTCTGCAAGGCGTTCAACGCGCAGACCCAGCAGGAGAACGGCCGCATCATCCCCGTGGAGATCACGGTCTTCGAGGACCGGTCCTTCACGTTCATCACGAAGACGCCGCCGGCCGCCGTCCTGATCAAGGAGGCGCTGCGGCTCGACAAGGGCTCCGCCGAGCCCAACCGCGACAAGGTGGGGACGATCACCTCCGCCCAGGTCCGCCAGATCGCCGAGACGAAGCTCGAGGACCTGAACGCGCGCGACGTCGACCACGCGATGAGGATCATCGAGGGGACGGCGCGCTCGATGGGCGTGGAGGTCGGGCGATGAGCGGTCACGGCAGGCGCTACACCGAGGGGCGGGGGCGCATCGACCGCGAGCGCGCCTACTCGCCGCTCGAGGCGGTCCGCACCCTCAAGGACTTGCCGGCGACGAAGTTCGACGAGACGGTCGAGGTGCACTTCAACCTCGGTCTCAACGTCCGTCACGCCGACCAGCAGCTTCGCGGCACGCTCATGCTCCCCCACGGGACGGGCAAGGAGGTGCGCGTCGCCGTCTTCGCCGAGGGCGAGAAAGCCCGTGAGGCGCAGGACGCGGGCGCGGACGTCGTCGGCTCGGGCGACCTCGCGGCCCAGGTCGAGGGCGGCTTCGACGAGTTCGACGTCGCGATCGCCACGCCGGACATGATGGGCACCGTCGGCAAGCTCGGCCGGATCCTCGGCCCACGCGGCAAGATGCCGAACCCGAAGACGGGCACGGTCACCTTCGACGTCGGCAAGGCCGTGCGGGACGCGAAGGCGGGCAAGCTCGAGTACCGCACGGACCGGGGCGCGAACGTCCACCTCGTGATCGGGCGCAAGAGCTTCGACGAGCGCACGCTCCTCGAGAACTACGCCACCGTCGTCGAGGAGATCGTCCGCGCGAAGCCGGCGGCCGCGAAGGGCCGCTACATCCGCTCGATCACGCTGACGAGCTCGATGGGGCCCGGGATCCACGTCGATCCCACGCGCACGCGCGAGATCGCAGCCGAGCTCGAGGAGGCCCCGGCCCCGGCGTAGACGTCCAGCCGACCAGCCCGTCGCCAGAGACAGCCGGCGGCCCTCACGGGGGCGTAAGACCTGCCGAGGCGGCGCGAGAGAGCCTTCGCCTCTCCTCGTGCCCGCCCGGAAGGCGGGCACGAATCACAGGAGGAGGTGAAGAGGTGCTGAGAAAGGACAAGGAGCAGGTCGTCGCGGAGATCGCCGAGCGGCTGCGCTCGTCCGAGACGCTCATCCTGGCCGACTACCGCGGTCTCTCGGTGGGCGAGCTCGACGACGTGCGCACGAAGCTGCTCGAGCACGGCGCCACGTTCTCCGTCGTCAAGAACACGCTCACGAAGCGGGCGGCGGCGGAGGCGGGCCTCGAGACTCTGACCGAGCTCCTCGAGGGACCGGTAGCGATCGCGTTCGTCCGCGACGGCGACATGGTCGCTGTCGCGAAGACGCTGCACGACACCGCCAGGCGCACGCGGGTGCTGCAGATCAAGGGCGGCATCCTGCAGGGGACGCCGATGGCGGCCGACCAGGTCGTCGAGCTCGCCTCGCTGCCGCCGGCAGACGTCCTGCGCGGGCAGGTGCTCGGCGCGATCGTCGGGCCGTTGACCGCGCTCGCCGGGCTCTTCGCGGCCCCGCTCCGGGACTTCGTCGGGCTCGTCGACGCCCGCGTGGAGCAGCTGCAGGGCGAGCAGGCCGAGGCTCCCGCGCACGAGCCGGAGGGCGCGTCCGCGGCGAGCGAGGAGCCGGCCGAGGAGCCGAGCGACGAGACCGGCGCGGAGACCAGCGCGGAAACCACCGCAGAGACCACAGAGAGCACGAAGGAGGAGGAGTAGCCATGGCTGCCAGCGCAGTCGACAAGGTGTTCGACGAGCTCGGGAAGATGACCGTTCTCGACCTCGTCGAGCTGAAGAACAAGATCGAGGAGGAGTGGGGCGTCACGGCTGCGGCGCCGGTCGCGGTCGCCGCCCCCGGCGCCGCCCCGGCCGCCGGCGGCGACGGAGCCGCCGCCGAGGAGCAGTCCGAGTTCGACGTCGTCCTCACGGGCGCGGGCGACAAGAAGATCCAGGTGATCAAGGTCGTCCGGGCGATCACGGGCCTCGGCCTCAAGGAGGCGAAGGACCTCGTCGACGGGGCGCCGAACCCTGTCAAGGAGGGCGTCGCCCGCGAGGAGGCGGACTCGATCAAGAGCCAGCTCGAGGAGGCCGGCGCGTCCGTCGAGGTCAAGTAGCGCGGCCTCGACGCCGACCGCCGACCGCCGAAGGGGCCGCCGCCGTGCGGCCCCTTCGCTTTCCGGCGAGACCGTGGGATCGGGCGCGCGGGGCGCGGCCCGGTCCGCACGCGCGCCTGCCTCCGCCGGGGGAGCGCGCCTTCCCCCGAAGTGTTGATCTTTCGTAAGGAGGCGCAGGTTTCCGCAGTCTCGAGCGTCTGTGCTCGTGGAACCACGCTCCCCGAGCGAACGACTCGACACGGAGGCCGCCATGAGGCACGGACTCAAGCTCGTTCTCGCGACGCTGCTGATCGCTGCGCTCGTCGTCCCGGCCGCGGCGGCCAAGCCGGGCAACGGCAACGGCAACGGCGGCGGCAAGCCGTCCTGGGCCGGCCCGCCCGCCTGGGCAGGAGGCGGCGGAGGCGGCGGCGGCGGTGCGAGCGACTCCGCGTCCGTCGGCGGGAAGGCGAAGGGCAAGCCCGCCTGGGCCGGCAAGGGCGCCGGCCAGGCGAAGAAGGCCGAGAAGGCCCGGCAGAAGCTCGAGCGCGGCGCCGCTCGCTCCGGCGACGAGGCAGACGAGGGCGAGGAGCAGGAGGGCCCGCTCAAGGACAACCCCGCGTTCGTCTGCAAGTTCGAGCGCGACATGATGGGCGTCGAGGCCTTCGCCGAGGAGTACGGCACGAACGACAACAAGGCCAACGCCTTCGGCAAGTGCGTCTCCGAGGAGGCGCACGAGCGCGACGGCGCCGAGGGCGACGAGGAGGCCGCCGAGGAGCCCGCCGCGTGCGAGCCCGCCGAGGGCGAGCCCGCCGAGGAGGAGGACCCGGCCGACGACGAGGCGACGACGGAGGAGGGCGCCGAGGGCGACGAGCCCGCCGACTCCGACGAGCCCGCCGACTCCGACGAGCCTGCCGAGGATGCTTGCCCCGTCGACGAGGGCGAGACCGGCGAGGACACCGAGGACGACGGCGACGACACCGACGGCGGCGAGACCGACGAGGGCGAGACCGGCGAGGACGCCGAGATCGAGCCGACGGACGGCGAGGCCATCCTGGCCGCCCTGCGACTTCTGCTCTAGCCCGGGACGCATGGCGAAGGGCGGGAGGGGCGCACGTCGCCCCTCTCGCACTTCTGCCTGCCGGGCGCTATACTGCGAGGCCTGAGAGCGGTTCCCCGCACGCGAAGCGTTGCGCGGGGACCGCTGTTCGTGCTACATTTATCGGTCGCGCCGCTGTACCGCAGATTTCCTGCTCAATTCTTGTCGTTAGACCCTGCCTAGAGGGAGGTCGTCGTCCTTGGCCAACAAGGTCGCAGCGCGCCCTGCGCGCAAGAGTTTTTCCCGCCTGAAGCACGTCCTCGACCTACCGAACCTCATCGACATCCAGAAGGCCTCCTTCCACTGGTTCCTGGAGGAGGGCCTCCGCGAGACGATCGACGACATCTCGCCGATCGAGGATTACACCGGCACGCTGGCCGTCGAGTTCGCCGACTACGAGTTCGGCGAGCCGCCCGTGTCGATCAAGGAGTGCCGCGAGAAGGACCTCACCTACCAGGTCCCGCTCTCGATGACGGTCCGCTTCGTCAACAAGGAGACGGGCGAGATCCGCGAGCAGACGGTCTTCATGGGGGACTTCCCGATGATGACCGACCAGGGCACGTTCATCATCAACGGGACGGAGCGCGTCATCGTGACGCAGCTCGTCCGCTCCCCGGGCGCCTACCTGATGGAGCCCAAGGACCCGACGAAGCAGGTCTTCATCGCGAACCTCATGCCGAGCCGTGGCTCGTGGCTCGAGCTCGAGATCGACAAGAAGGGCGTCGTCTACGCGCGCATCGACCGCAAGCGGAAGCTGCCGATCACCACGCTCCTGCGGGCGCTCCCCGCCGAGGACCCGTCGACCGGCGCCGCCCTCGACACGACCACGAACGAGAAGATCCTCGAGCTCTTCGACAACTCGCCCTTCATCGCGAACACGCTCGAGAAGGACACGACGACCCGCGAGGAGGAGGCGGTCGTCGAGGTGTTCAAGAAGCAGCGGCCGGGCGAGCCGCCGACGCTCGAGAACGCGCGCAACCTCCTGCGCGGGCTCTTCTTCGACCCCAAGCGCTACGACCTCACGAAGGTCGGCCGCTACAAGCTGAACCAGCGCCTCGAGGTCGACGTCCCCGACGACGTCCGCGTGCTCACGACGCAGGACATCCTCGCCCTCGTGCGCAGGCTCGTCGACATGCCGCGGCGCCTCGGCGTCACCGGCGAGGACTCGAAGGACTACGCCGCCGACGCGATCTCCCTCTCGCGGGAGCCGATTCGCGGCGAGCTCGACGAGTACGAGCACTTCGGCAACCGCCGCCTGCGGACGGTCGGCGAGCTGATCCAGGAGGCGTTCCGCGTCGGCCTCTACCGCATGGAGCGCGTCGTGCGGGAGCGGATGACGACGGAGGACGTCGACACGATCACCCCGCAGACGATCATCAACATCCGCCCGGTCGTGGCGGCCCTCAAGGAGTTCTTCGGCTCCTCGCAGCTCTCGCAGTTCATGGACCAGACGAACTCGCTCGCCGGGCTCACGCACCGGCGCCGCCTCTCGGCGCTCGGCGCCGGGGGGCTCACGCGCGAGCGCGCGCCGATCGAGGTGCGCGACGTCCATCCCACGCACTACGGCCGCATGTGCCCGATCGAGACGCCGGAGGGCCCGAACATCGGCCTCATGGGCTCGCTGGCCTCGATGGCCACCGTGTCGGAGTTCGGCTTCGTCCAGACGCCGTACCGCGTCGTCAAGGGCGGGAAGGTGACGGACGAGATCGTCTACCTCGACGCCGCCGAGGAGGAGAAGCTCACGATCGCGCAGGCGAACGAGGAGGTCGACGAGCGGACGGGCAAGTTCGCCAACCCGACGGTCCTCTGCCGCGGCCCCGGCGGCCAGCCGGTCGAGGCCGACCCCAAGCAGGTCC
Organism: Gaiellaceae bacterium; assembly: GCA_035762005.1. GTDB lineage: Bacteria > Actinomycetota > Thermoleophilia > Gaiellales > Gaiellaceae > JAIBJN01. Next base: position 10,154 of record DASTQA010000064.1, read on the forward strand.
AGTACATGGACGTGAACCCGGCTCAGATCGTCTCGGTCGCGACGGCCCTCATCCCGTTCCTCGAGCACAACGACGCGAACCGCGCGCTCATGGGCTCGAACATGCAGCGGCAGGCGGTGCCGCTCATGATCACGGAGCCGCCGCTCATCGGCACGGGCCTCGAGTACCGCGCCGCGATCGACACGGGCGACGTCGTCGTCACCCGCAGCGCGGGCACGGTCGTCGACGTCGAGGCCGACCAGATCGTGGTCGAGACGAAGGACGGGCGCGAGGAGTACGAGCTCGAGAAGTTCATGCGCTCGAACCAGGGCACGCTCATCCACCAGAAGCCGGTCGTGCGCCTGGGTGACAAGGTGAAGGCCGGAGACGTCCTGGCCGACGGCAGCTCGACGAGCGAGGGCGAGCTCGCGCTCGGCAAGAACCTGCTCGTCGCTTTCATGCCCTTCGAGGGCTACAACTTCGAGGACGCGATCGTCATCTCGGAGCGGCTCGTGAAGGACGAGGTGCTGTCCTCGATCCACATCCACGAGTACGAGGTCGACGCGCGCTCCACGAAGCTCGGCGACGAGGAGATCACGCGCGACATCCCGAACCGCTCGGAGGAGTCGCTCAAGGACCTCGACGACCGCGGCGTCGTCCGCATCGGCGCCGAGGTCGGCTCCGGCGACCTGCTCGTCGGCAAGGTCACGCCCAAGGGCGAGACCGAGCTGACGGCCGAGGAGAAGCTCATCCGCGCGATCTTCAAGGAGAAGGCGCGCGAGGTGCGCGACACGTCCCTCAAGGTGCCGCACGGCGAGGGCGGCAAGGTCATCGACGTGAAGACCTTCTCGCGCGACGCCGGCGACGACCTCTCGCCGGGCGTGAACGAGCTCGTGCGCGTGTACGTCGCGAAGAAGCGCAAGATCGCCGAGGGCGACAAGCTCGCCGGGCGCCACGGCAACAAGGGCGTCATCGCCAGGATCGTCCCCGAGGAGGACATGCCGTTCCTGGAGGACGGCACTCCGGTGGACGTCGTGCTGAACCCGCTCGGCGTGCCGAGCCGGATGAACATCGGCCAGGTGCTCGAGACGCACCTCGGCTGGGCCGCCCACCACGGCGTCTTCGCCGAGGACGGCGAGCGCAACGGCCCGACGCCGGTGGCGAGCTCCGTCTTCGACGGGGCGACGCCGGAGCAGGTCGACGAGGCGCTCGTCGAGTGGTCGCGCCAGAACCCGGACTCGCCGATCAGGTTCGTGGTCGACGAGAAGCGGCCGGCCGGCCGCCACTGCTCCGGCAAGGCGCGGCTCTTCAACGGGCGGAGCGGCGAGCCCTTCGACCAGAAGGTGACGGTCGGCTTCATGTACATCCTCAAGCTGCTCCACCTCGTCGACGACAAGATCCACGCGCGCTCGACGGGCCCCTACTCGCTCGTGACGCAGCAGCCCCTGGGTGGCAAGGCCCAGTTCGGCGGCCAGCGCTTCGGCGAGATGGAGGTCTGGGCGCTCGAGGCGTACGGCGCCGCGTACACGCTCCAGGAGATGCTGACCATCAAGTCCGACGACACCGTCGGCCGCGTGAAGGCCTACGAGGCGATCGTCAAGGGCGAGAACATCGCCGAGCCGTCGATCCCGGAGTCCTTCAAGGTGCTCCTGAAGGAGATGCAGTCGCTCGCGCTCGACGTGAACGTCATCTCCGAGGAAGGCGCCGAGGTCGAGGTCCGGGAGGAGGACGACGAACTGCTCCGCGCCGCGGAGGAGCTCGGCATCGATCTCTCGCCCGGCTCGCTCCGCGCGGCGGCGCGCCCGCCCACGGCCGAGGAGGCCGAGGAGGGGCAGGAGCGCGTCGACGCGGACGGCGAGATGACGCTCCCGGCGGACGAGCAGCTCGGCGACGTCGAGGAGACCGCCACGGCGGTCGCCGAGCCCGAGGAGGAGAGCACCTTCGAGCCCGCACCCGACCTGGCGGACATCGAGGTCGAGGAATGATGGCCGGCTCGCTCTGCACGCGCGAGAGATTCGAGAATGTCACCCCACGAACCACAGGGGAGCTGCTTTGATCGACATCAACAACTTCGACGCGATCCGCATCGGCCTCGCGTCGAGCAAGCAGATCAGGGACTGGTCCTCCGGCGAGGTCACGAAGCCGGAGACGATCAACTACCGCACGCTCAAGCCCGAGAAGGACGGCCTCTTCTGCGAGCGCATCTTCGGTCCCACGAAGGACTGGGAGTGCTACTGCGGCAAGTACAAGCGCGTCCGCTACAAGGGCATCATCTGCGAGCGCTGCGGCGTCGAGGTCACGCGCCAGAAGGTGCGGCGCGAGCGCATGGGCCACATCGACCTCGCGGCCCCGGTCTCGCACATCTGGTTCTTCAAGGGCGTCCCGAGCCGGATCGGCTACCTGCTCGACATCGCGCCGAAGGAGCTCGAGAAGGTCCTCTACTTCGCCGCCTCGATCGTCACGCAGGTCGAGACGGAGAAGCGGGCGGCCGACCTGGCCGACCTCGAGGACAAGGTGCGCGGCGAGTACGAGCGCATCAACGTCGACCGTGACGAGGCGCTCGCGGCGCTCGAGGACAGGCTCTCGCGCCGGCGCGACTACTTCACGAAGGGCAGGGAGCGCAACTTCGACGAGGACGACGAGTTCTGGGCCCGCGGGCTCGCGGCCTGGGCCGAGGAGCAAGGCCTGCCGACGCTCGACGAGGCCCGCACGCTCGCGAGCGGGATCTTCGTCTCCGTGGCCGGAACGGTCACGACCGAGGACTCGAAGAAGATCCGCGAGCTCGTGCGGAGCGCCGCCGTTCGCGACGACCGCCGGCTCGCCCCGCGCGACGTCGAGGCCGTCGGCAACGCCGCCGTCCAGATCCTCGAGGCGCTCGAGCCACTCGCGAAGCAGGCCGACAAGGCGACCGGCTCCAAGAAGGGCGCGATCACGAAGCACGTGAACCGCGTGCGCGACGCGCTCCTCGCGGGCGAGCCGCTCGAAGGGGAGGACGCCGAGCTCGTCGCGGGCGTCGACGCGAAGAACCTCGACAAGGCGCGCGACCTCGGCAGCGGGCTCCTGCGCGACGTGCTCGACCGCGCCGAGCCGGGCGGCGACCCGGGCGCCGTCAAGGAGCTCGCGTACGACCTCTGCCTCCGCGAGGGCGCCCGCAAGGACGACTTCGACTCGCTCTCGCAGTGGGCGCTCAAGGTCCGCGAGATGTACCAGGACATCGAGTCGCGGCGCGCGGACGCGCGCGAGGCGGCGGTCGACTCGGTCGCCCGTCTCGAGCAGACCTGGCAGCTCTTCCGCGACCTCGAGCCGAAGATGATCGTCAACGACGAGATGCTCTTCCGCGAGCTGAAGGACCGCTTCGGCTCGCCGTACGGCTTCGGCGTCTACTTCAAGGGCGGCATGGGCGCGGAGGCGATCCGCGACCTCCTCCGCGACCTCGACCTCACGGCCGAGGCGAAGTCGCTGCGCGAGATCATCCGGACCTCGAAGGGCCAGAAGCAGCAGCGCGCCATCAAGCGCCTGAAGGTCCAGAACGCGTTCGTGACCTCCGAGAACCGTCCCGAGTGGATGATCCTCGAGGCGATCCCGGTCATCCCGCCGGAGCTCCGCCCGATGGTGCAGCTCGACGGCGGCCGCTTCGCCACGAGCGACCTCAACGACCTCTACCGCCGCGTCATCAACCGGAACAACCGGCTCAAGCGGCTGCTCGACCTCGGCGCGCCCGAGATCATCGTCAACAACGAGAAGCGCATGCTCCAGGAGGCCGTCGACGCCCTCTTCGACAACGGGCGCCGCGGTCGCGCGGTCACGGGCCCGGGCAACCGGCCGCTGAAGTCGCTCTCGGACATGCTCAAGGGGAAGCAGGGCCGCTTCCGGCAGAACCTGCTCGGGAAGCGCGTCGACTACTCGGGCCGCTCGGTGATCGTCTCCGGCCCGACGCTCAAGCTGCACCAGTGCGGCCTGCCGAAGCTGATGGCGCTCGAGCTCTTCAAGCCGTTCATCATGAGCCGGCTCGTCGAGCGGAAGTCGGTCCAGAACATCAAGGCGGCGAAGAAGTACGTCGAGTCGATGGTCCCCGAGGTCTGGGACGTGCTCGAGGAGGTCATCGCCGAGCATCCGGTGCTCCTGAACCGGGCGCCGACGCTCCACCGCCTGGGCATCCAGGCGTTCGAACCCGTGCTCGTGGAGGGCAAGGCGATCCAGATCCACCCGCTCGTCTGCCACGCGTTCAACGCGGACTTCGACGGCGACCAGATGGCCGTGCACCTGCCGCTCTCGGCCGAGGCCCAGGCGGAGGCCCGCATCCTCATGCTGTCCTCGAACAACATCCTCTCGCCGGCGCACGGGAAGCCGCTCTCCACGCCCTCGCAGGACATGGTGCTCGGCGGCTACTACCTCACCTACTGCCGCCACGACCTTCCCGCGATGACGGCCGAGGACTTCGACGAGCACCCGCCGCGGTTCGGGTCCGAGGAGGAGGTCATCCTCGCCCTCGACGCCCGCCAGGTGGGGCTCCAGGAGCCGATCGAGTACCGCCGCGGCGGGGAGCGCCTGCTCACGACGCCCGGACGGGTCGTCTTCAACGAGGAGGTGGCGCGCTCGATCGCGCGGGCCCTCGGCGACGGCCTCGACCCGACGACGGTCGAGTTCATCAACCGCACCCTCGGCAAGAAGGAGACGAACGACTTCGTCACCGGCCTCGTGGACGTCTACGGCGCCGCGGCGATCTCGCAGCTCCTCGACACGATCAAGGACCTCGGCTTCCGCTACGCCACCCAGGCGGGGATCACGATCTCGAAGAACGACATCGTCATCCCGGAGGACAAGGGCCGGATCCTCGAGGACTACGAGGAGCGTGTCGGCCGGATCGAGCTCCAGTTCGAGCGCGGCCTCATCACCGAGGACGAGCGCCACGAGTCGATCGTCAACATCTGGACCGAGGCGACGGACAAGGTCGCCGAGGCGATGGAGGAGACGCTCTACGAGCTGAACCCCATCTTCATGATGGCCAACTCCGGGGCCCGCGGCTCCTTCAAGCAGATCCGCCAGCTGGCCGGCATGCGCGGCCTGATGGCGAATCCGAAGGGCGAGATCATGGAGCTGCCGATCAAGGCGAACTTCATGGAGGGCCTCTCGGTCCTCGAGTACTTCATCTCCACCCACGGCGCGCGCAAGGGTCTCGCGGACACGGCGCTGCGGACGGCGGACTCCGGGTACCTCACCCGGCGGCTCGTCGACGTCTCGCAGGACGTCATCGTCCGCGAGGAGGACTGCGGCACGAGCGAGGGGATCGAGCAGCCCGTGCTCGTCGCGGAGGGGCTCAACCGCTCGCTCGCCGGCCGCGTCGCGGCGGCCGAGGTGCGGAAGCCGCTCAAGGACGGCAAGCCGGGCAAGACGGTGCTGGTCGCGAAGAACGAGGAGATCACGTACCCGAAGCTCCGCACGCTCGCGGCCGAGCTCGAGGACCACGCCGAGGGCTTCCTCGTCCCCGTCCGGAGCGTCCTCAAGTGCCGCAGCGAGTACGGCGTGTGCCGGGCCTGCTACGGGACGTTCCTCGCCACCGGGCACATGTGCGAGATCGGCGACGCGGTCGGGATCATCGCCGCCCAGTCGATCGGGGAGCCGGGGACGCAGCTGACGATGCGGACGTTCCACACGGGCGGCGTCGCCGGCGCCGACATCACGCACGGCCTCCCGCGCGTCGTCGAGATCTTCGAGGCGCGGAACCCGAAGGGTGCGGCCACGCTCGCCCAGACGGGCGGCCGGGTCGAGGTCGAGGAGACGGACCGCGGCCCCCGCGTGACCCTGCACCCCGACGGCCTCGACGAGAGCGGCGAGCCGCTCCAGTCGAAGGACTACCAGCTGCCGCGCCGCACGCGGGTGCTCGTGGCCGACGGCCAGGTGGTCGAGGCGGGCGACCCGCTGGACGAGGGCTCCCTCTCGCCGGCCGACATCCTCGCGCTCCACTCGAAGGCCGGGAAGGGCTCGACGCCGACCGAGGTCTACCTCGTCGGCGAGGTCCAGAAGGTCTACAAGTCCCAGGGCGTCGACATCCACGACAAGCACATTGAGCTGATCGTCCGGCAGATGCTGAAGAAGGTGCGCGTCGAGAACGCCGGCGACACCGACCTGCTCCCGGGCCAGCTCGTGGACAAGTCGGTGCTCGAGCGCGAGAACGCCCGCGTCAAGGCGGAGAAGAAGGAGCAGGCGACCTTCGAGCCGCTCATCCTCGGCATCACGAAGGCCTCCCTCGCGACGGAGTCGTTCCTCTCGGCCGCCTCCTTCCAGGAGACGACGAAGGTGCTGACGGACGCCTCCATCGAAGGCAAGGTCGACCGCCTGCTCGGCCTGAAGGAGAACGTCATCATCGGCAAGCTGATCCCGGCGGCGACGGGCCTCAAGCGCTACCGCAACGTCGACATCAGCCCGAGCGAGGAGGTCGCGGCGGCCGGCTACGCCCGGCCGGACACCGAAGAGCAGCTGCTCGCCGCTCTCGAGGAGATCGGATCGGACGGGGAGGCTCTGGGCCTCATGGACATGACCTTCGGGGGAGAGCCGGAGGGTAACGGCGGCGACGGGCGCAGCGCCCTCGAGGCCGAGGAGGTTCCCGAGGTCGACTCGCCCCTCGACGAGGAGAGCTAGCCGGCTCCGGGTCGCGACAGACGGTACGAGCGGAGGGCGCCCACGGGCGCCCTCCGATTTTCCCGCTCTTTGCGTCGAGTTTGCCGGTCATCCCTCGAAAGGGGCATACACCCTGCTCGGCTCGGAGGCGTAGACTGGCCCTCGGTCGCGAATTGCCCGAGGGCAGGGCCCGAACAGCCGGCGGCACGGCTGGTCGCGACTCGGTTATCCACACGATCCACAGGAAGGTGGGGAGAGACTTGGCTGGTCCCGACGAGCGCGAGTACCTGCAAGCAGCCGCCGACGGGGCGCAGGTCCCTCCCCCGGGGCACTTCCTCTCCGCCGAGCTCGAGTCCGACTGTGCGCGCTTCCTCGAGGACGTGCGGACGCTCGTCCGTCGTCGCGAGCAGGAAGCCGTGCGCTCGAGCCAGCGCCTCTAGGCTCCTCCACCGCTCAGGGGCGCCCGGCGGCCTGTCCTGCGCGCCGGACCTGACCCTTGCCCTCCTGCTTCGCGCGGTAGAGCGCGTCGTCGGCCCGCTGGAAGAACGAGACCGGGTCGTCCTCCGCGCGCAGCTCGGCGATGCCGGCGGAGAGGCGGACCCGCTCGGCGGGCCCGGCCGAGCCCGAGCCGACCGCGAACTGGATCCGGCGGTAGAGATCCTCCGCGTCCCGCTCCCCGGACTCGGGGAGGAGCACGGCGAGCTCGTCGCCGCCGACGCGGCAGGCGAAGTCGGAGCTGCGCACGGCGCTCCGGAGCCTGCGGGCGACTGCGGCGATCACGGCGTCCCCGGCCAGGTGCCCGACGCGGTCGTTGATCTCCTTGAAGTCGTCGATGTCGAGGAGCAGGAGGGCGAGGCGGCGCTCGTACCTCTGGGCGCGGGCGCACTCGCGCGCGAGCGCCTCGTGGAAGTAGCGCCGGTTGTGGAGGCCGGTGAGGGCGTCGACGTCCGCGAGCCGCCGCGCCTCGCGGAAGCGCTGCGCGTTCCGGATCGCGGGCGCCGCGGCGGCGGCCAGCTCCTCGAGCCGGGCGACGCCCTCGTCGTCGGGCCCGGGCTGCTCACCGCGCCAGAAGACGCCGAGCGTCCCGACCGCCTCCTCGTCGCCGTCGTCGCGCACCGGCAGGGCGACGCCGCCCCGGATCAGCTCGCCGGCCGCCCGGGCGCCCTCGTCGTCGGGGCCGTAGCGGTACGTCAGGCGGACGGCGCGGGCGCCGCCCGAGGGCGAGGGGGAGACCGGTTGCCGCGCCGCCTCCTCGGCGGTCATCCCGAGCGCCGCGACGAGAGGCTCCTCCTCGTCCTCCCGCACGGCGAGCACGGCCGCGTCGGCGCCGGCGGTCAGGGTCGCCTCGCCGAGGATCCGCCTCAGGACCTCGTCGAGGTCGATGCTCGAGGCGATCTCCGCCAGGCGGCGTGCCCGGCGGCTCTCCTCGCGTGCCTGCGCGAGCGCCTCGGCGTCGCCCGCCCCCGAAGGCCCGCCGCCGTCGCCGCGGGTCCTCGCCTCGCCGCCGGCTCGCCCGCGCCGCAGGACGAGGACGAGGATGGCGAGCGAGGCGGCGAGCGCGAAGAGGGCGGCCCCGACGGCGAAGCCCACGGCGATCCAGGTGGCGGTGTCCGCGAAGAGAGGCATGTCGAGCTCTGCTCGGCCCGGCCGGGCGGCCGGGACAGCGGCCGCATGGTGACACTACGCGTGCGCCGGGAGGCTGACAATCGGCCGAAGGTCCAGGCCGCGAGCCGCGTTGCGACGGCCGCGCGAGAGCTGCTAGCATGCCGCAAGGTTCGGCAAGGGCCCGCCCCTGCCGGCCTTTTGTTGCGTTTGCAGCCGTCCGCGAGAAGCCCGGACCGACTGAGGAAGAGAGCAGCGTGCCGACCGTGAACCAACTGGTGCGCAAGGGTCGCAAGACCCCGGCGACCAAGGCGAAGACTCCCGCCCTCCGCGGCGCCCCGCAGAAGCGGGGGGTCTGCACGCGCGTGTACACGACGACGCCGAAGAAGCCCAACTCGGCGCTCCGGAAGGTCGCGCGCGTCCGCCTGACGAACCAGATGGAGGTCGGCGCGTACATCCCGGGCGAGGGCCACAACCTCCAGGAGCACTCGGTCGTCCTCATCCGGGGCGGGCGCGTGAAGGACCTGCCGGGCTTCCGCTACAAGGTGATCCGGGCCGCGCTCGACGCCGGCGGCGTCCCCGACCGGCGCCAGGGCCGCTCGAAGTACGGCGCCAAGAAGGGCGCGTAGCCCGTGCCGCGCCGTGCAGAGATCCAGGTCCGCGAGCCCGAGGCCGATCCGCGCTACAGCTCGAAGCTCGTCTCGCAGATCGTGAACAAGGTCATGCTCGCGGGGAAGAAGTCCACCGCCGAGCAAATCGTCTACTCGGCCCTCGACAAGGTCGGCGAGCGGACCGGCAAGCCGCCGATCGAGGTCCTCGAGCAGGCGGTCAAGACCGTCACGCCCGTCCTCGAGGTGCGCTCCCGCCGGGTCGGCGGCGCGAACTACCAGGTGCCCGTCGAGGTGCCGCAGCGCCGCGCGCGCACCCTCGCGGTCCGCTGGATCGTCACGTACTCGCGCGACCGGCGCGAGAAGCACATGGACGAGAAGCTCGCGAACGAGATCCTCGACGCGCTGAACCAGCAGGGCGGGGCGTACAAGCGCAAGGACGACCTCTACCGGATGGCGCAGGCCAACAAGGCCTTCGCCCACTACAGGTGGTAGCGATGGCGACCGTGAAGACCGGCGGGAAGGTCGCGCTCGACCGCGTCCGCAACATCGGGATCATGGCCCACATCGACGCGGGCAAGACGACGACGACCGAGCGGATCCTCTACTACACCGGGCGGACCCACAAGATGGGCGAGGTCCACGAGGGCGCGGCCGTCATGGACTGGATGGCCCAGGAGCAGGAGCGCGGCATCACGATCACGTCCGCGGCGACGACCGCGTTCTGGCGGGAATTTCGCATCAACATCATCGATACGCCCGGGCACGTGGACTTCACGGTCGAAGTCGAGCGCAGCCTCCGCGTCCTCGACGGCGCCATCGCCGTCTTCGACTCGGTCGCGGGCGTCGAGCCCCAGTCGGAGACCGTGTGGCGCCAGGCAGACCGCTACCGCGTCCCGCGCATCGCGTTCATCAACAAGATGGACCGCACCGGCGCGGACTTCTTCGCCGCCGTCCAGTCGATGGTCGACCGCCTCGGCGCGCGCCCGGTGCCGGTGCAGCTGCCGATCGGGCGGGAGGACGGCTTCCGCGGGGTCGTCGACGTCGTCGAGCTGGCCGCGATCGTCTGGGAGGACGACCTCGGCACGAGCATGTCCGCGGTGGAGATCCCGGAAGGCCTGCGCGAGCAGGCGGAGGAGTACCACCACCAGCTCATCGACGCGGTCGCCGAGCACGACGAGGAGCTGCTCGAGACGTACCTCACGGACGAGGAGGCGGTCACGCCGGAGATGGTCCGCCGCGCGCTCCGCAAGGCGACCCTGGCGATCGCTGTCACCCCGGTCTTCCTCGGCTCCGCCTTCAAGAACAAGGGCGTGCAGCCGCTCCTCGACGCCGTCATCGACTACTTGCCGAGCCCGCTCGACGTGCCGCCGGTGCACGGGGTCGACCCGCGGACGGGCCACGAGCTCTCCCGCCGGCCCTCGGAGGACGAGCCGTTCTCGGCCCTCGCCTTCAAGGTCATGAGCGACCCGTACGTCGGCAAGCTGACGTACTTCCGCGTCTACTCGGGGACGGTCAAGGCGGGCGAGCGCGTCCTCAACGTGACAACTGGCAAGACCGAGCGAGTCGGCCGCCTGCTCCAGATGCACGCGAACCACCGCGAGGAGCGGGAGTCGATCGGCGCCGGCGAGATCGTCGCCGCCGTCGGCCTCAAGGCGACGACGACGGGCGACACGCTCGCGCTCGACACGGCGCCGATCCGGCTCGAGTCGATGGACTTCCCCGACCCGGTCATCTCCGTCGCCATCGAGCCGAAGACGAAGGCCGACCAGGACAAGCTCGGGCAGGGCCTCCAGCGCCTCTCGGACGAGGACCCGACGTTCCGCGTGCGCACGGACGAGGAGACCGGCCAGACGCTCATCGACGGGATGGGCGAGCTCCATCTCGAGATCATCGTCGACCGCCTCATGCGCGAGTTCTCGGTCGACGCGAACGTCGGCCGCCCGCAGGTCGCCTACCGCGAGACGATCGGGAGGCGCGTCGAGAAGATCGAGGGCCGCTTCGTCCGCCAGACCGGCGGCCGGGGCCAGTACGGCCACGCGGTCATCAACATGGAGCCGTCCGAGCCGGGCGAGGGCTACGAGTTTCTCGACCGGATCGTCGGCGGCAAGGTCCCCAGGGAGTACATCCCCTCGGTCGACCTCGGCATCCAGGAGGCGATGGAGGGCGGCGTCCTCGCCGGCTACCCCGTCGTCGACATCCGGGTCGAGCTCGTGGACGGCTCGTACCACGACGTCGACTCGAGCGAGATGGCGTTCAAGGTCGCCGGCTCCATGGCGTTCAAGTCCGCGATGGAGCGGGCGAAGCCGAAGCTGCTCGAGCCGGTCATGGCCGTCGAGGTCGTGACGCCCGAGGAGTACCTCGGCGACGTCATGGGGGACCTCAACTCGCGCCGGGGCCGGGTCGAGGGCCTCGAGCCGCGCGGCAAGGCACAGGCGGTCCGCGCCCGCGTCCCGCTTGCCACGATGTTCGGCTACGCGACCGATCTGCGGTCGATGACCCAGGGTCGCGCGACGTTCACGATGCAGTTCGACCGCTACGAGGAGGCGCCCCAGACGATCGCGGGCGAGATCGTCTCCGCCGCCCGGGCAACGTAGGAAACCACCGGAGGAGCTGATGGGAAAGCAGAAGTTCGAGCGCACGAAGCCGCACGTCAACATCGGGACGATCGGCCACATCGACCACGGCAAGACGACGCTGACGGCCGCGATCACGAAGGTACTCGCCGAGCAGGGCACGAACACCGAGGCGGTCGACTTCGCCTCGATCGACAACGCGCCCGAGGAGCGGCAGCGCGGCATCACGATCAACACCGCGCACGTGGAGTACGAGACGGCCAACCGCCACTACGCGCACGTCGACTGCCCGGGTCACGCCGACTACATCAAGAACATGATCACGGGCGCCGCCCAGATGGACGGCGCGATCCTCGTCGTCTCGGCCGCCGACGGCCCGATGCCGCAGACGCGCGAGCACATCCTGCTCGCCCGCCAGGTCGAGGTGCCGTCGATCGTCGTCGCGCTCAACAAGGCGGACATGGTCGACGACCCCGAGCTCCTCGAGCTCGTGGAGATGGAGGTGCGCGAGCTCCTCTCGAAGTACGAGTTCCCGGGCGACGACGTCCCCGTCGTGGCCGTCTCGGCGCTGAAGGCGCTCGAGGGCGACGCCGAGTGGACGCCGAAGATCCTCGAGCTGATGGAGGCCGTCGACTCCTACATCCCGGAGCCGGAGCGCGACATCGACAAGCCGTTCCTTATGCCGATCGAGGACGTCATGACGATCCAGGGCCGGGGCACCGTGGTCACGGGCCGCATCGAGCAGGGCAAGATCGAGTCGGGCAACGAGGTCGAGATCGTCGGCATCCACCCCGACATCGAGAAGACCGTCGTCACGAGCCTCGAGATGTTCCACAAGACGCTCGACTACGCCCAGGCCGGCGACAACGCCGGGGCGCTTCTCCGCGGCACGAAGCGCGAGGAGGTCGAGCGCGGCCAGGTGCTCGCGAAGCCGGGCTCGATCACGCCGCACACGCACTTCAACGCCGAGGTCTACGTCCTCTCGAAGGAGGAGGGCGGCCGCCACACGCCGTTCTTCAACGGGTACCGGCCGCAGTTCTACTTCCGCACGACGGACGTGACCGGGAGCATCAAGCTGCCCGAGGGCCAGGAGATGGTCATGCCGGGCGACAACACGAACATGGAGATCGAGCTCATCCAGCCGATCGCCATGGACCAGGGCCTCCGGTTCGCCATCCGCGAGGGCGGCCGCACCGTGGGCGCCGGCGTCGTCACGGACATCGTCAAGTAGGGATAGAGCACCCTTGCCGCAGCAGAAGATCCGCATCCGCCTCAAGGGGTACGACCACACCCAGCTCGACCGGTCGGCGCTGTCGATCGTCGAGACGGCGCAGCGCACCGGCGCGACCGTGACCGGGCCGGTGCCCCTGCCCACCGAGAAGAACGTCTACACGGTGATCCGAAGCCCGTTCAAGGACAAGGATTCCCGCGAGCACTTCGAGGTGCGCACGCACAAGCGCCTGATCGACATCCACTCGCCGACCCCGAAGACGGTCGACTCCCTGATGCGGCTCGACCTTCCTGCCGGCGTCGACATCGAGATCAAGCTCTAGGGGACGGAGAAGACGCGTTGAAGGGCATCGTCGGCAGGAAGCTCGGAATGACGCAGGTCTTCGACCCGGAGACCGGGAAGCTGACGCCCGTGACCGTGATCGCGGCGGGGCCGTGCCCCGTCGTCGCGGTGCGGACGGCCGAGAACGACGGCTACGACGCCGTCCAGCTCGCCTTCGACGAGGTGCCCGAGCGGAAGCTGACACGGCCGGAGCTCGGGCATCTCGCCAAGCACGGGGTCGGCCCGCACCGCCGGCTCGTCGAGCTGCGCGGCCCGAGCGAGCTCGCCCCGGGCGAGACGGTGACGGTCGAGGCCTTCGAGCCGGGCGAGCGGGTCAAGGTGACCGGGACGTCGATCGGCAAGGGCTTCCAGGGGACGATCAAGCGCCACGGCTTCAGCCGCGGCCCCGAGAGCCACGGCTCGCACAACGTGCGGGCGCCGGGCTCCGTGGGCGCCTCGGCGACCCCCTCGCGCGTCTTCAAGGGCGTGCGCATGGCGGGCCAGATGGGCGCGAAGACGGTGACGCAGCTCGGCCTCACGGTCGTCGAGCGGGACGTCGAGCAGAACCTCCTCCTCCTCAAGGGCGCCGTTCCCGGGCATCGGAACGCGCTCGTCGTCGTCCGGGAGGACGGCCGCTGATGGCCGCTCCCAAGGCACCAGTGCTCGACGCGTCGGGCAAGAAGGCGAAGGACGTCACCCTCGCCGGGGCCGTCTTCGCGGCCGAGGTGAAGCCGCACCTCGTCCACGAGGTCGTCCGCGCCGAGGCCGCGGCCGCGCGGGCGGGAACCCGCGCCGCGAAGAGCCGCGGGCTCGTCTCCGGCGGGCGCTCGAAGCCGTGGCGCCAGAAGGGCACGGGCCGGGCCCGCGCCGGCTCGACGCGTGCCGCCCAGTGGACGGGCGGCGGCGTCGCCTTCCCGCCTCTGCCCAGGAGCTTCGAGCTCAAGGTCAACCGCAAGGTCCGCAAGGCCGCCTTCCGGGCGGCGCTCTCGAGCCACGCCGCGCGCGGCTCGCTCGCGATCGTCGCCGGCGACGCGTTCGAGGCGCCGTCGACGAAGGCCGCCGCCGGGCTGGTGGCCGCCTGGGGCGCCGAGCCGCCCGTGCTCGTCGTCGCCCTCCCCGAGGAGGCGACGCTCGTGAGGAGCTTCCGGAACCTCGAGCGGGCGCTCGTCGTCGAGCCGTCCGAGCTCGAGGTCGGCGCCCTCCTCTGGGCCCGCTCCGTCCTCGCGACCGAGGGCGCCCTCGAGCGCGTGCAGGAGGTGGTCTCGGCGTGAGCCTCGATCCGCGTGAAGTCGTCATCGCCCCGGTCGTCTCGGAGAAGAGCTACAGCCTCATCGAGGACAACAAGTACTCGTTCCGCGTTCACCCGCGGGCGCACAAGACGCAGATCCGCCAGGCCGTCGAGGAGCTCTTCGACGTGAAGGTGGTCGGCGTCAACATCATCAAGGTGCGGCCGAAGCCCAAGCGCCGCGGCTGGACGCGCGGGCAGAAGCCCGGCTGGAAGAAGGCGATCGTCGAGCTGCGCGCCGGCGACAGGATCGAGATCTTCGAAGGCGCGGCGGTCTAGGTGAGCCACTGATGGCACTCCGCAAGTACAAGCCGACGAGCCCGGGCCGGCGCTTCCGGTCGGTCTCGACCTTCGAGGAGGTCACGAAGACCGAGCCGGAGAAGAGCCTCGTCGAGCCCGTGAAGCGCAGGGGCGGGCGCAACAACCAGGGCCGCATCACGACGCGCCACCAGGGCGGCGGGCACAAGCGCCGTTACCGCGTCGTCGACTTCAAGCGCCGCAAGGACGGCGTGCCGGCGAAGGTGGCCGCGATCGAGTACGACCCCAACCGGTCGGCGCGCATCGCGCTCCTCCACTACGCCGACGGCGCCAAGGCCTACATCCTCGCGCCTGCCGGCCTGCGCGTCGGCGCGCGCGTGGAGTCGGGGCCCGAGGCGGACATCCGGCCCGGGAACGCGCTCCCGCTCGCCAACATCCCGACGGGGACGCTCGTCCACAACATCGAGCTCCGGCCAGGTCGCGGCGGCCAGCTCGCCCGCAGCGCCGGCTCGGGCGTGCAGCTCGTGGCCAAGGACGACGGCTACGGGGTCCTCCGGCTCCCCTCGGGCGAGATGCGCCGCGTGCCGCTCACCTGCCGTGCGACCGTGGGGCAGGTCGGGAACGTCGACCACGAGAACGTCTCGAGCGGCAAGGCCGGCCGCAGTCGCTGGCTCGGCAAGCGCCCCTCCGTGCGCGGGTCGGCCATGAACCCCGTCGACCACCCGCACGGCGGCGGCGAGGGCAAGTCGAAGGGCGGGCGGCATCCGGTCACGCCCTGGGGCGTGCCGACGCTCGGCAAGCGCACGCGCAGGAAGCACAAGGAATCCGACAAGCTGATCGTCCGCGGCCGCCGCCGCGGCAAGGAGAGACGCTAGGTGTCCAGATCCAGCAAGAAGGGCCCGTTCGTGGAGGCGCGCCTGATGGAGCGCATCGAGGCGATGAACGCCTCCGGCGAGAAGCGGCCCATCCGCACGTGGTCGCGCACGTCGACCGTCTTCCCGGAGATGGTCGGGCACACGATCGCCGTTCACAACGGCCGCTCGCACATGCCCGTGTTCGTGACCGAGGCCATGGTCGGCCACAAGCTCGGCGAGTTCGCGCCGACCCGGCTCTTCCGCGGCCACTCCGGCGACCGCAGGACCGAGGTGAAGCGCCGGTAATGGCGATCGTCGACGCCAGCCGCTCGGTTCGCGCCGAGGCCCGCTACGTCCGCGCAGCGCCGCGGAAGGCGCAGCTCATCGTGGACCAGATCCGCGGCCGGACCGTTCCGGAGGCTCGCGCCGTCCTCGCCTTCATGACGAGGGACGCCGCCCGCGACGTCCGCAAGGTCCTCGACTCCGCCGTCGCGAACGCGGAGGCGAACCACGGGCTCGTCGGCGACGAGCTCGTCGTCTCGGCCGCCTACGTGGGCGCAGGCCCGACGCTCAAGCGCTGGCGGGCGCGCGCCCGCGGCCGCGTGGGCCGCATCCGCAAGCGCACCTGTCACATCACGGTCGCGCTCGCGCTCCCGTCCGGCGAGGCGATCCCCGAGCCGGTCGAGCGCCCCGCGCCGGTCGCGGCGCCGCTCCCGGAGGAGCCGGCCGCCGAGGAGGCCGTCCCCGCGGAGGAGGCCTCACCGGAGGAGGAGCCGAAGGCCAAGCCGACGCGCACGCCGCGCGAGCAGGCGCCCGAGGCCGAGGCGGCGGACGAGGAAGCGAAGCGGAAGCCGAAGCGCACGCGCGCGGCCAAGCAGAAGGCCGCGGGCGAGCCCGGGGCCGGCGAGCCGGAGGCGGCGAAGCCTCGGACCAGGCAGAGGAAGAAGACGACCGAGACCGAGGGGAGCGAGGGCTAGTGGGTCAGAAGGTTCATCCCGG
>DASTQA010000065.1:0-6174 GCA_035762005.1 Gaiellaceae bacterium
TCCTCCCAGGCGAACGTGTAGACGAGGCGATGCGGTGGTTCGACCTCACGGAACTCGCCGCGCAGGTGAAAGAGATCTCCCTCCGGCGGCTGCATCGCGATCCGGTACCGGCCTCCCTCCCTCACATCGAGCTTGATGCTCGGTGAGGTGAATCCGGCGGGGCCCCACCACTCCGCCAGCCTCTCCGCCTCGACGCAGGCTGCGAAGACTCGCTCGGGTGGCGCCGTCAGGACGCGTTCCTGATGCAGCCGCAACTCGGCGGGTCCCGCGCTCATTCGCGAGGATTATGAACCGCGCGAAGCAGTCTCGACCGGAGTCCTCCGCGGGCTCGATTCCCGCCGCGTCCATCGTCGGCAGGCCGGGCCCTGCGGTCTCGGCGCGCTAGGGTTCGGTCATCGCGTTCGAGAACCTCATGGGGCTCACGAACCGGCTCCTGCCGAGCGCGCAGGCGCTCGCCGCGCTGGCGGCGCGCGTTCGTCTGGAGGAGCTCGGGCTCGACGGCGACCCAGCCGTCCGCGCACAGCTCGACCGAGTGGTCGACGAGCTCGGCGCGCGCGACGACGTCGAGGCGCTGGACGAGCGGGAGCGACCGGTGGTCGTGTCCTTCGCTCGCTCGTACCTCGCCCAGGCGCTCGACCTCATCGACGACCCGGCGCGACAAGGGGCCTGGAGCTACAGCGATCCGACGCTGCTCCGCGCCCAGGGGTCGGCGTCCGCAGCCGTGGCGCGGCTCATCACGGACGCGGGCCTCGGGTCCCCCGACGCGCGGATCCTCGACGTCGGCACCGGCGTGGGGGGGTTGGCGATCGCATTCTGCACGACGTTCCCGGAGGCGACCGTGGTGGGGATCGACCCGTGGGAGCCGGCGCTCGCGATCGCGCGGGAGAACGTCGCCTCGGCCGGGCTCGACGCCCGCATCACGCTGCTCGCGGATCCGATCCAGGAGTTCGACGATCCGGACGGCTTCGACCTCTCCTGGCTGCCGTCGTTCTTCATCCCGGAGCCGGTCCTCGACGAGGCGATCGAGCGGATCTTCGCCGTCACGCGACCGGGCGGCACCATCGTGGTCGGCTCGCCCTACTCGGCGGAGGCCGATCCGCTCGCCGCCGCCGTCGACGATCTCGTCACCGTGCGCTCGGGTGGCTCGGTGCTGGATCCCCAGGAGGCGATCGCGCGGCTCGGGCGGGCGGGGTTCGCGAACGCGGAGGAGATCGGCCGGACCTGGGACGCGCCGCTCCGCCTCGTCGCGGGCCGGCGCAGCTGAACGTCGCGGGCGCGGCACCTGGTGGAAGGAGCCCCCACCACAGCCCCCGAGCCGCCCGGCGTCGCCGAGGTGCGGCGGATCGTCTCGATCCGCGAGCCGGCCGTGCGGAACCTCGAGATCACCTACTGCTACTCGCGGCTCTCCGCCGCCGTGGCCGTCCGGACGGGCCAGGGGGCGAACTGGTGCACGTACGCGACGTGGGCCTCGCGCCAGGCCGGGCGGACGATCCGCGGCGAGGACCTCGGCGAGCACCTGGCGCGGGCGGTCGCGACGCCGCGCGACCTCGTCCACCCGGCGCAGTCGGCCTGGCGGGCGCTCCTGCGCAAGGGGCTGCTCGAGCCGGACACGCGGCTCGGCCGGGCGGTCGCGGAGCTGCACACGCCGTTCGACGCCTTCGAGCGCGCGAGCGACGCCGTCGCGCGCGGCAACAGGAAGGTCTTCGAGGAGATCGGGCTCGAGTTCGCCCGCTACCTCGCCGAGTGCCCGCCCGACGCCCCGCCGGGCTCCGGGGAGTTCGAGCGCTTCCTCGGAGGGCTCCGTGACGGCGAGCCGCCGGGCGGGCAGGGCTACCTGCGGCGGGCGTTCGCCCGCTACGACCGCCTCCGCGCCGAGCGAGACTCGCGGACGCGGGTCGAGCTGGCCGTCCTCGCGAACCTCGAGATCGGCCTGCACGAGCAGACGCGGCTCCAGCCGGAGATCCGCGAGGCGCTCGACGCCCCCTTCGCGACGACGGAGGAGCTCGGCGCGTGCCTCCTGCATGCCCTCCACCCGCCGGCCGCGGACTGGTGGGCGGCCGCGCGCGCGACGGCGGCGGGCGCGCTCGGGCTCGCCGGGCCGCGCGCCCAGCGGGCGACCAGCGAGATCGCCCGCGAGGCGATCACGCACTGCCTGATGACGCTCTCGCTCCCGGGCCGCGTGCTCGCCCTCGGGCGGGACCTCGCCGACGCCTTCCCGGAGGGGCTCCGCGAGCCTCGTGACGCGGAGCTCCTCGAGCTCCTCTCGCGCTTCGAGCCGGCGCCTCCGGCCGTGGACGACTGCGCCGTCCGTGACTGGGCCGACCTTCGGGAGCGGATGCACTACATCGCCCACCTCTTCCGGGTCTTCCACGAGGCGCAGGACCTCTTCCGCCCGCCCTTCACGCCCGAGCAGGTGCGCGCCCTCGGCGCGGGGAGGATCCCCGCCGGCGACCTCTGACGGGCCTCGCGTGCCGCGGTTCGATCTCCACCGGGTCCGGTACCACCGGAGCAGGAGGGCGAGTCATGGCCACGAAGAAGCAGGTCGACGCCGCCGAGCGGAACGTCCGCAAGGCCCAGGGAGCGGCGGAGCGGACGCGGGCGATCGCCCACCTGCCGGAGCAGTCGCGCAAGGGCCGGCCGCCGAGGCCCGCAAAGCCCGGGCGCGCGACGGGAAGCCGGGCCACGCACTCGAGGCCCGAAACCGCCGGCAGCTCTACGAGATCGCGACGAAGGAGGGGATCCGCGGCCGCTCGCGCCTGGGCAGCGGGAGTCTATCGACGCGATCCGCACCGCGCGGTCGGCGCGGGTCGGCGCGACTCAGCCGTCGTCCGACGCGACCTCGTCCGTGCGCTGCCGGACGATTGGGCCGTCCAGCGGCCGGCGCGGATCGAGCAGGAGGGAGAGACCGGACAGCGGCCGGGCGAACGGGCGCTGCGGTGCGGCACGGAGATGCACGCACGAAACACGAGTTGACATGTAACCGTACGGTTACATATAGTGCCGCGCATGGACGCGGTGTTCAGGGCCTTGAGCGACCCGACCCGGCGGAGCCTGCTCGACGAGCTCTTCCGGGAGGACGGACAGTCGCTGAGCGCGCTCGAGCGGCGGCTGCCGATGACGCGCATCGGCGTCATGAAGCACCTCCGGGTGCTCGAGGCCGCCGGCCTCGTCACGACCAAGCGGCGCGGTCGCGAGAAGCTCCATTTCCTCAACCCCGTCCCGATCAGGCTCGTCCACGACCGATGGGTGAGCAAGTACGCCGAGCCGTGGGCCGCGACGCTCACGGGGCTCAAGAGACGACTGGAGGACTCGATGGAGAAGGTGTTCGAGATCTACATCAAGACGACGCCGGAGCGGCTCTGGGAGGCGATCACCGACCCCGAGCTGAGGGCGGCGTACTCGTTCGGCGTCCGCGTCGAGTCGGACTGGACGTCCGGCTCGCGGTACGAGTCCGTCCACCCGCAAGGGCCCACCGCGATCGCGGAGGGCGAGAACCTCGAGGTCGATCCGCCTCGCAGGCTCGTCCAGAGCTTGAACGCGCTCTGGAGCGACGACGTGCGGAGCGAGGGAACCTCGAGGGTCACCTGGGAGATCGAGCCGGTCGCCGACTCGTGCCGGCTGACCCTCACCCACGACGGGCTGCGCGAGGGCGCGAACGACGAGCTCTACGGCGGCTGGCCGATGATCCTCTCGGGGCTCAAGACCCTGCTCGAGACCGGTGAGAGGCTGACGACGCCCGGCTCGCTGCTCTACCAGGACTCCTGGTCGGCTGCCTGAGGCGCGGACGACGCCCGGCGAGGCACCGCCGCGATCCGGCGGCGCCTCGCCCGGGCCCGTCCGCGCGCTAACTCGGCTGCTGCGCCAGCCGGAAGTGGTTGCCCGAGGCGTCGCGGAAGCCGGCGTCGATGCCGTAGGGCTGCTCCGTTGGCTCCTGCGTGAACTCGACGCCGCGCCTGGAGAGCTCCTCGTAGCTCCCCCGCACGTCGTCGGTGGAGAAGAAGAGGCCGCCCGCCGCGCCCTTGGCGAGGAGCGTGCGGATCTGCTCGCGGGTCTCCTCGTCGAACACGGGCGGGCCGGGCACGGCCATCAGCGTGATGGCGACGTCGGGCTGCCCGGGCACGCCGACGCTGAGCCACCGGAAGTTGCCCAGCTCGGGGACGGTGACGTCTTCGCGAAGCTCCATCCCGAGCTTCTCGGTGTAGAAGGCCAGGGCCTCGTCCTGGTCGTGGACCCAGACCTGGGTGTGCGTGAGCTGCTTGAGCATGTCGTCCTCCGTGTCGTCGAATCACTCGTCGCGACGACGTTAGCCGTGCCGCTCGCGTCCGTCTTCTCCAAACGTGCTGGAGTACGGGCGCGCGTACGCCTGGAGGACGCAGGTCGGAACGCGCGCTCGCGTGACCGCCGGCGCGTGGGCGGCCCGGTAGGCGGTCGGCGAGAGACCGAAGACCCGGCCGAAGCTCGTGGTGAACGAGCCGACGCTCCGCAGGCCGACCAGCAGGCAGATGTCCGCCACCGTTCGGTCGGTGTTGCGCAGGAGCGCCGCCGCGCGCTCCAGCCGGCGGGTGAGGAGGTACTGGTGCGGCGACTCGCCGAAGGTCCTACGGAACTCGCGGCTGAAGTGCGCCCGCGAGAGGTGAGCGGCGCGCGCAAGCGTCGAGACGTCGAGCGGCTCGCGATAGCGCGCGTCGACGGGGTCCTTCGCGCGGAGCAGGTGCCGGACCGGCGGCTGGGCGTGCTGCATCGACCCTAGTATCGCGACACCGGCGTGCTCGGCTCTCCTTCCCGCGGAGGAGGTCGCGCTCCCTCGCCGGGGTGAGTTGCGCCGGGCGGCGGATCACGCCGCGTGACGAGCGAAGATCCTGCGGACGGGCGACGATTTCCGGCGCCCGCGGTCCTAGCCTTTCGGGAGTCGTCAACGATTCACGAAGGAGGCACGGATGATCCGCACAGGCGACACCGTCGAGAACCCGGTCACCGGAGAGCGCATCACGTTCCTCGCGACCTCCGAGGACACGAACGGCGAGGCGGTCGTGATCGAGACCGTCGTGAGGCCCCAGGGATTCGTCGTCGCAGCCCACGTGCACCCGTTCCAGCGCGAGCGCTTCGCGGTCGCGGAGGGACGGCTCGGCCTCAAGGTGGGGGAGGAGAGGC
Organism: Gaiellaceae bacterium; assembly: GCA_035762005.1. Taxonomy (GTDB): domain Bacteria; phylum Actinomycetota; class Thermoleophilia; order Gaiellales; family Gaiellaceae; genus JAIBJN01. The sequence continues at coordinate 5,152 of DASTQA010000065.1, forward strand.
TGACGCTCGGGCGGGGCGAGACGGCGACGGTGGAGGCCGGAACGCCGCACCGCTTCTGGAACGCCGGTGCGGACGAGGTGCGCTTCGTCTGCGAGATCCGGCCGGCGCTCCGGTTCGAGTCGCTGCTGGAGACGATGTTCGGGCTCGCGGCCGACGGCAAGACGACCCGCAGGGGCATGCCCAACCCGCTCCGCCTCGCCGTGATCGCGAGGGCCCATTTCGACACCGTCCGGCTTCCGTTTCCACCGGCCTGGATCCAGAGGGCGGGTCTCGTCCTCGGCGCCCCGCTCGGCCGCCTGCTCGGCTACCGCCCGACCTACGTCTCGGCGGCGCTCCCCTGCTGAGGCTGGGCCGGCGACCCTTGCCGCGCCGAGAGAGCCGTCGGAGGGGCTCACGTACGGGCGGGAAGTCGTCACGCCGGACGAGGAGCGGGCGCTGGCGATGGCGTACGAGCTCGGTCCCCCTCGACCTGCCGGAGGGGAGCTGGCGACGGTCGCGTACAGGCTCCTACGAGACGCTGCTGCAGGCCGGCGACCACGCTGCGAAGCTCAGTGCAGGCGAGGGGTCGCGACCTCGACGACGCCTGCCGTGTGTGAGAGGTCCTGGTCCCCGCCGGGCATGCGACCCGGGGAGACGAGGACGGTGGTCGTCTGGCCGCTACGTCGGAGATCGTAGAGTGGAGCCGTGAGGCGTCTTCGCGTCTGGAACGCAGTCCTGGCCGTCGCGCACGCGCTGCAGGGTGTGGCGATCCTCCTGCTCGCGAGCGACGCGGCCATTCCGGTCACCTGGAGCTTCGTCGACGGGCCGCCGGCGAGCGGCGCGCAGCGGACCGAGACGCTCTACGAGCTCCCCTTCGGGCCGGCCGTCGCGGCGTTCCTCTTCCTCGCGGCGATCGACCACGGCCTGATGGCGGCGCCGCGCGTCGTCGGCTGGTACGAGCGCAACCTCGCCCGGGAGACGAACCCTGCGCGCTGGTGGGAGTACTCGCTCAGCGCGTCGCTCATGGTCGTGCTGATCGCGATG
>DASTQA010000066.1:0-5531 GCA_035762005.1 Gaiellaceae bacterium
CCCTCCAGGCGGCAGACCTGGAGCGCGTAGCGAGCCTCGCGGAGGCTCCGGCCGACCTCCTCGTGGACGACGGGGCCGCCGGAGCCGAGGCGCACGTCGCCGCCGACACGCTCGGCGACCGAGGTCCGCAGCACGGCGAGCTCGGGCGGCGGTGACGCGGGCAGGAGCACGTGCACGCCCGTCTCGCCGCGCGAGATCAGGTAGGCGCTCCCCGCGCGGGACAGGTGATCCTCGGCGGCGTACGCGAGGTCGTCGGGCGAGCTGCCGTTGCCGCCCTCGATCGCGGCGACCACGAGCGAGGCGTCGCGCTCGAACCCGAACCGTTGGAGCCCTCGGACGACCTCCTGCGGCGGGAGCTGCCCGCCGGCGAGCGCGTCGAAGAAGTCGCCCTGGAGACGGCGCTCGGCCTCGGCGACGGCGCGGGACTTCGCGAGCTCGATCGCGAACAGCGAGAGCGCGTGACCGGCGACGATCCGGTCCATCTGCGAGAGCGATTCGGGCTTGCCGACGGCCAGGAACGCCTCGACGCGGCCCTGCGCGCCGACCGGCTGGATCCAGATGTGGTGACCGCCGTCGACGAGCGTGAGGCTGAAGCCCGTGCCCTCGGGGCGCGAGCCCTTCAGCTCCTCCCAGACGCGCGGCGCGCGCTGCCGCGCGGCGGCCGAGGTGGCCGCGACGGGCAGCCCGTGCAGGTCCAGCACCAGCGCCCACCCGCCGGTCACCTTCGCGAGCGAGGAGGCGATGCCGTCCAGGCCGCCGCCCTCCATGACGGACCTGGTCAGGACGTGCTCCGCCTCGACGGCGCGCTGGAGGGTCTCGTACTGCTCGGCGAGCAGACGTGTCGAGACGGCCTCGGTGATCGCGATGAACGGCACGGGGTACGGGACCTCGAACAGCGGGAACCCCGCCTGCTCGGCGGCGGTGATCAGGCCCTTCGGGACCTTGTCGTGCCCGAAGCCGAGGCCGAAGCCGAGGCCCGCGAGACCTGCCCGGGACAGCCGCTGGACGTACGCGCGCTGCTTCGCGGCGGTCTCCCCGATCCCGCGGCCGGTCGTGAGGAGCAGCTCGCCGCCCTTCAGCCACGGCGTGGGGTCCTCGAGCTCGCTCGCATGGACCCACCGGACGGGTCTGCCGACGCTCGCCTCGCCCGCGACGAGCCGCAGGGCGAGCCCGGGGACGCCGAGGATGTCCCGGACGGTGAGGGCCATGCGGCGATTGTACGGGGCGTACAAAGGACGGGCATCCCCCGAGCCGCCTACGCCACAGCATGGACGCCCCGTACAAAGCTTCTCGCCGTGCTTGGTCCGGGGACCGCCTGACAGGCCGCCGCGCGAGGACGAGACTGCCGTATGGCCGCATCGCGGCCTTGTCGTCGCGTGCGAAGGAGGCAGCCGTGGACATCCCGCAGGAGCGCAAGCTCGTCACCGAGGTCCCCGGACCGAGGTCCCGAGAGCTGTTCGAGCGCCGGAAGGCGGCGATCCCGCCAGGCGTCGCGAGCATCCACCCGGTCGTCACCGCGCGCGCGTCCGGCGCGATCATCGAGGACGTCGACGGGAACCGCCTGATCGACTTCGCGACCGGCATCGCCGTGCTGAACATCGGGCACACGGCGCCCGAGGTCGTGAAGGCGGCGCAGGAACAGCTCGAGCTCGACACGCATACCTGCTTCCACGTCACGGCGAACGAGCCGTACATCGCGCTCGCCGAGCGCCTGAACGCGCTCACGCCCGGCGACTTCGAGAAGCGGACGATGTTCGCGAACTCGGGCGCCGAGGCCGTCGAGAACGCCGTCAAGATCGCGCGGTACGCGACGAAGCGTCAGGCGATCGTGACCTTCGACCACGCGTTCCACGGGCGCACGCTCCTCGCGATGTCGCTGACCGCGAAGGTCATGCCGTACAAGCAAGGCATGGGCCCGTTCGCCCCCGAGATCTACCGCCTGCCGTTCGCGTACCCGTACCGGTGGCCGAGCGGCCCCGAGCACTGCGCGGAGGAGGCGCTCGCGTACGCGAAGGACGAGATGGCCAAGCACATCGGCGTCGACAACATCGCGGCGGTGATCGTCGAGCCGATCCAGGGCGAGGGCGGCTTCGTCGTGCCGGCGCCCGGCTTCCTGAAGGGCCTGGCCGAGTTCTGCCAGGCGAACGGCATCGTGTTCGTCGCGGACGAGATCCAGTCGGCGATGGGCCGGGCCGGCCGCTGGTTCGCGATCGAGGACGAGGATGTCGTCCCCGACATCGTGACGAGCGCGAAGTCGCTCGGCGGCGGGCTCCCGATCAGCGCGATCACCGGGCGCGCGGAGCTGATGGACTCGGTGCACGTCGGCGGGCTCGGCGGCACGTACGGTGGGAACCCGGTCGCGGCGGCGGCGTCGCTCGCGGTGCTCGACAAGATCGAGCGCGAGGACCTGCTCTCGGCCGCGAGGCGCACCGGGGCGATCGTCGAGAAGCGGTTCCGCGAGATGCAGGAGAAGCACGCGATCGTCGGCGACGTCCGCGGGCGCGGCGCGATGTGGGCGCTCGAGATGGTCGCGGACCGCGAGACGAAGGAGCCGCTCCCGGCCGACCGCATGGGCGCGATCGCCCGCGGGGCGCTCGAGAACGGCGTCGTCGTGCTGACCGCCGGGACGTACGGCAACGTCGTCCGCCTGCTCCCGCCGATCAACATCGACGAGGCGCTGCTCGAGGACGGGCTGTCGGTCCTCGAGGAGGCGGTCGGCGCGCCGTAGCGGACATCGCCTCACCGCGGCGGCCGTCCGCGCGACCCCGGCGCCGGGACGGCTGCTACCGTCCTGGGACCGTGAGCGCCCCCGACCCGCCGAGCCCGCCGTCGCGGCCGTCGCTCGTGCGGCGCATCGCGGCCGACGTCACCCCGCTCCGCGTCTCGCGTGACTTCCGGCGGATCTGGCTCGGCCTGCTCGTCACCGAGCTCGGGTTCCAGTTCACGCTCGTGGCGACCTACTACCAGGTCACCGAGCTCACGGGCTCGACCACCGCGGTCGGGCTGATCGGGCTCGTCGGGTTCGTCGCCCTGGTCATCGGCGCCCTCGTCGGCAGTTCGATCCTGGACGCGTTCGACCGGCGGACGCTCCTGATCGTGTCGCAGTTCGGGTACATCGCGGCCTCGGGGCTGCTGTTCGCGGGCGCGCTCCACGGGGACCCGCCGATCGGGCTGATCTACACGGGGATCGGGATGCTGGCGCTCGTCTCGGCGATCGAGGGCCCCACGCGCTCGGCGATGACACCTCGGCTGGTCGGGCGCGAGCTGGTGCCGTCGGCGCTCGCGCTCGTTCAGGTGGTCTGGAACGGTACCGCGCTGCTCGGGCCGGCGATCGCCGGCGTCGTGATCGCGAAGGCCGACGTCGCGTGGGCCTACGGCATCGACGTCGTGACCTACGGCGCGATGCTCGCGGCCGCGATCTCGATCCGCCCGATGCCGCCCGAGCGCGGGGAGGGTGTCGCGAGAGGGTGGCCCGCGGTGAAGGAGGGGTTCGGCTACCTCCGTGGTCGGAAGGTCCTCCAGTCGACGTTCGTGATCGACATCATCGCGATGGTGTTCGGGATGCCCCGGGCGCTGTTCCCGATCCTCGCGCTGACGCAGTTCCACGCGGGACCCGAGATCGTCGGACTCTTGTTCGCCGCGCCGGCCGTCGGCGCGTTCGTGGGCGCGATCACGACGGGCTGGGTGAAGCACGTGCGACGGCAGGGCGCCGCCGTGCTGTGGTCGGTGGCGGTGTGGGGAGCCGGGATCGCGGCGTTCGGGCTGGTCGGGGACAACCTCCCGCTCGCGCTGTTCTTCCTGGCGCTCGCGGGGATGGCCGACGTGATCTCGGCGGTGTTCCGAACCACGATCCTCCAGCTGACCGTCCCGGATGCGTTGCGCGGCAGGATCTCGGGGATCCACATCCTCGTCGTCACCGGGGGACCGAGGCTGGGCGACCTTGAGGCGGGGCTCGTCGCGAGCGCCTTCACGCCGACCGTCTCGGTCGTCTCGGGCGGCCTGCTGTGCATCCTCGGCACGGCGATCGTCGCGTGGCGCGTCCCGGCGTTCCGCCGGTACCGCGCGGGGGACCCCGCCTGACCTATGCTCCGCGCATGGCCGCCGGTGGCGTCACGCTCGTCGAGCTGCGGGTGCTCGAGGGACCGAACCTGTACTTCCCGCGCCCGGCGATCAAGCTGACGCTCGCGGTGCCGGGGTGGCTGACCCTCCCCGAGGACCGCTTCGCGCGTCTCGCCGACCGGATCGGCGATGGCGGGCGCGCCGGTCGTCCCGGATCCGAGCAGCGCCGCCGCGCGGTCGCCCGCGTCGTGACGCAGCTGACGCACCGGCTCGCCTCCGCCGCCGACGTCCGGCTCGCGGTCCGCGGCCGGCGCGGCGCGGGCGAGGGTCAGGTCGTCGTCGCGTACCCGTGGCGCCGGCGCGGTGCCGCCGAGGCGCTGGGGCACGAGGTCGCCGCGCTGCTCGGCGCGGTGCTCGACGGCCGCCGCTCACCCGAGCGCGCGTTCGCCGAGGCGGCGGCGCGGCTGGCGCGGGCGGAGCCGGGGGAGGAGCCGAGCGTCCCGGACCCGTCGATCCCCGTGATCCAGGTCACCGGCACGAATGGGAAGACGACGACGGTACGGCTGCTCGCGCACCTGGTCCGCTCGGCGGGCAGGCGCGTCGCGTACTCCTCGACGGACGGTGTGTTCCGCGACGACGGCGTGCTCGTCGAGGCCGGCGACTACTCGGGCTTCGGCGGCGCGGCCCGCGCGCTCGCGCAGGAGCCGGACGTCGCGGTGCTCGAGACCGCGCGCGGCGGCATCCTGCTCCGCGGCATCGGCGTCCTGCACAACGACGTGGCCGTCGTGACGAACGTGTCCGAGGACCACCTGGGGCTGCACGGCATCGACACGCTCGACCAACTGGCGGAGGTCAAGGCGAGCATCACGAGGATCACGCGCCCCGAGGGCTGGACCGTCCTGAACGCCGACGACCCACGCGTCCTCGCGATGCGGCGTGGCGCGACCGGGCGGCCGTGGGTCTGCTCGATCCACCCCGGTCACCCGGCGATCCGCGAGACGCTCGCCGAGCGCGGGCGCGCCTCGATCGTCCTCGACGGATGGATCACGGTCCTCGAGAGGTCGGACGCCCGGCCGCTCGTGCGGCTCGAGGACGTGCCGGTCACGATCGCCGGGGTCTCGACGCCGAACACGCGGAACGCCCTCGAGGCCGCCTCGGCGGCGCTCGCGATCGGCCTGCCCGAGCGCGCCGTGGCGCGCGGGCTCCGGACCTTCGTGCTCGACCCGGAGCGCAACCCGGGCCGCGCGAACCTGTTCGGGTGGAACGGCCGGATCGTGGTGATCGACTACGCGCACAACGAGGCAGGGATGGAGGGACTGGTCGAGCTCTGCCACGGCCTGCGGCGCTCGGGGCGCGAGATCTGGCTCGCGATCTGCGCGGCCGGGGACCGGACCGACGCGATCCTGCACGCGTTCGCGTACCGCGCCGCGCGCGGGTCCGACCACCTGGCGATCGCCGAGCTCCTCCACTAC
>DASTQA010000067.1:0-7496 GCA_035762005.1 Gaiellaceae bacterium
GCCGAGCTTCCGCGCCAGCTGCATCGCCTGGATCGTGTCGCGGGTCTCGCCCGACTGCGAGATGCCGATCACGAGCGTGTCGCGCGACAGCACCGGGTTGCGGTAGATCCACTCCGACGCGATGTCGGGCTCGACCGGGATCCGCGCCCACTCCTCGATGATGTAGCGGCCGACCACGCCGGCGTGGTACGCCGTCCCGCAGGCGAGGATCACGATCCGGCGCAGGTTGCGGATCTGCTTGTCCGTCAGGCCGAGGCCCTCGAGCTCGAGCCGTCCACCGGGCCGGATGCGCTCGCCGATCGTCTCGCGGAGCGCGTCGGGCTGCTCGTAGATCTCCTTGAGCATGAACGTCTCGTACCCCTGCTTCTCGGCCGCCTCGTCGTCCCAGTCGACCTCGAGCTCGTCCCGCTCGCGGATCGGAGCGCCGTCGGCCGCCGAGAAGAAGCGCTCGCCGGCGGCGTCGATGGCGACGACCTCGCCGTCCTCGATCAGCTTCACGCGCCGCGTCTCGCGGAGGAAGGCCGCGATCGAGGAGGCGAGGAACATCTCGCCCTCCCCGACGCCCACGACGAGCGGGCACTGGAGGCGGGCCCCGACGAGCATGTCGGGATGGTCGCGATGGGCGGCGACGAAGGCGAAGTGACCTTCGAGCTGCCGGTAGGCGGCGCGCACGGCCTCGACGAGGTCCCCCGCGTAGTGGCGCTCGATCAGGTGGGCGACCACCTCGGCGTCCGTCTCGGACGAGAGGTCGTGGCCCTCGGCCTCGAGCGACTCGCGCAGATCGCGGAAGTTCTCGACGATGCCGTTCAGGACGATCGCCACCTGCTCGCCGCCGCAGCCCGTGAGCGGATGGGCGTTCTCGAGCGAGACCTTGCCGTGCGTCGCCCACCGGGTGTGGCCGACGCCGGTCGTCGCGTCCGAGCCGTTGCCGCCGGCGGCGGCCTTCAGCTGGTCGAGGTTCCCGACCGCCCGCACGTAGTCGAGGCCCTCGTCCTCGACGAGGCAGAGGCCCGCCGAGTCGTAGCCGCGGTACTCCAGCCGCTCGAGACCCTGGAGCAGAAGATCCTTCGCAGTCCTCGAGCCCACGTATCCGACGATTCCGCACACTCGAAAACCCCCTTCTTCACCTGCCGGGGTCCCGACCCGACTATCTCCGACTGCGCTTTCCGCTGCGGCTGTCCGTTTCCGGGAGACCCTGTCGAAAAAGCGAGCCCGGCGCCTAGCCGAGCTCTCTCCGAACGAGAGTCGCGATCCTACCACAGAGCCGCTCCGCGTCTTTCGCCGTCTCCGCCTCGGCCAGGACCCGCACGACCGGCTCCGTGCCCGACGGTCGCACGAGGACGCGCCCCCGCTCCCCCAGCTCCTCGCCGACCCCCGCGATCTCCTCGAGCAGCCCCCGGGGCAGCTCCTTCCGGGCGACGCGGACGTCGGCCTTCGCCTGGGGAAGCCGGGAGAGGACGGCCGCGAGCCGCGCGAGCGGCCGGCCCTCCTCGGCGACCGCGCGCGCCAGGAGCACCGCGGCGACGAGGCCGTCGCCGGTCGTATGGCCGTCGAGCCAGATGACGTGGCCCGACTGCTCGCCTCCCAGGAGCCCGCCCTCGGCCCGGAGCGCCTCGAGGACGTAGCGGTCGCCCACCTCGGTCGTGACGACGCGGATCCCCCGCTCGGCCATGAGCCGGTGGAAGCCGAGGTTCGTCATCTGCGTCACCGCGACGAGGTCGACGCCGAGGTGGAGCGCGAGGACGGCGAGGATGCCGTCGCCGTCGACCTCGTTCCCCTCGGCGTCGACGGCGAGCATGCGGTCGCCGTCGCCGTCGAAGGCGACGCCCAGGTCGAACCGCCCGCTCCTGACTGTCTCCGCCAGGAGCCGGAGGTCCGTCGCGCCGCACCCGGCGTTGATGTTCGAGCCGTCCGGCGTCACGCCGACGGTGACGAGCTCCGCGCCGAGGCGGGCGAGCGCGCGCGGCGCGACCGCGGCCATCGCCCCGTTGGCGCAGTCGACGGCGAGGCGCACGCCGCCCAGGTCGGCGCCGAAGCTCTCGCAGACGAGCTCGACGTAGCGCTCGGCGAGGCCCGGCTCCGGCGCCGCCGGGAGCTCGGGGCCGGTCTCCTCCCGGACGGCGTCGAGCAGCGCCTCGATCGCCTCCTCGTCGGCGTCGTCGAGCTTCCAGCCGTCACGGAAGAACTTCACGCCGTTGTACTCGGCCGGGTTGTGCGAGGCCGAGACGACCGCGCCCGAGCCGCCGGCGAGGAGGGCGACCGCCGGGGTCGGGAGGACGCCGCCGAGGGCGACCCGGGAGCCGCCGGCCGCGAGCCCGCGGGCGAGCGCCCGCTCGAGCGCGGGGCCCGACGCCCGCGTGTCGCGCCCGACGAGCACGGGGCTCCCTCCGTTCCAGCCTGCGAACGCACGGCCCAGCCGCTCGACGAGCGCCTCGGTGAGGTCCTCGCCGACCACGCCCCGGACACCGTCGGTGCCGAAGTACCGCCTGGGCAAGCGTCAGCGCTTGGAGAACTGGGGCGCCTTGCGCGCCTTGTGGAGGCCGGCCTTCTTGCGCTCGACGATGCGGGCGTCCCGCGTGAGGAAGCCCTCGCGCTTGAGGACGCCGCGGAGCTCCGGGTCGGCCTCGACGAGCGCTCGCGCGAGGCCGTGGCGAAGCGCCCCGGCCTGCCCGGTCGGCCCGCCTCCGTGGATCCGCGCGCGGATGTCGAAGCGCCCTTCCGCGCCGGCGGCGCGAAGCGGCGCCGTGGCGTGGACGCGCAGCGTCTCCCGCGGGAAGTACTCCTCGAGCGTCCGGCCGTTGATCCAGGTGGCGCCGTCGCCGGGGCGGAGGATCACGCGGGCGACGGAGGTCTTGCGCTTGCCGGTGCCGAGGTACTGGGCAATCGTTGCCATGTCTCTTCTCTCTCTAGTCGTCGAGCGGGAGCGGCTCGGGGTTCTGGGCCGCGTGCGGATGCTCCGGCCCCGCGTAGACCTTGAGCTTCGTGATCTGGCGCCGCGCGAGGCGGTTGCGGGGGAGCATGCCCTTGACGGCTTTGCGGATGACCTCGGTCGGGCGCCGCTCGAGCTGCTCCGCGAGCGTGCGCGACCGCAGGCCGCCGGGGTAGCCGGAGTGGCGGTAGTAGCGCTTCTGCTGGAGCTTCGAGCCCGTGACCCTGATCTTCTCCGCGTTCACGACGACGACGAAGTCGCCGGTATCGATGTGCGGCGTGTACTGGGGCTTGCGCTTCCCGCGCAGCGTGTCGGCGATCTGCGTCGCCAGCCGCCCGAGGGTCCGGCCCTCGGCGTCGACGAGGTACCAGCGCTGCTCGATCTCCCTGGGCTTGGCGGAGTAGGTCTTCATCACACAGAAAAGCGGCGGACAGGCCGTCCGCCGGGGCAGGATTCTAGCAGCCGGCGCTCAATCCGCGGGCGCCCGCGCCTGCGCCGCGGCGACGGGATGCCCGAATCCCTGCCGGGCGATCCAGAGGGCCGGGAGCAGGACGATGACGGTCCCGCCGATCGCGAGCGCGGCGACGCCGATCGCCGTGAGGGCGTAGCCGCCGAGGAGGGCGAGGCTCGCCCCGGTCGCTCCCGAGAGGAGGTCGTTGAAGCCGAGGAGCTTGCCGCGCTCCCACGCGTGCGTGCAGTCGGCGAGCTGCGCCGTGGCCGCGACGAAGGAGAAGTTCCAGCCGAGCCCGAGCCCGAAGAGCGCGACCGCCGTCGCGGGCACGCTCGTCACCCAGAGGAGGCTCACGACGGAGACGGCCATGAGCGCGAGGCCGCCGACGAGCGCGGGCGGCCGCCCGATCCGGTCGATCGCGTCCCCCACGACGAGGACGAGCGCGTACATGCCGAGCACGTGGGCGCCGATGATGGGGAAGACCGCCTCGCCGGCGTGGCCGTGGTGGTCGACGACGACCGCGCCCGTGAGCGTCATGACGCCGACCATGACGCTGAAGCTCGCCTGCGCCGCGAAGATCGACGGCAGGACGCCCCGGCGGCGGAGGATCTCCCGGAGCGGCGCGGCCGGGCGGCGCTCGGCCGCCGGCGTGCCCGTCGCGAGGAGCTCCGCGATGCGGCGCGGGTCGGGCCGCACGAAGACGACGAGCGCGAGCGCGACGACCATGAAGCCTGACCCAGCGAGCCAGAGGAGCGCGAGCGAGTCGCCGTCGAGGTCGCGTCCGGAGAGGAGGGGGCTGAAGACGGCCGGCCCGAGGATCGCGCCGAAGACTGCACCGACGAGGACGAGCGCGATCCCGCGCGCCCGGCGCTCGGGCGGGTACATGTCTCCCGCCGCCGTGCGCGCGAGCAGGGACGTCCCGCCCGCCGTGCCGACGCCGGCGAGGCCGAGGAAGACGAGCGGGGCGGAGTCGAGGACGCTCCCGAGCGCCGCGAGCCCTCCACCGGCGGCGCCGATCACGAACCCGCCCGCGATCACGGGCACGCGCCCGAGACGGTCCATCGCCCGGCCGGCCGGGAGGGCGGCGAGGGCGCCCGAGGCGAGCACGATCGCGGGGCCGAGGCCGAGCAGGCCCTCGACGCCGACGACGAGGACGAACGTCAGGGAGGCGACGGCCGCGGAGAGCTGCAGCATGCCGGAGTTCGCCGCGAGCGCGGCCGAGAGCAGAGCGGTGTTCCGCCGGATCGGCAGGCCGGGGGGCATCACCTGCAAGCGTAGTCAACGAGGCCGCGCCGGAACGCCGCCGCGCCGCCGTGGCTCGGATGGCGGACGTACGGCCCGCCGAGGAGCCGGTGGGCCACGCGCCCGACCGCGAGCACCCTCCGCCCGCGGGCGAGCTCGGAGAGGAAGGCGGCGCCCGTCACGGCCTCGGCCCGCGTCGGCGGGCGGTTCGTGTCGGGCCGGCCGGCGAGGTGGGGATGCGTCGGGACGACGTTCCAGAGCAGGACGTCCTCGCCGAGGCCGAGCTCGGCGAGGACACGGTGGACGATCGTCGCGCTCGCCTCGGCGGGCCCGCGTCCCGTCAGCTGGCGCTCGGACGTGAACGGGATCCCGCTCACGCGCGCGCCCCGGTAGCCGGCGGCCTCCCCGACGAGCAGGAGCCGCGCGCCCGCCCGTGACGCCAGGTAGGCGACGAGCCGGGCTCGGCGGAGGCCCGCGCCCGCGCCCGCGCGGTAGAAGTTGCACGTCGTCCCGATCCGCGCGGCGGCGAGCCTCTCCACGAAGTCGGCCTGCACGGGCGTAGCCTACGGCGCCGTGCGCCGCGTCACGCTCCCGCTCTACGTCGGCGGCTTCCTCGGGCCGTTCGGCGGCGCGATGCTCATCGCGATCATCCCGAACGTCGCCCGCGGGCTCGACACGTCGCTCGGCTACGTCGCCGCCGCGATCACCGCGTACATGGTCCCCTTCGCCGCGCTGCAGCTCGTCTCCGGGACGCTCGCCGAGCGCCTGGGTGCGCGCCGCGTCGTCCGCGTCGGCTACGTCGCGTTCGGCGCCGGTGCGCTCGCGTGCGCGCTGGCGCCCGAGATCTGGAGCTTCCTGACGGCGCGCGCGGCCATGGGGGCGGCCAACGCGTTCCTCTCGCCCATCCTGCTCGCGGCGCTCTCCGAGGTCGTGACTCCCGACGTCCTCGGGCGGACGGTGGGGACGTTCGCGGCCGCGCAGACGGCGGGGCTCACGCTCGCCCCCGTCCTCGCCGGCGCGCTCGGGGAGGTGTCCTGGCGGCTCGCCTTCGTGCTCGTGGCCGTCGTCTCCGCCGCGCTCGCCGTCCCGCGGCAGTCCCTCGGAGCGGCCGAGCGCGAGGAGGCGGCCGCCCGGCCGTCGCTCCGCGCGCTCCTCAACCGGTGGATCTCCCTGCTCGCGGCCAAGGCGTTGCTCGGCTACCTCGGCTTCACGGCGATCGGCTTCGTGCTCGTCCTCGTCGCCGCGGAGGAGTTCGGGCTCGGCTCGGGCACGCGCGGCCTGCTCGTGGCGGGCTACGGCGTCGGCGGCATCCTGCTCGGGCGCTACGCGGGCGGCGTCGTCGACCGCATCGGCCGCCCGACGACCGCGCTCGCCGGAGCGATCGCGTGCACCGCGGGCGTCCTCGGCCTCGCCGTCGCGCCCTCGCCGTGGAGCCTCGCGCTCGTCTACCTCGGCGTGGGCTGCGGCTCCGCCTTCGTGTGGGCGGGGCTGAACACGATCGCGGTCGAGTCCTTTCCCGCGAACCGCGCCGGTGCGACGTCGGTCTACAGCGCCTTCAAGTTCGCCGGCGTCGCGATCGCGCCGCTCCTCTACGTCCCGCTCTTCCACGTCGACACACGGCTGCCGTTCCTCCTCGCGGCGGGCTTCTCGGCCCTCCTCGCCCTCCTCGTCCTCCCCTGGTTCGGACGCTACCGATGAGGAGACGCGTCGTCGTCCACGGACTCGTCCAGGGCGTCTTCTTCCGCGACTCGACCCGCCGGCTCGCCCGGCAGCACGGCGTCGCCGGCTGGGTCCGGAACAACCCGGACGGGACCGTGGAAGCCGTCTTCGAAGGCTCTCCCGAGGCCGTCGAGCGGCTCGTCTCCTTCGCACGCAGGGGGCCGAGGGGCGCCGTCGTCGAGCGCGTCGACGTCGCCGAGGAGGAGGACGAGGGGCTCTCCCGCTTCACCGTGGCCTGACGGCGGGAACCCCGCGCCCTCGGCGGGCGTACTCATCGTGACGAAGGAGGATTCGGCCATGAGACGACTGCTCGTGCTCTCGATCGCCGTGGCGGCGCTCGCGCAGGCGGGAACCGCAGCCGCGGGCTGCTGGGCGACGGTGGGCCTCGCGCCGCCCCCGGACGGCATCGCGCCGGGGGAGCGCTGGACGGCGCGGCTGACCGTGCTCCAGCACGGACGAACGCCGCTTCCCGACGCACGGGACGCCCGCCCGACGCTGACGATCCGAAACGACGCGACCGGCGCGGCGAAGACGTTCACCGCGCGCCCGACGGACGACCCGACGCTCTTCACGGCCGCGGTCGTGTTCCCCTCGGCCGGCTCCTGGCGCTACGAGGTCTTCGACGACTTCGGCACGTGGGAGGGCGAGCCGGCTCCGTGCGCACAGACGCATACGTTCGCGGCGGTCTCCGTCGGCGGGGCACCCGCGGGCGGCGCCGGGCCGCCGGCGGCGACCGCCGAGCCCGTCGCGGCCGGCGGCTTCCCGCTCTGGGCGGTCGGGGCAGGCGCCCTCGCGGCGCTCGCTCTCGGGGCGGCCGCGTGGAGCGTCGTCCGGCGCCGTCGCTCGGGGCCCGCGCCGGCCGTCCGCTAGACCGGGATCCGCCGCACGAGCCCGGCTCCGGCGAGCGGCAGGAGGGCGACGAGGAGGAAGGCGAGGCCCCAGGAGCTCGTCTCGACGGTCGCCGCGAAGACCGGCGGCGCCGCCGCGGCGGCGACCGCGAGCGACGTCTGCTGGAAGCCGAGCGCGGCGCCGCTGCGCGCGCGGCCGGCGATCTCCGCGGTCGCCGTGAAGGAGAGCCCGTTCCAGGACTGCGAGAGCGAGCCGGCGACGAGGAGCGCCGGCACGAGGAGGGCGAACGGCGCCGCGGTGAGCGCT
>DASTQA010000068.1:0-110055 GCA_035762005.1 Gaiellaceae bacterium
GCGAGGTTGAGGCGCTCGTCGCGGATGACGTCCTGGGCGACGCGTTGCACGTCCGCGAGCGTCACGCGGTCGAGCGCCGCGAGGACCTCCTCCGGCTCGCGGACGCGCCCCTCGAGCACCTCGTCGCGCAGGCCGAAGGAGATCGTCCCCTTCGGGTCCTCGAGCGAGAGGACGAGCCGGCCCTTCGCGAAGCTCCGGGCCTTCTCGAGCTCGTCGGCCTCGAGCGGCTCCCGCGCGATCCGCGCGAACTCGCCCACGATCGTCGCGACCGCGTCGTCGATCCGGTTGATGTCGACGCCGCCCTGGGCGAAGAGCGTGCCCGCGTCCGTGTACGCCTGGTTGTAGCCGTAGATGTAGTACGCGAGGCCGCGCCGCTCGCGCACCTCCGTGAAGAGGCGCGAGGACATGCCGCCGCCGAGCGCGGTCGCGAGGAGCATGAGCGCGTAGCGGTCGGGGTGGCCGATCGGGTAGCTGTGGACGCCCATGCGGACGTGCGCCTGGTCGGAGGCCTTCGTGTGGATCTTCACGCGCGGAGCCTCCTGCTCCCAGCTGACCGGCTCCGGCGAGCCCGTGCGCCCCCCAGGGACGTCGCCCAGGAGCCCGGCGACGCGCTCGACGACGTCGCCCCCGACGGCGCCGGCGGCGCCGGCGACCATGCGCGGGGCGCGGTACCAGCGGTCGAGGTAGCCGAGGAAGGTCTCGCGCGTCGCCGCCCGCACGGTCTCCTTCGTGCCGATGATGTCCCAGCCGAGCGGCTGGTCGCCGTAGAGGAGCTCGTCGTAGACCCCGTCGACGTAGTCGCGGGGCGTGTCGTAGTACATGTTCATCTCCTCGACGATCACGCCCTTCTCGCGCTCGATCTCCTCGGGGTCGAACTTCGAGTGGCGGAGCATGTCGACGAGCACGTCGAGGGCGGTGTCCCGGTGCTCGGCCGCGCACTTGACGTAGTAGCCCGTGTACTCCTTCCCGGTGAAGGCGTTGAACTCGCCGCCGATGGCGTCGATCTCCCCCGCGATCTCGCGGGCCGTGGGGCGTTTCTCCGTCCCCTTGAAGAACATGTGCTCGGCGAAGTGCGCGATGCCGTTCGTCTCTCGCGTCTCGTAGCGCGAGCCGGCCGCGAGCATGACGAAGCAGGCGACGGACTTCGCCGCCGGCATGTCGGCCGTCAGGACGCGCAGGCCGTTCGGCAGGGTTGTCTTCTCGAAGGCGTTCGCCATCAGGTGGCCACAGAGCTCCTCTCGTCGTAGGCGGCGAGCCGCGTGCGCCAGGCCTCGGGGACAGGCATGGACGCATCGGCCTCGTAGTCGTAGGCGACGAGCACGGACGAGGCCTCGAGGACGAGGCGACCGTCGCCGCCGCGGATCTCGTGCTCCATCACGAAGCTCTTCGTGCCGACGCGCGGGACGCGGGTGCCGATCTCGAGCCGCTCGGGGAAGCGGGCGGGCGAGCGGTACTCGGCGGTGACGCTCGCCAGGATGATGGAGAGTCGGTAGACGAACTCCGGCCCGAACACCCCGCCCAGGTAGGCGATGCGGGCCGTCTCCAGGTACGTGAGGTAGACCGCGTTGTTGACGTGGCCGGCGACGTCCACGTCCCGGAACTCGACGTCCCGAGTCATGCTGAAGCGGTAGCCCTCCATCCGTCGCATGGTACTTTCGCCGCTCCGGTGCCCGGCGAGCTGACCCGCAAGGCCGTGCTGGCGCAGCCCGAGTGGCTGCGCGGCGTCCCCGGGCGCGTCGGCGACCGCCGCCTCCCCGCCGGGCGGGTCGTCTTCACCGGCTGCGGGACGTCCTTCCACGCCGCCCAGACCGGCGGCCCGGCGGTACAGGCGCTCGAGGCCGTGCTCTCGCCTCCCGAGGCGGACCTCCTCGTCGTCGTCAGCCACGAGGGCGGGACCGCCCTCGCGCTCGAGGCGGCGCGGGCCTTCTCGGGGCCGGTCTGGCTCGTCACCGGCAAGGAGGAGAGCCCGCTCGCCGACGTCGCCGACGAGGTGCTCGTCGTCACGCCGGAGCTGGAGGAGTCCTACTGCCACACGGCGAGCTACACGGCCGCCGTCGCGGCGCTCGCGGCGCTCCGGGGCGAGGATGTCTCGGCTCTTCCGGCCGCGGTCGAGCGCGTGCTCGCCGGGCCGCCGTTCGCAGACTCGGACCACGAGCGCGTCGCCGTCGTCGCTGCCGGCCGCGACTCGCCGACGGCGCAGGAGGCGGTCCTCAAGCTGCGCGAGGGCGTCCACCTGCCCGCCGAGGCGCACCACACGGAGCAGATCCTCCACGGCCACCTGGCGGCGATCGACGAGACCGTCCGCGTCTTCGTCCTCGAGGGCGAGGGCCGAGCCGCCGAACGGGCCGCGGACGTCGTCCGGGCGCTCGGCGAGATCGGCGCCGAGACGACACTCGTCCCCGGCGAGCACCCTGCGGTCGACATCGTGCGGTTCCAGCTCCTGACGCTCGCCCTCGCCGAGCGCCGGGGCGTCGACCCGGACACGATCCGCTGGGACGAGCCCCGCTGGGACGCGGCGCGCAAGTCCTACTCCTGAGCCGCTATCCGCTCGAGAGGAGCCAGAGGCCGGCGACGGTGTAGACGACCATCAGCGCCAGCATGGCGTACTGGCTCGCCGCCGCCTTGCGGGGCGAGTCGAAGAGCTCGACGGCCCGGTCGTGGGCGAGCGCGAGCCCGGCGACGTGGCCGACGACGAGGGCGGCGACCTGCGTGTACCAGACGGCGTTCGGCGAGAGGACGCCGAGGTCGGGCCTGACGCCCGCCGTGCCGAAGAGGTCCCAACCACGCCCGAGCGGGTCGGAGACGAGCGGGGCCATGTACTGGCCCTGGAGGACGACCAGGGAGACGTAGTGGGCAACGACGTACGCGAGGGCGATCGGCACGAGACTGCCGAGGAAGGCGCCGCTCAGGTCGCCCGGGTACTCGGTGACGACGGCGGCGGCGCGCACCGCGACGAGGTACGCGAGGGCGACGAGGAGGATCACGAGCGCGAGGCCGGCGACGTTCATGAGCGTCCCGACGAGATCCTGCAGCTGGGTCGAGCGCTCGCCCAGCGGCCGCGTCGCGTTCGCGCGGAAGTCGACCCACTGCTCCGTCCGCGAGAGCCCGTCGAAGGCGACCGACCCGAGCATGACGGCGAGGAAGGCGAGGGTGCCCGGGCGCAGGTCGATCCGGGTCAGGGCAGTGAACGGCCAGCGCACGACCGCCCGGCCGTCCTCGCGCACGCCGAGTGGCGCGACGCGCGCGAGAAAGCCGAAGTAGACGCTGAACGCCTCGCCGCTCGCCGTCCACGCGTCCCGACCGAAGGCGAGCATCCCGAGCCAGGTCACGACCGAGTAGACGACGATCGCGACCGCGAGCGAGCGCGGGTTCGCGGGATCCGTGTAGGCGAGCTCGAGCGCGGCGAAGGCGAAGAGGAGGAGGGCGGCCGGCCAGCGTCCCAGCCCGGCGGGGTAGGCGAAAGGCGTGGTCCACGGCCCGGCGGCCCGCTCCCAGAGCCAGGCGACGCCGTCGGCGGCGGCCCGCCACGGGTTGAGCGCGCTCCAGACGTTGCCGAGGAGCACGACGACGGGGACGAGCCAAAGCCAGAAGACGACGTAGACGAACGTCGGCGCGAGGTTCTCGTTCGGCGTGCGGTCGCCGGCGACGGCGGCGAGCGTGACGACGACGAGGAGCACCACGCCGAGCGCCCCGAGGAGCGCCCGGAGCGCTCGTCCGAGGACGATCCGCTCGAGCGCCTCGGGCAGGGGCCGGCCGTCGGCGCGCTCCCGGAGGAGCGGCCGCTTCCAGAGCACCCAGAGGGCGACGAACGAGAGCAGGAGGACGAGCGCCGCGCCGTAGTAGAAGAGCCAGAGCGGAACCGGCAGGTCCTTGAACCCGCCGATCCCGTGGGCGAGGAGCAGGCCCATCTAGCCCGCCTCCGAGGCGGGCGTCCGGCGCCCGACGCGTCGCACTAGCTGACTTCGAGCTCCGCGATCAGGACGCCGCTGTCCTCGAGCTCGACCTCGAACCGCCCGGTCAGGTCCGCGGTGAAGCGGATGCGGCCGGGCTGCCCGGGGGCGACGTCCGCGAGGAGGTCGTACCCGTGCAGGTGCAGGTGGTCGGCGACGTCGGAGCGGACGACGAGGAGGACGCGGCTGTCCTTCTCGATCTCGGGTCGCGCGACGCCTCCCTCCGGCTGGCCGTTGCGCACGACGACGACGACGCGCTCGAGGTCGTCCTCTTCGTCGTCCTCGTCGGTCGTCGTGCCCCCGGTCGTCGTGGCGTCGGTCGTCTCCGTCGTCTCCGTGTCCTCGGTCGTCGTCTCCTCGCCGGCGGTCGTCGTCGCGGCCGCCGGCGTCGCCTCGTCGTCGTCGCCGTCGTCGCCGGGCCGCAGGACGACGAAGAGGACGACGGCGAGGACGATCGCGCCGCCGGCGATCGCGAGCCTGCTCCATCGGGTCATCGTGCTCCTCCGTGTTCGTTGCTCTCGAGCCGGGCCGGGCGGCGCGGCCCCCGTGCGGGGAGACGGCGTTTCATGATGGCAAACCGACGCCTCTAGCGGACGAGGATGCCGCCGTTCTCGACGGCTCCGCGGAGGAAGCCGAGCCAGTCCTCCCACAGCTTCGCGTCCGCGAGGGTCAGCGGCTCCGGCGAGGCGCGGGAGACCGCGAAGTCGACGGCGCCCGGCTCGACGTGCCCTCCCGGGGCGAGGCGGTCGAGCGTCAGCCAGCCGGTCATCCCCTGGGCGTCCATCTCCACGGCGAGCCGCTCCAGGTCGCCCGCGCCCAGGAAGACGTGCCCGCCCATGCCGTCGTTCCGCGCCCAGTAGAGCCGCAGCATCAGACGAGCGCCTCCAGTCCGTCGAGGAGGCGGTCGACCTCCTCGGCCGTGTTGTAGTGGACGAGGCCGATCCGGAGCGCCCCCTCCGGAAGGCGGAGACGCGCCATCACCTCGACGGCGTAGTAGTCGCCCCACCAGACGGCGAGGTCGCGCTCGGCGAGCCGCTCCGCGGCCTCGCGCGGCGTGAGGCCGCGGAGCGTGACGGCGAACGTCGGCGTCCGCTCACCCATGGACGGCAGGCCGTGGAGGCGGACCCCGCCGGGCAGCCCGGCCAGGAGCCGCTCGCCCAGCTCGCGCTCGTGCGCGGCGATCGCATCCCAGCCGAGCGACTCGAGGTACGCCACGGCCGCGACGAAGCCCGCGAGAGCCTCGTGCGGGAGCGTCCCCGTCTCGAACCTCGCGGCGAGCGGCTCGTCGGGCGCCGGGCGCACCTTGTACGGGCGCCACCGCGCGAGCAGCTCCCGGCGGCCGTAGAAGAGTCCGAGGTGCGGGCCGCAGAACTTGTACGGCGAGCAGAGGAGGACGTCGACGCCCGCCTCGCGGACGGCGATCGGCCGGTGCGGCGCGTAGTGGACCGCGTCGCACCACGCGAGCGCCCCCGCCTCGTGCGCGAGCTCGGCGATTCGGCGGGCGTCGGTGATCGTGCCGACGGCGTTCGAGGCCCAGGGGAAGGCGACGACCCGCGTCCGGCCCGAGAGCCGGCGCTCGAGGTCGGACAGGTCGAGGGTGACGTCCTCCTCGTGGAGGTCGGCGAAGCGGACGACGAGGTCGAGGTCGCGGGCGAGCTCGAGCCAGGGGGAGACGTTGCCGTCGTGGTCGAGCCGCGTGACGACGATCTCGTCGCCGGCCGCGAGCTCGCGGCCGAGGGTGCGCGTCAGCATGAAGTTCAGCGTCGTCATGTTCTGCCCGAAGCCGACCTCGTCCGCCGAGCAGCCGAGGAAGCGGGCGGCGGCGTGGTGGGCCGAGACGACGAGGGCGTCGCTCCGGAGGCTCGTCGCGAACGGCCCGCCGAGGTTCGCGTTCGACTCGCGCAGGTAGCCGGCCATGGCGTCGATGACCTCGTCGGGCGTCTGCGTGCCGCCGGGGCCGTCGAGGAACGCGGTCGGGCGGTCGAGGGCGGAGAAGCGCGCGCGGACTGCGGCGAGGTCGAGGACGGCCGTGCTCACACGGACACGAGCTCGCCGTTCACGCGCCACTCGTAGCGCGGCTTCGCGGTCAGCGAGTGGCCGACGAAGCAGTCCCGCTCGGCGAGGCCGAGGAGCTCGGCGAGCGCCTCGCCCTCGGGGAGCGGCTCGACGTCGATGTCGAGGCCGCACTCGACCTCGACGAGTGCGTAGCGACCGTCCGCCTCGCGCTTCGTGACGACGCCCTCGGCGGCCGCCGCCCCGCGCACGGAGAGCGAGCGCCGCTCGGCGTGGAAGCCGAGGCTCTTCAGCGTGCAGCGCATGAGCGCCGCCAGGAGGAGGTGCTCCGGCGTCCACTCCTCGCCCGGCTCGAGCGGCGAGCCACCGTCGACGAGCAGGCGTCCCTCGCGGTCGAGGGACGCCGCGTACTCGAGCCTCCGTGGCAACTCAGACTCTGGGCCAGCGCGTGATCACGACCTTCTTCTCGGTGTAGAAGTCGATCGCGTCGCGCCCGTGGGCGTGGAGGTCGCCGAAGAACGAGTCCTTCCAGCCGGTGAACGGGAAGAACGACATCGGCGCCGCGACGCCGATGTTCACGCCGAGCATGCCGGCCTCGGCCTCGTAGCGGAACCGCCGCATCGCGCCGCCGCTCGTCGTGAAGATCGAGGCGGCGTTGCCCTTCGTCGAGGAGTTGAGGATCTCGAGCGCGTGCCCGAGGTCGCGGGCCTTGAGGAGCGTGAGCACGGGACCGAAGATCTCCTCGCGGGCGATCTCCGAGCCGGGCTCGGCCTCGATGATGGTCGGGCCGACGAAGTTGCCCTCCTCGGAGCCGCGGTCGCGTCCGTCGAGCAGGAGCTCGCCGCCGTCCTCGACGCCCTTCTCGATCCAGCCGAGGATGCGCTCGCGCGAGGCACCGGAGATGACGGGCCCTACCTCGGTCTCGTTGTCGGCGCCGTCCCCGACGACCATCGCGCCGGCCTTCTCGACGAGCGCCTCGCGAAGCGGCTCGTAGGCCTCGCCGACGGCGATGCAGACCGAGTTGGCGAGGCAGCGCTGTCCCGCCGCGTGGAAGGCCGAGGAGAGGACGCCGTCGACCGCTGTCCCGAGCTCCGCGTCCGGCATGACGATCACGTGGTTCTTCGCGCCTCCCAGCGCCTGGACGCGCTTCCCGTGCTTCGCGGACGTCTCGTAGATGTGGTGGGCGACGGGGGTCGAGCCGACGAAGGAGACGCCGTCCACCCCGGGGTGCTCGAGGAGCGCGTCGACGGCGTCCCTGCCGCCCTGCACGAGGTTGACGACCCCCGGGGGCAGCCCGATGCCGTCGAGGAGCTCGAAGGCGTGCTCGGCGGCGAGGGGATCCTGCTCCGAGGGCTTGAGCACGAACGTGTTCCCGCACGCGATCGCGAAGGGCAGGAACCACATGGGGACCATGAAGGGGAAGTTGAACGGGGTGATCCCGGCGAAGACGCCGATCGGCTGCCGGATCATGTCGGAGTCGATCCCGCGGGAGACGTCCTCGAGGTTCGCGCCCTGCATGAGCGACGGGATGCCGGTCGCCACCTCGACGCACTCGATCCCGCGCCTGATCTCACCGCTCGCGTCCTTGATCGCCTTGCCGTTGTCGCGCGTGACGAGCATGGCGAGGTCGTCCTTCGCCTCCTCGAGGCGGTACTTGAACTCGAAGCAGGCGCGGGCGCGCTCGAGCGGCGGCGTCGCGCGCCAGCCGGGGAACGCCTCCCGCGCGGCGCGGACCGCCTCGTCCACCTCGGACGGGCCGGAGAGGGGCGCCTGCGCGAGCACCTCGCCGCTCGCGGGGTTCGTGACCTCGATCGTCTCGGCGCCGCCCGCCTCGACCCAGCGGCCTCCGATGTAGTTCTTGAGGGTTCGCGTCGCGACCCCCGGCTTGTCCTCGACCTGCGCCATCGCAGCCTCCTCGTTCGACGGACGTAGAGTATCGCCGTGGCCTGGCCGGCGGCTTCAGCGGTGCCGGACGTGCTCGCGCCCGGCCTTCGCTGCGTCTTCTGCGGGATCAACCCGGGCCGGCGCTCGGCCGCGGCGGGCGCGCACTTCGCGAACCCGCGGAACGACTTCTGGCGGCTCCTCGCGGACTCCGGCCTGACCCGGCGACAGCTCGCTCCCGAGGAGCAGTGGCGGCTCCCCGCACTCGGCTACGGGCTCACGAACGCGGCCTACCGGACGACGAAGGGGAGCGGCGACCTGCGGCGAGCCGACTTCGCGGGCTCTGCCGAGCGGCTCGAGCGCCTGGCGGAGGAGCTCCGCCCCGGCGTGCTCGCGTTCGTCGGCAAGGCCGCCTACCAGGGGGCGTTCGGCCTCGCGCGAGGCGAGCTCGGCCTCCAGGAGCGGCCGCTCGCGGGAACGCGCCTGTTCGTCCTCCCCTCGACCTCGCCCGCGAACGCCGCCGTCCCCTACGCCGAGCGGCTGCGCTGGTTCCGCGCCCTCGCGGCCCTCCTCGGCGCGGACTAGCCCCGTTCGGCCGACTCGCACGTCGCTGCGACGCTCTCTCGTCGCGGTCCGCGCACGACGCGCGCGCAAGAGGAGGCTACGCCCGTCAGCGGGTGGACGCACGGGGTGGCCCGGGGCGGCGGGCCGCGCCGGGCCGTTCCTAGCCGCGCCAGCGGTTCGTGATCGGGAGGCGCCGGTCGCGGCCGAAGGCCTTCGGGCGCAGCTTCACGCCCGGCGGGGCCTGGCGGCGCTTGAACTCGGAGCGGTCGATCAGCGAGAGCGCGCGGTCGACGACGGCGGGCGCGAAGCCGTCGCTCGTCAGCTCCTCGCGGGAGCTGTCGAGCTCGACGTAGGCCTCGAGGACCTCGTCGAGCTCGGCGTACGGAGGCAGCGAGTCCTCGTCGCGCTGGTTCGGCCGCAGCTCGGCGCTCGGCGGGCGGGCGAGCACCGACGCCGGGATCAGCTCACGACCCGCCCGCGCGTTCAGGTGCCGAGCCAGCCGGTACACGTCCGTCTTGTAGACGTCCTTGAGGAGCGCGAAGCCGCCCGCCATGTCGCCGTAGAGGGTGGCGTAGCCGACCGACAGCTCGCTCTTGTTCCCCGTCGCGAGGGGGAGCCAGCCGAACTTGTTCGAGAGGGCCATGACGATCAGGCCGCGCGCGCGGGCCTGGACGTTCTCCTCCGCGACGCCGGGCTCGGTGCCCGCGAACGCCTCCGCCAGCACTCCCTCGACGGCCTCGACGACCGGCGCGATCGGGATCTCGAGGTAGCGCGCCCCCACGCTCTCCGCGGAGAGGCGCGCGTCGGCGCGCGTCTCGGGCGAGGAGTAGCGGGACGGCAGCGAGACGCAGACGACGTGCTCGGGCCCGAGCGCCTCCGCGGCGAGGGCGGCGGTCAAGGCCGAGTCGACGCCGCCCGAGATGCCGAGGACGACGTCCGTGAAGCCGTTCTTCTCCGCGTAGTCGTGGAGGCCGAGCTCGATCGCCAGGCGCATCTCCTCGAGCTCGTCGAGGACTGGCGCGACCGTCGGGCGGACCGCGCGCCTGTCCTCCGCGTCGCGCAGGGGGACCTCGACCACCGGCGGGTCGGGGAGGTCGCGGCGCGCACGGGCGAGCGCGCGGCGGCGCGCGTCGCGCAGCCGCCGGGCCACCGCGGTCGTCGGGTCGACGTCGACGACGAGGAGCGCCTCCTCGAACGACGGCCCGCGCGCGACGACCTCGCCGTTCTCGTCGAGGACGAGGCTGTGCCCGTCGAAGACGAGCTCGTCCTGGGCGCCGACGGCGTTCACGAAGGCGATCCAGCACGCGTTGTCGCGCGCGCGCGTCGCGAGCATCTCCTCCCGCTCGGCCCCCTTGCCGACGTGGAACGGGGAGGCGGAGACGTTCGCGACGACGTGCGCTCCAGCGAGCGCGAGGTCGGTCGCGGGCGGCCCGGGCTGCCAGATGTCTTCGCAGACGGTCGGCCCGACGAGCGTCTCGCCGCACCGCAGGAGCACGAGATCGCGTCCCGGCTGGAAGTAGCGGTCCTCGTCGAAGACGCCGTAGTTGGGAAGGAACTGCTTGCGATAGACCGCCCGCACCTCGCCGTCGACGCAGACCGCGCAGGCGTTGAAGAGGTCGCGGTCCAGGTGCGGCGTGCCCACGAGCGCCCCGATGCCGGTCGTGGCGGCGGCGATCTCCTCGAGCGTCCGTGCCGCGGCGCGCAGGAACCCCGGCCGGAGCAGGAGGTCCTCCGGCGGGTAGCCGGTCACCGCCAGCTCGGGGAAGAGCACGAGGTCGGCGCCGGCCTCGCGGGCCTCGCCGAGGCGGGCCACGATCCGGTCGCGGTTCCCTTCGAGGTCGCCCACGACCGTGTTCAGCTGCGCGAGCGCGAGCCGCATCGCTCTCATTCTAGTCGTTTGCGCCTCTTAGGCGAAAACCTGTCGAGCGGCTACGCGAGCGCCCCGAGCGCGAGGTCGACGTCGTCGGCGTCGTTGTAGAGGTGGAACGAGGCGCGCACGGACCCGGCCCGGGCCGAGCAGGAGATGCCGGCGGCGCGGAGGCGCGCGACGGCGCCCTCGGGGTCGTCGACCCGCAGACGGACGATCGGCGAGGGGGGCTCCGGGAGGCCGACGCCCGCGGCGAAGCGGGCGGCGAGCCCGAGGTTGTGGCCGCCGATCGCCTCGGCGCCGAGCGAGGTGACGAGCTCGAGGCTCGCGCGGGCTCCGACGGCGGCGAACCAGGGCAGCGAGAGGTCGAAGCGCCGCGCGTCCTCCGCGAGCTCCGGCAGCCCGTAGTAGTCCTCGTACGGGTCGACGCAGGACTTCCACCCGGCGGCCCACGGCTCGATCTCCGACCGCCGGTCCGGGCGGACGTAGAAGAACGCGAGCCCGCGGGGGGAGAGGAGCCACTTGTAGGCGTGGGCGGCGAGGTAGTCGACACCCTCGACGTCGACCGGCAGGGCCCCGACCGCCTGCGTGCCGTCGACGAAGAGCCGCGCGCCGGTGCGCTTCAGCGCCTCGAGGTCGGCCACGCGGCCGTCGCCCGACTGGACGCTGCTGACGGCCACGAGCGCCGTCCGCTCGTCGACGCCCTCGGCGAGGCGCTCGAGCGGGAGGAGGCGCAGCTCGACGCCTCGTGCCCGGAGACCCCGCCAAGGGAGGAGCACGGACATGAAGTCTCGCTCGTAGAGGACGACGTTGTCTCCGCGGTCCGCGGGGAGGCTCGCTGCGACGAGCCCGGCCGCCGCGGAGACGGTCGACACGAGGGCGACGTCCTCGGCCCGTGCGCCGACGAGCTGGGCGAAGAGCCGCCGGCACGCCTCCCCGTCCGCTTCCCACTCGCGCCACGGCTGCCGCGCGCGCCAGCCGGCGAGCGCCTGCTCGAGCGCGGCGAGGGTCGACCGCGGCGGCAGCCCGTACGTGCCCGTGTCGAGGTAGCCGCGCGTCGGCGTCCCCTCGTACTCAGAGGGCGCGAGCAATGTCCTCCAGCGCCTCCGGGTTCTCGACCGAGGAGAGGTCGCCCGGGTCCTCCCCGAGCGCCCGCGCCCGCACGGCGCGGCGGACGATCTTCGCGCTCCGCGTCTTCGGCAGGGCGGGCACGAAGACGACCCGGTCCGGCCTGAACGCCTTCCCGAGCTCTGCGGCGGTGCGGGCCGCCACCTCGGCGGCGAGCGCGTCGGTCGGCTCGTGCCCGGGGGCGAGGACGCAGAAGACCCAGGCGACCTCGCCCTTGACCTCGTGCGGGACGCCGACCGCGGCCGCCTCCGCCACGGCGGGATGGCCGACGGCGGCGGACTCGAGCTCGGCGGGCCCGATGCGCTTGCCCGCGATGTTGAGGGTGTCGTCGGAGCGCCCGTGGAGGAACCAGTGCCCGTCGGCGTCCACCGAGGCCCAGTCGCCGTGCACCCAGACGCCCGGCAGCCGGCGCCAGTACGCGTCGAGGTAGCGCTCAGGGTCCCGCCAGAACCCCCGCGTCATGCCCGGGAACGGCTTGCGGCAGACGAGCTCTCCCACCTCGCCCGTGCCGACGAGCGAGCGGCCCTCGGCGTCGACGACGTCCATCGCCATCCCGAGGGCGGGGGCCCCGAGCGAGCACGCCTTGATCGCCATCGCCGGGGTGGGCGAGAGGAAGCACGCCCCGACCTCGGTCCCGCCCGAGCAGTTGATGATCGGGCAGCGGCCGCCCCCGACCCGCTCGAAGAGCCACCTGTAGGGCTCCGGGTTCCACGGCTCACCCGTCGTCACGATCGTGCGCAGGGAGGAGAGGTCGGCCGCCGGGTCGCCGTGGGCGACGAGCGCCCGCACGAGCGTCGGCGAGACGCCGAGCACGGAGACCCGCTCCGACTCGACGAGCCGCCACAGTCGATCGGGCGGTCGGTCGGGCGCCCCCTCGGCGAAGACGAGGGTGCAGCCGAGCGCGCCGCCGCCGACCACCGTCCAGGGGCCCATGATCCAGCCCATGTCGGTGGCGAAGTGGATGACATCCTCGGGATGGGCGTCCGCCTGGTAGGCGACCTCGCGGGTGATGGAAACGAGGAACCCGCCCTGCACGTGGACGACGCCCTTCGGCTTGCCCGTCGTGCCCGACGTGTACGTCAGGAGGTACGGATGCTCGGCGTCGACCTCGAGCGGCGGGAGCTCGCCGGGGCTGTCGGCGACGATCCCGCCCCAGCCGCCGTCCCGCGCCCACGTGACGACATGCTCCACCGCCGGGGCCCCCCGCGCCGCCTCCTCCACGGTCTCGCGCATCGGCAGCCTCACGCCGCGGCGCAGCGAGTAGTCCGCCGTGATCACGACCTTCGCCTCCGAGTCCTGCAGGCGCTGGAGCACGGCCGGGGCGGCGAAGCCGGAGAAGATCGGGACCTGCACCGCGCCCACGTGCGCGCACGCGTGCGAGGCGACGGCGACCTCGGGGCACATCGGCATGTAGATGGCCACCCGGTCGCCCGGCTCGACGCCGAGGCGGACGAGCCCCTCCGCCAGGCGGGTGACGTCCCGGGAGAGCTCCGCGAACGTGACCTCCCGGCGGGCGCCGTCCTCGCCGGCGAACACGGCTGCGACCTTCTCCGGCGCCCGCTTCGCCCAGCGGTGGACGCAGTTCCACGCGATCGAGACCGTCGCGCCCTCGAACCAGGTCGTCCACTCGGGCCCCCGGGAGTCGTCGTAAACCCGCCCCCACGTGCGCGAGAACTCGAGGCCCATGTCCTCGATCGCCGCCGGCCAGAACCACGCGGGGTCCTCCTGCGAGCGGCGCACGAGCTCCCGGTAGTCGTCGAAGCCGTGTCTCCGCATGAGCCGAGCGACGTTCGCGTGCGCGAGCGTCCGCTCGTCGGGCCTCCAGACGACCTCGGGCATGCCGTCGCCAGTCTACGAGCGCGGCCGGCGCCGGGCCCCGCCCGGCGGCGGAGGGTCCGCTCTCAGACGAGCGCTCTTGACGCTGAGTGATCGCTCACCCATAATGAGCGACCGCTCACTCATGCTCGACGCGAAGGACACCCGCCCCACCCTGCGCCCCCGCATCGTCGAGGCGGCCGACCGCGTCATCCGCGAGCGGGGCATCGCGGCCGCGACGACGCGGGAGATCGCCCGGACGGCGGGCTGCGCCGAAGGCTCGATCTACGTGCACTTCGCCGACAAGACCGACCTCGTCATCTCCGTCGTCACCGAGCGGGAGCCGCACTTCGCCGCCCTGCTCGAGCTCCCCGCCCTGGCCGGCGAGCGGACGGTGGAGGAGAACCTTGCCGACTGGCTCGAGGAGCTGCTCGAGCTCTTCCGCGAGAACCTCCCCATCTTCTTCGCGCTCCTCGGCGACCGCGCCGTCCTCGCGCGCTTCACCGAGCGCCTCGCCGAGCGGCGGACGGGCCCGCTCGCCGTGGCCCGGGCCGTCGCGGAGTACCTCGCCGCCGAGCGGGACCTCGGGCGCGTCGCTCCGGCGGCCGCCGACGAGACAGCGGCGACGATGCTCGTCGGCGCGGCGCGCGACTACGCGTTCACGAGCGGCTTCGCCGGGTCGCAGCTTCCGCCCCCCGCCGACTTCGCGCGGCAGGTCGCCGAGACGATCGTCGCCGGGCTCGCGCCGACGACGGTGACGACTACCGTAGGAGGAACGTCGTGAGGGCCAGGATCTTCTCCGAGGAGAACTGCAAGTGGTGGACGCTGGGAGCGGTCGCCTTCGCGCTCTTCATGATCATGCTCGACAACACCGTCGTGAACGTCGCGCTGCCATCGATCCAGCGCGACCTGGGCATCGGCCTCTCGGAGCTCGAGTGGACGGTGAACGCGTACGCGCTCACGTTCGCCGTGCTCATGCTCTCCGGCGGCAAGCTGGCCGACTTCTTCGGCCGCCGGCGGGTCTTCCTCGTCGGGCTGACCATCTTCACGCTCGCGTCGCTCGCCTGCGGGCTCGCGACGACCGGCGGGACGCTGATCGGCGCCCGCACGCTCCAGGGCGTCGGCGCGGCGATCATGATGCCGGCGACGCTCTCGATCATCTCCGCGACCTTCCCGCCCCACCAGCGGGGCATGGCGATCGGGATCTGGGCCGGCGTCTCGGCGATGGCGCTCGCGATCGGCCCGCTCATCGGCGGCCTCGTCACGGAGCACATCGACTGGAGCTGGATCTTCTTCCTCAACGTCCCCATCGGCGTGCTCGGCTTCGTCGTCAGCTCGCTCGTCATCCGCGAGTCCCGCGACACCTCGGCGGAGCAGCGGCTCGACATCCCGGGCCTCCTGGCCTCGGCCGTGGCGCTCTTCGCGCTCACCTTCGCGCTCATCGAGGCGAACGCCTACGGGTGGGGCGACCCGGTGATCGTGGGGCTCTTCGCGCTCTCCGCGGTCGCGCTCGCCGTCTTCGTGCTGCTCGAGCGCCACCAGCGGGCGCCGATGCTCGACCTCTCGCTCTTCCGCAGCTCGACCTTCGCGGGCGCGAACGTCGTCGCCCTGCTCGTGACCCTCGCGATGTTCGGCGTGTTCTTCTTCATGTCCATCTACATGCAGAACGTCCTCGGCTACTCGGCGACGCGGACGGGCGCCGTGTTCCTGCCGATGACGATTCTCATCATCCTGATCGCGCCCGCGGCGGGGAAGTTCTCGGACCGGGTCGGCTCCCGCTGGCTCATGACCGCGGGGATGAGCTCGCTGACGGTCGCCCTCCTCCTCTTCTCCCGCCTGGGGCTCGACTCGACCTTCTGGGACATCTTCCCCGGGCTCGTCGTCGGCGGCTTCGGCATGGCGCTCGTGATGACGCCCATGACCGCGGCGGCGCTCGGGTCCGTCCCGGTGGCGAAGTCGGGCGTGGGCTCGGGGGTGCTCAACACGTTCCGTCAGGTCGGCGGCGCGCTCGGCATCGCGGTCATGGGCGCGATCGTCGCCGCCTACATCGACCTCGACGGGGCCGGCCGGCCGGACCCCGCGGCCTTCATGGACGGCTTCGGGCGGGCGCTCGAGGTGAGCGCCGCCTTCGCCCTCCTCGGTGCCGTGGTCGCGGCGACGACGATTCGCAGCCACCGGCACATGGACGCCGGCGAGCTCGCGGAGGCCGCCGCCTAGGCAGCTGGCAAGTAGGAAAGCGGTATGACCGCTTCACGAGCGGTCAAGAGGCACGAACGGGGGATGGACGAGACTGCCGACGGCGCCGACGCTTCGTCTATGTTCCGGCTCCAGACAGGCGACAACCCGGAGACGCCGGCTCTGCGGCCCAGCCGTCGCCTCCGGGTTGTTACGCCGGGAATTGGCGCGCCTTCCCGCACCCCTCTTGCCTGGCGTCTGGCACGAAGTGCGGACGCACCTGACTGTATCGGACGACCGGGGAAAGTCAAGTGGCCTTGTGAAGTGAATCCCGCCCTTTATAGTTCACCGTAGGAATCCGATGCCCGAGTACGCCGCACTCGCCCGCACCGCCGCCGCGCCGCGCCCCTCCCTCGGAGAGCGCGTCCGCCAGCTTCGCATCGCCCGCGGGCTGACCCAGACCGACCTCGCCGGCGAGCGCTTCTCGAAGGAGTACGTGAGCCAGATCGAGCGCGGGAAGACGCGTCCGACCGCCGAGACGATCGACTGGCTCGCGACCAGCCTGGGCGTCGACGCGACGTTCCTCGAGATCGGCGTCTCCTCGAGCGAGCGCGAGCGCGTCGAGAGCGTCATCGCGCGCGCCGAGGCCGGGCTCGAGTCGGGCCAGTTCGAGGACGCCGTCGCCGAGCTCGACGGCGTCGCTCCCGCGCTGGGGACGGTCGCCGCCCCCGAGCTCGAGCTGCGCGCCCTGCTCGCGTCCTCCTGGGCGCACATGTACCTCGGCGAGGTGCGCAAGTCCATCGAGGAGCTCGACCGCGCGCGCACGATCGCTGAGGCGCCGTCCTTCACGGACATCCACCGCGCCGACGTCCTCTACCGCCTCGCCTGCTGCCGCTACAAGCTGAGCTCGGTCTCGACCGCCGTCGCGCTCTACTCGCAAGCGCTCGAGCTGGTCGAGCGCTCCGGGCTGCCCGCCGACCGCCTCCGCTCGCACATCCACGGCTGGCGCTCCCGGTGCTACCGCCGGCAGCGCGACTGGGAGGCGGCCCGCGAGGACGCGGAGCGGGCGCTCGAGCTCGCCCGGGCGCTGGACGACCCGCGCACGACCGCGAACGCGTTCTTCCAGGCGTCGCTCGTCGCCGAGCGCACCGGCCACTGGGTGCTCGCGCGCTCCTACGCCGAGAAGGCCAAGGGCATCTACGAGGAGCTGCGCGACCAGTCCAACGTCGGGAAGCTCCTCAACGAGCTCGGCGCTTTGAACTTCCAGCTCGGGAAGCCGGAGGCGGCCGTCGACCAGCTCAAGGAGGCCTTCAAGGTCCTCCTCGACGCGGGCGACGACATCGATGCCGCCCGCGTGATCTCGTCCCTCGCTCAGGTGCACCTGCGCACAGGCAGCGTGCAGCTCGCCGAGGAGCAGTCGCGCCAGGCCCTCGACATGCTCCAGGGCCGGGTCGACCACCTCGACGAGATCGGCAACGCCCAGCTCGTGCTCGGGCGGGCGCTGCTCGAGCAGGAGCGGCTCGACGAGGCGGAGGAACTCTTCGCCGCCGCGGAGTCGAGCTTCGACCAGCTGTCGTCGGCAAGCCACCGGGCCGCCGCCTGGATCGCCCAGGGCGATCTCGCGGCGCGGCGCGGCGACGACCGCCGGGCGGCGAGGCAGTACCGCCGCGCCGCCGAAGCGCTCCAGGACTTCCACTTCTAAGAAGGAGGTGACGACTGTGAAGGTGAAGGCTCTCCTGACGCTGACCGCGCTGGTCGCGTTCCTCGCGCCGCTGGCCGGCTTCGGCCACTTCGACGGCCACTAAGCACGCTCGTCGCCCCGCCGGGGTCCAGGGTCGGGCGATCGCGGGAGGCAGCGCCTCCCTGCGTGCGCGTTCCCTGCGGCACTCGTCGGCACGGCCGGACTTCCGTCTCTCGGCCTCAGCGACGGTCGCCCGGACGGCCGGGAAGGATGACTCGCAGCGGCGTCGAACCCCTCTCAGGCGCGTAACTCGAGAACTCGTCGACACCGTGTACGAGCGTCCTTCCCTCCGTCCTCTCGCTCCTCTCCTCGCCGTGCTGGGCGCGATGTGGCTCGGCGCCGCGGGCCTCATCGCCCAGCAGCTCGTCTAGCGTCGTCGGGCGCGCGCGGGCGCGCACGACCGTCCTCCCCGGGCGAGAATAGGCTGCAGAGCCCTATACTGTCGCTTCACTTAATGAAGCTTGAGGACGCGGAGGTGCTGCATGGCCGAGAAGGGGTACGCGAAGGAAGTGCTGGTCACGACCGAGTGGCTCGCCGAGCACCTCGAGGAGGACGGCCTCGTCGTCGCGGAGGTGGACGAGAACCCGGACCTCTACGACGAGGGCCACGTCCCCGGGGCGGTGAAGCTCCACTGGCGCGACGACCTCCAGGATCCAGTCGAGCGCGACGTCGTCGACCGCGCCACCTTCGAGCGGCTCCTCGGCGAGCGCGGGATCGGAAACGACACGACCGTCGTCCTCTACGGGGACAAGAACAACTGGTTCGCGGCCTACGCGTACTGGTACCTCAAGGTCTACGGCCACGCCGACGTCCGCATCCTCGACGGCGGCCGCCAGAAGTGGATCGACGAGGGCCGCGAGCTCACGACCGACGTGCCCTCGCCCGGCGCCACCTCGTACGAGGCCAAGGAGCGCGACGAGTCGATCCGGGCCTACCGGGACCAGGTGCGCGAGTGGGTCGGAAGCGGCGACGTCGCCCTCGTCGACGTGCGCTCCCCCGGGGAGTTCGCCGGCGACCTCGTCGCCCCGCCGGGCTACGAGCAGGAGGGCGCCCAGCGTGCCGGCCACATCCCGCGCGCCGTCTCGATCCCGTGGGCGAGCGCCGTCCGCGACGACGGCACCTTCAAGGCGGCGGACGAGCTGCGCGAGCTCTACGGCGGCAAGGGCGTCACCGAGGAGCGTCCCGTGACGGCGTATTGCCGGATCGGCGAGCGCAGCGCCCACACGTGGTTCGTCCTCTCCGAGCTCCTCGGCTACGAGCGCGTCCGCAACTACGACGGCTCGTGGACCGAGTGGGGCAACCTCGTCGACGTCCCGATCGAGAAGGGCTCCTAGCCGGACTGCACGACTCGGTGTACCCTCGGCTCGCCACGACGAGCCCGGGGGTGCGCCATGCTGAAGGAGTTCAAGGAGTTCCTGCTGCGAGGGAACCTCGTCGAGCTGGCGGTCGCCCTCGTCCTCGCTCTCGCGTTCACGGCGGTCGTGACCTCGCTCGTCGAGGACCTGATCACGCCGCTCATCGCCGCGATCTTCGGCGAGTCCGACTTCTCGGCCCTGACCTTCACGATCAACGAGAGCACGTTCCGGTACGGCGAGTTCCTGAACGCGCTGATCGCGTTCGTCATCATCGCCGCGGTGCTCTTCTTCCTCGTCATCAAGCCGGTGAACGCGCTTATCCAGCGCTCGCGGCGCGAGGGGACGCCGGACCCGACGACGCGGCAGTGCCCTGAGTGCCTCAGCGAGATCCCCGTCGAGGCCCGGCGCTGCTCCTACTGCACGTCCGAGGTGGGGCTGGCAGCCTGAGCGCGCCGCTCGAGGTCGCCGCGGTCGACTACCACACCGCGGGCGAGCCGTTCCGCATCGTGACGGGGGGCGTCCCCCCGCCCGAGGGGGCGACCGTCCTCGAGCGCCGGCGCCACGCGGCGGAGCACCTCGACCACGTGAGGCGCCTGCTCGTCTACGAGCCGCGCGGCCACGCGGACATGTACGGCTGCTTCGTCACCGAGCCCGACGACGGCGGCGCCGACCTCGGCGTCGTCTTCTTCCACAACGAGGGCTACTCGACGGCGTGCGGTCACGGCACGATCGCGCTCGTGACGTGGGCTGTCGAGACGGGCGTCGTCGCGGCCGAGGAGCCCGAGACCCGCGTCGTCGTCGACGTCCCCTCTGGGCGGCTCGAGACGGTCGCCCGCGTCGAGGGCGGAGCGGTGCGGGCGGTGCGCTTCCGGAACGTGCCCGCGTACGTGGAGGCGGAGGGGCTCCTGGCGGAGGGGCTGCGGGCCGACGTCGCCTTCGGAGGCGCCTTCTACGCCTCGGTCGCCTCCCCGCTGCCCCTGCGGGCGCGGAACGTCCCCGAGCTCGTCCAGCTGGGCCGGGCGGTGAAGGCCGCGCTCCACGAGCAGCGGTCTTTCGTCCACCCGGAGGAGCCCGAGCTTCGCGACGTCTACGGCGTCATCTTCTGGGAGCGTGTCGACTTCGGCCCTCCCGTCCGCCAGCGGAACCTCACCGTCTTCGCCGACGGCGAGGTCGACCGCTCGCCCTGCGGCAGCGGCACCTCGGCGCGCCTTGCGCTCCTCGAGCGGGCCGGCGAGCTCCCGCGCGGCGAGGAGCTCGTCCACGAGAGCGTCATCGGCACGGAGTTCCGGGCGTGCGTGGTTGCCGACGCCGAGGTCGGCGGCCGCCCGGCCGTCGTCACCGAGGTGGAGGGCAGCGCCTGGCGCACGGGCGTGCACACGTTCGTCCTCGACCCGCGCGATCCGCTCGGCGAGGGGTTCCTGCTCCGCTGAGGCCGCGGCTCCCGCAGACATGCCCGGGGTCTCCGCGCGTCGTCCACAGCGGGGGCGGGGTCGCCCCGGACCGGGCCCGAGGCCACGTCCGCGGAGGCTAGTCGCGGAGGAGCGGGCGCGTGAGGCAGGTGGGGCCGCCGTCGCCGAGGCGCGAGATGTGGTCGCCTCGGTACACGCTGACCTCGACACCGGCGCGCTCCAGGCGCCGGCGCGTCTCGTCGTTTCCCTCGAGGGCGAGCGCGACGCGAGGCGCGAGGGCGAGGACGTTCGGGCCCATGGACTCGAACTCCTCCTCCGGCGCCTCGACGAGCTCGATGCCGCGCTCGCGCAGGAGCACCACGAGCCGGACGGGCATGAGCGGGAGGTAGACGACGGCGAGGTCGGAGTCGAGCGGCGAGAGGACGGACATGAGGTGGAGCACCTCGCCCGCACCCCGGTGGTGCGGGAGGTCGAAGGCGACGACCTCGACGCCGGGCAGGAGCTCCGCGAGCGCGGCGATCCCGGCGTCGTTCGTGCGGTACCCGCGCCCGACGAGGAGGGTCCGCTCGTCGAGCCAGACGGTGTCGCCGCCCTCTGCGAGGGCCGGCGCCTCGAGCCTTCCCGCGACCGGGACGCCCGCCTCGACGAGGTCGGCCGCCATCGTTCCCGGCTCGCTCCGCCGTCCCTCCTTGCCCGGTCGGAGGAGGATGGCGCCGTCGGCGACGACGAGCGCGGGATCGAACGTGTAGATCGCGTCGGGGTCCGGGCCGTGCGGCGTCTCGGCGAGGACGACCTCGGCACCCGCGTCCGCGAGGAGCGCCCTGAACGCCTCGTGCTCCTCGCGCATCCTCCCCGGGTCCGGCTCGCCCCGCCAGCCGTACGCTCGCCAGAGCGCGGCGTCCGCGCTGCTCGGCGGGCGCACGAGGACGCGGCGCAGGCGCCCGACCATGCTCTGAGCCCCGTACGGGCGGGCGCTAACCTCCATCCCGTGGAGACTACAGAGAAGCTGGGCGGGCTCGAATCCGGGGGCGGCTGCGCCGCGAAGTACTCCGCCGCCCGGCTCGCAGAGCTCCTCGCCGGCTTCGCCCCGGCGGCGCCGGAGAACCTCCTCGTCGGCCTCGACCCGGCCGACGACGCCGCCGTGTACCGGCTCGACGACGAGCGGGCGCTCGTCTTCACGACGGACTTCTTCCCGCCGATGGTGGAGGACCCGGCGCTCTTCGGCGCCGTCGCCGCGGCGAACGCCCTGAACGACGTCTTCGCCATGGGCGGGAGGCCGCTCCTGGCGCTCTCGATCGCGGCCTTCCCGGAGGAGCTCCCGGTCGAGACGGTGCGGACGATCTTCGCCGCCGCCGCCGAGAAGGTCGAGGAGGCGGGCGCCGTTCTCGCCGGCGGTCACACGATCCGCGATCCCGAGCCGAAGTACGGGCTGGCGGTCGTCGGCACGGTCCATCCGGATGCGCTCTGGCGCAAGAGCGACGCCCGGGCGGGCGATGCGCTCTTCCTCACGAAGCCTCTCGGCACCGGCCTCGTGCTCGCCGGTGCCGCGAAGGGCGTCCTCGGCGCAGGCGAGACCGCCGAGACGGCGCGGCGCATGTGCGAGCTGAACGACCGCGCCGCCGACGTGCTGCGCGCCTTCGAGCCCGAGGCCGTGACCGACGTGACCGGCTTCGGCCTCTTCGGGCACGCGTACGAGGTGGCCGCGCGGAGCGGCGTCCGCCTCGTGCTCGCCGCCGACCGCCTCCCGGCGCTCCCGGGCGCGCTCGAGGCCGCCGCGGCGGGAGTCCGCACCGGCGGCGACGCCCGCAACCGCGACTTCGCCGCCCATGCGGTCGAGCTCGACGGCGTCGCGGAGGAGCTCGCCGCGCTCGGCTACGACGCGCAGACCTCCGGGGGGCTCCTCGTCGCGCTCCCGGCCGAGAAGGGCGTCGTGCTCGAGGCGCGCTTCCGCGCCGAGGGCCTCTTCCTCGCGCGCGTGGGCCGCGTCGAGGAGGGAAGCGGGGTGGCCGTCTCCTGATGGAGGCGGGCGCCCGCACCGCCAGGCTCCGCGCCCTCACCGTCTCCCCGGCCGTGTTCGAGTGGCTCGCGCTCGCGGCGCTCGCGGCGCTCTTCCTCATCGTCGTCTCGGGCGCCACCGTCCGCCTCACCGGCTCAGGGCTCGGCTGCGAGAACTGGCCGCGGTGCGGCGAGACCTTCCTGCCGCCGAAGGACTACCACGCGTTCGTCGAGTTCGGCAACCGCGTCGCCGGCGTGCTCGTGGGGCTGACGACGCTCGTGGCCGCCGCCGGAGCGCTCCGCGTCCGGCGGATGCCCCGCTGGCTCCGCGCGAGCGCGGTCGCGCTTCCCTTCACGGTGCTCGCGCAGGGCGTGCTCGGCGGGATCACCGTGCTCTTCGAGCTCCACCCGCTCGTCGTCATGGGCCACTTCCTGCTCTCGCTCGTGGCGCTTGCCGTCGCGATCGTCGTCGTCCTGGGGGCGCGCGACCTCGTGCGCGGACGCACGGTCGAGACGCCGCTCGGCTCGGCCTGGCTCGCGCTCGCGCTCGTCCCGGCGGCGCTCGCGCTCGTCGTCTCGGGGACGCTCGTGACCGCGGCGGGGCCGCACTCGGGCGGCGAGGACATCGCCCGCTTCGGCGACCTCGTCGAGGCCGTGCACATCCACATCGGGGCGAACGCCGTCTTCGGGGTGCTCTTCCTCGCGCTCCTCGCCCTCCTTCTCGTCGAGCGCCGGCGCGCGGGCGTCGAGCTCGCGCTGGCGGGCACGATTCTCGGCCTTCTCCTCCTGCAGATGGCCGTCGGCGAGCTGCAGTGGCGGGAGGGGCTGCCCTGGGGCCTCGTGCTCGTCCACGTCAGCGCGGCGACGGCCGTGTGGGTCGGGGTCGTCGCGCTCGCCGCCCGCATCCTGCTCCGGCGGCGCGCGCGGCTCCCGGCGTAGACTGCCTCGATGGCAGGGCACGTGCGCATCGAGCGCCGGCCGACGCTCAACCGGCCCGTCCTCGTGGCCGCGTTCCGCGGCTGGAACGACGGCGCCCAGGGCGCCTCGCTCGCCGCGAGCTTCCTCGCCCAGAGCTGGAACGCCCGGCGCTTCGCCCAGCTCGACCCGGAGGAGTTCTACGACTTCCAGGCGGTCCGTCCGCACGTCCGCCTCGAGGACGGGGTCACGCGCCGGATCGACTGGCCGGAGAACGTCTTCTACGACGCCTCGATCGCGGACCTCGACCGCGACGGCGTCCTCCTCATCGGCGTCGAGCCGAACACGCGCTGGCGGACCTTCACGGAGGAGATCGCGGGCCTGGCACGCGAGCTCGGCGTCGAGCTCGTCGTCACGCTCGGCGCGCTCCTCGCCGACGTGCCGCACACGCGACCGGCTCCGGTGACGGGCTCGGCGAGCGATCCGAAGCTCGTCCGCGAGCTCGGCCTCGCGTCCTCGCGCTACGAGGGCCCGACCGGGATCGTGGGCGTCCTCCACGACGCCTGCCACGCCGCGGGCCTCCCGTCCGCGAGCCTGTGGGCTGCCGTTCCCCACTACGTCTCGCTGGCCGCGAGCCCGAAGGCCGCCCTCGCGCTCTGCCAGCGGCTCGGCGGGCTCCTCGGCGCGACGTTCGACCTCTCCGACCTCGAGCGCGCCGCCGAGGCGTACGAGCTCCAGGTGACCGCCGCCGTCGCCCAGGACGAGGAGACGGAGGCGTACGTGCACGAGCTCGAGACCCGCCGGGACACGCTCGGCGACGACCTCGACGTCCCGTCGGGAGAGTCCCTCGCCGAGGAGCTCACCCGCTTCCTCGAGGAGCACGAGGAGCGCACCCGCCGGGACCAGGGGGACGACCCGGGCGGCTAGCCGAAGGTGAAGGCGTAGGCCTCGGTCCCGGGCGAGAAGCGCAGCTCGAGGTCGTGGTCGCGCTTCTCGCCGGGAATGCGGGCGAGCGTGTAGAGGTCGTCCACCGTGACGGTCACGGCCCCCGTGCGCCGGCCGTCGAGGACGACCTCGACGGTCTCCCGCTCGCCCTCGGCGACCCCGAGGACGAGGAACACGTCGTGCGCGTGGAAGCGGAGCCTGAGGCGCGCGCCCTCGCCCGCGACGATCCGCTCGTCCTCGACGGTCCAGCGGCCGCCGTAGGCGACGCCGTGGAGCGGGACGTACTCGGGGAGGGAGTACTCCGCCTCCCGGCCGCGCACGAGGCCCGAGCCGACGAAGCGCTCGAGCCGTGCGGCGCCGAGGTACGTCTCCGGCGTCTGCTCCCCGCTCGGCGTCTCGTCGGCGATCTCGTCGGACACGAGGTCGGCGGGCCCCTCCTCGTCGAGGAGGCGCCTGATGATCCGCTCGGTCTCCTCGTAGGCCCCCTCGCCGAAGTGGGCGTAGCGGATGTGCCCGCGGCGGTCGACGAGGTACTTCGCGGGCCAGTAGCGGTTGAGCCAGGCCGTCCACGTGCCGAACTCGTTGTCGAGCGCGACCGGGTACTCGATGCCGAGGTCGCCGACCGCCCGGCGCACGTTGTCCGGCACGCGCTCGAAGGCGAACTCGGGCGTGTGGACGCCGACGATCGCGAGCCCGACGTCGCGGTAGGCCTCGTCCCAGGCGCGGACGTGCGGAAGCGTGCGCAGGCAGTTGACGCACGAGTACGTCCAGAAGTCGATCAGCACGACCTTGCCGCGGAGGCCGGCCATCGTCAGCGGGAGGGAGTTGAGCCACAGCTCGATCTCACGGAACTCGGGCGCCGGGCCGTAGTCGTCGAGGCGCTCCTCCTCGGCCAGGCCGGCACTCCCCACGAGCCGGTCGAGGCGGTCCCGCGCAGCCGCGCTTTCCTCGAGGGCCTGGAGCGCGCGCGTGTACTCCGGCACCCGGGTCTGGAGGTCCTTGTCGACGCCGAGGGCCATGAGCGCGGCCGCGGCGACGACGGCGACGCCGAGGGCGCGCCGAACGGCCGGCGCGCGGGCCCGGGCCGAGTGCAGCCGGAGGCCGCGCCGGGCCGCGACGGCCACGCCCAGGAGGACGACGCCCGCCCCGAGGCCGTAGGCGAGCGTGATCGCGAACGCCTCCGCCGTGAGGCTCTGCGTGGCCGCGACGGTGACGACCGCGCCGATCACGGGTCCCGCGCAGGGCGTGAAGAGGAGGCCGAGGCTCGCACCCAGGAGAAAGCCGCCGCCCGCGTCCCCGGGCCGGCGGCGCGCGAGGGCGTGGAAGGGACGGCCGAGGCGCTCGCCGAGCGCCGGCCAGACGAGGGAGAGCCCGACGACGACGACGACCCCGATCGCGAGCGTCCGCAGGAGATCGTCGGGGAGCCCGAGCGCCGCGAGCAGCGCGGTCGCCGTCAGGGTGAAGACGGTGAAGCTCGCCACGAGCCCCGCGACGACCGCGTACGGCCGGCGACGACCGCCCGCGGCGCCGCCGGCGACGACGACGGGGAGGACGGGGAGGACGCAGGGCGAGATCGCCGTGACGACGCCGGCGAGGAAGGCGACGCCGAGGAGCAGCAGCATCGGCGACCGATGCTAGCCAGAGAGGAGCGCTAGGTGGGCCCGGCCGCCTCGGCGAGACGCGTGGCCGCGGGCTCGGCCTCCGGCTCCCGAGCGGAGGTCTCGTCCGTCTTGCCGTTCGGGGACCGTCGCTTGCCTCGCCGCCGGGGCCTCGCCTGCTCCGGGGGCTGAGGCTGGGCCTCGCCCTGGGCCTCGGCGCTCTCGAGCTTGCGCTTCTTCTTCCGCCTCCGGCGGCGGGACTTGCCCGACTGCTGCTTCGGCGCGGGAAGGTTGTCGGCGAGGGCGTTCGCGATCTCCGCGAGCGAGCCGATGCGCTCCCGCACGCCGTCGAGCAGCCGCTGCGCCGTCGGCGTGTACGCCTCAGCCGAGGCGAGGAGGGCGACGGCGACGTGGATCGGCTGCTCCAGGGCGACGTTGACGAGCCGCGCCGCGTTCTCCTCGTGGCGGTGCCCGCGGGAGTTCGTGAGCGCGCCCAGGAGTCGCTTCGCCTCGGGGAGGTCCGCGCTCGCCCGTCGGTCCTGGATCTTCCGCGTCGCGCGCGCGAGCCGCCAAGTCCAGCGGGAGAGGATGTCCTCCGGCGCGTCGACCGTGCTCTCGCCGACGGCGCGGAGCAGGATCCGGACGCCCTGGACGCGGTCCTTCTCCCAGGTCGGCGCCGACGTCACCATGGTGACGAGGTCGTCGAAGTCGGCTCGGTCGACCTTGACGGCGACGCGGTCGCCGAGGGCCGAGAGCCGCAGACGGCGGTTCGGGTTCTCGGCGGCGCAGCTCATGAGGAAGGCCTCGCGGCACTCGCGGCTCGCCTTCGCGAGCTTCTCGGCGAACTGCTGCCGTTCCTCGAAGCGGACCTGGCGCCCCGCGATCCGGGCCCAGAGGAGCTGCTCGTCGTCGGCGAGGATGCCAGGCTTCACGCGCTCCCACTCGCGGGTGATCACGTTCACGCGCCGGCGTGCGTCCGGTGTCACGGGGACGAGCCAGGAGGCCGGCGAGAGCTTTCGCCTCGCCCGGCGCTGGACGCGACGCCGCGGCGCCGGCGTCACGCGCGCGCCGGGCCGGTAGAAGTCCGAGCCGAGGAGGCTGTGGATGGTGACCGTGCGCTCGTTGTGCGTCGCCGCGTCGTCGACGAAGTCGACGACCACGCCTGCCTCCTTCCGCGGCGCGAGGCGCATGATGCGGCCGATGCGCTGCTGGTAGACGCGGCGGCTCGCCGTCGGGGCGAGGTGCATGCAGACCGTCGCGCGCGGCGAGTTCCAGCCCTCGGCGAGGAGCTGCGCGTTCACGAGCACGTTGATCTCCCCGCGCTCGTAGGCGGCGAGCGTCTCGGCGAGCTTGACGGGCGGGGTGCGCCCGCTCACGGCCTCGGCCTTCAGGCCGGCGGCCCGGAACTCGCGCGCGAGGTTGTAGGCGTGTTCGACGCCCGCGGCGTACACGATCCCGGGCGTGGCATCGAAGCGGTCGCGGTAGAGGCTCGCCGCCGCCTGGTTGAAGATCTCCTGGTCGAGGACCTTGGCGAGGATCTCCTGGTCGTAGTCCCCGCCGACGATGGGGACGGACGAGATGGCGGTCGCGGGGCGGACCCGCAGCGAGCGGAGCGGCGCGATGAGCCCGCGGCGCGCCGCGTCCCCGAGCGGGAGGTCGTCCACCGAGGCGGGGAAGACGTCGGACACCTGCTTCGCGATCAGCTGCTCGGTCGCGGTCATGCCGATGTAGATCGGCTCCGTGAGGCTGCGGATGGCCGCGCTCGTCTTCTCCCCGAGGGCCGTGTGCGCCTCGTCGCAGATGACGAGCTGGTAGGCGCTCCGCGAGAGTGAGCCCACGTGCCGCGCGAACCAGGCGTAGGTCTGGATCGTGATCGGGTTGCCGTGCAGCGGCTCGTGACCTACGAGGACCGCGTCGCGCAGGCGGCCGCCGTAGCCTTCCTCCGTCAGGTCGCGCGTGAACTGGCTCACGAGCAGGCGGCGGTGCGTGAGGATGAGGACGCCCATCGTCCGAGCGGCCTCGACGAACCCTGCGGCCGCGATCGTCTTGCCGGACGCGGTCGGGTGGCGGAAGCGGAAGCGCCGCACGGCGCCGGGATCGCTCTCCGCCGCGGGGAGCTCCTCCACGTCCTCGCCGTCGCCTGGCACGAGCTCCTCGTCGACCTCGTCCGCCTCCTCCTCGAGGGCCGGGCCGTTCCCGTTCTCGGCCTCCTCCTCGTGCCGGGAGATGAGCTCCGTCAGCATCCCGGCGAGGGCGTCGATCTGGTGGCGGCGCAACTCGGTCCCGGAGGTGAGTCGGGGCGGGACGTCGGCGAGCACGCGCTCGAGGCCCAGCAGGAGGGCGTAGTTCACCTTCCACTCGCTCGAGGGCGCACGCCTGCCGGCCTCCACCTCGGCCAGCGCCGCGTCGAGCGCACGGCGGCGGGAGCGCCCCTCGGCGAGGGCCTCGCGCGGGTCCTCCTCCGGATGGAGGAACGCCTCCCCCGACCACGCCTCGGCGCGAAGGGCGGCCGCCGTCAAGGCGCCCGTGTCCTCCGCCGGTACGGTCGGATGGTCTATCGCTTTCTGCATGGACGCAGCGTCGATGCGCTGCCTGTCGAGAAAGGGTGTGCGCGGGAAGGGCTCCGCGCCAGCCCCGTCATGATACCGAATGCCCCGAGCGAGCGCTCTAGCGCTCGGACTTCGACGCGACCGCCTGCTGCATGCCGACGGCCTTCTTCATGTACTCGTAGGCCACCTCCGGGCGGCCGTCCGCCTCGTAGAGCTCCGCCATCCGCGCGTAGACGGCGACGAGGTAGCGGTTCGGGTTCGAGGGTCGCAGGAGCTCCCCTGCGAGCTCGTAGAGCTCGAGAGCCCGCGCGCGGTCGCCCAGCTCCTCGTAGACGTCCCCCAGGAGCGAGTAGCTCCGCGCCGCGTCCTCCGGATGGGCCTGGGAGATGACGCCCGAGATCTCCATGGCCAGCGCGGCCGCCTCCTCCGTCCGGCCGAGCTTCACGAGGGCGCGAGCCTCCTCGAGGCGGTACTGCGCCCGCTCGACCGGGTTCCCGTTGCCCTCGAGCAGCGGCCAGCCTTCCTCGAGCACGCGCAGCGCCTCCTCCGGCCGCTCGCGGTCGAGCTCGATGTGCGCCAGCAGTTGGTGCGCGCGCGCCGTGCGGTACGCGTCCTCCGTCAGGCGGAGCACCTCGAGCGCGCGGCGCGCGTAGCGGGCCGCCGGCTCGGGCTCGTTGCGCTCGGCGTGGAGGCGGGACTGGGTCCAGTACAGGTGGGCCCTGACGCTCGGGTTGTGCGAGTCCTTCCCCAGCGCGAGCGCCTGGCCCAGGAGCTCCTCGGCGCGCCCGAAGTTGCCCGAGTCGATGAGCGCGTGACCGAGGAGGACCATGAACTGCATGCGCCGCAGGAGGTCGTCGCCCCGCTCGGCCGCCTGGAGGCAGCGCTCGAAGACGGCGATCGCCGACTCGAGCTCGCCGATCATGGCGTACGCGCGCCCGAGCGAGTCGGCCAGGTCGGGGTGCTCGGGCTCGGGGGTGCCGTAGAGCGCGAGCGCCTCCTCGAAGCGCTCCACCGCGCCGCGCGGGTCTCCCCGGCGGTACGCGACCTGGCCCAGGCCCTCGAGCGCGCGGGCGCGCGTGACGTCCGGGCCCCCGGCGGCGAGGATCTCGCCGTAGAGGCCCTCCGCGTGGTCGAGGTCGTCGAGCCGGAGCGCGACCTCCGCCTCGAGGAAGGCGCCGCCCGTGTCCGTGCGCCCGTCCTCCGACCCCGTGGCGAGCCAGTCCTCGGTGACCCCGAGGCGGCGCCCGAGCTCCCGCAGGAGCTGGAGGGACGGGATCCGGTCGCCCGACTCGATACGGGAGATGTACGCGGGGGAGCAGCCCGGGAAGGCGAGCTGCCGCTGGCTCAGCCCGGCCTTCTCGCGCGCGCCCCGGAGCCGTCGCCCTACGGCGCGGGGATCATCGACGTGGGTTGACTTCTGTCGCGGCACGTGAAGACTTGTGTAGACTCGCACATTGCCCGCGGGCCCGGGTGGCTGTCCGTAGACACGAGAGAAAGGATGGCTCCCATGAGGATTCGGGTAGCGCTCGTCTGCCTTGCCCTGGGAACCGCCGCCGCGCTCGTCGGCGGCACTCCCTGGTCGTAACCCGACCGATCGTACAGCGGCGGCGGGGCGATTGCGACCCCGCCGCCGTCGCTTCCGTCGGCGAGGTCGGGCATCCCGGAGAACGGGGCGAGAGGCCGATCGGCGGGGTCCTTCGGCGCTGACTCTAGTCCGAGCGCGTCCCGGAGGGAGTCGGCACGCGGAGGTAGGCTCCCGCCGGTGGACTGGGAGGCGCACGCCGAGCGCGAGGAGACTCGCTACGCGGACGGGCTGAGCCGTCTGCCGCCCGCCGGCGACGAGCGGCAGAAGCAGCTCGTGCGCGTGGCGATGGCGGCGACGGGCGCCGGGCTCGTGCGGCTCATGCAGGGCCGCCGTGTCGAGGGCGCGGGCTGG
Source organism: Gaiellaceae bacterium (assembly GCA_035762005.1). Lineage (GTDB taxonomy): Bacteria > Actinomycetota > Thermoleophilia > Gaiellales > Gaiellaceae > JAIBJN01. The sequence goes on from DASTQA010000068.1 coordinate 29,837, forward strand.
CTCGTGCGCTCCGCGGAACGGTTTCGGGAGAGCTTCCCGGACGCTCCCCCGGAGAGCTGGGGCCGTTTGCTCGGCGCCGTCAAGGCGCGGGTCCTCGCCGGCGACTGGGACGGGGCCGAGGCCGACGCGCGCTGGGCGCTCGAGCAGAGCCCGACCCGGTCCGAGTCGGCGATCGGTCGCTACGCAGCCGCGCTCGCGCTCCTCGTCCTCGGCTCGGACGCGGAGGCGGCCGCGCTCGCCGCGGGCCTCCGGGAGGAGCCCGAGGGGGCGTTCCCGCCTGCGGTCGCCGCTGCGCTTCGGGCGCTCGCCGTCGGGGACGCCGCGGCGTATCGCGAGGCGGCCGCGCACGTGCTCGCATCCTTCGAGGAGCGCGACGCCTACCTCGAGGACGTGCCCGTCGCAGACACCGTCGCGGTGCTGGAGGCCCTCGCCGCGTGCCGGGGCCTCGCCGCCGGGTTGCGCTCGCCGCTTCTCCCGCCGCCGTAACCCGGCCGGCGGGGACGCCGCTCAGGACTGATCCGGAACGCCGCCCGCGTGCTCGTCGATGTCGACGGAGACGATCGTGTCGGGCTTGAGGAAGCGGCCGCTCACGAACGGCCATTCGCCCTGTCCGGAGCCGGCGACCTGGGCCATGACGGCCCTGGCGCATTCCTGGGCGGCGGCCGGCTCGGCGAAGGCGCCCGCGTCGACGCGCTCGCCGTTCGTCAGCCGGACGCTCACCCGGAAAAGCGCTCCCGCGTTCGCCCGGGCGCGCGTGTCGGCGTCGGGCCGGGAAGCCGCCGGAGGGTGGGCGACGGGCGCGGGGGGCGCGGTGCCGGGCTCCGGCAGCGGCGTCGGGGTCGGCTCTGCGGGGAGAGGCGCGGGCCGGGCGGGCTCGGGGGCGAGCGACGGCTCGGCCGGCGGCTCCGGCGCCGCGAACCCGGCGGGCGCGGGGGCCGGCTCGGCCGCGACGGACGGCTCGGCCGCCGCTTCGGGCTCGGGCGGGAGAGCGGGCTCGGGCGGGAGAACGGGCGCGGCCGCCGCGTCGGGCTCGGACTCGGGCGTGAGGGCGGCCTCGGGCTCGGACTCGGGCGTGAGGGCGGGCTCGGGCTCGGACTCGGGCGTGAGGGCGGGCTCCGGCGGCGTCTCGGCGGTGGCCTCGGGCTCGAGGGCGGGCTCGGGCGCGACCGCCGCGTCGGCCGGGGCCTCGAGGTCGGGTGGACTCTCCGAGAAGGGCGGGTGCTCGCCGACAGGGTCGGCGACGAGGGGCGACTCGGCAGCCGGCGGCGCCGGTTCCGGCGCGGGCGGGCGCTCGCTCTCCGTGACGGGTGGGGGCGAGGGCTCCGGCGTGACCTCGGGCTCGGGCGTGAGCTCGGGATGGGGCTGCGGGTCGGCCGGTGAGTACGTGAGGAAGGCCGGCTCGGGCGCGGGGTCGTCGGCGGCGTCGGTCGGCGGGGTCGCCGGCCGGATCTCGGGCGCCGGGGCGGCGGGCGCCTCCGGCTCCAGGGGCGCGAGCTCCAGGCCGGCCGCGCCGTTGAGCGCGGGACCGTCGCCGTTGCCGCCGGCGAGCTCGTCGGGCGCCGAGGGCGGCTCGGCGCGAAGGCCGGGCTCCGGCGACTCGGGCGGGGCGGGCGCGGCGAAGGCGGCCGGAGCCGGCTCGGCTTCGGCGGGCGTCGCGAGCGGGCGCGAGTAGACGTCCTCGACGAGCTCGGCGATCTCGCCTCGCGTCGAGACGACGAACCGGATCTCGTCGCGACCGAGCGCCTCGCGGATGTTGCGCGTCAGGACCTCGTCGGTCGGGTCGGGGATGGCGACGACGGGCAGTCCGTCCTCGAAGGCGTAGGGGAGAGCGCGGAAGAGTCGCGCCTGCTCGGGCGTGAAGAGCCCGGCGGCGGCGGGGTCGACGATGTGCTCGCGGACGGTCACGAAGTCGAGCCCCTTCTGCCCGGCGAGGAGGCGGGCCAGGTCGACCTCCTTCAGGAGGCCGCGCTCGGTCAGGATCTCGCCGAGGCGCTTGCCGGTCTTGACGCCCTCCTCGAGGGCGCTCTCGATCGTCTCCGCCGGGAGCAGGCCCGCGCGGAAGATGAGCGTCCCGAGGGGTGCGTCCGGCCGTTCCCTGAGCGGAGTGCTCATCGGCTCTCCGTCCGGGCCCTGGCCGGCGCCGTGCTCGTCGCCGGGGAGTCGATTTCGTTCCAATTCATGGCCGCAGGGAGGGTGCGGTACCTCCGTTCCTGCTCGGAGTATCGTCGGATCCCGGCGGTCGGTTATCACCCTCCCGGGTGATGCCCCGCCCTTCATACGATCTTCCTACGTCGGGCTAGACGAGCAGGCCCGTCGCGTACATGACGGCGAGCCCGGCCAGGAAGCCGCCGACGACGTGGCCCGAGGCGAGGCCCCCCGGGGCCCGGCGGGCGACGAAGCGCCCGACCTCGACGACGACCTGCAGCGCGGCGCCGGCCGCGACGGCGAAGAAGAGGACCGCAAGGACGTCGCTCGTGACGTAGCCGCCCAGCCACGCCCCGAGGATCGTCGGCGCGCCCGCGACGAGCGTGAGCGCGGCGAGCCGGGCGAGCGTCGCGCGAGCGCCCTCCGCGAGCGGGGCGGCGATCCCGAGCCCTTCGGTGACGTTGTGCACCATGAAGCCGACCACGAGGAAGGTCCCGAGCGTGAGCTCGCCGAGGGCGAACGACGTGCCGACGGCGAGCCCCTCGCCGAGGTTGTGGACGCCGATTCCGATCGCGACGAGCGTCGCGAGCGCCAGCCCGCCGAGGCCGGCTCCGCGAGCGGCTCCCCGCCCGCCGAGCCGCCGGGAGAGGAACGTGAGGGCCAGGTAGCTCCCCGCCACACCGAGGAGGACGAGGCCGGTTCCGCCGAGGGCGCCGGGAAGCGCCGCCTGGAGCTCGAGCGCCTCGGCGAGGGCCTCGACCGCGAGGAAGGTGAGGAGCCCGCCCGTCAGCGCCATGAAGGCGGCCAGCCACTCGGGCCGGGCGCTGCGAAGGGACGGCAGCCAGAGGAGCCCGAGGGCGACGGGGACGATGCCGACGAGTGCCCCGATGATCGCGTAGCCGAGGAAGCCCTCGGCGCTCGGGCCCGGCGTCTCCACCGCGGCGGCGATCGCCTCCGTCGTCTGGATCCCGGTCGAGCTCGTGACGCCGATCGAGATCGGCTCGTCCTCCACCCAGTCGTAGGGGACGACAATCGTCCTCGAGCCGAGGCGGCCGAGGGTCTCGGAGCCGTCGACCGTGTAGGGGACGACGGCGTCGTCCACGGTCACCGTCGCGATCGTCAGGTCCTCCCGCTGCGGGTTCGTGACGCGGATGCGGATCTCGCCGGGCGAGAACTCGACCCGGCGCACGTCGAACTCGTCGACGGGCGGCGGGCTGCGGCCGACGAGCTCGAGGAGGGAGCCGCCGCGCGCGGCGACGAGCGAGACGACCGCGACGAGGAGCAGGATGGGGACGAGCGCCCAGAGCCGCCAGCGCAGCGGCTCCTTCTCCTCGGCGACCGAGCGCGCCTCCACTAGTCGACGACCTCGAAGAACCCCATCCAGCCCAGCTCGGCGAACTCCGACTGGTGCGCGTGGAACATGAAGCGGCCCGTGTTGGCGAAGTCGATCTCGAGGATCCCGCGCTCGCCCTGGCAGAGCATCACCGTGTCGGTGTACTCGAACTGGTCGGTCGAGCCGGTGCGGTAGTAGCGGAAAAAGTCGCCGTGGAGGTGGAACGAGTTGACGAGGTCGAACTCGGTGAGGTTCGCGAGGTAGATGCGGACGGTCTGCGAGCGGCGCACGCGGATGGGGTAGCGGGCGTAGTAGAAGGCCGGCCCGTTGACGGCGTAGAAGTTGTTCTCGCCGTCCCCGTCGGTGTCGAACGCGTTCATCACCATGACGAGCTCCTGGGCGGGCGCCCGCGGCTCGGGCGGGTCGACGATGAACGCGCCGTAGAGGCCCTTGTGGATGTGCTTCTTGAGCGGGGTCGCGTGGCAGTGGTAGAGGTGCATCCCGTACGGGCGCGCGGGGAACTCGTACGTGAACTCCCCGCCCGACTCGACGATCTCGAAGACACCGTCCATGTTCGCGGGGTGGATGCCGTGGAAGTGGATCGTGTGCGGGTGCGAGCCGCCGTTCAGGAAGCGCACGCGCAGGAGGTCGTCCTCCGTGGCGCGGACGACGGGGCCGGGGGCGGTGCCGTTGTACGTCCAGGCGGGGTACGTGACCCCCTTGGCGACCTCGATGTCGACGTCTCGGGCGACGAGTGTGTACTCGCGGACGCGACCCGGCTCGTGGGGCAGTGCGGGCGGTGGGTAGGTGAGGGCGTCGAGGTCGTGCGGGCCGCCCGGAGCGGGGACCTCCTCGCCGAACATCGCCGCGTGCCCGGCCGCCGCGTGGCCGCCGACGTGCGCCGCCACGGGCTCCTTCCGGCCGGCCAGCGCCAGCCCGGCGAACGGGGCCGCGGCCACGACGGGCGCGGCGCCCGCGATCAGCTGCCGCCGCGTGACTCCCCGAGAGTTAGACACGTCTAAATCATAGTTTCGACGCATGTGCACCGCAACCGGACGGGGCCGACGTGCCATCCTCGGGCGGGTGAGGGTCACGACGTGCGACGAGACGGCGTTCGGCTTCGGCTGGATCGCGGCCGAGCCCGCGCGCCTCGAGCGCGCGTCCCACGCCCTGCGGGCGGACGGCCGGGTCTGGGTCGTGGATCCCGTCGACGGCCCGGACGTCGAGGCGAGGATCCGGGCTCTCGGCGCGCCGGCCGGCGTCCTCCAGCTCGTCGATCGCCATCCGCGCGACTGCGCCCCGCTCGCCGTCCGCCTCGGCGTCCCGCACCACCGGCTGCCCTTCGGCGGCGTCCCGGAGGCGCCGTTCCGGGCGATCCGCGTGCTCGACCTCCCCGGCTGGCGGGAGGTGGCGCTCTGGTGGCCCGGGGAGCGGGTCCTCCTCTGCACCGAGTCGCTCGGGACGGCGTCGTACTTCCGGGCTCCGGGCGAGCCCCTCGGTGTGCACCCGTTCCTGCGCCTCCATCGGCCGCGGGCGCTGCGCTCGCTCGCGCGCGAGCTGACGCCTGCGCACATCCTCGTCGGCCACGGTCCCGGGATCCACGGCGAGGCGGCGGCGCCCGCACTCCGCCGGGCGGTCGACGAGGCCCTGCGCTCGGCGCCCCGCTGGCTTCGACGCCAGGTACGGCTCCGCGCCTCGTGAAGCATCCCGTCGCGGTCCCGCTGCGCGTGCCGTAGGCGCCCGCGCTCGTGCCGGTGGCTGGCGTCTCGGGGCCCTTCGCACCGCCGGCGTGCTGCTCGCGCGTCCGGCCGTCTTCGACCCGGAGAACGTGGACTTCCGCGTGCTCCCGCCCGCCGGGCTGAGCGTCGCGCTCTTCGGCTCGCTCTTCCTCCTCGCGGGCCTCCTCCTTGCGCCGCTCGCCGACCGGCTCGGCCCCGGATTCCCGGTCGTCCTCCGGCGCCCCGGCCTCACCGTCGCTGGGGCCGTCGTGCTCGCCGCGGCGACCGGCTACGGCCTCGCTCGGCTCGGCCGCGCGCTCGCCAAGATCCTCTAGCCGGCCGCCAGGCGCTCGATCGCCTTCGCCGCCAGGCGGTCGAGGGCCCGCACGGAGAGCTCAAGGTGCTCGGGCTTCGTGTCCTCGACCTTCGTGTGCGAGAGGCCGCGGAGGCTCTGGACGAAGAGCATGACGGTCGGGACGCCGGCGCGGGCGACCTCGGCGGCGTCGTGGAGCGGCCCGCTCGGCAGCCGGTGCGAGCGGCCGGCGACCTCCGTGACCGCCTCGTCGGCGAGCTCGATCAGCGCCTCGTCGAAGAGGATCGGGTCGATGCGCCAGACCCGCTCCCACTCGACGTCGACGGTCTCCTCGCGGGCGAAGCGCTCGCTCGCCTCCTTCGCCTCGGCGAGCATCGCCGCGAGCCTCTCCCCGTCGAGGTGGCGCTGGTCGAGGAGCACCGTGGCGGTCTCGACCACCGAGGTGACGATGCCGGGCCTCGTGACGCAGCTCCCCATCGTGCAGACGGCGCCTTCGCCCGTGCGGACGGCGATGTCGCGGATCTCGAGGGCGAGCTTCGCGGCGGCCGCGAGCGCGTCGCGCCGCTTGTCCATCGGGGTCGAGCCGGCGTGGGCGGCCTGGCCGCGGAAGGTGATCTGGTGCCGCTCGACGCCGAAGGTCCCGAGGACGACGCCGAGCGGGAGGTCCATCGACTCGAGCACCGGCCCCTGCTCGATGTGGAGCTCGAGGTACGCCGCCGCGCCCTGGAGCTGCCGCCCCGCCTCGAGGGCCCGATCGAGCTCGACGCCGTGCTCGCGGAGCGCGTCCTCGAGGCGGACGCCGTCCGCGTCCGTGCGGGAGCGGAGCTCCTCCTGGTCGTCCATCGTGCCCGACGCGGCGCTCGAGCCGAAGAGCGAGCGGCCGAAGCGCGCGCCCTCCTCGTCGGCCCAGCTGACGAGCCGGACCGTGACCGGAGGCGTCCCCTCGGCGGCGATCCGCCGCAGCACCTCGACGCCCGCGAGGACGTTGAGCGAGCCGTCGAGCCAGCCGCCGTTCGGCACCGAGTCGGCATGGCCGCCGATGACGAGGGTGCGCTCGGAGTCGCCGCGCAGCGTGAACCACTGGTTGCCGGCCTCGTCGGTCTCCTCCTCGACCCCGAGCGGTGCGAGCTTCTCGGAGAGCCAGCTCTTCGCCCGCGCCCACGTCTCCGTCCAGGCGATGCGCTGAGCTCCGTCCTCGTCGCCGGTCAGCTCCCGGAGCTCGCGCAGCTCCTCCACCGTGCGGGCTGGTTCGAGCGCCACAGGCGGAATCTATAGAGTCCCGCGCCATGGGACGCGGCTCGCGGCCGATCAGGCGCTGGCGGAACGACCGCAAGCGCAAGAAGAAGGAGCGGGAGAAGAAGCACGCGCTCGCCGCCGGCGCCGCCCGCGGGAAGGCGAAGCCCGCGCCTTGAGCCTCGTCACGGCGATCCACCTCTACGTCACGGACCTCGACCGCTCGATCGACTGGTACACGCGCCTGCTCGGGCGTGGGCCGGCGGCCGCCTACGACGAGGGCGAGAACGCCCACAGCGCCTTCTTCGTCCTCGAGGGGCAGACGTTCCTCGTCCTCACCTGGGACCCCGAGCGCGGCCGAGAGATCGGCGGGAGCACGCGGCTCGAGCTCGCCGGCGAGCTCACGAGCGAGATCGACCGGCTTGAGCGCCAGGGCATCGAGGGCGGCCGCGTGACGCGGACGCGCTTCGGCACCGAGGTCTACGACCTGACCGACCCGGACGGCCACCTCGTCCGCATCGGGCCGGCCTGGACGCTCCACGCCATCGAGGGCGCGGTCTAGGCCTGCCCCGGCCGTTCCTCCTCGTCAACCCGCGCTCCGGCGACGACTCGCCCACCGTGGCGGAGCTCGCCGCCGAGGCCGGCCGCCTCGGAGTCGAGACGCGGGAGCTCGCCGAAGGCGAGGACGCCGCGGCGCTCGCCCGCGAGGCGGCCGGGCGCGGCGCGCCGGCGCTCGGCATGGCCGGCGGGGACGGCTCGCTCGGCGCCGTCGTCGAGGTGGCCCTCGAGCAGGACCTCCCCTTCGCCTGCGTGCCGTTCGGGACGCGGAACCACTTCGCGAAGGATCTCGGGCTCGACGACGACCCGCTTGCCGCCCTTCGCGCCTTCGCGGGCGAGGAGCGGCGCGTGGACGCCGGCGTGGTGAACGACCGGGTCTTCCTCAACAACGTCTCGCTCGGGATCTACGCGAGCTTCGTCCACGACCCCGCCCGGAAGACGCGCAACCGGCTGCTCGCGGCGCTGCGGATGGTGCCCGCGGCGCTGGGCCGCGGCCGGCGGCCCCTCGCGCTCTCCTTCGAGGTCGACGGCCGCCGCGAGCAGCACCTCGCGCTCGTCGCGCTCGTGGCCAACAACGACTACTCGCTGACGACGATGGCCGACCTCGGCGAGCGGACGCGCCTGGACGAGGGCCTCCTCCACGCCTACGTGATCGAGGCGGTCGGCCGTGCGGCGCTCCTGCGGGTCTTCGCCAAGGCCGTGCAGGGGCGGGCGACGGAGGCCCGGGGCTGGGTCGAGTGGGCCGCGGAGGGCTTCACCGTGGAGCTCCCGCACGGGCGCGTGCACGCCGCGGTCGACGGCGAGCCGGTCGTGCTCGCCCCGCCGCTCCTCTTCGCGCTCAGGCCGCGCGCGCTGCGGGCTCTCGTGCCGCGGGCGTGATCGTCAGGCGGTCGCCGACGGCGAGCCCGGCGCGGGCCGCCTCGCCCGCCGGCAGCTCGAGCACCGCCTTCGCCCCGCGGCAGCCCGCGAGCCGCCAGGGGGCCAGGTGCTCGACGACCTTGAGCACGCGGCCTTCGCCGTCGAGGAAGGCCGCGTCGATCGGGAAGCGCATGAACCACATGTGAATGGAGGACGCGGGGCGAAGGAGGATCCCTTCGCCCCGCTCCAGCCCCGGGCGCCCGAGGAGGCCCCTGGCGCGGGTGAACGGTGTCTCCGCGAGGAGACACCGTTCACACACCGGGAGGCCGTCGTGACGCTCGAGGGAGACGTGCACTAGTAGCCGACGTGGATGTGGTCGTCGTGGTTCGAGAGCGGGAACGACGGCCCGCCCAGGCCGAGCAGCGAGATGACCTGCTTCGGCTGGAGCTCGGAGGGCAGGAGCAGGATGTTGCGAACGGCCCGCTCCGTGACGCCGCCCGGCTCCTGGTTGCCCAGGATCGAGGTGCCTTCGAGCGCGGCGACGTCGACGGCGAGGCCGTACGTGTGCGCCGAGACGACGCCCGGCCGGGAGTAGATCCCGTGACCGGTCGTCAGGCTGGAGACGGTCGCCTGCCCGTGCGCCTCGGCGAGGTACTCGAGCAGGACGAGGACGCGGACGTCCGTGCGCCCCATGGCGATGTCCAGCCTCCCGCCCTCGTAGATGCTCAGGCGCGAGTCGGCGAGGACCGCGTCCCGGAGGCCGGGCGCCGCGGCCTGGAGGCCGGTGACGAGCGCCTCGAGACCGACCGCGCGGTTGTAGCGGGTGAGGGCCATCGCCCGGTCGGCGAAGCTCGTCCGCCCGCCGTAGGCGAGGAGCGCGCGCCACTCGTCGTCACGGACGCCGGCCTCGACGAGCCGGTCGGCAGCTGCGCGGACCGGAGCGACGTTCATCGAGCCGCCCTGGAACCCGCGGGCGCGGAGGACGCCGAGCAGCACGGCCCAGTCGACGCCCGCCTCGTCGGCCTCCTGCTCGAGCAGGCGGGCGAACTCGCCGTCGAGGCGCCGGGCGGCCGGGGTCGGGTCGGGCAGGGTGCGGTGGAGCCAGACGGTGGCGAGGACGCCGTCGGCGTCCGCCTCGGCGTCGAGCTCGTGGGAGCTCGTCGTCGACTTGTCGAGCACGGGCAGGTCCGAGTTCTCCGGGGGGCCCTCGTCGAGGTGCGGAGGCGCCGGGGGCTCGACTTCGGGCTCGCCGCCGCCGGAGCCGCCGGAGCCGCCGGAGCCGCCTGCTCCACCGGAGCCGCCGGAGCCGCCGGACTCCTGGGAGCCGCCGCCGCCGGAGCCGCCGGGCTCCTGGGAGCCGCCGCCGGAGCCGCCGCCGCCGGGCTCGTCCTGCCCGGAGCCGTTCTCGTCGCCGGAGCCGCCGTTCGAGCCGCCGTCACCCTCGGCAGGCGCCTCGGGCTCGGAAGAGTCTCCGCCCTGCTCGCTGCCGTCCTCGGCGGGCTGCTCGCCTTCTGCGGGTGCCTCGGGCTCCGCCGGAGCCTCGGAGGGCGGTGCCTCTTCGGCGGGCGCCGCCTCCTCGGCGGGAGCGGCGTCCTCTGCGGGAGCCTCCTCGGCCGGAGCGGACTCCTCTGGAGCCGCCTCCTCGGCCGCGACCTCGGTCGTCGTCTCGCCCTCGATCGCCTCGGCGACGACGTCGCCGGCCCCGGCGGAGAGGGCGGCCCCGCCGAAGAAGAGCGTCGCGAAGGCGAGGCTCGTGGCGAGGCGGCGCTTGCTCCACGGGGCGCGATCGCGTGCGCGCGTGGAGAGGGCGTCCCGCTCGCGGGTCGGCTCGGCCGTGCTGGCGTCGCCGTCCTCCGCCGCCGGCGCGGGCGTGTTGCGGCCGAGCGCCCAGAGGGCCCAGCCGGCGAACGTGAAGAGCAGGAGCGGCGTGAGGACCCGCCGCGATTTCGTCTTCTGTGGCATCTGCCTGGTGCTCCCGTCAGTCGGGCGCCGAGGCCGCCACTTCGGCGCGAAACGTGTGTCGGTCGGGTCCGCTGTCGCGCGGGACCCGGTCGGACTATCGGGCGCGGGCGCGCGAGGGCTCGTCCCCCGAATGGGTCAAATGGCCCAGGAATCCCCTTGGCGGGGGATGGCCTCCGCGGCTCTGGTGCCCGATCTTGCGGGGCAGTTGGAGCCTACGGCGGGGCGGTCACGCCGGACAGCTCGAGAAGGCTCGGGAGGTCTTTCTTCCACGTGACCACACACAGCGCCCTTGCGTCGAACCGGCTCGGACGGCTCACAGAGATTTCTCCCTCGCGTTCGATTCGTTCGCCGTTCAGCGCGCCGGTGTGCGTGCCCGGAGTAGGGAAGGGAGGTGAATCGAGAATGTTCAAGTCCATCGTCACCCTGAGCAAGCGCGAGGACGGCCAGACCATGGCGGAGTACGGCGTGGTCCTCGCCGTCATCACGATCGCGGTCGTCGTCGCTCTCGCCGCCCTCTCGGGCGCGATCACCGAGGCGCTCAACGCCGTCGCCGGGATCATCTAGTCCGTTCCGCGCTACCCGAAGGCGGGTCCTTTTTCGGCGCCCCCGCAGAAAGAGGGCCCGCCTTCATTCCGAGGAGCAACCAGGAATTCCATGAAGCTTTCCCCCCACAGATTTTTCTCTCGCAAGAGGGAGCAGGGCCAGACGATGACGGAGTTCGCGCTCGTCCTGCCCCTCCTCGCGCTGCTCCTCTTCGGCGTCATCCAGTTCGGCATCGTCTTCCACCAGTACGTGACCCTCACGGACGCCGTGCGCGCGGGTGCCCGCCAGGGCGCGGTCGGCCGGCACCTCGCGAGCCCCGAGGCCGCGGTCGACGACAGGGTGCGCGGCTCGGCTGCCGACCTCGACCAGGCGAAGCTCTCGGTGACCGTCTCCTCGAGCTGGAACCAGGGCGAGGACGTGAGCGTCACCGCCACCTACCCCTACCAAATCAGCCTGCTCGGCCTGGTCGTGAAGTCCGGGAACCTGACGAGCACGACGACGGAGCGTGTGGAATGACCTCGTACCGAAGCGACCGCGGCCAGGCCGCGGTGCTGACCGTGTTCTTCATCGTGGTGCTCCTGGGGGTGTCGGCGGCCGTGCTGGACGTCGGCTCCTGGTATCGCGCGGACCGCGAGCTCCAGAAGACCATGGACGCGGCCGCCCTCGCGGCCGCGCAGGAGCTGCCGGACGATCCCGGCGGCGCCTCCTCGCTCGCGGACGAGTACGCCGGCAAGAACGGCGGCGGCCTCGACTCGACGCAGATCTCGACGACGAAGATCGCGAACGACACGGTCAAGGTCGTCGGCTCGCGGCCCGCGCCGGGCTTCTTCTCGAAGATCATCGGTATCGACTCGGTGACGGTGAACGCGACCGCGACGGCTCGCTCGGGCGTGCTCGCGAGCGCCAGGTGGGCGGGTCCGATCGCCGTCGACGAGAGGCACCCGTTCCTCCAGGGGAAGCGCTGGGGCGAGGACACCGAGCTCGAGCTCGACACGCTCGGCCCGGGCGCCTACCGCCTGATCAACATCGACGGATCGTACGGCGGCACGAACCCGGGGACGCTCGGCGACTGGATCCGCGACGGCTACGAGGGCTACATGCCGCTCGGCTGGTACTACTCGGATCCGGGCGCGAAGTACAACACGAACCCGAACTTCAAGTCCGCCCTCGAGGACGTCATCGTCACCGGGCAGGAGGTCCTCTTCCCGGTCTACAGGTCCTTCAAGGAACAGGGCGCCGGATTCGAGTACGAGATCGTCGGCTGGGTCGGGTTCGTCGTCACCGACTTCGAGATCCAGGGCTCGAAGAACAACATCATCCGGGGCTACTTCACGCAGGTGATCTGGGACGGGATCTTCAGCGAGGAAGCCTCGCCCGACGACTTCGGGGCGCGGGCGGTCTCGCTCATCGAATAGGGCCTAATCCTCGGGCCCCAGTCAGCCGATAGGCAAGCACAGCCGCAGACAAAGCCGAGAAGAGAAAGACGTGGTGCAATGACGTATCGCCTCCGCAATATCGGGCTTGCGATCGCGCTCGCAGCGGTCGCGGTCCTGCTCGTCTTCTACTACGTCGCGCAGGAGCGCGGACGCCTCCAGGAAGACCAGGAGCTCGTCCCCGTCTGGGTCGCGACGAAGAACATCCCCTCCGGGACGCTCGGCGCCGACCTCGAGTCGGGCGGCTACATCGAGAAGGCCGAGGTGGAGCGGTCGATCGTCGCTCCCGGCGCGCTGCTCGACCCCCAGGCGGTCGCGACGAAGATCGTCGTCGACCCGCTCTACAAGGGCGAGCAGGTGAGCCAGCTCCGCTTCCGCTCGCAGGCCGAGCGGGGCGTGCGCGCGCAGCTCACGGGCAACCTCCGGGCCTTCCAGGTCCCCGGGACCGAGCACCAGCTTCTCTCCGGCACGCTGCAGGAAGGCGACCGCGTCGACGTCGTCGCGACGATCGACTACAAGTTCGTGAACTTCGGCCCGGTGCCCCAGGGCACCTCGAACGAGGAGCTCACGGCCAGCCGCGTCGTCCTCCGCGACCTGCTCGTCCTCCGCGCCCCCAAGGTGGAGACGACGACGAGCAAGATCTCCGACGGCGCCAACCAGGGCGGCAACATCTCCGTCCTCCTCGCCGTCACCGACGCCCAGGCCCAGAAGCTCGCCTTCGTCACGCGCGACGACGGGCCGGCCTGGACGCTCCAGCTTCGCCCGCCGCTCGACGCCTCGGACAGCCCCGAGAGCGTGGAGACGGTCGCCACCATCCTCACCGACGGCCTCAAGGCCCAGCAGCTCCAGCTTCTCGTCCCCGAAGGAGGGTCCCGATGAGCGTCGACACCGCCGTCACCACGCGCGAGCACGTCCGGATCTTCGTCACGGGCTCCTGCGACGGCCTCGACCAGCTCCGCGACGCCCTCGAGCGCCACGGCGACGTCGAGCTCGTCGGCTCGAGCGTCGGAGTCATGGAGTCCGCCTCGACCCTGACGGGCGGGCACCTCCAGGTCGTCCTCCACGGAACGCGCAGCTCGACGCTGCCGGGCGACGAGATCGCGGCCATCCGCGAGCACACGCGGGCGCCGATCATCCTCCTCGCCTCGGGCGAGGCCTCGGCCCTCCTCGAGGAGGCGCTCGACGCCGACGTCTCCGACGTCCTCCTCCTCCCGCAGATGACCGAGAACGTCCTCTTCGCGATCAGGAAGGCGTCGAAGACCGGCCACCGCCCGCTGGCGGCGCCCGGACGGCGGGGCCGCATCGTCACCGTGTTCTCGCCCAAGGGCGGGACCGGGAAGACGGTCACGTCGACGAACCTCGCCGCCGCCTTCGCGAAGTACGAGGGCCGGAAGACCCTGCTCCTCGACCTCGACCTCCAGTTCGGGGACGCGGCCATCATGCTCGGGATCGAGCCGGAGAAGACGATCTACGACCTGGTCGTCGCCCCCGGCGAGCTCGACTCCGAGAAGCTCGCCGGCTACACGACCCGGCACGTCGCCGGGCTCGACATCCTCCCGGCGCCGCTGCGCCCGGAGGACGCGGAGCTCGTCACCGAGACGAAGCTCTCCCGGCTGCTCGAGGTCGCGCGCGAGAGCTACGACGTCATCGTCGTCGACACCTCGCCCTTCTTCCACGGGCCGATGCTGGCGACGCTCGACCGCACGGACGAGCTCCTGCTCGTCTGCGGGCTGGACGTGCCCACGCTCAAGAACGTCCGCCTCGCGCTCCAGACGCTCGAGCTCCTCGCCTTCCCGACGAACCGCATCCGGGTCGTCCTCAACCGCGCCAACACGAAGGTGGGGATGAAGCGGAGCGAGGTCGAGGGCGCTCTCGAGGTGAAGATCCGCTTCGAGATCCCGAGCGACAGGGCCGTGCCCATCGCCGTGAACCGGGGGAACCCGGCCGTCCTCGCCGAGGCCGGCTCGGATTACGCCAAGGCCGTGCGCGCGATGGCGAAAGGGCTCCTGCCCGCCGAGGCCGCGAAGGCGCAGAAGCGCCGGCTCTTCAAGCGGAGCTGACGATGGGACTCCACGACCGCCTCAGGACCTCGAACGGCGGCGGGAGCGGGTCGGCTCTCGGCGAGGCGACCGTCGCCCGCGTCGAGGCTGCCGCCCGCGACGCTCAGCCGGAGAGCCGCACGCACGATCCCTACGCGGAGCTGAAGAGCCGCGTCCACCACGCGTGCATCGCGAAGCTCGGGCCCGAGCTCTTCAGCGCGCAGACGAACGAGGACCTCTCCGAGCGCGTCCTGCGGGCGGTGACCGAGCAGCTCGCGCTCGACCGCACGCCGCTCACGCGCGACGAGCGGCGCCAGATCGTCCGCGAGATCACCGACGACATCCTCGGCTACGGGCCCCTCGAGCCCTTCCTCCGCGACGACTCCGTGTCGGAGGTGATGGTGAACGGGCCCGACCGGATCTACGTCGAGCGGTCGGGGAAGCTCGAGACGACGAACTCGAACTTCGTCGACGACGCGCACCTCCTGCGCATCATCGACAAGATCGTCTCGCAGGTCGGCCGCCGAGTTGACGAGGCCTCCCCGATGGTGGACGCCCGCCTGCCGGACGGCAGCCGCGTGAACGCGATCATCCCGCCGCTCTCGCTGCGCGGGCCGGTCCTCACGATCCGCAAGTTCTCCCGCGACCCGTACACGATGGACGACCTGATCAACTTCGGGTCGGTCTCGGCGAGGGCGGCGCACTTCCTCGCCGCCTGCGTGCAGGGCAAGCTCAACGTCCTCATCTCGGGCGGGACGGGCACCGGTAAGACGACGACCTTGAACGCCCTCTCCGCCTTCGTGCCGGGCGACGAGCGCATCGTCACGATCGAGGACGCGGCCGAGCTCCAGCTCCAGCAGGACCACGTGATCCCGCTCGAGTCGCGGCCCGCCAACATCGAGGGCCAGGGAGAGGTCAAGATCCGCGAGCTCGTCCGCAACGCCCTGCGCATGCGCCCCGACCGGATCATCGTCGGCGAGGTCCGCGGCGCGGAGACGCTGGACATGCTCCAGGCCATGAACACGGGCCACGAGGGCTCGCTGACGACGATCCACGCGAACTCGCCACGGGACGCGCTCGCGCGCCTCGAGACGCTCGTCCTCACGGCCGGCGTCGAGCTGCCGCACCGGGCCATCCGGGAGCAGATCTCGAGCGCGTTCGACCTGCTCGTCCAGATCACGCGGCTCGTGGACGGCTCCCGCCGCCTCTCGCACATCACCGAGGTGCTGCGGATGGAGTCGGACGTGATCACGCTCCAGGACATCTTCGTGGCGAAGCCGCCCGAGGAGGACTCGACCGCCCCGGGCGCCACGCGGCTCCTGACGCCGCTGCGGTGCACCGGTCTGAAGCCGCACTTCCTCGAGAAGATGGCGGCGAACGGGGTCAACCTCCCGCCGGCCTTCTTCCAGCAGGAGGACGACGTCGCCCGCCCGAGCTTCCAGGCCGCGAGCTTCGGCGGGTTCCAGTGATGCGGCGGCTCCTCCCCGCGCTCCTTACACTCGCGCTCCTCGTCCCCGGGGCGGCCGTCGCCGCCACGATCGAGGCGGACACGAGCGACTACCCGGTCGTGCGGGCGACCTTCGTCGCCGAGGAGGCGACGCCGATCGCGCCCACGGTGACCGAGAACGGCCAGGAGGTCTCCGACGTCATCGCCACGAACCTCGGGCGGGCGAAGAGCATCATGCTGACGATCGACCGCTCGCGCTCCATGGACGGCCAGCCGCTCGTGGACGCGGTCGCCGCGGCCCGCGCGTTCGTCGCCGCCAAGCCGGACGAGGACCGGATCGCCGTCACGACGTACGCGACCGAGCCGCTCCTGCTCACCGGCTTCCAGACCTCGACGACCGACGCGGACTCGGCGCTGCGGACGATCTCCGTCGACGACGTCCAGGGGACGAAGCTCTACGACGCGATCGTGCTCTCCGCCAACGCCCTCGCCTCCGAGACCTACCTCGGACGCGTGATCATCCTCGTCACCGACGGGAACGAGACCGAGAGCGAAGCGTCCCTCGAGGGGGCGATCGCGGCCGCGCAGAACGCCGGCGCCGCCGTCTACGTCGTCGCCATCGAGAGCCGGCTCTTCAACCCGGAGCCGCTCCAGCGCATCGCGCAGGAGACCGGCGGGAACTACTACGGCGCCGCGTCGACCGCCGCCCTCGACGACGTCTACCGCTCGATCGCGGAGGAGCTCTCCCGCACGTGGCGGCTCGAGTACATCACCTCGGTGCTCCCGGGCGAGAAGCTCGGAGTCGTCGCCGAGGCCGGCGGCGAGCGGGCGGAGGCCGCGCTCGTCGCGCCCGGCACGCCCGTCGTGCGGCGCACGCCCGCCGTCGACGGCCACCTGCCCGAGCAGTTCTTCGGCAGCGTGTGGGGCCAGGCCGCGTTCGCCGCAGTCGTCGGACTCGTCATCCTGGTCGCGAGCGCGTTCCTCTTCGCCTCGCCCAAGGGGGCCTGGCTCAGGGGCCGCCTCGGGCCCCACGTGGACACGACGCGCCGCCTCGCCGCGAAGCAGAGCGGGGGCGACCGCCTCCGCATGGCCGCCGGCCTCTTCCGCGCGACGGAGGCGACGCTCGGCAAGTTCAAGCCGTGGCAGCGGGTGCACCAGCTCCTCGAGCGGGCGGACCTGCCCCTGCGCACGGCCGAGTTCGTCTACATCATGCTCGGCGGCGCGCTCCTCCTGGGGCTCGTGGCCGCCGGCTTCACGCGCTCGGTCCCGCTCATCCTCCTCGGGCTCGCCGCCGGCGGCCTGCTCCCCTACCTCTTCCTCTCCTTCAAGGCGCGCAAGCGCGTGAAGGCGTTCGAGAACCAGCTTCCCGACCTCCTCGTCACGATGGCGGCCGGCCTCAAGGCCGGGCACAGCTTCCGCCAGGCGCTGCAGAGCGTCGTCGACGAGGACCAGCCGCCCGCCTCGAAGGAGCTCAAGCGGGTGCTCACGGAGACGCGGCTGGGACGGCCGATGGACGAGGCGCTCGTCGAGATGGCCCACCGCCTCGGCTCGAAGAACTTCGAGTTCGTGATCACCGCCGTGACCATCCAGCGGCAGGTCGGCGGCAGCCTCGCCGGGCTCTTCGACATGGTCGCCGACACCGTCCGCAACCGTCAGCAGTTCGCGAAGAAGATCAAGGGCCTGACGGCGATGGGCCGGGCGTCCGTGTACGTCCTCGTCGCCCTTCCCTTCTTCGTCGCCTCCATGCTCACGCTCATCAACGCCGAGTACATGAGCCCGCTCTGGCACACGAGCACGGGCCACAAGCTGATCGCGGTCATGCTCGTGATGATGGCGTTCGGCTCCCTCGTCCTCCGCAAGATCGTCAACTTCAGGTACTGACATGCCCTGGTTGCTTCTCATCGCAGGCTTCTCCGTCGCCCTCGCCTTCTTCCTCCTCATGGACGTCGCCACGGCGCCCACGCGGCAGCGTCTCGGCTCGATCCGGCGCGCGGCCAACTACGGCAGGGCGAGGATCCCGCACGCGGGCGTCCTCGACGACGGCACGTTCCGGGACCGCGCCCTCGTGCCCATGAAGACGGGTCTCGCCCGCGTCGTCCTCCGGGTGACTCCGCGCGCGAACGTCGACTCGGTCAACCGCAAGCTCCTCGCCGCCGGCCTCGCCCGCAAGGTCTCGCCCACCGGCTTCCTCGCCTCCAAGGCGCTGTTCGGCCTCGGCTGCTTCGTCGGGGGCCAGATCGTCGCGGGCGTGAGCGGCGGGCTCGCCTCCAAGGGCATCCTGCTCGCGGTCGTCTTCGCGCTCGTCGGCTTCATGCTCCCGGACGTGTTCCTCACCTTCAGGACACGGACGCGCAAGGAGATCCTCCGCGCCGAGCTTCCGGACGCGCTCGACCTCCTCGCCGTCTCGGTCGAGGCCGGTCTCGGGTTCGACGGCGCCATCTCCAAGCTGACGGAGCACATGGAGGGCCCTCTGGCCGAGGAGTTCGCCCTCGCGCTCGGCGAGATGCGCATCGGCGAGAGCCGTCAGAACGCGCTCACGAAGATGATGCACCGCGTCGGCACGCCCGAGTTCTCGGCCTTCGTGCGCGCGATCATCCAGGCCGACCAGCTCGGCATCTCCCTCGGGCGGATCCTCAAGGTGCAGGCCGCGGACACCCGCAGCCGCCGGCAGCTCGCCGCCGAGGAGCGGGCGATGAAGGCTCCGATCAAGATGCTCTTCCCGACCGTGCTCTTCATCTTCCCGGCCATGTTCATCGTCATCCTCGGGCCGGCGTTCCTCAACCTGTCCGAGCTCTTCTAGCCGGGTCGCCCAGCCGCCGTGAGCGACGAGCCGACGAAGACGAAGAAGGACGCCGCCTCGGTCGAGGCCGAGACCGGCTTCGGCACCGGCCTGCGCGGGAAGCTCGAGCGGCGGCGCGAGCCGGGCGAGGCCGTGAACGGCGACGCCCCCGCCGAGGCGGAGGCCGCCGCCGAGCTCCTCCAGGCGAACGGCGCCGCCGCAGCGGAGGCCGACGCGCTCCGCGCGGAGCTCGCAGCCTCGCTCGACCGCGAGCGCGACCTGCGCAGCGAGCTCGCCGCGGCCTTCGAGGCGCGCGACGAGGGCGCCGCGCTCGACAGCGACTTCACCGCCCGGGCCGCCGAGCTCGACGTGCGCGCCGCGAAGCTCGCGGCCGCCGAGCAGGAGGTCGAGCTGCGCGAGGCGCGGCTCACCGAGCAGCTGCAGCAGCTCCGCGAGGAGCGAGAGCGCCTCTCCGAGCTCGAGACGCAGCTCGTGGCCGCGGAGGCGCTGACGGCCGAGCGCTCGGAGCACGTGGAGGCGAAGCTGCGCGAGCTCAAGGCCGGCGACCGCGAGCGCGAGCGTCTCGCCGCCGACCTCGCCAAGCAGGCGCAGGCGCTCGCCTCCCAGGAGACGAAGCTCGCCCGCCGCGAGCAGACCGTGGCGAGCCGCGAGACCGAGATGAAGGCACGCCAGGAGGCGCGCGCCCGCGCGACCTCCGAGCGCGAGGCCGCCCTCCGCGAGCACGAGAAGGCCGTAGCGGCCCGCGAGCAGGCATCCGTCGCCCGCGAGCGCGAGCTCGCGAAGGAGCTCTCGCGCGTCCAGGCCAAGGAGGAGGCGCTCGAGGAGCGCGAGGCGGAGCTTCGCTCGAAGCACGATCGCCTGCGCACCGACGCCGAGCGGCTCGAACGCGAGCTCTCCGGGCGGGACCAGGCGACGCAAGACGCCGTCGGCCGCCTGGCGGAGCTCGACCGGCGCGAGGCCGAGCTCGCAGCCCGCGAGGCCGAGATCCACCACCGCGAGGCGCACCTGGCGCGCGTGGAGACGGAGACGTCGAAGGTCCTCGACGTTGAGGCGCTGCAGGAGCGTCTGAAGGAGCGCGAGCGCCAGCTCGCCGAGCGGGAGGCGGAGCTCTCGAATACCGAGGACGTCGCCGAGTCACAGCACAAGCGTCTCGACCGCCGCGAGAAGCGGCTGGCCGAGATGGAGGAGTCGCTCCGCGACCGCCTGCGCGAGCTCGACGAGCGCGAAAGCACCATGGAGTCGAAGGAGGCCCGGCTCGAGGCCGACATCGAGATTCGCGAGGACAAGCTCGAGCGCCGCGAGCAGGAGCTCGCCGACCTCCAGGAGCGGCTGGGCCAGAAGGAGAGCGAGCTCGCCGCCTACGTCGCCCAGGTGCAGACGCAGCTGAAGCAGCGCGAGGACGAGTGGTGGGAGAAGGTGACCGGGGGAGACCCGGACGCCGTCGCCGCCGACTAGCCCGCGGTCTCGTCCTCCACCAGCTGCGCCCGCCTGCGTACGAGCGCCTCCCACGCGGCCAGCGTGTCCCCCGAGACCTGGGCGCCGAGGTCCGTCGGCTCGGAGGCCCACGCGAGCTCCGCGACCTTGACCGTGTCGGGCTCGGGTTCTGCGGCCGCCCGCATGGTCGCCTGGTAGACGACGAGGGCAGACCCCGTGTCGTCGCTCGTCACGACGGCCACCGGCCCGAAGTCGGGCAGGTCGTCGAGGCCGAGGCCGATCTCCTCCGCGGCGTCGGCGAGGACGGCGTCGCGGGGCGCCTCGCCCGGGCGCAGGCCGCCGGAGGCCGAGGCCGTCCAGAGCAGGGGGTCCCGCCCGATCGACGGCCCGCGCAGCTGGAAGAGCGTCGGCCCCTCGAGGCGCCGGACGAAGAGCTGGACGCCGAGGGCGAAGCCGAGGCGGTAGGCGAGCGTGGGCTCCGCGAAGACGACCATGGCCTCGGCGTAGCGGCCCTTGCGGAGGAGGATCCTGCCGTCCCGCCCGACGCCGTGGCAGAAGGCGATCGGGCCGTCGAAGCGGTTGCTCGTCCGGGCGAGGACGCCGGCTGCGTCGTCGACCGCCCGGCGAACGGGCCCCTCGAGCGGGGGCGCGAAGGGGTACGGCCGGAACCGAGGCTCGCCGTCGAGGAGGACGATCGCCCGCACGGCGGCAGTCTTGCCGACGCGCCCGACGCCGCGCGCCGGCCTCGGCGTTTTGCCGCGGCCCGGCGGCGGGCAAGAGAACGCTCGTGCCGCGACTCCGCCGCTCCGACTGCTCGCGCCCCGGGATCGTCCGCCGGCGGCGCGGCCGTGGGTTCGAGTACCTGGACGAGGACGGGACCCGGGTCGACGACGAGGACGCCCTCGAGCGCATCCGCGAGCTCGCCATCCCGCCCGCGTGGACCGACGTCTGGATCTGCCCCTACCCCTACGGGCACATCCAGGCGGTCGGCACGGACGCCGCCGGGCGGCGCCAGTACCTCTACCACCAGGACTGGCGGCGGCGGCGCGACCGCGAGAAGTTCGAGGAGATGACGCGCTTCGCCCGGGCGCTCCCACGGCTGCGGGCCCGGGCGGCGAGCGACCTGCGCAAGCGCGGCCTCCCGCGCGAGCGGGTGCTCGCCTGCGCGGTCAGGCTCCTCGACCGCGGGTTCTTCCGCATCGGCAGCGAGGACTACGCCGAGGCCAACCAGACGTACGGCCTCGCGACGATGAAGCGGCGCCACGTCACGCTCGGGGCCGCGGGGCTCATACGCTTCGACTACACGGCCAAGGGCGGCAAGCGGCGGCTCCAGTCGGTCGTCGACCCGCAGGTCTACCGCGTCGTCGCCGCGCTCAAGGAGCGCCGTGGCCCGGGCGAGCTCCTGGCGTACGAGGTCGACGGCCGTTGCGTGGACGTCGGCTCGGACGACATCAACGCGTACATCAAGCAGGTGACCGAGGACGACTTCTCGGCGAAGGACTTCCGGACGTGGAACGCGACCGTCCTCGCCGCCGTGGCGCTCGCCGTCTCCGGCCAGGCCCACGGCTCGAAGACGGGCCGGCAGCGCGCCGTCGCCCGTGCCGTGAAGGAGGTGGCGCACTACCTCGGGAACACGCCGGCCGTCTGCCGCGCCTCCTACATCGACCCGCGCGTCTTCGACCGCTTCCACGACGGCTTCACGATCGGCGGAGCCCTGGGCGAGCTCGGCGAGGTCGAGCTCGGCGAGCCGGCGACCCAGGGCGCCGTCGAGGAGGCCGTCCTCGACCTGCTCGAGCGGGACTACGCCTCGGAGGCGCTCGAGCGCGTCGCGTAGGCCGTCGCCGCGTCGGGGCCGTTCACGCGCTCGGATTGGCGGTCGCGGCTCGAGAAGTAGTCGCGCACCGCGATGCCGGTCAGGAGGACGAACATCGCCTTCACGTCGTCCTTGCCCGCGGGGATGGGGATGAACATGACCGCGGCGGTGATCCCGACGAGGAGCATCGTCAGGAAGGCGCGCACGCTGCCGTTCGGGAGGCCGAGCGGCTCGTCCAGGCTCGTCTTCACGGCTTCACCTCCAGACACGTGACACAGGGTCACGTGGTCGGCGTGGATGCCTACCGGACGGCTCCGCGCCGCGGGATCTTCCCGCCGGGCCGGAGCGCTAGCCCAGCCGGAGGGACTCGGGCGGCGGCGGCGCCGGCTCGGGCTGCGCGCCCGGGGGGAAGGCGGCGACGTGCTCCGGGAGGCGGGCGCCGGACTGGATCAGGTTGCGGATCTCGCGCAGCGCGACCGAGAGCGTCTCGAGGCTCGAGAGCCCGCCCATGTGGATGTCGACGAGCACCTGGCGCGTGCGCTCGACCCCCGCCCGGTTGCGCGCCTGCCACGTCTCGACCGCGGCCTCCGGGTCGGCGGCCGGCGCGGCCTCGAGCGCCTCGCGGGTGAGCGCGCGGTGGACGCCGTAGAGCTCGTCCCGGAGGGCCGCCCGGGCGAGCGTCTGCCAGCGGTTGTCGCGCGGGAGCGCCGTGATCTCGTCCCGGAGCCAGTGGAGCTCCAGGCGCGCGCCGAGCGCGTAGTAGACGCCGGCCACGTGCCGGAGGGAGGCGCCGCTCGCCGCCGCGACCTCGACGATGTCGAGGGCCGAGAGCATGGCGCTCAGGCCGGCGACCCGGAGCGCGAGCTCCTCCGGCACGCCGGCGCGGGCGTAGTCCCGCACCGCCTCCTCGAGCGCCTGCCGGTCGGAGCCGAGCAGGAGCTCGGGGAGGGCCTCGGCGAGGACCGCCGCGCCGGGCGCGAACGCCTGGATCTCACCGGCGACGTCGAGTGGGCGGGGCCGGTTGCGGACGAGCCAGCGGGTCGCGCGCTCGACGAGCCTGCGGCCCTCGAGGAGCATCCCGAGCTGGACGTCGGCGCCGATCTCGAAGTCGAGCGCCTCGATCGACGTCCAGAGCCGGCGAAGCTCGAACACCTCGCGCGCCACCGAGTACGCCCGGGCGACGTCGGCGGCCGGAGCACCCGTCTCCTCGGCGAGGCGGAAGGCGAAGGTGCTCCCGGCGCGATTGACGAGGCTGTTCGTCACGTACGTGGCCACGAGCTCGCGCCGCAACGGGTGGCCGACCAGGCGGTCGCCGAAGCGCTCGGAGAGGACGTCGGGGAAGTAGCGGGCGAGCTCGTCCGCCATCGCCGGGTCGTCGGGCAGGTCGGAGGCGAGGAGCGCGTCGAAGAGCTCGATCTTCGCGTGGGCGAGGAGCACGGCGAGCTCAGGCGAGACGAGCCCGCGGCCCGCCGCCCGCCGCTCGCCCATGACCTCCTCGTTCGGGAGGGACTCGAGCTCGCGGTCGAGCCGGCCGCTCGCCTCGAGGTGCGCGATCAGGCGGGCGTGGACGCCGAGCATGGAGCGCGCCTGCGTCGCCGCCAGGCTCAGCGCCTGGGTCTGGCGGTAGTTGTTGCGCAGGACGAGCCGGGCGACGTCGTCGGTCATCTCCGCGAGGAGCGCGTTGCGCTGCTTCTCGGTCAGGTCGCCGGAGGCGACGGCGTCCCCGAGGAGGATCTTGATGTTGACCTCGTGGTCGGAGCAGTCGACGCCGGCCGAGTTGTCGATCGCGTCCGTGTTGACCCGCCCGCCGGCGAGCGCGTACTCGATGCGGCCGCGCTGCGTGAGGCCGAGGTTCCCGCCCTCGCCCACGACGCGGGCGCGCAGGTCGCGGCCGTCCACGCGCACGGCGTCGTTCGCCCGGTCGCCCACCTCGGCGTTGGTCTCCCACGAGGCTTTGACGAAGGTGCCGATGCCCCCGTTCCAGAGCAGGTCGACCGGTGCCGCGAGCAGGGCGCGGACGAGCTCGCTCGGAGCGAGCGCCTCCTCCTGGACGTCCAGGAGCGCCCGCACCTCTGCGGAGAGGGGGATCGACTTCGCCGTGCGGGGGAAGACGCCGCCGCCGGCCGAGATCAGCGCCGGGTCGTAGTCGGCCCACGAGGAGCCCGGCAGGTCGAAGAGGCGCTGCCGCTCCTCACGGCTCGCCCGGGGATCGGGGTTCGGGTCGAGGAAGACGTGCTCGTGGTTGAAGGCGGCGACGAGCTTGAGGTGCGGCGAGAGCAGCATCCCGTTGCCGAAGACGTCGCCGGCCATGTCGCCGATGCCGACGACCGTGATCTCCGCCGTGCGCACGTCGACGCCGAGCTCCTTGAAGTGGCGCGTGACCGACTCCCAGGCGCCGCGCGCGGTGATCCCCATGCGCTTGTGGTCGTAGCCGGCCGAGCCGCCAGAGGCGAAGGCGTCGCCGAGCCAGAAGCCGTACTCGGCCGCGATCCCGTTCGCGACGTCGGAGAAGGTGGCGGTGCCCTTGTCGGCGGCGACGACCAGGTAGGGGTCGTCCCCGTCGTACCGGACGACGTCGCGAGGCGCCGCCGCCGCGCCCCCGACGATGTTGTCCGTCACGTCGAGCAGGCCGCGGATGAGCGTGCCGTAGCAGGCGAGCACCTCCTCCCGGAGCGCCTCCGGGTCCGCGGGCGGCCGCTTGACGACGAATCCTCCCTTCGCGCCGACGGGGACGATGACCGCGTTCTTCACGACCTGCGCCTTCATGAGTCCGAGGATCTCCGTGCGGAAGTCGACCCGCCGGTCCGACCAGCGGATCCCGCCGCGCGCGACCCGCCCGGCGCGGAGGTGGACGCCCTCGGTCCGCGGCGAGTACACCCAGATCTCGTAGAGCGGCCGCGGCCGCGGCAGGTCGGGGACGCGCCCGGGGTCGAGCTTGAAGGCGAGGTAGGGCTTCGGGCGCCCGCGGGCGTCGCGCTGGAAGTAGTTCGTGCGCAGGACCGCCTCGACCAGGCGGAGGAAGCTCCGCAGGATGCGGTCGTCGTCGAGGCTCGCGACCCCGTCGATCCCCGTCTCGATCTCTGCGGCGAGGTCGGCGCTCTCCCGCTCGCGCGCTCCTGCCCGCGCCGGATCGAAGCGGAGCCGGAAGAGCTCGACGAGCTGCCGGGCGATGCCGGCGTGCGTCGAGAGCGTCTCCTCCATGTACGCCTGGCTGAAGGTCGTGCCCGTCTGGCGGAGATAGCGCGCGAGCGCGCGCAGCATCGCGATCTCGCGCCACGTGAGCCCCGCGCGCAGGACGAGGCGGTTGAAGCCGTCGTTCTCGATCCGGCCGCGCCACGCCTCCGCGAAGGCGTCCTTGAAGTCCTCGCCGAGCCGGTCGAGGTCGATCGGCCCGTCCTCGTAGGTGAGGCCGAAGTCGTAGATCCACGCCGGCGCGCCGTCGCCGCGCGCGACCTCGTACGGCCGCTCGTCGTAGACCTTGACGCCCATGTCCTCGAGGAGCGGAAGGGCGTCGGAGAGGAGGATCGGCCGACCCGAGCGGAGGAGCTTCAGGCAGAAGAAGCCCTCCTCGGCCTCGAGCGGGCGGTAGAGCGTGAGGGCGAGGTCGCCGTCCGGGTCGAGGCGCTCCATCCGCTCGATGTCGCGGACGGCCGCCGCCGGCGTGAAGTCGTCGCGGTACGCGGGCGGGAAGGCGTCGAGGTAGAGGCGGGCGAGCTCGGTGCCGCGCTCCTCGCCGAGCTGCACGGCGAGCTCGTCGCCGAGGTCGTCCGCCCAGGTGCGCGACGCCTCGACGATCCGCTCCTCGATCTCGCCGACGTCGTAGTCGGGCAGGCGGCCGGGCTCGACGTAGACGACGTAGTGGAGCCGGGCGAGGACGGATTCGGACATGCGGGCCGCGTACGTGGCGCCGACGCCGTCGAAGGCCTCCTGGAGGATCTCCTGGATGCGCGCGCGCACCTGCGTGTTGAAGCGGTCCCGCGGCACGAAGACGAGGCAGGAGAGGAAGCGGCCGAACATGTCTCGGCGGACGAAGAGCCGGACGCGCTGGCGCTCGCCGAGGCGCACGATGCCCATGGCGGTCTCGAAGAGCTCGTCCTCGGAGATCTGGAAGAGCTCGTCGCGCGGGTAGGACTCGAGGATCTCGAGCAGCGCCTTGTCGTCGTGGCTCCCGGGCGGGAGGCCGGCACGCTCGCGGACCTTGCGGACCTTCCGGCGGAGCACGGGGATGTCGTGCGGGCCGACGCTGTAGGCCGTCGAGGTGTACAGCCCGAGGAAGCGCTGCTCGCCGACCACCTCCCCCGCGGGCCCGAAGCGCTTGACGCCGACGTAGTCCAGGTGGGAGGGCCGGTGGACCGTGGCGCGCGAGTTCGCCTTCGTGAGGACGAGCAACTCCTTCGCGCGGGCGAGCTCGCCGGCCTCGCGGTGCAGGTGGACGAGGCTCTCGCCGGGCCGCGCCTCGTCGCGGAGGATCCCGAGCCCGGTGCCCGCGACCCGGCGGAGCGCGGCCCCGCCCTCGTCCTCGACGAGGTCGTACTCGCGGTACCCCAGGAACGTGAAGTGATCGTCGACGATCCACTCGAGCAACGCTCTCGCCTCGGCGAGCTCCTCGGGGTCCACCGGCGGCGGATGCTCGTCGAGGTCGGCGACGATCGTCCGCGCCCGCTCCCGCATCCCCTGCCAGTCGTCGACGGCCGCACGGACGTCCGCGAGCACGCGCTCGAGCCCGGCATGGATCTCCTCCACCTGCGCCCGCCCGGTCTCGCGGTCGACCTCGGCGTGGATGAACGACTCGAGGACGGCGTCGTCCGCCGGGGCGTCGTGCTGGAGGACCTCCAGGAGGACCCCCTCCGCGTCCCGTCGCACCTTCAGCACCGGATGGACGATCAGGTGGACGCGCCGGCCCGTCCGGGTCAGCTCCATGCTCACGGAGTCGACGAGGAAGGGCATGTCGTCGTTGACGACCTCGACGACGGTGTGGGTGGAGCCCCAGCCGTGCTCCTCGGGCCGGGGGGCGTGGACGCGGACCTTCGCCTCGCCCGGCGCGCGCCGGGAGGCGAACGTCCAGAGCGAGAGCGCGGCGCCGTAGAGGTCGTGCGCGTCGCGCTCGAGCAGGTCCTCGGCCGCGACGGCGCCGTAGTAGATGCGGACGAGCGACTCGAGCCGCGCGGCCTGCTCCGCCGGGAGCTTCGACCGCGCGTGCTCGACGACCTTCTCGATGAGCCGGGTCTTCGCCTCGTCGGGCTTCACGGGCACGGGAGCATTGTCTCCTCTCCGTGGACCTTCCCCGACAGTTGTAGAGGAATCGCCCGGCCGCCGGGGAGCTACGGCTCCCGGACCACGACGACGCCGGTCATCGCGGGGTGGAGCGCGCAGACGTAGCGGAACGCGCCGGGGCGATCGAACGACGCGGTGAAGGTGGCGCCCCCGGCCATCCTGCCGGAGTCGAGGCCGCCGCCCTGCTCGGTGACCGTGTGCTCGGCGGCGTCGTGGTTCGTCCAGCGCACCTCCTGGCCGACGCGGGCCTCGAGGCGCCGGGGCTCGAACGCGAACCCGCGGATGTCGACGGCGGCCTCGTCTCGGGCCGAGGTCCCCTGCCCGCCTCCCGCCCGGACGGGGCGCGCATCCTTCTTCACCTCGAGGAGCGTCTCCATGCCCAGGTCGTCGTGGCCGTCGACGTTGCACTCGAGCTTGTAGACGCCGGGGCGCAGCCTGAGCGTGACCCGAACGCGCTCGCCCGGCTCGAGGACGCGCGTCTCCACCTTGCCGGCGTCGGAGTCGTCTCCCTCGCGCTCGATCTCGAAGCCGTGCGGCATCGTCCCGCGGTTCGCGACGACGAAGGTCACGCGGCCGGGCCGGATCGCCTCGACCTCCGGCGTCAGGGCCCACTCGCCGAGGGCGATCTCGAAGCCGCCGCGACGCGGGTCGACGCGGCCGGCGGAGCGGACTCCGCCGGCCGTCGTCGTGGTCCCGCCGGCCGCCGTCGAGGGCGGGGGAGGGGAGGCCCCGTCGGGGCCGGCGGGCCCGTCGTCTCCGCCGCAGGCGGAGAGGAGGAGGGAGCCGGCGGCTGCGAGCGCCGCGGGGAGAGCCGCGCGGGTCACCGGTCGTCTCCGCGGTCGTCGTCGCCGTGCCCGCTGCGGTCGCCGCCGCCGTCGTGGTCGTCGTCGCCGCCGGACCCGGGCCCGGAGCTCGCCGAGCCGGGACCGGAGTTGTCGTGTCCGTCCCGGTCGCCGTCGTCGTCGCCGGGGCCGGGGCCGCTGCTTCCGGCCGGGGCGGCGCCCGTGCAGCGCGGGTCGCTCGCGTGCTCGGCCTCGTCGCACGGGCCGCTCACGTCGGCGCCGTCCTCGACGGTCGTCGTGCCGCCGACGCCGTTCCCGGGCACGGTGACGCCGGCGCAGCGCGGGTCGTTCGCGTGCTCGGCCTCGTCGCAGGGGCCGCTCACGTCGACTCCGCCGTCGACGGTCGTCGTGCCGCGCTCGGTGGACGTCGTGTCCGGAGTGGAGGTCGTTCCGGACGCCGGCAGCGGCGCCGGATCGGCGTCCTCCGACCCGGTGGACGCCGCCAGCGCGACGCCGACGCTGAACGCGACGACCAGAGCCGGCAGCAGCAAGAGCTTCAGCAGGGTGGGCATGACGTGCTCCTTCCTCGTCTCGGATGCCATGCTCCGAGGCTAGGAAGACCCGCGCCAGGCGCGCCCCCGGGCGCGGTGAAGACTGGGCGCGGCGCGAGTAAAGAGTCGGTAGGCGCCCGGCCGCGGGCTAGTCGTCGTCGCCCGAGCCGTGGCCGCTCGAGTCGTCGGCGTCGTCGTCGCCGGAGCCGTGGCCGCTCGAGTCGTCCTCTCCCGAGCCAGGGCCGCTCGAGTCGTCGTCGGCGTCGGCGAAGCGCGGGTCGCAGTCGGGATCGAGCCGGTGCTTGGGGTCCTCGCACTTCCCGGGGAGGTCGTCGTCCCGCTCCTCCCGCTCGCGCCCGGTCGTCGTGTCCCGCCGGCTCGTCGCGCGCTCCGTCGTCGCCGCGGGCCGGGCGATCTGTGGTGAGGGGACCGAGACGGCGGCCGGCACCGCCTCGCGCGGCCCGGCGGACGTGAGATAGACGGCGAGGGCGAGCCCCGCCGGGAGCGCGAGCCCCAGCACGGCGAGGAGGAGAGCCCTGGCGCGCTTCATGCCCTCGACGCTAGCAAGGCGACTCTTCAGATTCGGTTCGGAGAGGGTGAGGAATCGCCGCCTGCGGACGGGAACGAGGCGCGGATGCGCGTCCCCGGCCCCTCGAGCAGTTCGACCTCGCCGTTCCAGCGCTCGGCCAGCTCCGCGACGATCGCGAGCCCGAGGCCCGTTCCCGGCGCGGTCCGCCTGCCGTCGGTGCCGCGGTAGAAGCGTTCGAAGACGTGCTCGCGCTCCGCCTCCGGAATGCCCGGCCCCGTGTCGGAGACGACGAGCGCCGGGCGCCCGCGCGTCCGGTCCGTCTCGACGCGGATCGTCGTCCCCGCCGGCGTGTAGCGGATCGCGTTCTCGATCAGGTTGTCGACGATGTGCGCGAGGTCCTCCGGCGCCGCCCAGACCCGGCCCCCGGCGCCGTCGCCGAGGGCGAGCTCGTGGTCGGCGCTCGCCGCCGGCTCCTCCCAGCGCCGCGCGGCGGCGCCGGCGATCTCGCCGAGATCGACCGCCTCTCCCGTCGCCTCGAGCGAGGAGGCGCTCGCGAGGGCGAGCAGGTCGTCCACGAGCGCGCTCAGCCGGTCGAGCTCCGATTCCGCCTTCGCGGCCTGCTCGCCCGCCGTGCCCCCCTCGGCACGGATCGCCTCGAGCCGCAGCTTGATGCCGGTGAGCGGCGTGCGCAGCTGGTGGGAGGCGTTCGCGACGAAGTCGCGCTGGGCGGTCAGGTTGGTCTCGAGGGCCCCCGCCATGCGGTTGAAGGAGCGCCCGAGCTCGTCGATCTCGCGCGGGCCCTCGGGGCGCACGCGGGCGCCGAGGTCGCCGCGGCCGAGCTTGCCCGACGCCGTGCGGAGCTTCTCGAGTGGCGCGGCCACCGAGCCGGCGAGGATCCAGGCGAGGACGAGCCCGGCGGCGACGACGGCGAGGCCGATCAGCCCCAGCCGAAGCCAGCTGGAGCCGACCCGCGCGTCGACCTCCCCCTTCGGCGCGGAGACGCGGAGCGCGCCGACGACCTCGCCCCCGTCCGCGACCGGCACCGTGACGAGGAGGAGGTCCTCGGCGAGCGTCTCGCTCCGGCGCTCGCGGACGTCGACGACTCCCTGCCGGAGGGCCGCCTGCAGCTCGGGCCGCTCCGGGGTCGCGTACTGCTCGCCCGGCGACGCGGCTCCCTCGCTGTCCGCGAGGATCTGCCCGCCGCCGTCGACGACGAGCGCCCGCCAGCCCTCCGTCACGGTCGCCTCGGCCACGATCTGGCCCAGGCGGTCGCTGACACGGGCCGGCCGTTGGTTGCCCTGCGCGACGAGGTCGGAGATGCGGGCGGCGACGACCGCCGTGCTCGCGAGGACGTCCGACTCGAGCTCCGACGCGGCCCGGCTGTCGATGCTGAGCGCGAGCGGCACGGTCAGCGCGAGCACGACCGCGGCCAGGAGGTAGGCGGCGGCGAGGACGAGCCGGGTGCGGAAGCTCACGGTTCGGGCTCGCCGGCGGGGTCCAGGCGGAAGCCGACCCCGCGCACGGTGTGGATGTACCTCGGCTCGGCCGGATCGTCGCCGAGCTTCTTGCGCAGCGCGCTCACGTGGACGTCGAGCGTCTTCGTGGAGCCGAACCACGCCGGGTCCCACACCTCGTGGACGAGCTCCTCGCGGCGGATGAGCTTGCCCGAGCGCTCGAGCAGGACGCGCAGAAGCTCGTACTCCTTCACGGTCAGGTCGAGCGGCTCGCCGGCCCTCGTCGCCGTGTGCGTGTCGAGGTCCATGCGCAGGTCGCCGGCCTCGAGCACCGAGGCGGGCTCCTCCTGCCCGCCGCCGCCGGCCCGACGGAGCACGGCGCGCAGGCGCGCCGCGAGCTCGGCCGCGCTGAAGGGCTTCGTGACGTAGTCGTCGGCGCCGAGCTCCAGGCCGAGCACCCGGTCCATCTCCTCGCCGCGGGCCGTCAGGAGCACGACGGGCGTGCGCGAGGTCTCGCGAATCCGGCGCAGGAGGTCGCGGCCGTCCCCGTCGGGGAGCATCACGTCGAGGAGGACGAGGTCGGGCGGGCGCCTCGCGAAGAGCTCCATGCCCTCCGCCGCCGTCGCGGCGACGACCGGGTCGAAGCCTTCGCGGGCGAGCGCCGCCGCGAGCGGCTCGGAGATCGCCTCCTCGTCCTCGATGAGGAGGACCGTCCGCTTCGTCATGCGCCCTCGGCGAGGAGCTCGACGCCGGGCCGGGCCAAGCCGTGCACGGTCATGTGGCTTTAAGTAGCAGACCGTGGAAAATGCAGGAGACTACGGCTGCGGCGCAAATTCCACTCGGCACGCACACGAACGGGAGTGAGATGCCATGAAGCTCCGACGCCTTCTTCCCGGCTCGTCGCTCGACGAGCCGGCGGTCGGCCACGCCGACCCGGACGAGGTCCCGCAGACCGAGGATCCGGACTGGGACCTCCTGCGTGAGATCGACCGGCTGCGCAGCGCCAACTCCGGCCTCTCGGCCGAGGTCGAGCGTCAGACGCAGATCGGCCAGGACTACGCGCGCGCGGCGAGCGAGCAGCGCTTCCGCGTGGAGGAGCTCGAGCGGGAGAACGCCATCGCGCACACGAACTCGCAGTTCCTCGAGCGACGCGTGGCGCAGTACGAGGAGCGGTCCGTCGAGCTGGACGAGCTGGTCGAGGCGCTGCGCTCCCAGCGGGACCGCCTGCAGACGTACTACGAGCAGCAGAAGGAGCGCGCGGACCGCGCGGAGGCGGCCGCGGCGGCGATGCGCGAGGCGGCCGGCGACCTCCTCAGCGCCAACGACCGCAACACGCACGCGCTCGTCGGGACGCGCGGCCTCGCCCGCGCGAAGGTCGAGTACGCCGACGCGCTCGAGAAGCTCCGACGCTCCCTCCGCGCGGAGGCCGGGAAGGACTACCTCTCGGCGGACGTCGCCACGGACGTGCGGCGCTACTTCACCATCTCCGACCTGACGGCGGAGCAGAAGGCCGCGCTGCAGGACTCGATCGTGCGGGCCCTCGGCCCCGAGAAGATCTCGCGCCGCGACTGACACGGGCCTCGGGGGAGGCGCGACCCGTCGCGCCTCCCCCGCCTGCACCGGCTACGGGCTCGTGAGGACGTTCGCGGCGGCGCGCGTCGCGGTCGTCGTGAAGCGCCAGTCCGCCTCGGCGTCGTCGGTGTCCGTGCCGTCGGGGATCCGGCTCAGCGAGCCGGCGACGGCGTTCGAGTCGGCGACCGTCTCGGGCAGCATCCGGCCCTCGACGAGGCTGTAGGTCGCCCCTCCGATGACCGCGTCCGTGATCGGGCCCTCGTAGGAGAGGGCGTCCAGGAGCGCGGCCGGCTCGGTGTCCACGAGCGCGACGCCGTCGGGAGCGCCGTTCTGCGCGTCGAAGTCGACGACGAGGTAGCCGCCCGCGGCAAGCGTGCCGGTCAGCGCCTCGCGCCGGTACTCGCTCGAGTCGGCGCCGTCGACGAAGACGAGCGCGAGGCCGGAGAGGTCGGCCGCCTCGTCCCCGGTGTTCGCGATCTCGACGAAGCCGTCGCCGTCCGTCCCGACCTGGTCGTAGTCGATCTCGTTGACGACGAGACTCGTGCCCTCGCCCGGGGGAGGCGGAGGCGGAGGTGGAGGCGCGCCGCCCGTGACGCAGCGGAAGAGGACGGTGTCGTCGCCCGCGAAGTCGAGCTCGACCTTGCCCGCCTCGCCGCTCTCGGCCGTGCAGTCGATCCCGGCCAGGTCGCCGAGCTTCGTCAGCCCCGCGCCGGGGTCGCCCTTCGGGCCGGGCGGCCCCGCCGGGCCCGGCTCGCCCGCCGGCCCCGCGACGTTCCACGAGACGGCCTGCTCCTTCGCGCGGCAGCTCGACGCCTCGGCGACGATGCGCACCCAACCGCCGTTCGGGTGCCGGCAGGCCTGGATGACGTCCTCGGCCTCGGCCGCCGCGGCTGCTTCGCCGCCCACCGCCAGCGCGGCCCCGGCGATCCCCGCCGCGGCGAGCGCGGCGGTCGCGACGGCGAGCGTCCGCATACGAGTGATCCTCATGGAGCTCCTTCCGGTCGTGTGACCGGATCGGGATACCCCCGCGAGGACGGGCTCCGCGAGTGGCCGAAGCGGCCGTGTCGCCCCGGACACCGCATGGCTGCGCGCGCTGTGGAGACGTTGACGGAGTTTCGACCCGGTTCCGTCTCAGGAGACGGGGAGGTCAGGCGGCTGCAGCGAGCGCCACGACGCGGGAGAGCCCGTCGGCCTCGAGACCCTCCCACGTGTCGCCGCCGTCCTCGCTCGCGAGGAGCCGGCCGTCCCGGAGGCCGGCCACGAGCCGGCCGTCGAGCCACGCGAGCGCATACGGCATCGCCTCGAGCGGGCGCGCGAGGCCGAGGTCGAGCTCCTCCCACGCGCCGTCCTCGCGGCGGTAGAGCGCCGCGAGGGCCGGCCGGTCGCCGTGCGCCTCGTAGGGGCCGGGTGCCGCGGAGACGTACCAGCGGTCCGCGTCGGCCGGGTCGACCGCGAGCGCCCATGTGTAGTGGCGGTCCCGCCCCTCGTCGGCGGGCTCCCAGGTCTCGCCGCCGTCCCGGCTGCAGGCGGCACCGCCTCCCGCCGCCTCGTAGGCCCGGCCTGGCTCCGTGGGATGCCAGGCGAGGGCGTGGACGTCGCGCTGGGCGCCCGGGCGGTGGTCGGCCCAGGTCTCGCCCCCGTCGCTCGTCCGCATGAGGCCGCCGAGCTCGATCCCGACGAGGACGACGCCGGCGTCGTGCGGGCTCGGGGCCACCCAGCGGACGTGGGAGGTCCACGGCCTGGGCGGGAAGCTCCACGTCGGCGCCGAGGGCAGCTCCCTGAGGGCCGGGAGCTCGCGCCACGGCTCGCCGTCGCGGCGGACGTGCAGGGCGCTCGGCTCGCAGCCGGCGTAGAGCGCCCCGTCGACAGAGCCGAACGCGACGGCGAAGACGTCTGCCGCCGGCAGGCCGGCGTCCCGCCAGGTCGCGCCGCCGTCGTCGCTCTCCCACAGGCCGGAGCCGCGGCTGCCGGCCGCGACGCGTCCGGAGCCGCGCGGGTCGGCGGCCACGCACTGGAGGCCGGGGCGGGCGAGGAGCGTCTCCACGCCGTCGCCGGCGACCCGGACGAGCGCGTCGCCCGTCGCGACGAGGAGGCTGCTCACCGCGGCGCGAGGAGCTGCGGGTGGCGGCCGCCGTCGAAGGCGCGGACGAAGTCGCCGAGGCCGTGCTCGAACTCGATGCCGGGGCCGTAGGCGTTCCGGTAGCCGACGACGAGCACGCCGAGGTCCTCGAACGCGCGCTCGAGCACGCACCCGCCGCCGTCCCAGGCGGTGCACGCGGGCGGGAGCTCGTAGAGCGGGTCGGCGCCGTGGGCCGTGCGGATCCGGTTGACGCGCCGGAGCACGTCCTCGAGCGGGCTCGCGGGCGGCGCGGCCTGGGCCGGAGCGTCCGGTGCGGGGACGGTCATCCCCCGCGAGTGTAGTCGCGTGCACGAGCATCCGGCGGCCCGGCCCGACCCGGGCTCAGCCGCCCGGCTCGTAGCGGACGAGCGCCTCGCGCCCGCCGCCGCCGGAGAGCCCGAGCGTCAGGACCGGCCCCACGCCCTCTGCGTAGAACTTGTGCTCGAGGACGTCCGGCTCGAGCGGCGTCGTGTCCTTCGTCATGAGCAGGCGGTCGAAGGAGCCGAACGGCACCTCGGCCCGCTCGTCGAGGCTGAGGATCTCGCCGGCGTCCTCGGCCTCGCCGGCGTAGTGCTCCTGCCGGTAGGCCATCCCGACCCGGGGATCAGCGGGGACGATCACTCCCGCCTGGGCCCCGTCCACCCCGGCCTCCCACGACCCGGCGGTGCTCACGACCTCGCCGTCCTCGTACTCCTTCGTGTCCTCGCCGAGGTACCAGACGTTCCCCGCCGCGTCCTGCGCGTACCAGTCGTAGGTGTCCTCGACGGGCCGGCCGTCCTCGCTGACGACGTCGTGGACGACGGTCGCCTCGATCCCGAGGATCGTCTTCGTGCGGCCGGTGACCGTGACCTCCACCCGCTGGACGGTCCCCTCCTCGTCGGTCTCCCGGTAGACCCACGTGCTCCCGGGCGGCATCGGCCAGTAGGGGTTGTCGATCGCGGCGACGAAGTCGGCCGGGTCGAGCCGAACGGGCTCGTCTCCCTGCGGGAGCGCCTTGGAGCCGGCCGCCGTCGCCGGGGTCTCCGTCGCCGGCTCGCGCGCGTCCGCGCCGCCGCCGTCTCCGCCGCACGCGGCCGCGAGGGCGAGGAGCAGCGCGGCCGCGACCCCGACGGTCCGGGAGCGCACGGCCGTCAGTCGTCCTCGCCGGCGTCCTCGTCGCCGGGCCCGTCGTCGTCGCCCTCGACGCCGACGACGCCGAAGCTCTCGTCGAGCGAGACCTCGACCTGGCGCCCGTCGTCGAGCCTCACCTCGACCCCGTAGGTGGCGCCGTCGTCGCCGGCCTCCGTCTCGACGACCGTGCCGCCGCCCGTATGCGCGAGCGCGGCGGCGGTCGCCCTCTCGAGCGTCGAGCCGGTGAGCGGCTCGTCGTCGTCGCCGGTCGCGGCCGCGATCCCGATTCCGGCCGAGGCGGCGACGAGCGTGACGACGAGCGCGCCGACCACTGCGAGCTTCCTGGTCATGCGATGCCTCCTTCTCCCTTGCGGATGCTCTCGGCGCTCACGGTAGAGAGGGCGGATGAGATCGCGGTGAGAGACGTGAGGGAGGCCGTCTCTCACGTAGATCTCATCTCCGGCGCGACAATGAGCCCATGCGGGTCCTGATCGTGGAGGACGAGCTGAAGATGGCGGGCCTGCTCCGCCGCGGGCTCGGCGAGGAGGGGCTCGCCGCCGACGTCGCGCGCACGGGCGACGACGCGCTCTGGATGGCGGGCGCGGTCGACTACGACGCGATCGTCCTCGACGTCATGCTCCCGGGGACGGACGGATTGGAGGTCTGCGCCCGCCTGCGCGAGCACGGCGTCTGGTCGCCCGTGCTGATGCTGACCGCCCGGGACGCGGTCGAGGATCGCATCGCGGGGCTCGACGCCGGCGCCGACGACTACCTGACGAAGCCGTTCTCGTTCGCGGAGCTGCTCGCGCGCCTGCGCGCCCTCGCGCGCCGGCCCCCGCGCGAGCGCCCGGCGGTCCTCGAGGTCGGCGACCTCCGGCTCGACCCGGCGGCCCGGCGCGTCTCCCGCGGCGGCAGCGAGATCCACCTCTCGGCGAAGGAGTTCGCCCTCCTGGAGACGTTCATGCGGCGGCCGGGAGAGGTCGTCTCGCGCTACGAGCTGCTCGAGCACTGCTGGGACGGCGGGTACGAGAACCGCTCCAACGTCGTCGACGTCTACGTCCGCTACCTGCGGGAGAAGGTTGACCGTCCGTTCGGGCGGCGGTCGCTCGAGACGGTGCGCGGCGCCGGGTACCGGCTGCGCGCGGACGGAGGTGCCTGACGTGGGCCGCCTGCCGATCCGGCTCCGCCTGACGCTCGCCTTCGCGCTCGCGCTCGCGGCCATGCTCGCGGCGACCGGCGCGTTCCTCTACCTGCGGCTCGCCGCCTCGCTCGACGAGGCGATCGACGAGAGCCTCGAGGCGCGGGCGGCCGAGCTCGCGGGGCTCGCGGCCGGCGCCGGGCCCGCCCTCGGCGCGAGCGTCGTCGACGACAGCTTCGCCCAGGTCCTCGCCGAGGACGGGAGGGTCGTGGACGCGACGCCCCAGGTCGCCGGCGGCCCGCTCCTCGACGCCGGCGAGCGGCGGAGGGTCGCGAGCGAGGGCGCGCTCTCGCTCGAGCGGGAGGCCGTGGCGGGGGATCCGGCGCGGCTCCTCGCGGTGCCGGTCGAGGCGGTCGCGGGCCAGCGCGTGCTCGTCGTCGGAGCGTCGCTCGAGGAGCGGGACGAGGCGCTGCGGGGCTTCCTCGGCGAGCTCCTCCTCGTGGGTCCGGCGGCCCTCCTGCTCGGCTCGCTCCTCGGCTACGGCATCGCGACGGCCGCCCTCCGCCCCGTCGAGTCGATGCGGGCAGAGGCCGCCCGCGTCTCGGCGGCGGAGGCGGGCCGGAGGCTCACGCTCCCCCGCTCTCGGGACGAGGTCCGCCGGCTGGGCGAGACCCTCAACGCGATGCTCGGGCGGCTCGAGTCGGCGCTCGAGCGCGAGCGGAGCTTCGTCGCCGACGCGAGCCACGAGCTGCGCACGCCGCTCTCGCTCCTGCGCGCGGAGCTCGAGCTCGCGCTCCGCCGCCCCCGCTCGGTCGCCGAGCTCGAGGACGCGCTCCGGTCGGCGGCGGCCGACACGGACCGCCTGATCCGGCTCGCCGAGGATTTGCTCGTCCTCGCCCGCGCCGACCGGGGCGGCCTCGCGCTCCGCCCGCAGCCGCTCGCCGTGGGCGAGCTCGCCGAGCGCGTCGCGGGGCGCTTCGCGACGACCGCGGCGTCGGCGGCGAGGGCCGTCGAGGTCGACGTCCCGCCCGAGCTCGAGCTCGTGGCCGACGCCCCCCGGCTCGAGCAGGCGCTCGGGAACCTCGTCGACAACGCCCTCCGCCACGGCCGGGGCACGGTCCGCGTCAGCGCGCGCCGGCGCGGGGGCGCGGTGGAGCTGCACGTCTCCGACGAGGGCCCCGGCTTCGCAGCGGACTTCCTCCCCCGCGCGTTCGAGCGCTTCAGCCGGGCCGACGAGGCACGGTCCGGTGACGGCGCCGGCCTCGGGCTGGCGATCGCCGACGCAGTCGCCCGGGCCCACGGCGGCTCCGCGCACGCCGGCGCCGCCGAGCGCGGCGGGGCCGACGTCTGGATCGCGTTTCCCGCCGGGGCGTCTCAGCGGGTGACGGCCTTGCGGTAGCGCCGGACCGAGAGGGCGCCGAAGACGGCGACGATGACGAGGCACCGGGCGACCGCGGCCCCAGACGTCGTTGCCGGCCGGCGTGTCGAGGAGGGGCGTGCGGGTCGCGTCCACCAGCGTCGTGAACGGGTCCACCCGGGCGAGCGCCTGGAGCCAGCCCGGCATCGAGTCGACGGGGACGAACGCAGACGACTGAGCCCGATGAGCGCGACGACCCGGGAGAAGGCGTAGCCGACCAGGAGGAGAGACCGAGCCCGGCGATCACCCGGGCGCGCTCGCCTCGAAAAACGGAACCCGGCCGCGATCCCGATCGCGAGCTGGATGACGTTCGGCGACGCCGCGGAGCGCGACGACGTCCCGTGGCGCTTCCTCAGGCTCAGGGTCTCGACGGCGGTCACGCCCGCCATCCGCGCCACGCTGCCGGAGAGGCGCTGCTTCGGAGAGTGCTAGCTCCCGCCTCTCAGAGCCGCCGGGCGCCGACCCAGCGTGCGCGGTACCAGGACTCGTGGATGCTCGAGATCTTGACGACGTCTCCCGTGCTCGGCGAGTGGATGAACCGTCCGCCGCCCAGGTAGACGCCGTTGTGGCCGAGGCCGTCGAAGAAGACGACGTCCCCGGGCCTGAGGCTCCCCCGGGAGACGGAGCGTCCGTAGCGGTACTGCATGGCGGCGTTGTGGGGCAGCGAGACGCCGACCTTCGCGTACAGGTACATGACGAAGCCCGAGCAGTCGAAACCGGTCGAGGGCGAGGAGCCGCCCCACCGGTAGGGGATGCCGAGGTACTGCCGCGCGATTCTCGCGACGCGCGCGCCGCGGCTCGAAGCGGGCTCGCTGCGCTCGCCGCGGCCGTTGCCGCCGCCCCCGCCCGAGGGGGCTCGCGCGATCCCGAGGGAGCCGAGCGTCTGCGGGCCGACGATCCCGTCGACGAGCAGGCTCTTCCGCGCCTGGTAGGCGCGCACGGCGGCCCGGCTCACGGGGCCGTAGAGGCCGTCGGCGGGCACGCCGAGCGCCCGCTGGACGGGGACGACCCACCAGGCCCGCAGGAAGCGCTCCCTCGTCGTCCCTCCCCGGTCGAAGAGCTCGCCCCTCGTCTGCGGCCCGACGATGCCGTCCACGAGCAGGCCGTGCCGCTTCTGGAAGCCCCGCACCGTGCGGCGGGTCTGCGGCCCGAAGATGCCGTCGGCGGGGATCCCGAGGGCGCGCTGCACCCTGGCGACGGCCGGGCCGCGGCTCCCGAAGCGGAGGAGCTCGACGTGGACGCGCGCGGTGGCGGACGCACGCGCGCGGCTCGTGGCGCCGCCGCCGTGGTTGGGGAGCGCGGCGGCGACCGCGGCGACGACGAGGGTGGCGCCGGCGACCCGGGCCTGCGGCAGGAGGCCGGGCTCCGCGGCGAGCCGCTTCGCGCGCGCGACGGCGGCAGAGAAGTCCCAGAGCTCGGGATCCGAGAGGTCGCGTGCCGCCGCAGCCCGGACGGCGCCGGGGCCGTCGAGATCCGCCAGGGCGACGGAGACGAGGCTGCGGGGCGTCGGCGCGCCGGGGGTCCCGGCCCGGCGGTGCCGGGAGCGGGCGAGCGAGCGCTCCCAGAGCTCGCGCGCGCCCAGGTCGCGCTGTACTCGCTCGAGGGCTTCGCTGCCGACGCTCATGGAACCTCCCTTCGCGGCGGCCGCGGGACGCGCCCGCCGGTCGAGGCGCGGGACGCTAACAGACGCTTCGGGCCCGCGCGCCGCGACGAGCACTCGTCGCTTGCGCCTCGAGGAACGAGCCCCTACGCTGGCCTTCTGCGGCAATCCTCGTTCGGGAAGGGGTCGGGGCGAGAGCTCTAGCGGCATCGATCACTCTGGCGGTCACGCTGGGCTGCGCCGGTGCTGCGCTTGCGCAGAAGCCGTCGCCGGACCCGGCGCCGCTGCCGGCACCGGCGCCCGCCCCTCCCGCGCCGCCCGCCCCCCCGCCCGCGCCCGCCCCTGCGCCCGAGGCGCCGGCGCCGAGCCCGTCGACGGAAGCCTCGACCGGCCTCGCCGCGGAGGAGACGCAGCCGAGGCGTCGTCGCGAAGGAGGCGAGCCGCGGCCGCGGCGGGCGGCGCCGGAGGCCGAGCCCGCCCCTTCCGTGGCGCGCTCTCCCGGGCTCGCCGAGGCGGGTCCCGCTCCTGCCGCCGGCGCCGGGGCGGCCGCCCTCGTGCGCGCGTCGTCACCGTCGCTCGGCCGGCCCGCACCCGCCGCCGCAGCCGAGAGCGACTGGCGGGCCGGTGCCGGGCTCCTCTTCCTGCTCGCCCTGGCGGTCCTCGGCGTCGCGCTCGCGCTGGCACCGGCCCGGGCGCTGGGAGCGATCTCCGCCGGGTTGCCCGAGCGCCGCCAGGACCTCGGTCTGGCGCTCGTCCTGGCGATGGCTCTCGGGGCCGGCGTCTTCCTCGTTCTGCTGGCGGCGTGAGGGTGACCCGGCAGCGCCTGCTCCTCGTCCTCTTCGCCCTCGCCGTCGCGGGGCTGGCCGCATCGCCGCCCGCCGCGGCGGACCCCGCGAAGCCGGAGCTGACGAGCGACGTCTCCGCCTGGAGCCGTGCCACCGAGGCGACGTTCTGGTTCACGAGCGACGGGGCCGGCTTCGCCTGCGGTCTCGACCGGGGCGCGAACGACCTCGCCCCCTGCACGTCTCCCTGGTCGTATGCAGGTCTCCCCGAGGGTGAGCACTCGTTCCACGTGCGGGCCGTCGAGGGATCCGAGACGAGCCCCCCGAGCAACCTCACCTGGACGATCGACCTGACGCCCCCGGTGCTCCCCGGCGACGCCGTCGCCGAGGCGTCCTCGCCCGAGGGCGCGACCGTGACGTTCGCCGCGAGCGACAACCTCGACGGGGACCCCGCACTCGACTGCGCACCCCTGGGACCGGGATCGAGGTTCCCGCTGGGCACGACCGACCTCGACTGCACGGCGATCGACGCGGCCGGGAACGCGAGCTCGAGCGGGACGGTCGCGGTCACGGTCCGGGACACGACGCCCCCGACCGTCGTACCGCACGCGGACGTCATCCGGGAGCAGGAGTCGCCGCAGGGAGCGGTCGTCGACTACGCGCTCCCTCTCGCCCGGGACGCCGCCGACGCGAGCCCGGTCGTCACGTGCGAGCCCGCTCCCGGCTCCCTCTTCCCGCTCGGCAGCACGTCCGTGACGTGCAGGGCGACCGACGCGGCCGGCCTGACGAGCGCTCCCGTCGGCTTCGCCGTCGTCGTGCAGGACGGCCCCCTGCCGGCGAGGCCGAGCCTCACGGCCGACGTCCCCCGCCTGACGAGGAGCCGGGCGGCGAGCTTCGCCTTCACCGTCGAGCCGGGCCTCGTGGCGGAGTGCGGGCTCGACGGTCCCTCGGGCGGGGGTGGCGGCCTCGGGCCCTGCGCGAGCGCGGGCGGGCAGAGCTACTCCGGTCTCGCGGACGGCGCCTACCTCTTCACGCTGCGCGTGACGAACGGCATCGGCAACGTGAGCCAGGCGACGTACGGCTGGACCGTCGACCGCACGGGCCCGGCCGCGGTCGCCGGCTTCGCGTCCCGCTCCGGCGACGGGTGGGCGAGGCTCCGCTGGAAGCGGCCGGCCGACCTCGACTACCGGCGCGTCCGCGTGTGGCGCAAGCGGGTCGGCGCCGGGAGCTGGAGACGCGTCGCAGAGCGGACGACCGGCGATTCCTTCACCGACCGCCGGGTCGCGAACGACCGGCGCTACCGCTACCTGATCCGGAGCTTCGACAGGGCGGGGAACCCCTCGCCCGCCGTGGAGACGACGGCCCGTCCGAGCGCCGTCTTCGCGCCGCGGTACGACGCGCTCCTCTCCTCGCCGCCCCTCGTCGACTGGCGCACCGTCGGGCGCGCCACGTACTACAACATGCAGCTCTGGCGGGGCGGCAGGAAGATCCTCAGCGTCTGGCCGCTCGCCTCCCGCTACCGGCTTCGCTCGGCCTGGCGGTTCGGGGGCAGGCGCCACTCGCTCGCCTCGGGCCGCGTCACGGTCTACGTCTGGCCGGGATTCGGCTCGAAGGCGGCCGTGCGGTACGGACCCCTCCTCGGCACGACGTCGTTCAGCGTCCGCTGAGGCGCTAGGCGCCCGGCTTCCAGACCATGAGGACGAGGATCGTGACGGCGGCGGCCGCCGCGACCGCGTTGAGCGCGTCCGAGGCGCGGTCGTGGAGCAGCGCGTCGAGGTCGCCGCTCGGGCGGTCGTCCTCGGCCGCCAGGCGGTCGGCGAGCAGGCGGGCGCGCTTGGGCGCCTGCCCGCCGATCCCGCCGGCGAGGGCAGCGGCGGCGAGGAGCGCGAGCGAGGCGACCACCCAGCCGTCGAGGCCGTAGGCGGTCAGGTCGAGGAGCCAGAACCCGGCGGCGAGCGCGGAGACGGCGCCGAGGCCGACCATGAGGACGCCCCAGCGGGCCGCTCCGAGCAGCGCCGCGATCTCGCTCGGCCGCCTCCGGCGGCGCGCCGCCGCCTGGCCGGCGGCCGCGACCGCGAGCCCCGCGAAGAAGAGGATCGCGCCGGCGAGGTGGAGGAAGAGCGCCCACTCGTACACGCCGCCACGCTAGCGGCCGTCCGTACTTCCTACCGACAATCGTTGCGGCAACTATCCGACCCGCCTCCGGCGGAGGTGTCCTAGGATCCGGCCGTGGCCGGCCCGGAGACCGCGACCGCCCGGAACAATCTCGTCCTCTCGACCGTCGCCTTCGCGCTCTGCTTCAGCGCCTGGGGGCTGATGGCCCCGCTCGCGCGCCGCTTCGAGGACGACCTCGACCTCTCGAGCACGCAGACGGCCGTGCTGATTGCGATCCCGGTCGTGCTCGGGTCGCTGCTGCGGATCCCGGTCGGCGCCCTGACCGACCGCATCGGCGGCCGGGTGATGTTCCCGGTCATCCTCCTGCTCTCCGTCCCGCCGAGCCTCGCGCTCGGCTTCGCGGAGAGCTACTGGGCGCTCGTCGGGGTCGGGTTCTTCCTCGGCGTCGCCGGCTCGTCCTTCGCGGTCGGCGTGCCCTTCGTCGCCGGCTGGTACGGCAAGGAGCGGCAGGGCTTCGCGGTGGGCGTCTACGGCGTGGGGAACATCGGCACGGCGGTGGCGGCGTTCAGCGCGCCCGCCATCGTCGACGTCTGGGGGCGCCCCGCGCTCGGGTTCGTCGCCGCCGCCATCCTCGGCGCCGGCGCCGCGGTCTTCTGGCTGCGGGCGCACGATCCGCCCGGCGAGCGCCCGCGGACGGACTACCGCGCCGTCCTCGGCGCGCGCTGGCGGCTCTGGCGGCTCGCCCTCTTCTACTTCGTCACCTTCGGCGGCTTCGTGGCGATGGCGGTCTTCCTCCCGAAGCTGCTCGTCGACTGGTTCGACCTCTCGCTCGTCGACGCCGGGCTGCGGGCCGCCGGGTTCACGGTCGTGGCGACGTTCGCCCGCCCGCTCGGCGGGTGGCTCGCCGACCGCTACGGCGCCTACCCGGTGCTCGTGATCTCGTTCGCGGGCATCGCCGTGGACGCGGGCGTGCTCGCGGCGGTCGCACCCGAGCCGCGCATCGTGCCGGTCACGCTCGCCTGCCTCTCGCTGGCCGGGTTCCTCGGCGCGGGCAACGGCGCCGTCTTCAAGCTCGTCCCGACGGAGTTCCCCACGAACGCGGGGGCGGCGACCGGGATCGTCGGTGCCGCCGGCGGGCTCGGGGGCTTCTTCCCGCCGCTGCTCATGGGCGTCGTCAACGACGCCTTCGGCTCCTACACGCTGGGGTTCGTCGGCCTGCTCCTCTTCACGGCGGGCTGCCTGGCGCTGACCGTCTGGCTCCTGCGGAGCGCGCCGCCCGCCGAGCTGCGGGGAGGGCTGCATGCGTAGCCCGCGCTACTTCACGGGCGCGCCGCGGGCGGCGGACGGCTGGAGCGAGCTCGCGCCGCACGGGCGCGCGTGGGAGTCGCTCTACCGCGAGCGCTGGGCGCACGACAAGGTCGTCCGTTCGACGCACGGGGTGAACTGCACCGGCTCCTGCTCGTGGAAGGTCCACGTCAAGGAGGGGATCGTCGCCTGGGAGACCCAGCAGACGGACTACCCCTCGAACGGCCCCGACATGCCGGAGTACGAGCCGCGCGGCTGCCCGCGGGGGGCCTCCTTCAGCTGGTACCTCTACTCGCCGCTGCGCGTGAAGTACCCCTACGTGCGCGGCGTCCTGCTCGATCTCTGGCGAGAGGCGCTCGCGCGGACGGGCGACCCCGTCCACGCCTGGGCGGAGGTGGTCGACGACCCCGAGAAGGCGCGCCGGTACAAGTCGCAGCGGGGCCGGGGCGGCTTCGTGCGCGCCTCCTGGGACGAGGTCGCCGACCTGATCGCCGCGGCCCACGTCCACACGATCCGGCGGTACGGGCC
Organism: Gaiellaceae bacterium; assembly: GCA_035762005.1. Lineage (GTDB taxonomy): Bacteria > Actinomycetota > Thermoleophilia > Gaiellales > Gaiellaceae > JAIBJN01. Next base: position 73,742 of record DASTQA010000068.1, read on the forward strand.
CGACCGGGTCGCGGGCTTCTCGCCCATCCCGGCGATGTCCATGGTCTCGTACGCCGCCGGGACGCGGTTCCTCTCGCTCATCGGCGGCGTCTGCCTCTCCTTCTACGACTGGTACGCCGACCTGCCGCCCGCCTCCCCGCAGATCTGGGGCGACCAAACCGACGTGCCCGAGTCGGCCGACTGGTGGAACGCGAGCTACATGATCGTCTGGGGCTCCAACATCCCGCAGACGAGGACACCCGACGCGCACTTCCTCGCGGAGGCTCGCTACCGCGGCCAGAAGGTGGTCGTCGTCTCGCCCGACTACGCAGGACACACGAAGTTCGCCGACCACTGGCTCGCGGCGAGCCCCGGCACGGACGGCGCGCTCGCGCTGGCGATGGCGCACGTCATCTTCAAGGAGTTCCACGCCGACCGGTCGGTGCCCTACTTCGACGACTACGCCCGCCGCTACACCGACATGCCGTTCCTCGTCACCCTGCGGCGGCGGGGGGACGCGTACGTCGCCGACCGGTTCCTGCGCGCGTCCGACCTCGGGCGGACGGACGAGAACGCGGACTGGAAGACGGTCGTGCTCGACGAGGCGACCGGGATGCCGGCCGTCCCCGAGGGCTCCATCGGCTTCCGCTGGGGCGAGCAGGGGAAGGGCCGCTGGAACCTCGAGCTCGGCGAGATCCGGCCCGCGCTCTCGCTCCTCGACAGGCACCAGGAGCTCGTCCCGCTCGACCTCCCCCGCTTCGACGTCCCCGCCGAGACGGAGGGCGGGACCGTCCACCGGCGCGGCGTCCCCGCGCTCCGCGTCGGCGGGCACCTCGTCACGACGGTGTTCGACCTCCTCGCCGCGCAGCTGGGCGTCCGCCGGGGCGAGCTCCCCGGCGAGTGGCCCGATGGCTACGACGACCCCGGCCCCTACACGCCCGCGTGGCAGGAGCCCATCACGGGCGTGGACGCGGCGCTCGTCGTCCGGGTCGCGCGCGAGTTCGCCCGCAACGCCGAGCGCTCGCGGGGCCGCTCGATGATCGTCATGGGCGCCGGGACGAACCACTGGTACCACTCCGACCAGATCTACCGCGCGATGCTGACGCTCGTGCTCCTCTGCGGCTGCCAGGGCGTCAACGGGGGCGGCTGGGCGCACTACGTCGGCCAGGAGAAGGTGCGTCCGATCACCGGCTGGTCGACGCTTGCGTTCGCGCTCGACTGGCTCCGGCCGCCCCGCCAGCAGGCGACGACCGCCTACTGGTTCCTGATGAGCGACCAGTGGCGCTACCAGCGGACCTCGTCCGGCGAGTTCGCCACGCCCCTCGGGAGCGGCAAGCTGCGGGGCCTCCACCTCGCCGACACGGTCGCGCTCGCCGCCCGGCTCGGCTGGACGCCCCTCTATCCCAGCTTCGACCGCAACCCGCTCGACGTCTGCGACGAGGCCGAGCGCGCGGGCCGCGAGGTGCCCGAGCACGTCGTCGACGAGCTCCGCGCCGGCCGCCTTCGCTTCGCGGCCGAGGACCCGGACGCGCCCTCGAACCATCCCCGCGTCCTCACGCTCTGGCGCGCCAACCTCCTCGGCTCGTCGAGCAAGGGGCACGAGTACTTCCTTCGGCACGTCCTCGGCGTCGAGAGCGACGCGATCCGCAACGCGGAGACGCCGCCGGAGCTGCGCGCGAAGGAGGTCGTCTGGCGCGAGGATGCGCCCGTCGGCAAGCTCGACCTCTTCACGACGATCGACTTCCGCATGAACGGGTCGGCGATCTACTCGGACGTCGTCCTGCCGGCCGCCACCTGGTACGAGAAGCACGACCTCTCCTCCACGGACCTCCACCCGTTTGTGCACTCGTTCAACGCGGCCGTGCCGCCGCCGTGGGAGACGAGAACCGACTTCGACGTCTTCCGCCGGATCACCGAGTCCTTCTCGCGCCTGGCCGAGAGGCACCTCGGCGTTCGCCGGGACGTCGTCGCCGCGCCGCTCCTCCACGACACGCCGGACGAGCTCGCCCAGCCGCTCGGCAAGGTGCTCGACTGGAAGGCGGGCGAGTGCGAGCCGGTGCCGGGGAAGACGATGCCCAAGCTCGTCGTCGTCGAGCGCGACTACCCGGCGACGCTGGAGCGGTGGCTCGCGCTGGGCCCGCTCGTCGAGGAGCTCGGCGTCGGCGTCAAGGGCGTCGCCTGGAAGCCGGCCCCCGAGGTGGCCGAGCTCGCCCGCCGCAACGGCGTCTGGCGGCAGGGCCGCGCGGCCGGGAGGCCGCGCCTGCGGCGGGACGTCGACTGGTGCGAGGCGATCCTCGCGCTCTCCGGCGTCACGAACGGCCGCCTCGCCGTCGAGGGCTTCCGCGCGCTCGAGCAGCGGGCGGGCGTCCCGCTCGCCGACCTCGTCGAGGAGCGGGCCGACGAGTCGATCTCGTTCGGCGACGTGCAGGTGCAGCCGCGCAAGGTGCTCGCCTCGCCGGAGTGGTCGGGGTCGGAGTCGCGCACGCGCCGCTACTCGCCGTTCACCGTCAACGTCGACCGCCGCCTCCCGTGGCGGACGCTGACGGGCCGCCAGCACCTGTACCTCGACCACGAGTGGATGCTCGAGTTCGGCGAGGGTCTGCCCGTCTTCCGGCCGCCGCTCGACGTGCTGCGGCACGTGGGCGACCAGTTCTCCGGGGAGGAGGGTCGCGCCGAGGTCCAGCTCCGCTTCCTCTCGCCCCACTCGAAGTGGTCGATCCACTCGGAGTTCCAGGACAACCTGACCATGCTCACGCTCTTCCGCGGCGGTCCCACCGTCTGGCTCTCGCCCGCCGACGCCGAGCGGATCGGCGCGGTCGACAATGACTGGGTCGAGGTCTTCAACCGCAACGGCGCGGTCCCCTGCCGGGCCGTCGTCTCCCACCGCGTCCCGGAGGGGGTCTCGCTCATGTACCACTCGCAGGACCGGCACGTGAACGTGCCCCGCTCGGAGCTCTCGGGCACGCGCGGCGGCACCGACAACTCGGTCACGCGCATCTCGATCAAGCCGACGCTCCTCGTCGGCGGGTACGCGCAGCTCTCGTGGGGGTTCAACTACTACGGCCCGACGGGGCCGCAGCGGGACGAGGTGGTCGTCGTTCGCAAGATGCGGGAGGTCGTCTACTGATGCGAGTCCGTGCGCAGGTCGGAATGGTCATGAGCCTCGACAAGTGCATCGGGTGCCACACGTGCTCGGTCACCTGCAAGAACGTCTGGACGAACCGGAAGGGCACCGAGTACATCTGGTTCAACGACGTCGAGACGAAGCCCGGCGTCGGCTACCCGAAGCGCTGGGAGGACCAGGAGCAGTGGCGGGGCGGCTGGGAGCTCGACCGGCGCGGGAAGCTCCGGCTGAAGGCGGGCGGGAAGCTGCGCAAGCTCGCCAACCTCTTCTACAACCCCGACCTGCCCACGATGGACGACTACTACGAGCCGTGGACCTACGACTACGAGACGCTCACGAGCGCGCCGCCGTCGGAGCACCAGCCGGTGGCGCGGCCGCACTCGCAGCTCGACGGGCGCCCGCTCGAGCTCCAGTGGGGCCCGAACTGGGAGGACGACCTCGCCGGCTCGCACGTCTACGCGCGCCAGGACCCGAACCTGCGCGCGGCCGCCGAGGAGGCGGTCCGGCTCGAGTACGAGCAGACGTTCATGTTCTACCTCCCGCGCATCTGCGAGCACTGCATCAACCCCTCGTGCGTCGCCTCGTGCCCCTCCGGGGCGATGTACAAGCGGGAGGAGGACGGGATCGTGCTCGTCGACCAGGAAGCCTGCCGGAGCTGGCGCTTCTGCGTCTCCGGCTGCCCCTACAAGAAGGTGTACTTCAACTGGGTCACCGGCAAGGCCGAGAAGTGCACGTTCTGCTACCCGCGCATCGAGGCGGGCCAGCCGACCGTCTGCTCGGAGACCTGCGTCGGCCGGATCCGCTACCTCGGGATCGTCCTCTACGACGCCGACCGCGTCGAGGCTGCCGCCTCGGTGCGGGACGAGAGGGACCTCCTCGCCTCGCAGCTGTCGCTCCTCCTCGACCCGGACGACCCCGAGGTGCAGGAGCGCGCCCGCGCCGACGGCATCCCGGAGGACTGGCTCGAGGCCGCGCGCCGCTCCCCCGTCTACGCGCTCTGCGCCCGCTTCGGCGTCGCCCTGCCGCTCCACCCGGAGTTCCGTACGCTGCCGATGGTCTGGTACGTCCCGCCGCTGTCGCCCGTGCTCGAGTTCGCCGCCGGCCCCGACGGCGACGGCGACCCGGACGACGTCTTCCCGGCGATCGACGACCTCCGCATCCCGATCAGCTACCTCGCCAACCTCCTGGCCGCCGGCGACGAGGAGCCGGTGCGGACCGCCCTCAAGCGGCAGGCCGCCATGCGCCGGATCATGCGGGAGCGGACGCTCGGCGAGGAGCCGGAGCAGGCGCTCGCGGCCGAGGTGGGCATGACGCTCGCGGACGTCGAGGACATGTACCGGCTGCTCGCCCTCGGCAAGTACGACGAGCGCTACGTCATCCCGCAGGCGCACGCGGAGACGGCGGGCGACCTCGAGGCGATGCAGGGGAGCTGCGGCTACGACCTGCCGGAGTCGGGCATCGCCGCCGGCGAGCCCGAGGTCGACCTCTTCAAGATGCTGCGGGAGGGGGAGTGAGCCTCTTCTCCCTCGCTTCGCGCCTGCTCGCCTACCCCGACGAGGAGCTCGAGGGCGCGTACGCGGAGGCGGCCGCCGAGGCCGCCGCGCTTCCTCCCTCGCCGGCGGCGGAGGCGCTCGGCCGCTTCCTCGCCTGGTTCGCGACCACGTCCGGCGACGAGCGCCGGCGGGCCTACGTGACGACGTTCGACTTCGACCGGCGTACGAACCTCTACCTCACGTACCACCTCCACGGGGACCGCCGGCGCCGCGGGATCGAGCTCGTGCGCCTCAAGCGCCGCTTCCGCGAGGCGGGCCTCGAGCTCGCCGAGGGCGAGCTCCCCGACTACCTGCCCGTCCTGCTCGAGTTCGCGGAGCTCGCGCCCGGGCCGGGGACCGCGGTCTTGACCGGGCTTCGCGGCTCGCTCGAGCTCGTCCGGGCCGCCCTGCACGAGCGCGGAAGCGCGTACGCTGACCTGCTCGAGGCGATCGTGCTCGCGCTGCCGCCGCTCACCCGCCGCCAGGCGGAGGCCGTCCACCGCCTCGCCGCCGAGGGGCCGCCCACCGAGCAGGTGGGCCTCGAATCGTTCACGCCTCCCGAGCTCGAGCCGTTCCTCGCCGGGCGGGACCGGTGAGCCGCGCCGACCTCTTCCTCTGGATCGCCCTGCCGTACGTCTGCCTGGCCACGTTCGTGGTCGGGCACGTGTGGCGCTACGCCCGCGGCCAGCTCACCTGGACGGCCCGCTCGACGCAGCTGCTCGAGCAGCGGCTGCTCCGCGTCGGCAGCCTGCTCTTCCACTTGGGCATCCTCGCCGTCGTCGGCGGCCACGTGCTCGGAATCCTCGTCCCCGCGGGCGTGACGGGTGCCGTCGGGATCGACGAGGGCGCCTACCACGTGATCTCGGTCACCGCCGGCGGGCTGGCCGGCGCGGCGACGACGCTCGGGATCCTCGTCCTCGCCTACCGCCGCCTCGCGGTCGGCCGCGTCCGCGCCGCCACCCCGCGCAGCGACCTGGTCATGTACCCGATCCTCCTCGTCGCGATCCTCACCGGCATGGCGGCGACGTTCGGGCCGAACCTCCTGCTCGGCGAGTACCACTACCGCGAGACGGTGAGCCCCTGGTTCCGCGGCGTCTTCGCCTTCTCGCCGGACCCGGACCTGATGGACGGCGCACCCCTCCTCTTCCAGGCCCACGCGGTCTCTGCCTGGCTCCTCTTCGCGGTGTGGCCCTTCTCCCGCCTCGTGCACGCCTGGAGCGTGCCGCTCTCGTACCTGCAGCGGAGCTGGATCCTCTACCGGAGCCGGAACCCGCGGGCCGCGCTCGCCTTCGAGCGCGCGCGCAGGTCGGGAGCCGAAGGCGTCGCCGCGGGCGAGCCGCCCCGCGTCGAGGGCGGCCGGCGATAACGCCGCTCGCGCTCGCCCCGTGGGCGTGGGCGCTCCTCGGCGTCGCCGCCTTCCTGGCCGCCGGCCTCCTCCTGTGGGCCGTCGTCGGCGCCGCCGGCGCGCCCGCCGACGGTGTGCGGCGGCTCGTCCAGGCGGCGTCGCTGCGCCGCAGCGACCACCGGGGCGTCGAGCTGCCGCCCGAGGTCCCCGAGGAGCCGGACGGCGGGCGGGAGCCGGGCGCCGAGTCCGCCCCGGGCCCGCCGCAGCGCCGGTCGTGAAGCGCCACCCCGCTCTCGTCCCGCTCTCCCACGACCATCACCACGGGCTCGTCGAGGCCCGCAGGCTCCGGCGGGCGGCCGAGGCCGACGCGGCGGGGCGCCGGGAGGCCGCGCAGGCCTTCGGCAGGTTCTTCGCGCGCGAGACGCGACGCCACTTCCAGGAGGAGGAGGAAGCCCTGTTCCCGCTGCTCGCCCGGCCGGGGACGCAGCCGCCCGCGCTGCTCCTGCAGGCGCTCGCCGAGCACGCCCTGATCCGCCGCCTCGTCCGCGAGCTGACGGCCGCCCGCGAGCCGGAGGCCGGCCTGCTGACGGCGATCGGCGAGACCCTCGAGCGCCACATCCGCCTCGAGGAGCGCGAGCTCTTCCCGCTCGTCGAGCAGACGGTGACGGAGGCCGAGCTCGAGGCGCTCGCGCTCGACGAGGGCGCCGGGCCGGGTCGCGCGGAGGAGGCCGAACAGGTGCTCGTCGACCTGGACGAGGGCGCGGGTGAAGGACCGCTCTGGGGGACCGCGACCGAGGACCTGAACGCGACGCTCCTCGCCTGGCCCGCCGGCGGCGGCGTCCCGGAGCACGTGAACCACGAGCGCGACGTGCTCCTCGTCGTCCTCGCCGGCGGGGGGACGCTCGTCGACGAGGGGAAGCAACACGAGCTCCGCCCGGGCCGGGCCGTCGTCGTCCGGAAGGGCCGCTCGCGGAGCCTCGCCGCCGGTCCCGACGGCCTCCGCTACCTCTCCGTGCACCTGCGCCGCCCGGGTCTCGAGATCCGCCCGCGGGCGGCCGGCCCGTAGCTAGCGGCCCGGGTCGCCCCAGGCCTGCGGCCCGCACTCGGGGCACGCGAGCTCGAACCCCTCGAGCTCGTCGAGGGCGCGCGCGACCGGCAGCGAGGCGGCGGCGGCGCCGACGGAGCCGTAGCGGTCGGCCACCGTGACGGACGGGCGCCCGAGCGCCCGTGACAGCGGCCCGGGGGCCGGCTCGAGGACGAGCGCCGCGCCGAGCGCCTCGAAGTCGGCCCGCGCGGCGACGTACTCGCCGGGGTCGTCGAGGCAGACGATGACCGCGTGGCGCCGCTGGCGCAGCGGCCAGAGCGGCTCGAGCGAGCGGACGTCATCCACCTGCCCAGCGTACTGGCCCGACCGACGCGTCACGGAGGCGCCGGCCGGGCCGTGGCACGCGCTCGTCAGGCGGCGCGGCGCAGCCGCTCGGGCGGGGCGTCGGCGACGGGCGCCGCCCGGAACGCCTGGGCGAGCCGGCCGAGCGTGAGGGCCCCGAGCAGCAGGCCGAAGTCGCGCAGGGCGATGTCGTAGTACGTCGGCGGATCGACCGTCAGCAGGTTGACGACGATGCCGGCGAGCCAGGCCGCGACGACGTACGCGCCGAGGCGCGGCGCGAGGGCGACGAGCAGCCCGGCCGCGATCTCGACGACGCCGACCGCGTACATGAAGTCCTGGCCGCTGCCGGGGACGATGTCGTTCACCCAGGGCGCGAGGTAGTCCGGCCACTCGACGGTCCAGTTGAAGAACTTGTCGAGGCCGAACAGGATCGGCGCCGCGGTGAAGGCCGCCCGCAGGAGCAGGTAGGCCTGGAAGGCGGGGTTGGCGCGCCCGCCGGGGGCGATGGTGCTCATGGTCTTCTCCACACCTCCTCGGTCGGAGCGTTGCTCGGAACGCTGACGTGGCGTGGTCGCGTGCATGCGGCCGCTACCGGAACCGCTTCGGGAAGCGGTCGACGATCGCCGTGCTCAGCATGTCGGCCATCTCGAGCGCCTGGCCGTGGATGGCGTCGTACGCGGCGATGTCGGCGTCCCAGTCGCCCGTGAGGCGGGCGACCGCCTCCTGCGTCGTGAGGTCGAGGTGCTCGCGCAGCATCGCCCGCATCTCGGCTTCCGGCCAGTTGCGCGGATCCGCCGCGGCCAGGAAGGCGGCGATCTCGTCCGCGTTCGCGTACCAGCGGTCCTGCGCGTCGGCGAGCGCGTCGGCGTCGCCGGCCTTCGCCGCGGCGAGGACGTCCGCGGCGATGAGGATGTGCTCGCGGAGCAGGGCGGTCAGGCGGTCTCCGGCCGCCTCGCCGTAGAACGGCTCGATGGCGTCTCCGATGTCGCGCTGGTTCGCGAGGAGCCGCTGGAGCGCCGGATCGAGATCGGGCAGGTCGGCCGCGAAGCTCACGATCACCATGCGCGTCCAGGTGATGTGGTCCTCCCAGAGCCGCCGCATCTCGTTGCGGAAGGCGAGCTCTTGCTTCGTGATGCGGTCGTGCGCCTTCGGGGACCGGTGGGCGTCGGCGCGCTCGCCGCCCGAGACGCCGAGCGCCACGAGCGCGGCGAGCAGCGCGATCAGCCCGGCGAGGGCGAGTGGAAGCCCGCGCGTGCGGGCGGTGGACGTCGTCATGGTTCCTCCTTCGTCGGTTCCGAGTCGTTCGTGTCGTGCGGGGCGGCCGTCTTACGCCCGTAAGGTCCAGGCCCTCCGCCGACACGAACGAGACATGAGCGGAGGCATCGAGACTGCGACGGCCGCAGCCGAGGCACGGAGCGTCGTCGCCTGGCGCCGGCGGCAGCTGCGCGCGGCCGGCTTCGGCTGCTCGCTCGCACGCTCGCTCGCCCGCGACGGCAGGGTGAGCCTCCACGCGCTGCTCTCCCTCGTCGACCGCGGCTGCCCGCCGGAGCTCGCCGCGCGCATCCTCGCGCCGCTCGACGAGGAGGCGGGGACGTGAGCGCTGTCGGCGTCGCTAGGGTGGCGGGCGTGAGGCCCGAGGCAACGGCGCCGCCGGCGCACGAACCGAGCGGGGACTCGCGCGAGTGGCTCGAGCCGCTCCGCCGCGAGGGCGCCGCCAGGGAGGAGGCCGTCTCCCGGCTGCACGCGCTCCTCCTCCGCGCGGCCCGCTTCGAGGTCTCGCGCCGCCGCCGGCTCCTGCCGCACGTCCGCGGGAACGACCTCGACGACCTCGCTCACCAGGCGGCCGACGACGCGCTCGTCTCGGTGCTCGCGCGGCTCGACGACTTCCGCGGCGAGAGCCGCTTCACCACGTGGGCGTACAAGTTCGCGCTCCTCGAGGCGGCCGTGAAGCTGCGGCGCCGCTCCTGGCAGGGACGCGAGGTGCCGCTCGAGCCCGAGAGCTGGGCGCTCGTCGGCAGCACGAGCCCCGCACCCGAGCGGCAGGCCGAGGAGAGCGAGCTCCTGCGCGCGCTCCGCGACGCGATCGAGACGGCCCTGACGCCGCACCAGCGCAGCGTGCTCGTCGCCCTGGCGCTGAACGGCGTCCCCATCGACGTGCTCGCCGAGCGGCTCTCGACGACCCGCGGCGCGCTCTACAAGACCCTCCACGACGCGCGGCAGAAGCTCCGGCGGGAGCTCGCCGCCTCCGGCCTCGGGCCGGATGCACTGCTCCAGGAAGGAGGCCCGGGTGGAACGGCGTGACCTGAAGGACGCGCTCGTCCGGCTGCTCGGCGCCGGCGAGCCCGAGGTCGGCTGCGACGCGTGCTTCGCGGAGCTCGACCGCTACGTCGAGCTCGACCTCGCGGGCGCGGACGCGGACGCCGCGGTGCCCGGCCTGCGGGCGCACCTCGTCGGCTGCCCCGCCTGCCGCGAGGAGTACGAGAGCCTGCGGGACCTCGTCGGCGGCGAGCAGCCCGGCTAGGCCTCGGCCCCGCGCCGGGGTAAGGACCGCTCGCCGGTGGACACGAAGAGGTGATGGACACCGTTCTCGACCGGTCGACGTTCGCGGGGATCCCGCTCCTCGCCGCTCCGGGGCGCGTCATGATTCCCCGCCCCGCGACGGAGAAGCTCGTGGCGCGGGCGCTCGCCCGCCTCGGGCCGGAGCCGGCGACGGTCGCGGACGTCGGGTGCGGGTCCGGCGCGATCGCGGTGGCGCTCGCGCTGTGGGCGCCCGCCGCGGCGCTCTGGGCGACCGACGCGTGCGCGGCCGCCGTCGAGCTCACGCGCCGGAACGTCGCGCGCCACCGGCTCGAGGGGCGGATCCGCGTCGCGCAGGGCGATCTCCTCGACCCCGTGCCGGGCAGCCTCGACCTCGTCGTCGCGAACCTCCCGTACCTCCCGGAGAGCCTCCGCGGCGACCGGGCCTACGCGGAGCTCCGCTTCGAGCCCGCGCACGCGGTGTTCGCCCCGGGGGACGGGCTCGGGCCCTACCGGCGCCTCCTCGAGGCGAGCAGGCGCCGGCTCTCGGAGCGAGGCGCGCTCCTCGTCCAGTACCGTCGGCGCGTGCTCGAGGCCACGCGCGCCGAGCTCGGGGATCTCCTCGCCGAGCTGGAAGGGCTGGCCCTGGCCGCCTGAGGCCAGGGAGGAGACATGCGGGCGACGATTCTCGAGAAGAAGGAGGTGGCGAAGGGCACGCTCCTCGTGATCCTCGACCTGCTCGGCGAGGAGGTCGACTTCGCGCCGGGGCAGTACTTCTTCGTCACCCTCCCCGACGTGGGTCACGACGACGAGAGGGGCCTGCGGCGGCACATCACGATCGCGACGTCTCCGCGGGAGACGGACGTCCTCGGCTTCGCGACGCGCATGAGGGAGAGCGCGTTCAAGCGCACCCTCGCCGAGCTGCCCGTCGGCGCCGAGGTCGAGGTCGAGCCGCCGAAGGGCACCTTCTCGCTCCCCGAGGACACCTCGCGCCCGCTCGTCTTCGTCGCCGGCGGGATCGGCATCACCGTCTTCCGCAGCATGCTGCGCCACATCCGCGACGAGCGCCTGCCCCACCGCGTCACGCTCGTCTTCTCGAACCGCGACCGCGGGTCGGCCGCCTTCCTCGACGAGCTGCAGGAGCTCGAGCGCGAGCTCCCGGGCTTCCGGCTCGTCTTGACGATGACGCAGGACCCCGGCTGGGAGGGCGAGACGCGCAAGGTCGACGCGGCCTTCCTCAGGCACCACGTCGGAGAGCGTCTCGGCGACTCGACGTACCTCGTCGCGGGGCCGCCGGCCATGGCCGAGGCGGTCGAGGCGGCGCTCGCCGAGGCGGGCGTGGACGCGGAGCACGTCCGCGCGGAGCGCTACAGCGGGTACTGAGCTACGCCGCGGCGACAGGCGGCTGTCTCCGCGCGACGACGGCCTTGTAGAGGGCGTCCGCGGCGAGGACTGCCGGAGCCGCGAGGAGCGCGACGACGACGCCGGCCGCCGTCGGGAGCTCCTGGTCGAGGCGTGAGGCCAGCCCCGGGACGAACAGGCAGGCCGCGGCGATGCAGCCCTCCACGGCGACGGCGGCGAGCAGGAAGCGGTTCGTCGTCCAGCCGAGGCGGCCGGGCCCGACGGTGGCGCTGCGGCAGGCGAAGGCGTTCGCCGTCTGCCCGATCACGACGGCCAGGAAGGCCGCCCCCGAGGCGGCGAGGGCGACGCCCGTGTCCGCGAACGAGTCGCCCGGGCGCCAGCCGGCCGCGAGGAACACCGCGAAGAAGGCCCCCATCTCGAGGAGGGCCTCCGTCGGCCCGAGCACCCCGAACGCCCTGACCGCGACGACCCGGTCGAGCAGGCGCCCGCGGGCCGGGGGCTCGCCGAGGGCCGTCGTCTCGGGCGGCTCGGCGCCGAGGGCGACGGCACTGAACGTGTCGGTGCCGATGTCGAGGGCGAGGACCGCGAGCACGCTCAGGGCGAGCGGGATGTTGCCGCCGGAGAGCGCCCAGACGGCGAACGGGGTCAGCTCGGCGACGTTGTCCGTCAGGTGGTACGTGAGGAATCGGCGGATGTTCGCGAAGGTCGCCCGACCCTGCTCGATCGCCGTGACGAGCGTGGCGAAGTCGTCGTCGAGGAGGACGAGGTCCGACGCCTCGCGCGCGACGTCCGTTCCCGTGCGGCCCATGGCGATGCCGATGTCCGCCTGCTGCAGCGCGGGGCCGTCGTTGACGCCGTCGCCCGTCATCGCCACGACGTGGCCGCGTCGGTGCAGGGCGACCGCGATGCGGTGCTTCTCCTCCGGCGAGACGCGGGCGAGCACCAGGCCGTCCCGGTCGAGCAGCTCGCCGAGCGCGTCCTCGTCGGCCGGGAGCGCCTCTCCGGTGACGACGACCTCCTCGGCTCCGAGGAGCCCGACTTCCCGCGCGATCGCCTCTGCGGTGGCCGGGTGGTCGCCGGTCACCATCGCGACCTTGATCCCCGCTCGCCGGCAGGCGGCGATCGCGCCCGCGGCCGCCGGCCGCGGCGGATCCTCGAGCGCGAGGAGCGCGAGGAGCTCGAGACCCTGCTCCGCCTCCTCCGCCGTCGCAGGCACGCCGTCCGCGCAGGAGCGGCCGGCGACCGCGATCACGCGGAGCCCTCTCTCGGCGAGGTCGTTCACCTCCGACTCCGCCCGGGCGCGGTTGCGGCAACGGGGGAGGACCGTGTCCGGCGCCCCCTTGACCGCGACCCGCTCGCCGGCGACGACCGACATGCGCCGCCGCCGCGGGTCGAAGGGGAAGCGGCGCCGGTCGGGCACGGCGCGCCGGTCTGCGGCCGCGTCGACCCCGAGCCGCCGCGCGAGGACGTCGAGCGCCGCCTCCATCGGGTCGCCCTCCGCCTGCCAGCGCCCGTCCCGCAGCACCGCCTGTCCCGTGGAGCAGCGAACTGCGGCGAGCGCAGCCTCCCGGACGGCCGCGAGGGCCGCCGGACTGTCCGGCTCGACCGCGGCGTCAGGCTCGTAGCCCGTGCCTCGGATGGTCACCCGCCCGTCCGGCGTCCACGCTTCGACGACCTCCATCTCGTTCCGCGTGAGCGTGCCGGTCTTGTCGGTGCAGACGAAGGTCGTGGAGCCGAGCGTCTCGACCGACTCGAGCCGGCGCACGAGTGCGTTCTTCGCCGCCATCCGCTGGGCGCCGATCGCGAGCGAGAGCGTCACCGTCGGGAGCAGGCCCTCCGGGACGAGCGCGACCGTGACGCCGATCCCGAAGATGAGGGCGTCGGAGGCGCCGAGGCCGAGCAGGAGAGCGACGAAGTAGAGGACGACGCCCACGCTCAGAGCCACCAAGCTGATCGTCCGGACGACGCGGGTGAGCTCGAGCGCGAGCGGCGTCGGCGGCCGGTGGATGCCGCGCGTGAGCTCGGCGATGGACGCCAGGCGGGTGCGAGCCCCCGTCGCGGCAACACGCGCAAGGCCCTCGCCCTCGACGACGAACGTGGCCGAGAACGCCGGGTCGCCTGCGGACGGGGCGACGGCGGCGCTCTCCCCGGTCAGCATCGATTCGTCGAGGAGGAGGTCGTGCGACTCGACGACGTGCAGGTCGGCCGCGACGCGATCCCCCGCTTCGAGCAGCACGAGGTCGTCGACGACGAGCTCCTCCGCCGGGATCCCCCGTCGCACGCCCTCGCGAACGACCGTCGCGCGGCGCGGGACAAGATCGCCCAGCCGGCGGGCCGCGCGCTCGGCGCGATGCTCCTGGAGGAACGCGAAGACCCCGTTCACGATCACGACGACGACGATCGCCACCGCCAGCGGCACGAGCCGCGCCGCGAAGGCGAGCACCGCCGCGGCCCAGAGCAGAAGGGCGAAGAAGTGCGTCATCTGGCGCACGAGCGCCACCCAGGCCGGCCGTTCCCGCGGCGCGGGCAGCGCGTTGGGCCCGTCGCGGACGAGCCGCTCGGCCGCCTCGGCCTCGGTCAGCCCCTCGGGCGGTCCCTCGGAGAGCACGTGCGAGCCCGTAGCCGTCATGAGCGGCCCAAGGGTACGACCGGGAGCGGCTTCCGGGCTCCCTGGGGGGCCGCTCGGGCGCCCGCCTACGAGTGGGCGGTCGGCCGCACGACGAGCACCGAGCAGGCCGCGCGGTGCGCGATTCGCTCGCTGACGCTTCCGAGCGCCCGGATGCCGCCGACGCCGCGGTTGCCGACGACGAGGAGATCCGCCTCCGCCGCCGCCGCCTCGAGCGCCTCGAGGGGGGCGCGCGGGTCGATCTCGACGTCGGCCCGGGTCGCCCGTGCGGCGTCGACGTCCGCGCCTCCTCTGCCGCCGCTCGCGGCGACGCACCGCAACGCGGCCCCGAACCGGTCGGCGAGCTCGGCTGCGAGCGCGGCCGCCGCCGCCGACTCGGGCGAGCCGTCGACCGCGGCGACGATCCTGCTCGGGAAGGGGGGCGCCGACTCGGGCGCGCGGGCGACGAGGACCGGGCACGGGGCCGAGTGCAGGATCGTCGTGGCGACGCCGCCGACGAGGATCCCGGCGCGGCGGCTCTTCTCGTGCGTCCCGATCGCGAGCAGGTCGGCCCGCTCGCGGCCTGCGGCCGCCTGGAGCCCTTCGGCCGGGCGGCCCGCGACGACGGTCGCCTCGGCCTCCTCGAGGCCGCTCATGAGCTCGGCGGCGGCCTGCCGGGCCGCCTCCGCGTCGGCCCGTACCTGGTCGAGCACCCTGCTCGCCTGCATGCCGGCGTGGACGGCGATGCGCTCCTCGACCACGGCGACGGCGACCAGCCGGCCGCCTCGGGCGAGGAGGCGGCGGGCCTGACGGAGAGCGTCGAAACCGGCCTCGGAGCCGTCGATGCCGCAGACGATTCGCTTCGGCCACATGGTGGCATTCTGTCAGGCGGTTTCCGGTCCGCGGAGGCGGGAGCGGCACGTATCGTCCCTGCCTCGGTGACGAGGTGAGCAACGGCTGATGCCGCTCCGGCTCGAGGACTACGCCCTCATCGGCGACACGCAGACCGCCGCGCTCGTGGGGCGCGACGGCTCGGTCGACTGGCTGTGCCTGCCGCGGTTCGACTCCCCCGCCTGCTTCGCCGCGCTCCTCGGCGACGAGCACAACGGGCGCTGGCTGCTCGCCCCGGCCGGTGGGCACAAGGCGGTTCGGCGCCGCTACCGCGACGGGACGCTCGTCCTCGAGACGGACTTCGAGACGGCCGACGGCGCGGTCCGGGTCGTCGACTTCATGCCGCCGCGAGGAGAGGAGCCGGACCTCGTGCGCATCGTCGAGGGCGTGCGCGGTCGCGTGCCCATGGTCATGGATCTCCTGATGCGCTTCGACTACGGCTCTATCGTCCCGTGGGTGCAGCGCCTCGACGGCGCCCGGGTCGCCGTCGCCGGGCCGGACGGCCTCCTGTTGCGGACGGACGTGGAGGTGTACGGCGAGGATTTGAGGACGGCAGCTCGCTTCAGCGTCGCGGAGGGCGACCGCCTCTCCTTCGTGCTGACGTGGTTTCCGTCGAGCGACCCGCCGCCCCGGCCCATCGACCCGGAGCACGCGCTCGGGGACACCGAAAGGTGGTGGCGCGCGTGGTCGTCGCGCTGCCTCGACAGCGGTCGCTGGCGCGACGCGGTCGTCCGCTCGCTCGTCGTCCTCAAGGCGATGACGTACGCGCCGACCGGAGGGATCGTGGCGGCGCCGACGACGTCGCTCCCGGAGCACCTCGGCGGCGTGCGCAACTGGGACTACCGCTACTGCTGGCTCCGCGACGCGACGTTCACGCTCCTGTCGCTCCTGCGGGCCGGGTACACGGACGAGGCGGTCGCGTGGCGGGATTGGCTCCTGCGGGCGGTCGCGGGCGATCCCGCGAAGCTCCAGATCATGTACGGGCCCGCGGGCGAGCGGCGGCTCCCCGAGTCGGAGCTCGACTGGCTGCGCGGGTACGAAGGCTCGGCCCCTGTGCGCATCGGGAACGCCGCCTGCCGGCAGCGCCAGCTCGACGTCTACGGCGAGACGATGGACATGCTGCACCAGGCCCGGCGCAGCGGGATCGAGACGGCCGCGCCTGCGTGGTCGCTCCAGCGCCATCTGCTCGACTTCCTCGAGGGGGCCTGGAGGCAGCCGGACGAAGGCATCTGGGAGGTGCGCGGGGGCAAGCGGGAGTTCACGCACTCGAAGGTCATGGCCTGGGTCGCGTTCGACCGCGGCGTCAAGGCGGTCGAGCGGTTCGGCCTCCCGGGCCCCGTCGACCGGTGGCGACGGCTGCGAGCCGAGGTCCACGAGGAGGTCTGCCGGAGCGGCTATGACGGCGAGCTCGGGGCGTTCGTCCAGTACCCGGGCTCCCGGCGGCTCGACGCGAGCCTCCTCATGATCCCGCTCGTCGGCTTCCTGCCGGCGCGGGACGAGCGGGTGCGCGGAACGGTCGCGGCGATCGAGCGGGACCTCTGCGAGGACGGCTTCGTCCACCGGTACTCGCACGACGACGTCGAGCAGGTCGACGGCCTTCCCCCCGGGGAGGGCGCGTTCCTCCTCTGCACGTTCTGGCTCGCGGACAACCTCTTCCTGCTCGGGCGCGTGGACGACGCCCGGCAGACGTTCGAGCGGCTGCTCGCGCTCCGAAACGACGTCGGGCTCCTCTCCGAGCAGTACGACCCCGGGCGGGGGCGGCTCCTCGGCAACTTCCCCCAGGCGTTCTCGCACGTCGGCCTCGTCAACACGGCGGCGACACTCTCGGGCCGCGCCGACCACCCGAGAGACGAGACGGGCGATTCGGGCTGAGGCGTGCGGCCGCGGGCGGACGACGGGGCCTGCGGCTCGAGGAGGCCCGAGCGGGGCGCCTGCCGTAGGGTGCGCCGGGCGGCGCGAGTTCCGCCTTGTGTCCCGCAGCGGAAGGATGCCGAGGCGCGTCACGGATCAGGAGACCTCCGCCCGAGCCGGGCCCTGCCCACGGCGGTCCGTGAGCGAGAGTGACGACGTGACCGCACCGAGGGGGAGGACGAGGCTCTGATGGCCGCCCCGGTCGCCCGGGATCCCTGGTGCCGTGACGCGGCCGAGGTCGCCGCCGAGCTGGGCACCGACGTCCGCCGCGGGTTGGCGCCGGCCGAGGCGGCCGCCCGCCTGGCCCGGCAGGGCCCGAACCGGCTCGAGGAGGCCGCGGCGGTGCCGCCGTGGCGGAAGCTCCTGGGCCAGTTCGCCGACCCGCTCATCTACCTGCTGCTCGCCGCGGTCGTCGTGTCGCTCGTGGCCTGGGCCGTCGAGGGCCGCGAGGGCGTCCCGTTCGACGCCGTCGTCATCACGGCGATCCTCCTCCTCAACGCCGTGCTGGGCTACGTGCAGGAGGCGCGCGCCGAGCAGGCGGTCGCCGCGCTCCAGCGCATGGCGTCGCCGACGGCGGGCGTCGTGCGGGACGGGCGCGAGGAGCGCGTCGCCGCGGCCGAGGTCGTGCCCGGGGACGTCCTGCTCCTGGCCGAGGGCGACGCCGTGAGCGCGGACGGCCGCCTCCTCGAGGCCGCCTCCCTCACCGTGGCCGAGGCGTCGCTCACCGGGGAGAGCGAGCCCGTGCTCAAGGAGGTCGCGGCCCTCCCCGGGCCGGCGGGTCTCGGCGACCGCGTGAACATGGTCTTCGCGGGCACCGCCGTCACGCGCGGGCGGGCCCGGGCGGTCGTGACGGCCACGGGCATGGCGACCGAGATGGGCACGATCGCCCGGCTGCTCGGCCGCACGGAGGAGCCGCGCACGCCGCTGCAGCGCGAGGTCGACCGCATCGGGCGCACGCTCGGGATCGCGGTCGTCGTGATCACGGCCGTCGTCGTGACCGCCATCCTGCTCACGGCTGAGATCGAGGAGGCGTCGGACCTCGTCGACGTGCTCCTCGTCGGCGTCTCGCTCGCGGTCGCCGCCGTCCCGGAGGGGCTGCCGGCCGTCCTCTCGGTCGTGCTCGCCCTCGGCGTGCAGCGCATGGCCCGGCGGCGCGCGATCGTGAAGAAGCTGTCGTCCGTGGAGACCCTGGGGTCCGCGTCGGTCGTCTGTTCCGACAAGACCGGGACGCTGACGAGGAACGAGATGACGATCGTGAAGGTCGTCACCGCCTCTGGCGAGGCGGACGTCACGGGCGCCGGCTACCGGCCCGAGGGCGAGCTGCGCTCCGACGGTCGCCCGCTCGACGCGGCGCTGCTCGGCGAGGTGCGCTTCGTGCTTGCGGGCGGCAGCCTCGCGAACGACGCCCGGCTGCGGGAGGAAGGCGGCGCGTGGACGATCCAGGGCGACCCCACCGACGCCGCCTTCCTCGTCGCCGAGGCGAAGGTGGGCGGCCTGACGGAAGCTCGACGGTCGCGCTTCGAGCGCGTCGGCGAGGTTCCGTTCACCCACGAGCGCAAGATCATGAGCACCCTCGAGGCAGACGTCGAGCGGGAGGGCGGCATCGCCGTCGTCACGAAGGGCGCCCCGGACGTCCTGCTCTCGCGCTGCACGGCGGAGCGTGCGGCAGGGGAGACGCGGCCCCTCACCGACGTACGCCGGAGCGAGATCCTGGCAACCGTGGACAGCCTCGCCGACCTCGCCCTGCGGACGCTCGCCGTCGCCTACCGTCCGCTGCCCGCCGCGGAGCGTCCGCCCGAGGACGAGTCGGTCGAGCACGACCTCGTGTACCTGGGGACGGTCGGGATCATCGACCCGCCGCGCCCGGAAGCGCGGAGCGCCATCGCCGAGGCGACCGCCGCCGGCGTCCGGGTGCTCATGATCACCGGCGACCACCCGCGGACGGCCGTGCGCATCGCCGGCGACCTCGGTATCGCCGGCGCGGGGTCGGGTGCACTGAGCGGCGCCGACCTCGAGAAGCTCGACGCCGAGGAGCTGAGGGCCGCCGTGAGCACGGTGGCCGTCTACGCGCGGGTGGCGCCCGAGCACAAGCTGCGCATCGTGCACGCGCTCCAGGCGGACGAGCAGATCGTCGCCATGACCGGCGACGGCGTGAACGACGCGCCCGCGCTCAAGTCGGCGGACATCGGCGTCGCCATGGGCGGGACCGGCACCGACGTGTCCAAGGAGGCGGCGGACATGATCCTCGCCGACGACAACTTCGCGACGATCGTCGCCGCCGTGCGCGAGGGCCGCGCCATCCTCGCGAACATCCGCAAGTTTCTGCGCTTCCTGCTCTCGTCGAACATCGGCGAGGTCCTGACGATGTTCTTCGGCGTCGTGCTCGCCGGCGTGATCGGCCTCGACGAGACCGGCGAGGCGATCGCCGTTCCGCTCCTCGCCACCCAGATCCTCTGGATCAACCTGCTCACCGACTCGGCGCCCGCGCTCGCGATGGGCGTCGACCCGCCTCCGGACGACGTCATGCGGCACCCGCCGCGACGCCTCTCGGACCGCGTCATCGACGGCGAGATGTGGCTCGGGATCTTCTGGGTCGGCCTCGTCATGGCGGCCGCGACCCTCGCGGCGCTCGACCTCGGCCTCTCCGGCGGCGTCCTCGGCGGCTCGGGCGAGATCGACGAGGCCCGCACGATGGCGTTCACGACGCTCGTGCTCGCGCAGCTCTTCAACTGCTTCAACGCCCGCTCCGACCGCACGAGCGCCTTCCACAACCTCTTCACGAACCCCTGGCTCTGGGGAGCGGTCGCGCTCTCGTCCGCGCTCCAGGTGGCGGTCGTGCAGCTGCCCTTCCTGAACGACGCCTTCGGCACGACCCCGCTCCCGCTCGACGGCTGGCTGACCTGCGTCGCGCTCGCGAGCATGGTGCTGTGGGCGGGCGAGGGGAGGAAGCTCGTCGAGGGCCGGCTTCGCGGCTAGGCGGCCGCCGGCCGCCGACCGCCTCAGGCCAGCGTGCGCAGGTAGGCGGCGAGCCGGTCGAAGCTCATGTCGGCGCCGTCCTTCATCCCCGTCCCGAGCGCGGCGTCGCGGGCCTCCTCGGACGGGTAGAGGACGGTGAGCGTGATCGTCGTCTTGCCGTCCTCCTCGGTGAGGACGAGCGTGTTGACCGTCTCGGGCCAGTCGCCGCCCCACGACTCGGTGTTCACGAGCCGCTCGGGCGGCACGATCTCGCGGTAGACGCCGTGCATCTCCATCTCGGTGCCGTCGGAGCGGCGCCAGACGAAGTGCCACGCTCCGCCCGGGCGGAGATCGAGCTCGCAGACGGGCATCGTCCAGCCGTCCGGGCCGAGCAGCCAGTGCGGCAGGTGCTCGGGGCTCGTCCACGCCTCCCAGACGAGGCTGCGCGGCGCCTCGACGACGCGCGTGATGACCGCCTCGCGCTCCGAGGGCGTCGTGAGCGTCGTCGTGCCGACCCTATTCGCCGTGGCCATGAGGCCTCTCCTTTCCTTGCAGGTGCCGTAGGTACTCGTCCAGCCTGTCGTAGCTCCCGTCCCAGAAGCGGCGGTAGTCCTCCGCCCACTCGGCCACCTCCTTGAGCGGCGTCGCCTCGAGCCGGCGCGGGCGCCACTGCGCCTTGCGGCCGCGGACGACGAGACCCGCGCGCTCGAGCACGCGGAGGTGCTTGGAGACGGCCGGCCCGCTCATGGTGAACGGGGCCGCGAGCTCCTTGACCGAGGCCTCGCCCGCGGCGAGCCGGGCAAGGATCGCCCGCCGCGTCGGATCCGCGAGCGCCGCGAACGTGAGGCTGAGGGAGTCGGTCGTCAACTGGATCGTCAGGAACCGTTCGGTTAGATAACCAAGAGGTTATATACGTGAGTCGGCCCGTCAAGACGGCGAGTGCGAGAGCCCCATAGAGGACGAGAATCGCCCTCTTTTCGGGCTAGCATCGCTCCCAGTCAACGCGAATCGGCAGGAGGTCGAGATGAGCACCGAAGCGCCGACCGAGCCGAACGCCCTCGCGACGTTCCTCGTCGTCGTCCGCCGCTCGGGCACCGAGTGGGACCCGTCCCGCCCGCTCGAGGAGCAGTCCGACTGGCCTGCGCACGCGGCCTTCATGGACGGGCTCGTGGACGCGGGCTTCATCGTCCTCGGCGGGCCGCTCGCCGACGAGCACCGCGTCGTGCACGTCGTCGAGGCCGAGTCGGAGGACGCAGTCCGCGCCACGCTCGCCCGCGACCCGTGGAGCGGGACGCACCTCCGCGTGGACACGATCGAGCCCTGGACGCTCCGGCTCGACGCGCGCCGCGCCTAGCCGCGTACGCTCGGAGAGGGCCACCGGGCGCCGTCCTCCCGCCTCGGGGTGGACGGCCCGACAGATGAGTACGGTCCGGCCGCGCCGTCTATCGCTTCGACAGCCCAGCACGAAACCGACCGACGAGGAGGTCTCCGTGACCACGTTCTCCCAAGGCAGCATCGCGCTCTCCGAGCTCCGCGCCGGCCTCCGCGGGCAGGTGCTCGGCCCGGGCGACCCCGGCTACGACGACGCCCGCTCGGTCTTCGTCCCCACGGTCGACCGTCGGCCCGCCGCGATCGTGCGGCCGGTGGACGCGGGCGAAGTCGCCGCCGTCGTCGACCTCGCGCGCGAGAGCGGGCTCGAGCTCGCCGTCCGGAGCGGCGGCCACAGCGGCGCCGGCCACGGCGTCAGCGAGGGAGGGATCGTGCTCGACCTCTCGCGTCTGAAGGCGCTCGAGATCGATCCGGAAAGGCGCGTGGCCCGCGCGGAGACCGGCCTCACGTCCGGCGAGGTCACCGGCGCGGCGGGCGCGCACGGCCTGGCAGTCGGCTTCGGCGACACCGGGTCGGTCGGAATCGGCGGGCTGACCCTGGGCGGCGGCGTCGGCTACCTCGTCCGCAAGCACGGGCTGACGATCGACAGCCTGCTCGCCGCCGAGGTCGTCACCGCGGACGGCCGGCTGTTGCACGCCGACGAGGAGCGCAACTCGGACCTCTTCTGGGCCGTCCGCGGCGGCGGGGGCAACTTCGGGGTCGCCACCCGCTTCGCCTACCGGCTGCAGCCGGTCGACACGGTCACCGGCGGGATGCTCGTCCTGCCGGCGACGGCAGACACGATCTCCGGGTTCATCGCGGCGGCCGAGGCCGCACCGGACGAGCTCTCGACGATCGCGAACGTCATGACCGCGCCGCCGATGCCGTTCCTCCCGAGCGAGCACCACGGCGAGCTCGTGATCCTCGCCACGCTCGTCCACGCAGGGTCCCCCGAGGCGGGGGAGCGGGCCGTCGCGCCGTTCCGCGCGCTGGCGACGCCGATCGCCGACATGCTCCGGCCCATGCCGTACCCGGAGATCTACCCGCCGGACGACCCCGACTACCGCCCGCTGGCGGCCGCCCGGACGATGTTCGTCGACACGATCGCCCCCCCGGAGGCGGAGACGATCCTCGAGCACCTGCGGGCCTCCGCCGCACAGATGCGTGTGGCGCAGCTCCGCGTGCTGGGTGGCGCGATGGCGCGGGTGCCGGGCGAGGCGACGGCGTTCGCGCACAGGACGAGCAGGATCATGGTCAACGTCGCCGCGGTCTACGCGACTCCCGAGGAGACGCCGGACCACGAGACCTGGGTCGACGCCTTCGCCGGCGCGCTGCGCCAGTCCGACGCCGGCGCGTACGTCAACTTCCTCGGCGACGAGGGCGAGGAGCGGGTCCGGGCCGCCTACCCGGGGCCGACCTGGGAACGGCTGGCGGCGGTGAAGAAGCGGTACGACCCGGACAACCTGTTCCATCTCAACCAGAACGTCCCTCCCGCGGCCGAGGACTGAGCACGGGCCCGGCGCGGACGCACGCCGTCCGTGGCCGGCGGACCCGACGGCGTATGGTCCGGCCGTGGCGACGATCGACTTCGATCCCCTCGCCCCCGACCAGCGTGAGGACCCGTACCCGGTCTACGCGCTCGCGCGTCGCGAGCAGCCCGTCTTCCACGCGCCCGCGTACGACCTCTGGGTCGTCACGCGGTACGAGGACGTCCTCCGGGTGCTGAAGGACCACGACGCGTACTCCTCCGCCGGGGCGCTCAGGTCGTCGCCGGAGCCGTTCCCGCAGGAGGTGCGAGACGTGCTCGCCGAGGGCTGGCCCGGCATGCCTTTCATCATCGAGATCGACCCGCCCCTGCACAACCGGATCCGCGGGCTCGTGACGAGGGCCTTCACGCCGCGCCGCATCGCCGAGCTCGAGCCCCGGGTCGCCGAGATCGCCACCGACCTCGTCGACGGCTTCGAGGCGGAAGGGCGGATCGACGTCGTCGAGCGCTTCGCCTGGCCCCTGCCGCTCCGCGTTCTCGGCGAGCTGCTCGGGCTTCCCGAGGGCGACCTCGGCCGCCTGCACGAATGGGGCACCGACTGGCTCCTGCTCCAGCAGCCCGGCCCGGTCGAGCGCAGGGCCGAGCACGCGCGTGGGCTCGTCGAGATGCAGCGCTACTTCGTGCGGGCGCTCGAGGAGCGCGAGCGAGAGCCTCGCGACGACCTCATGAGCGCCCTCCTCGAGAATCGCGCGGCGACCGAGCCGCCGCTCACCATCCCGGAGGTGGCCGGGCTGCCGCTCGACCTCATGGTCGCGGGCCACGTCACCGTCACCCGCGCGATCGGGAGCGCGCTCGACCTCGTCTTCCGGCACCCGGAGCTCCGTCGTCACCTGCTCGATCCCGCCGTCGCGGGAGGCGCGATCGAGGAGATCCTCAGGCTCGAGTCGCCCGCGCAGGGGCTCTTCCGGCGGACGACGCGGGAGGTCGAGCTCGGCGGCGCGACGCTGCCGAAGGGCGCCCGCGTCATGGTCCACTTCGGCTCGGCGAACCGCGACGAGTGCGTCTTCTCCTCCGCCGACAGGGTCGACCCCGGCCGCGAGGAGCTCGGGCGCCACGTGGCGTTCGGGAAGGGCATCCACTTCTGCATCGGCGCCCCCCTCGCGCGCCTCGAGCTGCGGACGGCGCTGCCGCTCTTGCTCGAGCGCCTGCCGGGTCTGCGGCCGGCCGGCGAGGCGCCCGACCGCGAGACCGTCTTCTTCGCGCGCGGCTTCCGCCGGCTGGTGGTGGAGTGGGACCCGCCGGGCTAGGTGAGGGCCGGCAGGCGCGTCGCGACCTCGGCCCAGGCCTCGCCGCGCGGGTCGATGAGCTCGAAGTGCCCCACGCCCCGGAGCTCGAGCAGCTCGCAGCGGTCCCCGGCGGCGCGCGCGGCGCGCGCGTAGCGGCGCGACTGGTCGACCGGGACGCGGTCGTCTGCGTCCCCGTGGGCGAGGAGCTGCGGGACGCCGGTGGGCAGGCGCCGCATGGGGTCCGCGACCGCGTACGCGTCCGGCCGCTCGGCGGGGAGCCCGCCGGCGAGCTCGACGGCCGCTCCCTCGCCGAGCCCGTCCTCGGCGGCGGCCGCGAGGTCGCAGACCCCGGCGAGCGAGACCGCCGCCGCTACCTTGCCGGTGCCGGCCAACCAGAGCGCCAGGTGCCCTCCGGCCGAGTGCCCGATCGCGACGATGCGCGAGCGGTCGAGCGGCGCGTCGAGCGACCCGACGGCCTCGGCCGCCGCCTCGACGTCCTCGAGCGTCTCGGGGATCCCGCCGCCCGCTCCCGCGCGCCGGTACTCGACGTTCACGGCCGCGAAGCCGCGGCGGGCGAGGTCGACCGCCAGCGCGCCGACGTGGGAGCGGTCGTAGCGGGCGCGCCAGAAGCCGCCGTGGAGGAGCAGCGCGACCGGGTGCGGCCCGCGCCCCTTCGGCAGGCGGAGGTCGAGGACCTGCTCGGGACGGGAGCCGTAGCGCGCAGCCTGCGGGGCCGGGCCGGCCTCGGCGGCCAACGTGCGGAGCTCGGCCAGGAAGCCCTCGAGGTCGAGCGACATCGCGCGAACGATAGGAGGTGGCAGTGAGCGAAGAGGTCGTGATCGTGACCGGCGCGGCGCGGGGCCTCGGACGCGCGTACGCCCTCGCCCTCGCGGGCGAGGGCTACGCCGTGGTCGTCGCCGACGTCGCGGACCCGCAGCCGGTCGTGGACGAGCTCGAGGCGGCGGGCGGGACGGCGCTCGGAGTCGGCGTCGACGTCTCCGACCCCGGCTCGACGCAGGAGCTGGCCGACCGGACGGTCGAGCGCTTCGGACGCATCGACGTGCTCGTCAACAACGCCGGGTACATGACGGCGATCGTCAAGCGGCCGTTCGAGGAGATCCCGGTGGAGGAGTGGGATCACGCCATGGCGGTCAACGTCCGCGGGACCTGGCTCTGCTGCCGGGCGGTCGTCCCGGTCATGAAGCGGCAGCGCTCGGGCAAGATCGTGAACACGTCGTCGGCCACGGTTCCGAGCGGCGTGCCCGGCTTCCTCCACTACGTCTCCTCGAAGGCCGCGATCGTCGGGCTCACGCGCGCGCTCGCGCGCGAGCTCGGGGAGTGGGGCATCTGCGTGAACACGATCAGCCCCGACTACGTCCCGCACGATCCCGACTACGACGCCCGCCAGCCCGAGATGGCGACCGTCATCCGCGGGCAGCGCTGCCTGAAGCGGGACGCGTCGCCGGAAGACCTCGTCGGGACGATCCTCTACCTGGCCGGCCACGGCTCGGACTTCGTCACCGGCCAGGATCTCTGGGTGAACGGCGGCAGGCTCTTCCACTGAGGCGGTGTCCGAGGACGGCCGGGACGAGCCACGGGGCTACGTCGTCTGCAGCACCGAAAGCACGTGACCGGCCGGGTCCTTGAACCACGCGATGGCAGGAGGGCCGGAATCGCCTCTGAAGATCCCCCGTGCGTCCGTCTTCAGGTCGGGCAGGTCGTAGTGCTCCATGCGAACGCCCCGGGCGCCGAGCTCGTCCACGGCCGCCTCGACGTCCTCCACGGGGAAGTTGAGCACGGTGTGCTTCGGCGCCGTGTAGCTGCTCGAGGGGTAGACGAACACGGGCGTGCTCCCCGCGATCCGTAGCTCCAGGCCCTCCGGGGTCTCGACGACGTCGAGCCCGAGGGTCTCGCCGTAGAACTGCTTCGCCTTCTGCAAGTCGTCGACCGAGAAGCTGCTGAATGCCTTCGTGTCCCTGAACACGTCTCACCGCCTCAGTTCGGGTGCTGTTCTCGCGCGCTCTCCTGAGTGAGACCCGCCGCGGCCGAAGAACTCATCGGTGCAGGAGACGCCCGGGAGCGAGCGGCCCGGCCGCTAGCTCCTCGTGCGGTAGAGGTACGTCGTCAGCGGGGCGAACACGGCGGTGAGGGCGGCGGCCGTCGCGAGCACGATGCCGATGTCCGTGCCCGAGACCGACCCCTCCATGAGGCCGCGCGACGCATCCGCGAGGATCGAGATCGGGTTGACGTTGACGAACGCCTCGAGCGCCCTGGGGAGCGTCTCCGGCTCGACGAAGACGTTGGAGAGGAACGTGAGCGGGAAGATCCCCATGAAGCCGGCGTTCATGACCGCGTTGGGCGAGCGCATGAGGAGCCCCAGGGTCGTGAACACCCAGGAGAGGCCGAAGGCGAAGACGATCACGAGCGCCAGAGCCGCGACGACGCCCGGGAACCCGGCGCCCGGCCGGTAGCCGAGCGCGACGCCCAGACCGGTGATCACCGTCCCGGCGACGACGTAGCGGACGCTGTCGCCGAGCAGGGCGCCGACGAGCGGCGCCGGCCGCCAGGTCGGGAGGGAGCGGAAGCGGTCGACGACGCCCTTGGTCGCGTCGGTGTTGAGCGCGACCCCCGAGTAGACGGTCGTGAAGAGGACCGACATGACGAGGATCCCGGGGAGGATGTAGTCGAGGTACTCGCCCGTCGAGCCGGCGATCGCGCCGCCGAACAGGTACGTGAACATGACGACGAACATCACCGGCGTGATCGTCACGTCGAGCAGCTGCTCGGGGACGTGCTTGACCTTGAGCATCCCCCGCCAGCCGAACGTCAGCGTCGTCGAGAGGGCACTGGCCCGCGGCGGGCGCGGGGTGGAGGCGAGCGCCTTGCGGAGCGCCGCCTCTTCCGCAGCGGAGAGCGCCGCTGCCTGCGTCGTCTGCGTCGTGCTCATACGGCTTGCTCCTCCTGCTGGACGGCGGTGTCGTCGGGAGCCTGCTCCTCGGCCGGGTGGCCCGTCAGCGCCAGGAACACCTCGTCGAGGCTCGGCTGGCCGAGCGCGAAGGCCGCGATCCCGATTCCGGAACGGGAGAGGTCGGCGACCGCCTCGGCGGCCCGGTCGGCGTCTGCGCACGAGGCCGAGAGCGCCGCCGGATCGTGCTCGAGGTGGACCGAGCCGAGCTCCCGGGCGAGGACGCGCTCGGCCTCGGGTCGCTGGTCGGGGTCGAGGAGCCTGACGTGCAGCGCGCCCGAGCCGACCGAGGCCTTGAGCTGAGCGGGCGTCCCCTCGGCGATCACCCTGCCGTGGTCGATGACGGCGATCCCGTCGGCGAGCTGGTCGGCCTCGTCGAGGTACTGCGTGCAGAGCAGGATCGTCGTGCCGCCGGCGACGAGCGCGCGGACGATGTCCCACACTTGGTTGCGCGAGCGCGGATCGAGGCCCGTCGTCGGCTCGTCGAGGAACATCAGCTCCGGCGTGACGACGAGGCTGGCCGCGATGTCGAGCCGACGCCGCATTCCCCCGGAGTAGTGCTTGACCAGCCGACCGGCCGCCTCCGCGATGCCGAACGCCTCGAGCAGCTCGGTCGCGCGCGCCTTGGCGGCCGCCCGCTTCAGTCCCAGCAGCCGGCCGATGAGGATGAGGTTCTCGCGGCCCGTGAGGTCCTCGTCGACCGACGCGAGCTGGCCCGTGAGGCTGACGAGGCCCCGCACGGCGTCGGACTCGTGCACGACGTCGTGCCCGAGCACCCGCGCGGAGCCGGCGTCCGGCCGCAGCAGGGTGGCGAGCATCCTCACCGTCGTCGTCTTCCCGGCGCCGTTCGGGCCGAGCACGCCGTAGACCGAGCCTCTGCGGACGGCCAGGTCGACGCCGTCGACCGCACGCGTCTCGCCGAACGACTTGACGAGGCCCGTAGCCTCGATCGCCAGTGGGGTCTGCCCGTTCATCAACCTCCCTCTTTCGGCCTCTGCCCTCTGAGACCGGATGCGAGCTCGGAAGTCATCGCTGCGAAACCGGCATTCTCCGGCTCGGCTCCTCCCGGCGCGATGTGGCTTCCCGGCCGGTGGAGGTACGGCTAGCACCCGTACGCGGTGGTTGAGGCGCCGTTGAGCCGCGGCGGCTCGGGTCCTAGGACCGATGTCCCGTTGCGGCTGCGACCGGGGCGCTGACAGCCTCCATCCAGGCAGTCGAGACGATCCTGGAGGAACCATGAAGAAGCTCACGTTCACCGCAATCGCAGCGCTCGCGGCCATGCTGCTCGCACTCGCTCCGACCGCGATGGCCCGTGGCGACGACGACCGCGTCATCAAGCAGGGGTCGTGCAGCGCCTCGAGCACCTGGAAGCTGAAGGTGAAGTCCGACGACGGCCAGCTCGAGACGGAGTTCGAGGTCGATCAGAACCGCGTCGGCAAGCGCTGGCGCGTGACGATCAAGCGCGACGGCAACGTCGCCTTCCGCGGTATCCGCACGACGAGGGCGCCGTCGGGGTCGTTCTCGGTCGAGCGGCGCCTGGCCAACTCGCCCGGCAGCGACCGGATCGTCGCGTCGGCCAAGGCCTTGCAGAGCGGCGAGACCTGCCGCGCCGTCATCAACTTCTGACGAGCCGGATCCGCCCCAGAGACCGGGGGCCCTGTGCCTCCGGTCTCGGGCACTCAGACCGTGTCGTGGCGCTTCGCCCAGAGCGCCGCCTGCGTCCGGTCGGTGACGCCGATCTTGTCGAAGACGCGAGTCAGGTGCGCCTTGACGGTCTTCTCGCTGATCCCGAGCCTCCGGGCGATCAGCTTGTTCGGCATCCCCTCGGCGACACACTGCAAGACCTCGCGCTCGCGCTCGCTGAGGTCGGCGCGCTCGCGCTCGGCTCGGGCCGTGAGGACGGCGCGCGCCGCCTTCGGTGCGAGCGGCGACTCGCCGCGCGCGGCCGCGTGAATGCCGCCGATCACCTCCTCCGGCTCGGCGTCCTTCAGGAGGTAGCCGATCGCACCGGCGTCCAGCGCGGCGAGGATCCGGTCGCGGTCCGCCAGCGAGGTCAGGACGACGACCTGGACGTCCTCGTTCGCGGCCACGATCGCGCGCGTGGCCGCGATCCCGTCGACGTTCGGCATGGAGAGATCCATGAGGACGACGTCGGGACGGGTCTCGGCGGCCAGCTCGACCGCCTCGGCGCCGTCCGCCGCCCCGCCGACGACCTCGATGTCCGCCGCCGTCGCGAGCAGCCGCTCGAGGCCGGCCCTCACGAGGTTGTGGTCCTCCGCGACGAGGACGCGGATCACGCGGCGACCACGACCGAGACGCGTGACCCCGAGCCCGGAGCCGACTCGATCTCGAGCTCGCCGCCCGAGTCCCGTACGAGGTCCGCGAGGATCCTCAGGCCGAAGTGCCCGTCGCCGGCCAGACGCTCGGGGTCGAAGCCGCGGCCGTCGTCCTCGATCACGAGCTGCGCCCGGCCGTCGGTCCGTCCGACCTTGACGTCGACGCGCCGTGCGCCGGCGTGCTTGATCACGTTGCGGAGAGCTTCCTGCGCGACGCGGAAGAAGAGCGCTTCGGCCTCGCGTCCGAGCTCGACCTCCGGGTCGACCTCGAGGGTCGTCTCGAGCCCGCGCGCCTCCGAGGCGGTGAGCAGGTCGGTGAGCGCCGCCGAGAGGCCGGTGCGGTGGAGCTCGGGCGGGTAGATCTCGACGAGGAGCGTGCGGAGCTGGCGGATGCCCCGTCGTGTCTCGGCGGCCGCGTCGCGCAGCTCGTCGTCGAAGGGAGTTGGCGCGCTCTCCGCGGACGCCGAGAGCGAGTAGGAGACGGCCGCGAGATCCTGGACGACGCCGTCGTGGAGATCGCGCGCGATCCTGCGCCGCTCGACGTCCGATGCCTCGAGTGCGCGGTTGAGGAGCTGCTCGCGCTCGTCCTGGCTCCGCCGCACTCGTCTGGCGAGCTGCCACGCGAGCGGGAGCTGCACGAGGGCGAGCAGCACGAGGGCGCCGAGCATCACCGGCGCGAACTGACGGAAGATCCGCTGCGCGCGGGCCGAGATGAAGGCCGAGCGGTAGTACGCCTCGTAGCGGAGGGGTCGTCCGCTCGGCGTTCGGATCGGCATGTAGACCTCGAGGAGCCTGCCGAATCCGCGCTCGAACCGATTCTCCGGCCTCGACAAATCGGTCACCTCGGCGTCGATGTGCGTTCCCTCGAACTCGGCGAGGTCGTCCTGGCTCAGCGAGTAGCGGGCGCCGATCAGGCGCGGCTCGTCGGAGTAGACGACCCGACCGGACCGGTCCCACATCTTCACGCGCACGATGGAATCGTCGCTCAAGACCCTCTCCCGGACGACGCGATCGAGTGCGGCGAGCGCATCCGGGTCCCCGTCGACCAGCGCGTCGCTGAGGACGGGCTCGATCGACCCTTCGGCCGCGATCCGCGTTTGATCCTCGGCATCGCGGATCGCCTCCTCTTCACCGGCGCGGCCGAAGAGCCACACGCCGAGCAGGCTGATCAGCAGGACGGCGACCAGGCCGCTCGCGACATACCACAGCAAGGCCTGGCGGACGGGGCTTCGCCTGGCGTCCGGTGCGCGGCGCCATCTCACCGGCGAAGTGTGCCCGACGAGTCCGTCACGGAGGGCATTCGCCCGCCTCTCGCCCGAGGACGAGGGCGTAGACGTCCCAGGTCACGTCCGTGCGTCGTGCGGGACCCGTGCCGGGTGGAGCACGTTCAGGAGCTCGCGCTGGTTCGCGGCGCACGTCGATCGGGTCGAACCCGGGGGAGTGCGGCTATCGCCCGCCCAGCGCAGCTGCACCGAGGAACTCGAGAAGCCGGTCTCGGACGCTTGCTGCCTGTTCGCTGCCCGACGAGGGACGACTGCCGTCGTGTTGCCGGACTGGGCCCTCGACTCTAGGCTCCGGTCGCAGACGACCGTCGGGAGGTGAACGTCGTGGCGAAGGGCGGTGGCGGCAGCGCAACGCGTTGGGGGCCGCTCTTCGGCGCACGGGCCACCGCGTGGGCCGAGACCTGGGAGGGGCCCGCAGGCTGGGGGAAGCCCGTGTACGAGCACGTGCTCGACCGAGCGAAGATTGGCCCGGGCAGTCGCGTCCTCGACTGCGGGTGCGGCGCCGGGCGCTTCGCGCGGATGGCCGCAGATCGTGGAGCGAGCGTGGCAGGGGTCGACGCGGCGGAAGGGTTGATCGAGATCGCGATCGAGCGGGTGCCCGAGGGCGATTTTCAAGTCGGCGACATCGAGGCGTTGCCCTGGGAGGACGATCTCTTCGATGTCGTCACCGGGTTCAGCGCGTTCCAGTTCGCGGACGACAAGGTGCGCGCCCTTCGCGAGGCTGGAAGAGTCTCGCGGGGATCGGTAGCGGTCGTCGTCCCGGCTCGCGTGCCCGAGTCCGGAATCACGTCGGTGTTCAAGCTGGTCCTTCCGCTCTTCACCGAGGACGCTCGGGCGAGCCTGAAGCAGAGCGGGATGTTCTCGCTCTCCGATCCCGGCAGAGTCGTGGACGTGCTCGCCGCCGCTGCGCTGACGCCCTACGTGGACGAGGAGATCGAGTGTCCGATCGTCTTCGATCACGTGGAAGTGGCCTGGCGTGCGTTCATGGCTGCAGGCCCGACGCAATTCGCGATCGACAGCTCGGGCGAGGCCGAGGTCGGCGAGGCCGTCCGGGGAGCACTCGATCCGTTCACGGCCGGCGACGGTCGCGTCGTGCTTCCAGCCTGGTACCGCGCGGTGCTCGCCCGCGGCAAGACGTCGCCGGCGGAGCCGGACCCGGCGTCGTCGTCCTGAGGGTCACCACCCGTCTGGAAGCTCGGGTACTGCGTCCTCGGGGAAGGAGCCGCGGCACGTGCCGAACGACGAGGGTGCGCGAGGCAGTCAGCCGGTCGGGCGCTCGTCGTGACTGGCTCGACAGGTGCAGGCGCACGTGAGGCGTGGCTTCGGCATGTCTGGCCCGGAGCTAGACGTGGATGCCGAGCTTGCGCAGCTCCACGACCGCCGCTCTGCGCCAGCGGGTCGTGTCGGGCGAGAACGGCAGCATGAACGGCATCCCATTCGCCTTGCGGAGGGGCTTGCCGTCGCGCAGGACGCGGTAGTGCCCGGGCGTCGGCTCGACCGTGAGACCCGCTGCCTCGAGCCTGCGGATGAACTCGCGAACGTCTTTCCTCATCTCGAGCCCGGAGTCCGGACTTCGGTCAGCTTGCCAGCTTGCGTGATTGCGACGCTCGGTTCAACCACGGAGCGGCGCCAGGCGTCCTCCTGCTCGCGCTCCGGTGCGACCCGGGAGAGTCGGAGCAGTACCGCCTTACCAGTCACCGGGTCGTTTCCAGGGCGTCTCCGGCTGTGACCGCGTGCCGCGAGCCGCCCGGCGGCCTGCGGAGCCTCGTTCTCGCAGCATCCGTAAGGCGGGAACGCTCCAGGCGAGGAAGAGCGGCAGCAGGGCGAGGCCGTTGTGGCCGAGCAGGGTCGCGGGGGTCGATACCTGCGGCCCCAAGCTCGAGCACGCTTTTCCGAGCGCGATCCAGTTCGCAAGCTGAGAGCAGCGGTTGCACCCGACGCCGTCTGCGGCCTTTTTCGCAATCCTGTTGGCGACGAGCGAGCGCTGAGACGTGACCGCCTGTTGATCCCCGAGCATTCCCCCTCAACCCACCTGCGCGCTCGGCTTCGAACAGTCGGCCTTGGCCGTCTTCGTCTTGTCGAATGAGCGTTCAATACGTGATCGCGACGGCCACGACCCCTGGCGCTGCGGATACGCGCGAGTTCCTGCAGAGAAACGGAGTTCGGTTCCACTGGGTCGACGTCGAGCGCGATCCGCTCGTTCGGCTGTTGCTCCGCGACCGGGACCTGCACGACCTTCGGCTGCCGTGTGTGCTCTTCGAGGACGGATCGCTGCTCGAGCCGCCGGCGCGGTACGTGTCCGTGCGCTCCTTCCAGCGCTTCCATTCCGGCGGCGAACCCCCGGGCTCGGAGGAGCAGCAGGCCTACGTGGAGACCTCGCGCTGGCGCAGCGAGCTGAGCGAGCGCGCGGGTCTTCCTAGCCGTCCCCGCCAGGAGGAGTACGACGTGCTCGTCCTCGGTGCGGGGCCGGCTGGGCTGACGGCTGCGCTCTATGCGGCTTCGGAGGGCCTTCGTGTTGTAGTCGTCGAGGCGCTCGCTCCTGGAGGCCAGGCGGGGACGAGCTCGCGGATCGAGAACTACCCTGGCTTTCCCCGGGGGATCAGCGGGGCGGAGCTCGCCGAGAGCACGTATGAGCAGGCGGTGCGGCTGGGCGCGGAGATCCTCGTCGGTGCGGAGCTCCATCACGTCACCACGGAGAGCGGGAGGTTCCGCCCCGAACAGCCGGACCTGCGGTCCCACAAGCAATCGCTCGACGGCGCCGTAGCGGGGGTCGAGCTAATGAACGGCGCCGCCTTCCGGACTCGCACGGCCGTCGTTGCGTCGGGTGTCCATTATCGTCGGCTCGAGGCCGAGGGCGTCGAGCGCCTTCTCGGCGCAGGCGTCTTCTACGGATCGTCCCCGAGCGAGGCGCCGCTCTTTCGCGACGGCGGGGTCGTCGTGGTGGGTGGCGCGAACTCAGCGGGCCAGGCCGCGCTCCACCTGGCCGAGTTCGCGCGGCGGGTCACGATGGTCGTGCGGGGCGACTCGCTGGCCAAGGCCATGTCGCACTACCTCGTCGAGCGAATCGAGGCCCACGGCCGAATCGAGGTGCGGACGAGGTCGCGGCTGGTCGCCGCGCGGGGAGCCGAGCGGCTCAAGACGGTCGTCGTCGCCGACGACGAGCGCGAGGAGGAACGTGAGCTTCCCGCGGATGCGCTCTTCATCCTGATCGGCGGCCAGCCGCTGACCGCCGGCGTCGAGGGTTGGCTTCGGCGTGACGAGCGCGGCTTCCTGATGACCGGGCCGGACCTCCTCGAGGAGGGGCGGCCCGGCCGCTGGTGGCCGCTCGAGCGAGATCCCATGTTCCTCGAGTCGAGCGAACCGGGGGTCTTCGTTGCGGGCGACGTCCGGCACGGCTCGATCAAGCGCGTTGCCTCGGCGGTCGGGGAAGGAGCAATGGCGATCGCGCTCATCCATGGCTTCCTCTCTGCCCGCCGGTACGCTGGACGGTCCGAGTGATCAGCTTCGAGACGAGCGTGCAGATCGAGCGACCCATCGACGAGGTCTTCGCCTACGTCTCCGATCCCGAGAACTTCCCCCGCTGGAACTCGGCCGTCCGGACGGTGCGAAAGACGTCCTCCGGTGACGAGCCGGTGGGATCGACCTACGCGATGACTCGTGTGCTTCCGAGCGGCCGGGCCGAGAACGAGCTGGAAATTGCCGCGCACGACCGCCCGCGGGAGTTCGCGATCCGAACCCTGTCCGGGCCGACGCCGTTCGTCTACCGCTACACGCTCTCTCCACGTGACGGCGGGACGGTCGTTGAGCTCGACGCAGAGGTCGAGCTGTCCGGCGCCCCCGCCCTCGTGGGACCACTCGCACGGCGCGCGGTCAAGAGAGGCGTAGACGACAACTTCGCCACGCTGAAGGACGTTCTCGAGAGACGCTCCTCGCAGGTGTGATCGCCGTCTTCGAGGTGGGCGTGGGCGACCAGACCCGCGACGAGCCGACTTGCCGACCACGAGCCTCTGAGGAGGCGTGGGTCCTGTCGCTGACGGCGACCAAGCGGACGCGCGACGTCCGCGGCTCGTGAGCGCGCCCAGCGGATCGCTCGTTTTCGGCGGTCCTCAGCGCCTGCCGATTTGCGACCGGTGCCGCTAGTTGCGACCGCTAGGCCCCAGAAACGCTCCAC
This sequence comes from Gaiellaceae bacterium, assembly GCA_035762005.1. Classification (GTDB taxonomy): domain Bacteria; phylum Actinomycetota; class Thermoleophilia; order Gaiellales; family Gaiellaceae; genus JAIBJN01. The sequence goes on from DASTQA010000068.1 coordinate 108,245, forward strand.
CCGGGATCGACGGGTCGCCCGTGTGTGGCAGCTCGAGTGAGACGACGGTCGCCCAGCACGGTCCGGCGGCACCGGGCGCCACACGATTTCGTCAACCGCTGGAAGCGCTCCTGAGGACGCGGTACTCGAGATGCGTCACGCCGTCGGTCTGGCTGAGCCCGGTCTGTTCCAGCTCGATTCGCTGCGGGAGTTGGTCGAACAGCCGCCGGCCTCCTCCGAGGAGGACATCGATCAGGTGGATCCTGATCTCGTCCACGAGCCCCGCCGCGAGGAATTGCTGGTCGATGTTGGCGCCCATCAGCCCGATCCGCTTGTGGGCGGCGACCTCCTGGGCCTTCGTGAGGGCGCGCTCGATCCCCTCGGTGACGAACGTGAAGAGCGGGTCCGAGCTCGCCGGCGGCCTGTGGGTGACGACGAAGCACGGGACTTCGCCCAGCGGACCCTTGCCGCCCCATGCCTCGATCGAGTTGTCGTAGCTCCGGCGACCCATGATCACGGCGCCCGTCTCCTCGACCAGGTTGCCGTACACCCGCTCGAACACCGAAGGATCGTCGAACGCCCAGTTATGGAGCCTCATCCCGTCCTCGCCCAGCCCCTGCTCCGGATTGTCATTGGGAGCCGCGATGTAGCCGTCCACTGACATGCTCATGTCGATGACCACGTTGCCCATGTCGCCTCCTCTCGTCTGCCGATGAGACCGGCTGACGCCGACGAACTCATCGCAGTGTGCGCGCCCGCCGCCTGACAGGTCGCAGGGTCGGAGCGGAAATTGCATCTGAATTGCAGGAAGTGCGCCTGATCCGTCTGCCGCCAGACCCCCCGGCGAGGACACGTGGGGAGCACCTGAGCGCAAGCGACATTCGCGATCACTCGCACATGCGAGTGCGACGGCTGTCGGTGCTACTTGGCGCGCTGGGCGGTCCTCACGCCGAGCGCACACGCGCTGACGATGAGCAGGATGCCCAGGAGCACGAGGCCGGGCGCGTCGTCGGCCTCCCCGAGCACGGCCGCGGCGACGCCGACGGCGGCGATGCCGAGCGCGGTGGCGAGATTCCCCGCCCTCCTCGCTGCCAGCTCGAGCGCAACACCGATTGCCGCCAGGAGGACGCCGGCGACAGCGAAGTCCGCCAGGCTCCAGACCACGTCGTCGGTGATCAGCATCGCCACCAACGGCAGCGACAGGATGAACGCCACGCCGAGGGCAACGCGAACGACGGATCGAGAGAGAGCCTTGCTCGTCTTCATCGCTTCCTCCGGGGTCGAGGGATGGGCGGCCGCCTTCGCGTGCCGCCCGCGCCAAGAAACGTCGGCGGCGAGGCCACGGACCATCCGGGACGCGATGCCGAGCGCGATCCGCCGATCGCTGATCCCGTTCGCCCGTTCATGCGCGATGTGGTCGTGGAGATCGGCCTCGATCTCGTCGGCGCGGCGCTGGGCGATCGGAGTGGGGAGCTCCCGCGTGTAGAACCGTACCCACCGGGCCACCAGCTCGGCCGCGCGCTCCGGGATCATGCGGGCTCCGAGGTAACGCGTGCAAGAGGCGCAACGGCCTTTTCGGCGAGGGCGCTTCCGGCCACGCGCGCCCCCTCCCCCGTGAGCTCGTACAGTCGCCGACGTGGTCGTCCCTCAGCCGCCGCTGCGTCCTCCCAGCGGGAGGTGAGCAGGCCGAACTCCTCGAGCCGGCTCAGGGCCTTGTAGAGGGTTCCGTGGGCCGTCAAGGAGCGTGACCCGCTCTGCTCCCGCATGGTCTGGGCGAGAGCGAATCCGTGGAAGGTGGCGTGTCCCGAACGCAGCAGCGACAGCGCCACCTC
>DASTQA010000069.1:0-24136 GCA_035762005.1 Gaiellaceae bacterium
GCACAGGGCCACGGCGAGCCCGGTGAGTGCGAGCGGAATCGTCTTCAGCATCGTCTGCCCGAGGGCGAACTCGTTCCCGAACGCTCCCTCGAGGAGCGTGCGGAGCGCCTCCCACGGCGATTGCCCGATCGAGGCGAGCACGAGCGCGGAGACGACGAGACCGACGCCCACGGCGGCGAGCCGGATCGCCGCCGCGATCGTCGCGTCGGCGGCCCTCCTCATGCAGTCTTGCCGGCCATGAGGAGGCCCAGCCGCTCGGTGTCGGCCTCGTTCGCCGGGAAGATCCCGGTGATGGCGCCCTCGTAGATGACGGCGATGCGGTCGCAGACGGCGAGCAGCTCCTCGAGGTCCTCGCTGACGAGGAGCACGGCGCGGCCGCGATCCCGGTGCTCGATCAGGAGCCGGCGGGTCGCCTCGGCCGCTCCGAGATCGAGGCCGCGAGTGGGCTGCGCCGCCACGAGGAGCCACGGGTCGGCGGCGAGCTCCCTCCCGAGGAGGAGCTTCTGCACGTTGCCGCCGGAGAGGGAGCTGACCGGCGCCTCCGGGTCGGCGCCCCGGACGTCGAATCGCCGCACGAGCTCCTCGGCCATCCTGCGAGCGGCGCGGCGGTCGACGAGGAAGCGCCCGCCGACCGGCGGGCGGCGGTAGGCCTTGGCCGCGAGGTTGTCGACGAGCGAGAGGGTCGGCGCGACGCCCTGGCGGAGCCGGTCCTCGGGCGTGTAGCCGACGCCGGCCGCGATCCGGCGGCGCACGGGCCAGCGGGTGACGTCCTCACCGCGGAGGCGCACGCGTCCGCGGCTCGCGGGCCGAAGCCCCACGATGGTCTCGGCGAGCGCCACCTGTCCGTTTCCGGCCACGCCGGCGAGCCCGAGGATCTCGCCTGCGCGCAGCTCGAGGTCGATTCCCCGGAGAGCGGGGAGGCCCCGCTCGTCGAGCGCCTCGAGCCCGGCGAGCGCGAGCACGGGCCCACCGAGCTCGTGCTCGCGCGGGTGCGCGGGCTCGGGAAGGTCCTCCCCGATCATGAGCCGGGCGAGCTTCCCCTGCGATGTCTCCGTCCGGGCGACCGTGGCGACCACACGTCCGTGACGGAGGACCGTCACGCGATCGGCCACCGCCATCACCTCGCGGAGCTTGTGCGAGATGAAGACGACGCCGCGGCCCTCGGCGGCCATGGCGCGCAGGCTCGCGAAGAGCTCCACGGCTTCCTGGTGGGTGAGGACCGCGGTCGGCTCGTCGAGCACGAGCACCCGTGCGTCGCGGTGGAGGTTCTTGAGGATCTCGACGCGCTGCTGCTCTCCGACGGAGAGCTGCCAGACGGGCCGGCCCGGGTCGACCGCCATGCGGTACGCGTCGGAGAGACGCGCGATCTCGCGCTCGAGCGGCCGCGACCGCACGAGCGCGCGCGGCGTGTGCCACCCGAGCGTGACGTTCTCCGCCACGGTGAATCGGTCGATGAGACGGAAGTGCTGGTGCACCATCCCGATTCCGTGGTCGATCGCGGCGCGCGGGCTGCGGAGCTCCACCGGCTCCCCCTCCAGCAAGATGGAGCCGGCGTCGGGTCGGTAGAGGCCGGCGAGGACGTTCATGAGCGTCGTCTTGCCGGCGCCGTTCTCGCCCAGCAGGGCGTGGATCTCGCCCGGCCGGAGGTCGAAGTCGACGCGGTCGTTGGCGCGGACGCCGGGGAAGTCCTTGACGATCCCGCGCATCGCGACGAGCGGGGGCCGGTCCCGCCCTGCCGTCACGGCGCCGTCGGCGGGCAGGGCGCGAGGTCGGACGTGCGGGTGAGCTCCGGAAGCTGCGTCCGTGGCAAGGGCCGCCTTCTATATCACGGAGCCGAGAGAGAAGGTGGGCCGGGATCCCCGGCCCACCTCGACGTTCAGGCCTTCGTCGCGAGCTCGATCTTGCGCGGCGTCGGGGCCTTCGCCTTGGGGGCGCGGATCTCGAGAATCCCCTTCTCGAAGTCCGCCCTCACCGCGGTCGCGTCCACCTCGGGCGGCAGCTCGAAGCGGCGCTCGAAGGTCCTCTCGGTCCGCTCACGGAGGCGGTATGCCTTCCCGTTCTCCTCCTTCTCCTCCGTGCCGTGTCCCTTGACCGCGAGCACGTGGTCGGTCAGCTCGACGTCCAGCTCCTTCTCCTCGAAGCCGGGCACCTCGAGCTCGACCACGAACTCGTCCGCGGTCTCGTAGACGTCGGCGGCCGGGAAGAGCGCCGGGGCGAACCCGGCGTCGTCGAAGAAGCGTCGCATCCGTCGCTCCATCGTCTCCAGCTCGCGGAAGGGCGTCCACCTGACGACGTCCATAGAAACCTCCTTCCTCGTGCTTCCACCCGGATCGTCGCCCGCGCGGAGGGTGACGGACATCGGCGAAGGCGCCGATCCGGCATGTGGAGAACTACCGACGGCGGCGTCGGCTCCCTCCCGATGCCGCGGCGCCCCGGCGAGGTGATGCTCCGGGCACGCCGCAGACGGAGGAGCTCGGCATGAAGGTGAAGGACGTGATGACGACGACCGTGGCCACGGCCGGCCCGGACACGACGCTCAAGCAGGCGGCGGAGGTCATGGTCGACCGGGGCGTCTCCGGGCTGCCCGTCGTCGACGAGGAGGGCGGCGTCCTCGGGGTCGTCTCGGAGGCGGACATCATCGTCAAGGCGGCGAGCCGGCCCGAGCGGGCGGGGGCCCTCGGCCGCCTGTTCGCCCCGGAGGCCGCCGACGAGCGTCATCTCGCCGCGACCACCGCCGGGGAGGCGATGACGGCGCCCGCCGTCACGATCGACGCCGAGCAGTCGGTCGCGGAGGCGGCGAGGGTCATGGTCGAGCGGGAGGTCAACCGTCTCCCGGTCCTGGCGGGCGGGAAGCTCGCCGGGATCGTGAGCCGGGGAGACCTGGTGCGGAGCTTCGTGCGTCCGGACGCTGCGATTCGGGAGGAGCTCCGCGGCGACGTCATCTGGCGCAAGCTCCTCCGCTCCCCGGACGACGTCGAGATCGCCGTCGCCGGCGGCCGGGTCACGATCGCCGGTCGCACCGAGACGAGGACGGCCGCCGAGCTCGTCGAGGCGTTCGCCTGGCGCGTGCCCGGCGTCGTCTCCGTCGACTGCTCGGGGCTCGCCTGGGAGATCGACGACTGGGCGCCCCGCTCCGCCGGCCTGCCGCAGGCGAGCGCCGCGGGCATGCCTCCTCCGGCTCAGCGGACGAAGCCGGCGAGGCCGACGAGGCGGTAGCGCTCAGCCCGACCCGCGCTCGCCGTCGTCCGCGGCTTCGACGCTCGGGGCGCCGCCGATGACGTCGGTGACCTTCCGCTCGAGCCGTCCCTGCCAGCCCACGGTGTAGCGCCGGCGGGCACGCTCGAGCTTGCGGGCCGATCCCGGCTCGAGCCGCCCCGGACCGCCGTCCGAGCGGTAGAGCCATCGCGACCACGGCGAGGCCGGCTTGGCGAGGCGTACCGCACCGGCGCAGGCCACGAGCGGGACGACGAGGCCCACGGCCCCGACGACCGGCTTGCCCTTGAAGAAGCAGACGAGCGCGAAGAGGTAGTTCAGGGCGAAGAGCGCGAAGACGACCGTCCGCGGGCCCGGGTACTCCGACTCCTGCAGCCCGAACGGCGAGGCCGTGTAGAGGAGGATCCCGGCCAGGGTCGTCCCGATGACGACCGCGTCGATCGAGCTGCGCCCTTCCTGCGACCAGTAGACGTCGTCGAGGTGGAAGATCAGGGCCCATTCGTCCAGCACGAGCGCAGAGCCGCTGCCGAATGCGATCGCCAGGATCTCCCGGGCCGGGCTACCCGTTCCCCAGGGAGTGAACGCGAGCAGGCCGCCTCCGAGAACGAGCACGAGGCCGGGGACGGCGTGGTGAAGGTGCACCCCCCCGACGCTCGCACTACCCCAGCCGTGGACGCGGGCGAGCCGTGTGTAGAGGCGCGTGAGCGCGAACGCGATCAGGAAGGCGAGGAAGAGCAGGAAGAGCGCCTCCTTGCCGGCGTCGGAGATGTGCGCCTCGTAGCCGGGCACGAAGCGGAGGAGGCTCATCGCGGGATCCGCTCCACCGGCCGCGTGGCCGTGCGCTCCGCTCCTACCGCACCGAGGTGGAGTCGGCGCGGAGCTCGAGCCGGCGACCCGGCTCGAGCTCGAGCACCGTCCCTCCGACCCCGACGGAGACGGGTGCCGCCCGCGACGTCTTCGAGGCGACCGTGAGCGTCTCGCCCTCGAAGCGGAGCGCCAGGAGCTGTCCTCGGTAGAGGATCGTGAACTCGAGCTGCGTCAGCTCCGTCGGCAGCTGCGGGTTGACCCAGAGCACGTCCTCCCGCACCTCGAGGCCCGTGTAGCAGCGCTGGAGGAGGTCGATCGTCCCTGCCATCGCCCCCAGGTGAATCCCCTCCGGCGTCGTTCCGCCCTGGACGTCGGAGACGTCGCTCTCGAGCGCCTCGGTGAAGAAGTCCCAGGAGCGCGTCCGGTCCGACCAGGCCAGGACCCACGAGTGGACGACGCGGCTGAGCGTCGAGCCGTGCGACGTGCGCTCGAGGTAGTAGTCGATCGTCCTCGGGACCGCGTCCCCGTCGAAGTCGTAGCCGAGCCGGGTGAAGATGCCGTGCAGGTCGTCGGCCGAGAGGAGGTAGAAGAGCATGAGCACGTCGGCCTGCTTCGAGGCCTTGTAGCGGTTCGGGGTGTCGCCCTCGCTCTCGAGGATCCGGTCCAGCCGGCTGATGTCGCCGTAGCGGGCCCGGTAGCCGTCCCAGTCCAGCTCCTCGAGCTCCTCGTAGCCCTCGAACTGGCTCAGGATCCCGTCCTCGTGGAAGACGAGGCGCATCTTCCGGCTCACGTCCTCCCAGCGCTCGATCTCCTCCGGGGTGAGCGAGAGCCGCTCGTGGAGGTCCTCGGCCCGGTCCGAGGGAAGGAGCTCGAGGAGCTCGAGGGCGCGGAGGAGCACCCAGACGGCCATGACGTTCGTGTACGAGTTGTTGTCGAGGCCCGGCGAAGACGCGCCCGGGTAGCCGTCGTGGTACTCGTCGGGCCCCATGACCCCGCAGATCTCGTACCGGTCGAGCGCCCGGTTGTAGCGGGCGATCGAGCTCCAGAAGCGGGCGATCTCGACGATCAGCTCCGCCCCGAAGCCGCCCAGGAAGCCGACGTCGCCGGTCACCTGGTAGTACTGCCAGACGTTGTAGGCGACGGCGGCGTTGATGTGGCGCTGGAGCGAGGAGTTGTCGGGGTTCCATCGCCCCGAGCGCGGGTTGAGGTGGACCCGCTGCGTCTCCTCGCGGCCGTCGCTCCCGCTCTGCCAGGGGAACATCGCGCCCGCGTAGCCCGCCTCGAGGGCGGCGCGGCGCGCCTCGGGCAGCCGCCGGTAGCGGTAGCGGAGGAGAGCCCGCGTGAGCCGCGGCAGGCGGAGGTTCAGGAAGGGGAAGACGAAGAGCTCGTCCCAGAAGACGTGCCCGCGGTAGGCCTCTCCGTGGAGGCCGCGGGCGGGCACGCCCGCGTCGAGCGCGGCCGTGTGCGGCGAGAGCGTCTGCAGGAGGTGGAAGACGTGGAGGTTCACGATCCGGGCGGTGCGCTCTCCGCCCTGCTCGATCGAGACGCCGAACCGGTTCCAGAGCTGGCGCCAGGCGAGCGCGTGGCGCTCCAGCAGGTCGTCGAAGCCTCCGGCCCGCGCGACGGCCTGCACGGCGGCGTACCCGGGCTCGGAGATGGCGGCGTCGCGCGAGGTATGGACGGCGACGACCTTCTCGACGGTGAGGGCGCGGCCCTCGGCGAGGTCGAGCGAGAGCTCGTGCCCCACGGCCGTCGGGTCCTCGACCGGCGCGCGCTCCGCGGGCACGGGCGCGCCGTCGCGGCAGAGGCGGGTCCGGGCGGCCTCGGCGACGAGGATCCGCGACTGCCGCGTGACGGCCTGCAGGCGGACGGTCTCCTCGTCGACGACGGCCGTCTCGACGGCGGTGAGGTGGTCGCCGGGAAGCCCCCGGTACCGGGCGACCCCCGCGTTCTCGACGCCGCCGTCGAGGAGCGAGCGCACCCGGAGGCGGCCCGACCAGTTCTCGGCCACGAGCGTCGTCTCGATTGCCGCCAGGTGCGGGTCGTCCATGGAGACGAGCCGCCGCTGGGTCAGGCGCGTGAGGCGGCCGCCGTCGTCGCGGACGAGGGCGAGCCGCGTGAGGACGCCCCGCCGCAGGTCGAGCTCCTCGCGGTCCTCGACGAGCTCCGCCTCCGCCAACCAGCAGCCGTCCTCGGCGCTGAAGGTGAGCGGCAGCCAGTTCGGGAGGTTGACGACGCTCTCGTCCTCGACCGTGCGCCCGGCGACGGCGGCGGACAGGCGGTCGTAGACGCCGGCGACGTACGTGCCGGGGTAGTGGACGTCGTCCGCCCGCGACTCCGGCGCGGCGCCCCGCGTCGCCAGGTAGCCGTTCCCGAGGGTGCAGAGCGCCTCGCGGAGGCCGGCCGGCGTGTCGCCGCCGCCCTGGAACTCGAGGACCCAGGCGCTCATGCGGCGAGCTCTCCCAAGTCCCGGACGACGACGTCGGCTCCCGCGGCCGCGAGCGCGTCGTGCTGCGAGGCGCGGTCGACCCCGACGACGAGGCCGAAGCCGCCGCGGCGTCCCGCCTCCACGCCGGCGATCGCGTCCTCGACCACGGCGGCGTTCGCCGGCCGGACGCCGAGCCGGCCGGCCGCCTCGAGGAAGACGGCCGGATCCGGCTTGCCCGGGAGCCCGAGCTCCTCGGCGTCGACGCCGTCCACCTTCACCTCGAAGAGGTCCCTGATCCCCGCCGCGTCGAGGACGGCCTCGCAGTTGCGGCTCGAGGAGACGACGGCGGTGCGCACCCCGCGCGCCCGGAGCGCCTCGATGAGCGCCAGCGTCGTCGGGTAGGGGTCGCCTCCCTTGCTCGTGAGCTCGGCCCTGAAGTAGCGGTTCTTGCGGTTGCCGAGGCCGCAGACGGTCTCCCGCTCCGGCGGGTCGTCGGGCGAGCCGCGCGGCAGCTCGATCCCCCGGGACGCGAGGAAGCTCGCGACGCCCTCGTAGCGCGGCTTGCCGTCGACGAAGCGCCGGTAGTCGGACTCGAGCTCGAAGGGGCGGAAGGGCTCGCCCCGTCGCTCCGCGACGGCCGCGAGGTACTCGTCGAAGAGCCGCTTCCAGGCCGCGGCGTGCAGGGCGGCCGTGCGGGTGACGACGCCGTCGAGGTCGAAGATCACGGCCTCCATCGCCTCGAGGTCGGCAACGCGCGCCGACGAGCTCAGCGCCCCGCCTCCAGGACGAGGCCGGCCGTCGTCTCCGCTGCGGGGACGCCGCCGCCCGGGGCGACGATCACGAGCGGCTGCCGGCGGCTCATCGTCCCATCGTACGTCCGGGCCGGGCCGGATCGGCGTCCGGCCCGGCTACGGCGAGCGGCGCTCGGCCTCGAGCTTGAGGTGCCGCAGCCCGTCGGCCAGGGCGGCGTCGAGCGTCTTTCGCAGCGGCCGGCGAAGCACCCGCGCGACGAGACCCTCGTACGACTCCTCCGACCGGACGAGCGTCCCGCCTTCCCGGCCCTCGAGCCGGTAGACGTGCGTGGCGCGGATCCCGAGCGTCCTGCCGGTCCAGCCGATCAGCGTCGGCGGCTCCACCCGCCGGATCGTCGAGGTGATCGTGCCGGGGCCCGCCTTCCACCGGAACTCCGTTCCGGGGACGACGTCCCCGCTCACCGACATCGACCTGACGTCCGGGTTCCAGCTCGGCCAGCGGTCGAGCGTCGTCAGGACGTCCCAGACGCGCTCGAGGGGAGCGGTGATCTCGATCTCCGCGCTTCCGACGACGGGCGCGCCGGGGTCGACGCTCGTCCGGGCATCGCCCGCGGAGGAGTGGTCAGCCCTCTCAGCCATGCCCCTCCGGGCGGAGGAGACGCTCACCGCGCAGGCTCACGCCCCGAGCGGCGCGGCGCTCCGCTCCGCGGTGACGGGCGGCAGTGCCTCCTCGGCCCGCGGCCGCAGCTCGAGCCAGATGAGTCCCGCAAGGAGGAGCGCCATCCCGATCGGGCCCGTCGGCTTGGGGTGGGCGATCCCGAACACGAGCGCGCCCAGGGCGAGGAGCACGAGCGCAGGCCGCGGGGCGTGGTTCCTCAGGGCCACCGCCGCCGCGAGCACGGCGGCGAACCAGAAGAGGCTCGCGCCGAAGTACACCGCGTAGCCGGCCACGTCCGCTTCACGCGCTTCCTCGAGGAAGCGGCCGACGGTCGCCTGCTCGGCGACCGGCAGCGCGTTCGCGGAGCGGATCAGCCCGCCCATGCCGATCCCGGCGAGCGCGTCGAGCGTCGTGTAGAGGATCACGTAGGGCAGGATCAGCGCCCGCGTGACCGTGGCGGCGCGGCCACCGACGCCCTCCACGAGCAACCAGAGCACGTATGCGAGCCCGCCGATGAGGAAGAGCTGAGCGTAGTGCAGGCCGATGAACAGGCCCGTGTCGTCGCCGACCTTCGGATCCATCATCGGATGGAGGAGCCCGAGCACGAGGTAGAGGAAGGGGACGCCGAAGAGGAAGCCCCGGCGCACGAGGGTCTTGCGATGGGTCTCCATGCTGCTCTCCTCTGTTCGAGTGGTCATTCGCCGTCCAGGAGGGCGCGGTCGAAGAAGGAGACGACTCGCCGCTCGTACTCCTCGGGCTCGGCGGTCAAGGCGCCGGTGTGCCCGCCTTCGGCGGCCCAGATCTCCTTGGGCTGTCTCGCCGCCTCGTAGTAGGTCGGGTTGAGGCTCTCGCCGCCCTGGCCGGGCGTTGCGTAGACGAAGAACACCGGCGCCGAGATCTCGGCGCTCAGCTCGGTGAGGCTGCGCGGAGGCAGGTCGCTCGCGAAGACCGCGGTCGCCAGGGTCGTCAACGCGAACAACGGGGTCGCCACCCAGCGCTCCGCGCCGGTGAGGTGGACGGCCTCCCGCACGGAGCGAACGCCGGCGCCCTCGGAGACGACCGCCTTCAAGTCGTCGGTCTCGGCGGCCGCCTGCAGCAGCACCTCTCCGCCGACCGACAGCCCGAGCCCGCCGATGCGCTCCTCGTCGACCTCCGGCCGAGCTTGGAGAAACGAGATCGCGGCCTCGATGTCGCGCGTGCCGGCCCAGCCGAACCCGTTCGGGTCGCCTTCGCTCTCGCCCTCGCCGCGGCGGTCGAACAGCAGGACGCCGTAGCCGTGCCGGGCGAGCATCCTGGCGGGCCCCTGCGGCCCCTTTCGGCCGGGGAAGACGATGACGCTCGCGCCGTTCTCCGAGGGCACGTACCAGCCCGCCAGCCGCAGCCCGTCGGCCGTCTCGAAGGCGACCTCGTCGTAGGCGGTCCCGAGCGCCGGGGTCGGCACGTACGCGCGGGCGGCGTGCGTGATCACGTACGACTCCGAGACCGGGTAGACGACGAGGAAGACGCCGAGCAGGGCGCCGATCGCCAGCCCGGCGCGCCTGAGGTATCGGCGCACGACGCCGCCGCCTCGCCTCGACCGCCAGAGCGTCGTCAGGCCGAGGCCCACGAGGAGCACGCCGGCGGGGACGGCCAGGAGGCCGGTGTAGTCGTCTCCCGAGAGCCCGCTCTCGCGGGCGTAGTAGCCGGCCTCGCCCAGCCCCATCACGATCGCGAAGAGCCCCACGCCGAGCGCGAGCGTCGCCCTGGCGCCGGCACGGAGGCGCGGATAGGCCCACGCGGCGAGGACGAGGAGCGCGGTCGGCACGAGGCCGCCCGCGAGGTGGTCGCCCGCGGACGTGCCGGGCTGCGGCTGGAGGAAGCTGTCGTCCACGACGTGGAGGGCCACGACGGCGAACGCGAGCCGCGCGACGCCCGCCTCGGTGCGGACGGCCGCCGCCGCGCGGGCGGCGATGCCCTGCGGCTCACGGGCGTCGGCCGCCCGCTCGCCCGGGGGCCGACCGTCGACCGACGGTGGGCCGGTCGAGGCTGGTTGGGCGGCGATCTTCACGGGGCTCCTTCCGGTAGCGCCGGCGCGGCCTGGACGGCCGCGCCGGCGGAGTGGGCGACCCTACCTGCCCGTGGGCACGGGGGCGGGCGGCGTCTTGACGGGCTCGATCGAGCCGCCGTGCTCGAGGTGCGGGAGCCACTCGAGCCACTTTGGCAGGTACCAGTTCCAGTCGCCGAGCAGCTTCATCGTCGCGGGCAGCAGGACGGCCCGGACGATCGTCGCGTCGATGAGGATCGCCGCAGCCAGCCCGACGCCGAACTGCTTGAAGATCAGCATCGAGAGCGTCGCGAAGACCGAGAAGACGCAGACCATCACGATCGCCGCACTGGTCACGACTCCGGCCGTCGTCCTGATCCCGTGGGTGACCGCCTGCTCGGTGCCCATGCCGCGGTCGTAGGCCTCCCGCATCCGGCTGATGATGAAGACGTGGTAGTCCATCGAGAGCCCGAAGAGGATCACGAACATGAAGATGGGCAGGAACGAGTCGATGCCGGCCGTCGACTCGAAGCCGAGGATGCCCTTGCCCCAGCCGTGCTGGAAGACGAGCACCATGACCCCGTAGGCGGCGGCGATCGAGAGGAGGTTGAGGAGGATCGCCTTGACCGCGATCACGAGCGAGCGGAAGGCGGCTAGCATGAGGCCGAACGCGAGCAGGAGCACGAACCCGAACACGAGCGGGGCGACGGACCTGAGCTTGTCGGTGAAGTCCTTCGACTGCGCCGTCATGCCGGTCACTCCCACCTCGGCGTTCGCGAGCGCGCCGACCGTCGACGGGACGATCTCGTCCCTGAGGGTCGCGAGCGCCGCCTCCGACGTCGCGTCCGTGCCCGTGCCGTCGACCGGGATGGCGACGGTGGCGACCGTCCCGTCCCCGTTCACCTCGACGGTGATGGGCTCGTGCATCTGCCCGCTGGCGAGGGCCCGCCACTCGAGCTGCCCGATCGCCTCCTGGACGGCGGGCGCGGTCACGTCCGGCGCCTCGACGACGACGGCCGCCGGGATCTCGCTCCCCGGGAACGCCGCCTGGATCCGGTTGTACGTCTGGACCGCGGGCAGGGACTGCGGGAACGTCTCGACGCCGGCCTGAACGGTGCGCAGCTCGAGGGCCGGCACGGCGAGCGCCAGGAGCAGGCCCGCTGCGAGCACGACCGAGAGCACGGGCCGCCGCAGGACGCCGCCGACGATGGTCGTCCAGATCCGGCCCTCGCCGTCGTCCCGTCGCAGGCGGCTGACGAAGGGGACGCGTCCGCGATCGACACGATCGCCGAGCTTCGAGAGGACGGCCGGGAGGACGGTCAGCGACCCCAGCATGGCCACCGCCACGACGAGGATCGTTCCGATCGCGAAGGCCGACATGCCCTGGATCCCCGCGAGGAACATCCCGGACATCGCAATGATGACCGTGAGCCCGGAGATCAGCACCGAGCGGCCGGACGTGGAGGCGGCCGCCTCGAGCGCCGCCTGCTCGCTCCGCCCGGCGGCCCGCTCCTCGCGTTCCCGCTTCAAGTAGAACATCGAGTAGTCGACGCCGACCGCGAGCCCGATGAGGAGGATGAGCTCGTAGGTGACCTCGTCGATCGGGATCAGGGAGCTCGGGAGGGCGACCAGGCCGAACGTCGCGAAGATGGCCGTGAGCGCGAGCAGGAGCGGGATGCCTGCCGCCACGAGGGCTCCGAAGACGACGACGAGGATGATGAGGGTCACGGGCAGGGAGAGCACCCCCGCCTTCTTGAGGTCGTCCAGGAACGCCGCCTCGACCTCCTTGTCCGCGCTGACGCCGAACGAGCCGATGAAGAGCTCCGGGTGGGCCTTCTGGGCGTCGTCGACGGCGGCGACGACGGGGTCGATCTTCGTCACCGCGTCGTCGGGGTCGCCGCGGATCTCGAACTCGACGAGCGCGGCGCCTCCGGCGCCCGCGATCTGACCCGCGTTCTCCGGGTCGAGCGGGGAGCGGACGTTCTTGACCGCGTCGAGCTGCGAGACGCGGGCGACGACGTCCTCGATCGCCGCGGTGAAGGCGGGGTCCTTGACGGTCAGCGTCTCGCTCTCGAGGAGGACGCTCTCGCCTGCCGGCTGCTCGAACTCCTCGTGGAGGAGCTTGTCGACGCGGCCGGACTCGCCGACGCCCGAGGTGGCCGGCTCGATCTGCGTCGTGCCGCTGACGATGCCGACCGCGAAGGCGAGGACGACGAAGGCCAGCCACCCGAGGATGGCGGTCTTGCGGTGCCGCGCGCTCCAGCGGCCCATGCGGCCGGCGAGGTTCTTCGGCCGGGTGGAGCCGCGGGGATCGATGGGAGGCGGCGGGCCGGCTCCGTGTCTCGTGGGCTCGTCCGGATCGGTCTGGATCACGCGGGTCTTCATCGAAGCTCCTCTCGGCCTGGGTCTCCCCAGGCTCGCAAGGGCGGCCGCCGGACGGAAGGTGAGCGGCCCCCCGATCCGGGGGGCGGGTTTCTGGTGTCTCGACTGAGGCCCGCGGTGAGTCAGGAGCGCAGGTAGAGGAGCACGGCCAGCACGCGGCGGGAGTCGCTGCCGCTCGACGGGAGCCCGAGCTTGCCGAAGATGCTGGAGACGTACTTCTCGACGGCGCGGAGCGTCAGCACGAGCTTGTCCGCGATCCCCTGGTTCGAGCGGCCCTCGGCCATCAGCTCGAGCACCTCGCGCTCCCGCGGGGTGAGCTCGACCAGCGGGTCGTCGCTCCGTCGCCTGGAGAGGAGCGTCGAGACGATGATCGGGTCGATGGCCGAGCCGCCGCCCGCGACCCGGCGTACCGCGGAGACGAAGTCGGCGACGTCGCTGATCCTGTCCTTGAGCAGGTAGCCGGCCCCCTCGGCCGACTCGGCCAGGAGCTTCATCGCCAGCCCGAGCTCGACGTACTGGGAGAGGACCAGCACCGCGACGTCCGGGTGGTGCTCGCGGATCTCGAGGGCCGCCCGCAGACCCTCGTCGTTGTGCGTCGGCGGCAGCCTGATGTCGACGATCGCCACGTCGGGCGCGTAGCTGCGCACCTTGAGGAGCAGATCCTCCGCGGTCGAGCAGCTGCCGACGACCTCGAGCCCGTTCTCGCTCAAGAGGCGCTCGAGGCCCTCGCGCAGGAGGACGCTGTCCTCGGCGATCACGACGCGCATGGGATCTCCGCTCGCAGTCGGGTTCCGCCGCCGTGCGGGCTCCAGACGCGGAGCCGTCCCTCGAGAGCCTCGACGCGGTCGGCGAGGCCGCGCAGGCCCGTGCCCTTCTCCGTGTCGGCCCCGCCGATCCCGTCGTCGGCGACCTCGACGATCACGAGGCCGTTCGCGCGGGCGACGTCGACGCTCGCCGACCTCGCGTTCGCGTGCTTGCCGATGTTCGCGAGGCTCTCGGACACGAGGTAGAACGCGGCGACCTCGAGGCGCTCGGGAAGGCGGCCTTCGACCGTGACGGTCAGCCGCACCGGCACGGGTGCCCGGGCGGCGAGCTGCTCGAGCGCGACGCCGAGCCCGTGCCCGCTGACGACGGCCGGATGGATGCCGCGCGCGACTGCGCGGAGCTCCTCGAGCGACGTCGCGATCTCGCGCCGCGCCTCGTCGAGGCTCGTCCTCGCGTCGGGGTCGGCGCCGAGGCGGTCCTCGAGGCGGCTGAGGTCGAGCGAGAGCGAGATCAGCCGCTGCTGCGCGCCGTCGTGGAGATCGCGCTCGAGGCGCTGCCGCTCCTTCTGCCCGGCCTCGATCACCCTGATCCGCGAGCCGCGGAGCTCCTGGAGACGGGCTCTCAGCTCGGCGTGCAGGCGGGCGTTGTCGATCGCGATCCCGGCGGCCGCCGTGACGCCGTCGAGCAGCGCAGGCTCGTCGTTCAGGGCCGGGTCGTGCAGGAGGGCGGCGACGTGCGAGCCGTTCCGGTCGATGAGCGTCGTCGTCCGTCCGTCGTCGTCCGGCAGCTCCACGGGCCGGCCGTCGAGATCGGCGTAGCTGCCGAACTCGGGGAGCCAGTACGCGACCGTGAGCGACGGGTCCCGCAGCGCGCGGGCGAGCGCGTCGCGCAGGTCGGCCGGTCCGGGCTCGGCGTGCAGCCCCACGACGAGCTCGCCGACCGCGGAGCGGGCGAGCCGCGCGAGGAGGAGGCCGACGAGGAACGCGACCGGAGCGAGCCCGAGCGTCACGAAGGTGGCCCAGCGGATCTGCGCGATCGCCGGACCGTCGAGGACGATCGCCACGAAGAGCAGGGCGATCATGACGAGGGCGAGCGCGAACGCGTTAACGAGGAGCGCGAGCGAGCGTCGCAGCGGACGGCCCGAGCGCCGCCTCCGGGCGGCGAGGACGGCGACGCCGGTCAGGCAGAAGGCGCTGACCGCGAGGAGCTGGACGCGCACGACCACGAGCGCCGCATCCGGGTTCGGGGCGATCTCGAGGAGGTTGTGCGGTCCGAACCCCCCCAGCGTCATCCGGACGAGTTCGAGCCCGACGGCCGTGACGTAGGCGACGACGACGAGGGCCCGGTCGAACCGCCCGGAGAGCTGGCCGCTCGGGAACGCCAGGAAGAGGTGCAGGAAGAGCACGGGCGGCACGAAGTCGAACGCCTGGCCGACCGTGAAGCTGACGTCGCCGTTCGTCCAGGCGAGCGTCGTCACGTAGTTGGCGAAGCCCGCGAGGACCATGAGCGGGCCGAAGCGGCTCGCAGGCCGGTGCCACCAGGCGAGGAGCCCGCAGAGGACGTACGAGAGGGTGATCCAGTCGGAGAGGACGGCGATGACGAGTGGCTCGCCGACGTCGCTGCCGATGGCAGGGTTCGTCAGCGCGAAGGCGAGCGAGGACGCGGCGGCGGTTCCGCCCGCGAGCCCGATCGCCCAGAGAGCCACGGTTCTCGGGCCGTGAGAGCCTTCGGCGACCACACCTGCGGGAGCCGCGATCGCGATCCTCCGCTCCTCTCTCCCCCTCGGTCGCTGCAGGCCCGGACGGAACCTCTCAGGCGCAGCCGCGCACGCGAACGGACGCGGATGAAAGGAGGCGTCTGGCACCGAGCGTACTCCCTTCGCCCAAGGAGTGCCACTTGGCGTTCCGCGGTACGGTTCGAGCGTGCACGTCGGCAGTGTGAAGCCGCGGCTGCGCGGCGTCCTCCACCAGTGGGCGTTCGTCGTCTTCCTGGGGCTCGCTGTCCTGCTCGTCGCCCTGGCCTCGGGCGCCGCCGAGCGCGCGGCGGCGGCGATCTTCGCGGGCGCGCTCGTGACGATGTTCGGGACGAGCGCCGTCTACCACCGCGTCGACTGGCGCACCGTGCGGGCGCGGATGTGGTGGCGCCGGCTCGACCACGCGATGATCTACGTCCTCATCGCCGGGACGTACACGCCGTTCGCCGTCCTGGCTCTCGAAGGCGCCTGGCGCCCGGCGGTGCTCTCGACGGTGTGGGCGGGCGCCCTCGCAGCCGTCGTGCTCAAGGTCGTCTGGCTGGAGGCGCCGAAGTGGCTCAGCGCGGCGCTCGGGATCTCGCTCGGCTGGATCGGGATCGTCGCGCTCCCCGAGCTCGTCCCGGCGATCGGCCTCCACGGGACGGTGCTGCTCGGGATCGGGGGCATCCTCTACACGGCCGGCGCGATCGTCTACGCCCGCGGCCGTCCCGACCCCGTGCCGGCTGTCTTCGGCTACCACGAGGTCTTCCACGCCTGCGTGATCGGCGCCGCGGCCTGCCAGTACGCCGTCGTGGCGCTGCTCGTGGGCGGCTAGTCGCCGGCCTCGCGGGCCGGGACCGCCTCGCCGGCCTCGGGGGCCGGGACCGCCTCGCCGGCGGCTTCCGCCTCGCGCGCCGCCTTCCTCTCCTCCTTCTTCTCCTGCTTGCGGGCCCGGCGCTCCTTGACCGCCCGCTCCCGGTTCATCTTCGCCATCGTCTGTCGCCTCTTGGCACTCGAGCTCATTCCACGCCCTTCCTTTCTCTCGGCTCCCGGCCGCCCGGAGCGGACGGCGGGCCGCCTTGGGTCACCTACTCTGCATCTGGCGGCGAATCCGCGCCCGCTTGTCGGGTGTCGGGTCGTCCTCCTTCGGCTTGCTGCGCCGATGCTCGCTCGGGCCCAGCCCGAGCTTGCTCTCGAGCTGCACGGTCACCATCGCTCCCGGCCGGTTCGCCGTGTCCGACGCTGAGACCGCCGGATCCTGCGCCCGCATCTCCCTGGGTGGCACAAGGCCCCCCTTCCTGCCCTCCGGCTCCGTGGCCACGAGAGTCAGAGAGGCGGAACGCGTAGGTATGCGCTCAGTATGCCTGTTTCGGGCGTCCGCCGGGCGCCGCTAGACGGCCTGGCGCTCCGCCCAGCGGGCGCGCTTCCGCGCGGCCTCGAGCTCGCGGTCCTTCGGCGGCGCGGACGTCACGAGCTCCTCGAGGAGCCGCGTCGAGGCGTCCGTGACCGCGTCGACGGCCCGCTCGAACGCCTCCGCGTTCGCCCGCGACGGCTTCGTGAAGCCGCTGATCTTGCGGACGTACTGGAGCGCGGCGGCCCGCACCTCGTCCTCGCTCGCGGCCGGCTCGAAGTTGTAGAGCGTGTGGATGCTTCGGCACATGGCGGAGAGCGTAGCGGGCGGCGCTCCGCGGCCGCGCAAGGCGGCCAGCAGGTGTCTCGCGGTACGGCTACCCCGAGGGTTGCGACGAACAAAGAGTGTGGCTGACCGTACCGCTGCAGAGGCTAGGTTAGGCGCGTGAGCCGTGACGAGGCACCGATGAGTTTCGGTAGGTCGGCAGGTCCCTAGTGGAGAGCCGCAGCGACGAAGGGGAGAAGGCGATGACGGAGCACGAGACGGGAGCCGACGGGAAGCGCGAGATCGCGCTCGACGGGCAGGGAGACGGGCTGGGCAGGCGCGCGGCCCACGAACGTCTGGCGACGGGCGCGTTCGCGCGCTGGGCGCGGGCCTGCGCGAGGCACCCGTGGCGCGTCGTCGCCGGCTGGATCGGGATCGTCGTCCTGCTGGTCGTCCTCGTCGGGGCGATCGGCGGCAGCCTGAAGGACGAATTCGAGATCCCGGGCTCGGACACGCAGAAGGCGACCGATCTGATCGAGTCGGAGTTCGCCTCCGAGCAGGGCGGCGTCCTGAACCTCGTCTTCGCGGCGCCCGAGGGGCAGCAGCTCGACACGCCGGAGCGCCGGGCGGCGATCGACGACGCGATCGCCAGGCTCCAGACCCCCGAGTTCGCGCCCACCGAGGACGAGGCGGGGATCGAGGACGTGGGCGATCCGTTCAGCGAGGACACCGTCTCCGACGACGGGCGCATCGCGTATGCGGAAGCACAGTTCGACCGGATCATCTACGAGGAGGACCGCGAGGCCGTCGTGGCGGTGCAGGACGCCGTCCGCGAGACGGTCGAGCCCGCCGGGGTGACCGTCGAGTTCAACGGCGACGCCGAGTTCCCGCCCATCGAGCAGGGAACGCAGGAGCTGCTCGGCCTCTTCGCGGCGCTCCTCGTGCTGATCGCCGTCTTCCGCACCTTCGCGGCGTCGATGATGCCGATCGCTCTCGCGCTGACGGCGCTCGCGACGGCGTTCCTCCTCCTCTTCATTCTCGCCGGCCTCACCGACATCAACACGATCACGCCGCTGCTCGTCTCGATGATCGGCCTCGGCGTCGGGATCGACTACTCGCTCTTCATCGTCACCCGCTTCAGGCAGCTCCTGCACGAAGGGCTGTCACCGGAGGACGCCGCCGCCGAGGCAGGTGCCACGGCGGGCCGGGCCGTCCTCTTCGCCGGTGCGACGGTCGCGATCTCGGTCACCGGCCTCGCGTTCTTCGGCCTCGACTTCGTGACGAAGCTCGGGATCGGCTCCGCGCTCGGCGTGCTGACGACGGTGCTGATCGCGAACTCCCTGCTCATCGCGGTCCTGCGCCTGCTCGGGCACAAGATCGACCGTCTGAAGGTGCCCTTCCTCCGGCAGATCGACGACTCCGAGGCGGCGCGCGAGAGGACGCTGATCGCCCGCTGGGGGCGGTTCGTCACCTCCCACGCGCGCGTCGTCTTCGTCGTCCTCCTCGTCGCCGGCCTCGGCCTCGCGTCGACGTCCCTGCTCGTGCGCCTCGGCGCCTCGGACCAGGGCACGCAGCCGGACGACCAGACGGCCCGGCGGGCGTACGACCTGCTCGCCGAGGGATTCGGGGCGGGCTTCAACGGCCCGATCCCGATCGTCGTCGACGTGAACGACGACCCGGAGGCGCCGCAGAAGATCTACGAGGGCGTCCAGGACCTCGAGGGCGTGGCCTCCGTCCGCGAGCCGCAGCTGAACGACGAGGAGACGGTCGCGATCGTCTTCGTGACGCCTGCCTCCGCTCCTCAGGACGAGGAGACGGATCAGCTCGTCGACCGCCTGCGGGACGACGTCGTCCCGGTGGCGACGCAGGGAGGCGACGCGGTCGCCTACGTCTCCGGACTGACGGCGGCGTTCGCGGACATCGCCGATCGCATCCTCGAGCGGCTGCCGCTCTTCCTGCTCTACATCATCGGCGTCACGTTCCTCGTGCTCGCGATGGCCTTCCGCTCGATCGTGATCTCGCTCACGGCGGCGGTCACGACGATCCTCTCGGCCTTCATCGGGTTCGGCGTGCTCACCCTGGTGGTGCAGGAGGGCTACCTGCTCGGGCTCACGGGCCTCGACAGGACGGGGCCGATCGAGACCTTCGTGCCGCCGATCGCCTTCGCGATCCTCTTCGGGCTCTCGATGGACTACATGGTCTTCCTCATGAGCCGCATCCGTGAGGAACACGTCCACGGCCTGAACACGAGGGAGGCGGTGGAGCACGGGATCGCGGCCATCGGCCGCGTGATCGTCGCCGCGGCGGTGATCATGGGGACGGTCTTCGCGGCCTTCATCCTCACGAGCGATCGCATCTCGAAGGAGTTCGGCATCCTGCTCGCCTTCGCGATCCTGACCGATGCGCTCGTCGTGCGGATGACGCTCGTGCCGGCGTTCCTCACCCTCATGGGCGAGAAGTCCTGGTACATCCCGAAGTGGCTCGACCGCGTGCTCCCGAAAATCACGATCGAGGCGCCGCACGACGGCGATGCCCGGCGCGCGATCGACGTCGAGCGCCCCGCCACGCCGGTGCGCGGGCGATGAACGAGGGACGCGAGCCGCGGGCGCCCGGCGGATTCACGCCGAGCGCCCGCGGAGTCCGGGAAGGATCGGGCCTCGGACCACGTCTAGGAGACAGAGGACCGGAGATGCCAGCCATCGACACGATCACCGACGAGCTCGCGAGCCTCCAGACCGAGGGAGAGCGGGTCTTCTCGTGGCGTCACGCCAGCCTCCTCGCGGTCGGCTACCACCCGCGGCTCGCGTTCAAGCTGGCGCTCCGCCACGAGGTCGACCTCCACCTCGCCGTCCGGCTTCGGCGGGCGGGCTGCCCGCCGGAGACGGCGGCGCGCATCCTCCTCTAGCGCGGCGCGGGCGCCCTCACGGCACTGCGGGGGCGGTCTCGGCCGTCGCGAGCAGCCGACCGAGGAGGGGGTTGTCGACCTGCCCCGCGAGCGCCCGGGCCGCGGCGAGCGCACCGGGCTCGCCGAGGCGGGCTCGGTAGATCGTGGCCCGCGCGAGGAGCTCCCGCATGCCGTGGCGGGCGGCGATCGCCTCGAGGTCGTCGATCCACCGCCCGCTGCTCTCGGCTTCGTGCTCGAGGGCGAAAGCGCAGAGAGCGTCGAGCGCGTACGCCTCGATCCAGAGGTACGTGTCGGGGAGGCGACGGCAGAGGCCGGGCGCGTCCACGAGCAGCTCGAGGGCTCGGTCGGCGTCGCCTCGCGCCGCCGCGACGAGCCCGAGTCCTCGTGCCGCGATGCTCTCCCAGCACGGGTCGCCGACCTCGCATCCGAGCGCGAACGCGCGCTCGAAGCGTTCCTCGGCCGCGTCGACGTCGCCGGCGAGCAGGTCGATCTCCGCGCGAAACGACTGCGGCCAGGGCCGGAAGGCGGTCAGGCCTCGCGACTCGACCTCCTCGAGCGTCTCGTCGAGGATGCGCCGAGCGTCGTCGAGCTCGCCGCAGAGCAGGTGGCGGCGACCGAGCATGGTTCCCGCGAAGGCCGTGAGCTGGGCGGAGCCGGCTCGATCCGACCGCGTGACGGCGGCACGCAGGAGCTCGCCCGCGGCCGCGTAGTCGCCCACGTCGCTCCGGCAGCTCCCGAGGATGACGTCGATCCAGGCGAGCTCCTCGTCGCTGCCGCCGGCGAGCTCCCGGGCCCGGGCGAGCGATGCCTCCGCTCGGTCGTAGCGGGCACGGAGGAACTCCACCCAGCCGAGCTCCCGGACTCCGGTGGCGGCCAGCCGCCCGTTGCCGGCGTTCTCGGCGAGCCTGCCTCCCTCGTGGAGGGCGGCGGCCCCCTCCTCGTCCGTGCCACGGGCCGCGTGGACGAGCGCGCTCCCCAGCCCGATCAGCGCTTCGGCGAGAGGCTCCTGCTCGACGCCGTCCCGGGCCGACGCGACCGCGCTCCGTAGCCGTGCGAGGCCGACGTCGACCGCGCCGGCGGAGATCGCCGCCTCGCCGGCCTCGATCTGGGCGAGCACCGCCGCTCGGCCCGAGACCCGCGGTGCGAGCGCCTTGGCGGGCGCCTCGGCGGCCGCGCGCAGGGCCGGGGTCGGGCCGATGCCGAGCTCGCGCTCGAAGAGCTCCGTGCAGGCGGCGGCGTGGCGGGCCGCCGCCTCCGGATTGCCGGCCGCGCGGAGGCAGCGCACGAGGAGCACCTGCGAGCTCTCGTCCAGGGGGTTGAGCCGGACTAGGTGAGACGCGTGGTCCGCGGCGGCAGCCGTCTCGCCGCGCGCCAGGAGCGCGAGTGACGCCTCGCGGAGGACGTCGGCCGTCGTCCCGGCGACGTGACGGCGCTCGTTCTCGAGCCAGTTCTCGAAACCGGGGCTCGAGCGGAACGCGAGCCCGTCGAGGAGCTCGTGCCCGAGACCCGGAAGGGCGAGCGCCTCCGCCCAGGATCCCTTGCGGAGGACCTCGACGTCGACGAACGTCCCGGCGCGAAGCGTCAGCCGGAGGGGGTCCCCGACGAGCTCGGCGTGCTCGCCGAGCAGGCGACGAAGCGCGGAGAGCGCCCAGCGGAGCGTTCCGAGCGGGTCGTCGGCCTCGGGGAAGAGGAGGCCGGCGAGCCGCTCGCGTGAAGAGGGGGCGCGCGTGCGGACGAGGTACGTGAGGAGCCCCCACGGCTTGTGCCCGCGCGGAGCGTCCACGGCGTCGCCGTCCCGCTCGATCCGCGGGGGTCCGAGGAGCTGGATGCTCAGGCCCACGAAGGCTCCCGAGCGGTACGCGTCACACGTCCGGTCACACGCCTCCCTGCGAGATTGCCGCTCGTCAAGTTCATCACAAGGAGGCGGCCATGCCAACCGAAGGAGGAGCAGTCATGAGGAAGAGCACCGCGGCTGTCATCGCGGCGGTCTGTGCGCTCTCGCTCGCGCCGGCTGCGCTTGCGCATACGCAGACCGTCGCGCCGCCGGGCCAGGACCAGCCGGTTATTCTCAACGATCCGATCGCGCGTCCGTGGGTCCAGGGGCACTGCCATGCGCAGGCGCCCGCGATCTCCGGCGAGGCCTCAGGCGGCGTCGCCAGCTTCTCGCCCGCCGGTGCTCTGCCCTGCCCGCCGGTCCTGAACCCGGGCGGTCAGGTGACGGGTCCGTAACGGACGACCGAAAGTCTTCGGGCCGTGGAAACCGCGGAAGGCCGCGCGAGCGGCCTTCCGCGCGGCGCGGCTAGATTCGAACGGCAACGACCACACCTGGCTCGAGACAGGCTTGGGACGCGCTCGCGGAGGAGACCCGCCCGCCGTCAGGCGGGCTCCTCCGACCGGACGAAGACGGCCGGGCCCAGGTCGGCGTCCCGCGCCACGAGGCGGGCATAGCCTCCCCCGAGCGCGAGGAGCTCGTCGTGGCTTCCACGCTCGACGATGCGGCCCCGGTCGAGGACGAGGATCTGGTCGGCGTCGCGGATGGTCGAGAGGCGGTGGGCGATCGCGATCGTCGTGCGCTCCTCGGCGAGCCGGTCGAGGGCCTCCTGGACGGCGCGCTCCGTCTGCGTGTCGAGCGCGCTCGTCGCCTCGTCGAGGACGAGGACGGGCGGATTGCGGAGGATCGTGCGCGCGATCGCCATGCGCTGCTTCTCACCGCCGGAGAATCGGTAGCCACGTTCCCCCACCATCGTGTCGTAGCCGTCCGGCAGGCTCGCGATCAGGTCGTGAATGCGCGCGGCGCGCGCTGCGGTCTCGATCTCCTCGTCCGACGCGTCGGGCTTCGCGAAGCGCAGGTTGTCCTTGATCGTCGCGTGGAAGAGGTACGTCTCCTGCGAGACGACGCCGACCGTGCGGGCGAGAGACGAGAGCGTGGCGCCGCGCACGTCGATGCCGTCGATCGTGACGCGGCCCCGCTCGACGTCGTAGAGCCGCGCGACGAGGTAGCCGACGGTCGTCTTCCCCGAGCCGGTCTCGCCGACGACAGCCGTCGTCGTGCCGGCCGGCACCTCGAAGCTGACGTCGCGCAGCGTCCAGCCCCCGTCCGAGTCCGCGGAGTCGTCGGCCGCGTAGCGGAACCAGACCCCCTCGAAGGCGAGGTCGCCCCGGCACGGCGGCAGGTCGACGGCGTCCTCGCGCTCGACGATCTCCACCGGCAGGTCGAGGTACTCGAAGACGCGGTCGAAGAGCGCGAGCGACGTCTGCACGTCGATCTGCACCGAGAGCAGCTGGCCGACCGGGAAGAAGAGCCGGGTCTGCAGCGTGGTGAACGCGACGATCGTCCCGAGCGTGACGCCGCCCACGAAGCTCTGCCCCGCGAACCAGTAGACGAGCGCGGGCATGATCGAGAAGCTCATCTGGATCGACGCCATCACCCAGCGGCCGGCCATGACCTGCCGCACCTCGAGGCTCGCGAGCTCCGACGACTCCTGCTCGAAACGGTCGGTCAGCTCGGCGCTCCGGCCCATCGTCTTGCCGAGCAGGATCCCCGAGACGGAGAGCGACTCCTCGACGAGCGCGGACATGTCCGCCATCGTCTTCTGACGGTCCGTCGTGATCCGGCGGCGCTGCTCGCCGACCCTGCGCGTCAGCAGCACGAAGAGCGGCACGAGCGCGAGCGAGAAGATGGCCAGGCGCCAGTCGAGCAGGAACATCGCGACGACGGCCGCCACGACCGTGGTGACGTTCGAGACGATCGACGTCGCGGTGGAGGTCACGACGCGCTCGACGCCGCCGATGTCGTTCGCGATCCGCGACTGCACCTCTCCCGTGCGCGTGCGCGTGAAGAAGGCGAGCGAGAGCCGCTGCAAGTGCCGGTAGACGGCCGCGCGCAGGTCGTGCATGACCCGCTGCCCGACGACGTTCGACAGCCAGGCCTGGGCGACGCCGATGGCGCCGGTGACGACCGCGATCGCGATCAGGCCGAGGACGAGCAGGGTCAGGAGGCGGTCGTCGTCCTGCGGCAGCGCCTCGTCGAAGATGTCCCGGATGAGGAACGGTGAGACGATGCCGAGGAGCGCCGACGTGAAGATCAGCGCCAGGACCGTCGCCAGGCGCCAGCGGTACGGCTTGAACAGGAGCATGACGCGGCGCAGGTTCGCCCGGCGCACGGCCGGATCGTCAGGGCGCTCCGGCGCCTCGCCCGGCAAGAACGTCCGCCGGCCGCCGCCTCCGTTCGCCCCTCGCGCCCTCATGGGCTCCACGGTACCCGCGCGCGGCGGGACCGCGTCCGGGCGGCCGCGGCCGTCGCACGGTCGGTCGCCGCCCCAGGCCCCGGCGTCTCCCGGGTCGTGCTCTTCGGGCCGGCGGGGCAGGCGGCCGCGACGCCGCCGCCCTCCTCTCCGCCAGATCGCCGGCCTACGCGTCGAGCTCGCCCGGCACTCCGCCGTCAGTCGTCGGCGAGCCGCCGCCGCTCCCGCTCCGCTTCGGTCGGCTCATCGAGCGCGAACGACCCGTACCGGACGTCGCCCGCCCGCTCGTACGTCGTCATGAGGACGCCCTGCTCCACTCGACCCGTGTCGAGCGTCCGTGAGGGCGACGTGCTTCCTCGCGCGGTCGAGCGCTTCCGCGATCGGGTCGTCGCCGACGTGAGGCCGGTGCGCGGCGAAGATGTCGTCGGTCTTCCGCCCGAGGAGCAGGTCGAAGGGCCGGCTCGTCCGGCTATTCGCCGGTGAGCACCCAATCAGCGGACTCTTGTGGACTTCGGCGGACTGAGGGCGGCACTCTCAAGCCGACCGGAAAGCGCATGATCAGCGGGAAAAGCGGAGGGGAGGGATTCGAACCCTCGCTCCGCCAAACGACGG
>DASTQA010000070.1:0-58695 GCA_035762005.1 Gaiellaceae bacterium
GCCCTCGCGGTGGCTGCGTGGAGCGTCGTCCGCCGCCGTCGCTCGGCGCGCCCTCCCCAGCCGGCCGTCCGCTAGATCGGGATCCGGCGCACGAGCCCGGCACCCGCGAGGGGCAGGAGGGCGGCGAGGGCGAAGGCGAGCCCCCACGAGCTCGTCTCCACGGTCGCCGCGAAGGCCGGCGGCGCCACCGAGGCGGCGACGGCGAGGGACGTCTGCTGGAAGCCGAGCGCGGCGCCGCTGCGCGCGCGGCCGGCGATCTCCGCGGTCGCAGTGAAGGAGAGCCCGTTCCAGGACTGCGAGAGCGAGCCGGCGACGAGGAGCGCCGGCACGAGGAGGGCGAGCGGTGCCGCGGTGAGCGCTCCGGTGAGCGCGAGCGCGGCCGCGAAGGCGACGCTGAGCCGCAGGAGCGGGGCGATGCGGGCGCCGAGGCGGTCGGACCAGCGCCCGGCCGCGATCCGGAGCGCGGCGCCGCCCGCCTGGATCCCGGCGAGCACGCCGGCCGCGGCGGCCGTCGAGAGCCCTCGCTCCGCGTGGAGGAAGAGGACCGTGAAGGAGAGCAGGCTCATCTGCGCGACGACGAGGAGCCCGCTGCCCGCGGAGACGCGCCAGATGCGCGAGTCGCGAAGCGGGTGGACGACGTGCGGGCCGACGTCGGGGCCGTGGGGCGCCTCTCGCAGGCCGACAGCGCCCGCGACAGCGGTCACGGCGCACGCCCCGGCGAGCGCGAGCAGGCCCGCCCGGAGGCCGCCGGCCGCCGCGATCGGCGGCAGGAGGACCGCGGCGAGGAGGCCGCCGACCGGGTTCGAGGTCTGCCGCAGCGCGAGCGCGAAGCCGCGCTCTTCCGGCCCGAACCAGCCCATGACCGCGCGCCCGCTCGCCGCGTTGACGCTCGCGCCGGCCGCGCCCGCGAGGGCGAGCGCGGCGACGAGCGGGCCGTAGGACGGCGCGAACGCCGCGGCGGCCAGGGCGCCGCTCGCGGCGAGGAGCCCGGCGGCGAGCACGATGCGCTCGCCGATGCGGTCGGCGGCCAATCCCCACGGCAGGAGCGTGGCGACCGAGCCGAGGTGCCCGGCGGCGAGCACGACGCCGATCTCGGTGAGGCCGAGCCCGTGCTCGGCCCGGAGCGCCGGCGCCAGCACCGGCAGCCCGAGGAAGAGGGCCGAGTAGCTCCCCTGCGCGGCCGCGCCGAGCCCGAGGATCGTCCAGCGGTAGCGGCTCACGCGCGCGAGGCTAGCGCCGTGCGCCCGTCCGGCTCGTCTCGACGCGCTTCCGGCACGAACCGCGCGCCACCCGCGCGCCGAGACGGACTACGCTGGAAAGCGGGTGGAGGCGCGGGGTGGCCCCGGAGGCGCGGGGCCCGCCGGGCCGGGCACCGCCTGCCGTTCCCGAGAGACTTCGCACACGGCCCCCTCGGCCGGGGCCGGCGCGCGGCTCAGCCGCAGCAGCCTTCCTTGGAGCGGCAGGCGAGGCAGTGCCGGCTCGCCTTCGTCCGGATCATCGCCGCGCCGCAGCGCGGGCAGAGCGGGTCTCCGTCGGCGCCGGGCGGCCGGCCGGCCGCGGCGCCCCCCGTTTCGGCCTCACTCCCACTCGATCGTCGCCGGTGGCTTCGAGGAGAGGTCGAGCGCGACGCGGTTGACCGCCGGGATCTCGTTGACCATCCGGCTCGAGATCGTGTCGAGGAGCTCGTACGGCAGGCGCGCCCAGTCGGCGGTCATGGCGTCCTCCGACGTGACGGCGCGGATGATCACCGGGTAGGCGTAGGTGCGCTCGTCGCCCTGGACCCCGACCGAGCGAATCGCCGGCAGCACCGCGAAGCACTGCCAGAGCTCCCGGTAGAGCCCGGCCCGGCGGACCTCCTCGAGCAGGATCGCGTCGGCCTCGCGCAGGATCTCGAGCCGCTCGCTCGTGACGTCCCCGATGATCCGGATCGCGAGGCCCGGGCCGGGGAACGGATGCCGCCAGACCATCTCCTCGGGAAGTCCGAGCTCCTCACCCACGCGCCGCACCTCGTCCTTGAAGAGCATGCGCAGCGGCTCGACGAGCTCGAGGTCCATCCGCTCGGGCAGGCCGCCGACGTTGTGGTGGGACTTGATCGTCGCCGCGACGCCGTCGCCCGAGCCGCCCGACTCGATCACGTCCGAGTAGAGCGTCCCCTGCACGAGGTGGCGGACGCTGCCGAGCCTCCTCGCCTCCTCCTCGAAGACGCGGATGAACTCCTCGCCGATCGCCTTGCGCTTCTCCTCGGGGTCGGTCACGCCCGCGAGCCGGGCGAGGAAGCGCTCGCGGGCGTCCACGTGCACGAGCGGCACGTGGAAGTGGCGCTCGAACGTCTCCACGACCTGGACGGCCTCGTCCTTACGGAGCAGGCCGTGGTCGACGAAGACGCACGTGAGCTGGTCGCCGACCGCCCGGTGCACGAGGAGCGCCGCGACGGCCGAGTCGACGCCGCCGGAGAGGCCGCAGAGGACCCGCTCCCGCCCCACCTGCGCACGGATGCGCGCCGTCTCCTCCTCGATCACGGCCGTGGCCGTCCACGTGGGCGGCGCCCCGGCGACCCGGTAGAGGAAGTTCTTGAGGATGTCGTTGCCGTGGGGCGTGTGGACGACCTCGGGATGGAACTGCACCGCGTAGAGCCCGCGCTCGCGATCCTCGAAGGCGGCGATCGGCGCCGAGGGCGAGGCCGCCGTCACGCGTGCGCCGTCGGGCGGCGCCGTCACCGAGTCACGGTGGCTCATCCACGTGACCTGGTCGGCGGGCAGGCCCGCGAAGAGCCCGCTGTCCTCCTCCACCCGCACGTCGGCGCGGCCGAACTCGGAGCCGTCCGTCCGCTCGACGCGCCCGCCGAGCTCCTGGGCCATGAGCTGCATGCCGTAGCAGATGCCCAGGACCGGCACGCCCAGGTCGTAGAGGGCCGGGTGCATGTGCGGCGCGCCCTCCGCGTAGACCGAGGCGGGCCC
Source organism: Gaiellaceae bacterium (assembly GCA_035762005.1). Taxonomy (GTDB): domain Bacteria; phylum Actinomycetota; class Thermoleophilia; order Gaiellales; family Gaiellaceae; genus JAIBJN01. Next base: position 2,958 of record DASTQA010000070.1, read on the forward strand.
GCCCGAGAGCACGAGCGCGAGCGGCCGGCGCGCGGCCACCTCCTCGGGCGAGGCGCTGTGGTGCACGATCTCCGAATAGACCCGGCACTCGCGGACGCGGCGGGCGATGAGCTGCGAGTACTGTCCGCCGAAGTCGACGACGAGGACGGGGCGCTCCTCCGCCGGCGGCTCGGGCACCGGCAGGGGCACGACCTGGCCCACTAGCGTCCGGGCCTGTAGTTCGGCGCTTCCTTCACGATCGAGACGTCGTGCGGATGGCTCTCGCGCTGCCCGGCGCCGGTCACGCGGACGAAGCGGGCCTCCTGCAGCTCCTCGACCGTGGCCGCGCCGCAGTAGCCCATCGCCTGGCGAAGGCCGCCGACGAGCTGGTGGACGACGTTCGCGAGCGGGCCCTTGTAGGCGACGCGGCCCTCGATCCCCTCGGGGACGAGCTTGCCGACCTCGTCGACGTCCGCCTGGAAGTACCGGTCGCTCGAGTAGCGGGCGCGCATCGCGCCGAGCGAGCCCATGCCGCGGTACTCCTTGAACTGCTCGCCCTGGTGGAAGACGACCTCGCCCGGGCTCTCGTCGGTGCCGGCCAGGAGCCCGCCCAGCATGACCGTGTCCGCCCCGGCCGCGAGGGCCTTGGCCAGGTCGCCGGAGAACTGGACGCCGCCGTCCGCGATCACCGGGACGTCGTGGCGGCCGGCCGCCTGGGCGCAGTCGTACACGGCCGTGATCTGCGGGACGCCGACGCCCGCCACGACCCGGGTCGTGCAGATGGCGCCCGGGCCCATGCCCACCTTGACCGCGTCGGCTCCGGCGTCGACGAGGGCCGCGGCCGCCTCCGGCGTGGCGACGTTGCCGCCGATCACGGGCACGTCGTGGCGGGACTTGAGCTCGCGCACGGCCTGGAGGACGCCGACCGAGTGCCCGTGCGAGGTGTCGACGACGAGGACGTCGACATCCTCCTCGACGAGCGCCGCCGCGCGCTCGAGCCCCTCGGGGCCGGTGCCGACGGCGGCCGCGACGCGAAGGCGGCCCTGCTCGTCCTTCGTCGCGAGCGGGTACCTGATGCGCTTCTCGATGTCCTTCACGGTGATGAGGCCCTTGAGCCGGCCCTCGGCGTCCACGACCGGGAGCTTCTCGATCTTGTGGCGGTGGAGGACCGTGCGCGCCTCCTCGAGCGTCGTGCCCACCGGCACGGTGACGAGGTCGTGCGCGGTCATGAGCTCGGCGACGGAGCGGGACGTGTCGTCCTCGAAGCGCAGGTCCCTGTTCGTGAGGATGCCGACGAGCCGCCCTTCCTCGTCCGTGACCGGCACACCGGAGATGCGGTACGTCGCCATCAGCGTCAACGCCTCGGCCACGGGGGCGCCCGGAGGCAGCGTGACGGGCTCGACGATCATGCCCGCCTCGGAGCGCTTGACCTTGTCCACCTCGGCCGCCTGCGCCTCGACCGAGAGGTTGCGGTGGACGACGCCGAGGCCGCCCTCGCGCGCGAGTGCGATCGCCATCCGCGCCTCGGTGACGGTGTCCATCGCCGCCGACAGGATCGGGATCTCGAGCGCGATCGCGCTCGTGAGGCGCGTGCGGGTCGAGACCTCGCCCGGGAGCACGCCGGACTCGGCCGGGACGAGGAGGACGTCGTCGAAGGTGAGCCCCTCCTTCGTGAACTTCCGCTCGAGGGCGAGGAGGCGCTCGATCTCGTCCTGACGCAGCTCCACGCTCACCGTGGGGCGATCGTAGCAACCGGTCCCGCGGGCGCTACCCGGCGACGTGCTCGATGCGCTCGACCTGGACGAGCTGCGTCAGGCGGCTCGCCTCGCGCGGGTCGAAGCGCCCCGGGCCCGCCTCGAGCACGGCGGCCGAGCCGGCGGCGACGGCCGAGCGGACCGCCTCCTCGAACGAGCGGCCCGCGACCCGGGCGGCGAGCAGGCCGGCCAGGAGCGTGTCGCCCGCGCCCACGGTCGAGACGGGCTCCACCTCGGGAGCGACGACGCGCAGGCGGACCTCCGCCCGGTCCTCGCGGAAGAGCGCGTAGCAGCCGGTCGGAAGCGTGATGACGACGTTGCGCGCGCCGAGCTCGGCGATCTCGTCGAGCCCCGCGGCGAGGTCCTCCTCGTCCACGAACTCGTGCCCCACGAGGGCCTCGGCCTCCTGCTGGTTCGGCGAGACGAGGTAGGGCTCCGCCTCGACGGCGAGCCTGAGCGCCTCGCCCTCGGTGTCGACGACGGCGAGGAGCTGGCGCCGGTTGAGCTCGCGGACGAGGTCGCCGTAGATCCCAGTGTCGACGCCCCGCGGCAGGGAGCCGGCGAGCACGACGAACTCGGCGCGCTGGGCGAGGTAGGCGAGCTTCTCGCGGAGGATCTCGAGCTCCTCCTCGCCGACCTCGGGCCCCCACTCGTAGATCTCCGTGTAGGCGTTCGAGGTGGGGTCGAGGACCGCGATGGAGGTGCGCGACTCGTGCCGGATGCGGACGAAGTCGTTGAGGATGCCCTCGTTCGTGAGCTCCTCGACGATGAGCGTCCCCGTGCGCCCGCCGGCGAGGCCCGTGCAGACGACCGGCGTGCCCAGGCGCTTCAGCGCGCGAGCGACGTTGATCCCCTTGCCGCCGGCGCTCGGGAAGCCGACGCTCGCCCGGTGCCGGTGGCCGGGCTGGAAGCTCGGGACGACGAGCGTCCGGTCGATCGCGGCGTTGAGCGTGACGGTGACGATCATCCGACTGGGGGCGGAGAGTGCACCTGGACCGATCCTAGCCGACCTCGCTGCCGGCCAGTTTGCGACGTCGTCGGCGACCGCCGGCCGGGCGGACCGGCGCGTCTTCCGGCGCACCCTCGGTACGAACCGCGCACCCTCCCCGCGCCGGGAGGCGGTACGCGCGAAAGCGGGTGGAGGCACGGGGTGGCCCCGCAGGACGGCCCAGGCGCCCGCGGCGCGCGGAGGGGCGCGGGGTCAGACGGCCCAGCGGCGGTAGAGCCTCCGCGCCTCGGGGCCGAGGCGCGTCTCGACGGCGGCGACGACGACGTCGTCGGCGTGGAGCGGCGCGAAGATCTCGTCGACGAGCGCGGCTCGAACGCGCGTGTCCTCGCTCGCCGCGAGCGCGTCGAGGACGGCGTAGGCGCGCGCGAGCGCGGCCGACTCGGACGGCGCGGTCTCGCGGCGGACCTCGCTCGCCTGCAGGCGGAGAAGGTACCGCCCGAGCGCGCCCGCGACGTCGGCCGGCCGGTTGCGGTCGCCCGCCTCGAGCTCCGGCGATCCGGCGAGGCCGGGGACCTCCTGCAGGAGGTAGTCGCTCAGCCCGTCGTACGAGCCGGGGCCCGGGGACCCGCCGCCCACTAGATGCCCGGCAGGGCCGCGCTCAGCATCGAGCCCGCCTCGTCCAGGGCATGGTCCGCGTACCAGCCCACGCGCTCGCCGAAGCTCGGCGCCTCCACGTCCCGCGCGGCGACGAGGTCGCTTCTCGCCACCACGCGCCCGTCCTCCCTGATCACGACCTCGCCGAGCCGGTCGCCGCGGCGGACGGGGAGCTCCACGAGCGCGGGCGCCTCGACCCGCTCGACGAACGTCGTCCCGCTTCCGAGCAGGACGACGCGCGACGCGCCCTCCGCGGCCACGAGGTCGAGACGCTCCTCGGAGAAGGGGATCCCCGCGCTCGCGTAGCGCTCGCCCGCGCGGACGACGGTGAAGCGCGCGTACCGGTCGAAGGCCCAGTCGAGGAGCTCGGCGAGGTCCTCGTTCCGCTGCGCCCGCGTCGGGCTGCCGAGGACGACCGCGTAGACCGTCGTCCCCGCGCGGCGGGCGGCCGCCACCTCCGTCCAGCCGGCGCGGTCCGTATGGCCCGTCTTCACGCCGATGAGGCCGGGAAACGTCCAGAGGAGGTCGTTCCAGTTCCGGAACGAGCGGCTGCCGACGCGAAGCGTCCGGGTGCGCACGAGCTTGCGGACGAGCGGCTCCCGCATCGCCGCCTTGGCCAGCTCGAACGTGTCCCTGGCGGTGCTGTAGTGCCGGGGCCGGTCGAGCCCGTCCGGCCTGACGTAGTGCGTGTCCTCGAGGCCGAGGTCGGCAGCCTCGCGGTTCATCAGGCCGACGAAGCGCTCGACGCTGCCGTCGCCGGCGTGCGCGGCGAGCGCGAAGGCGGCGTCGTTCGCGCTCTGGACGAGCGCCGCGGCGAGCAGGTCGCGGACGCGAAGCTCCTCTCCGGGCGCGAGGAAGATGGACGACCCTCCCTGACCCACCGCCTCCGGCGCGACGGTCACCGTCTCTCTCGGCCTCGCCCGCTCCAGCGTGACGAGCGCCGTCATGAGCTTCGTGATGCTCGCCATCGGCAGGCGCCGGTCCGCGTTCCGCTCGTAGAGCACCTCGCCCGTGCGGCCGTCGGCGACGAGGACGGCGCTGGCGTCGACCGGCGGCGGGGGCGCCGCGGCCGCGGCCTCCATCGCGAAGAGCGCGACGAGCGCGAGGAGGGCGAGCAGGAGGATGCTGCGTCGTCTCACGGCGTGCAGGCTATAACTCGTCGTCATGGGCGACCCGCACGCAGAGGACCGGCCGGCCCGCGTCCGCGGCGTCGAGCGCTCGCTCCGGGTCCAGGTGGGCGGGCTCGGCGGGTTCGAGGTCCGGCCGACGCGCGTCTTCCTCTGGGGCGGCGCGGAGCGCGGGCCCTCCCAGCGCGTCCTGCCGCTCGGGAGCGCGCCCCGGAGCCTCGAGATCCCGCGCCGGCCGCGCGAGGTCCGCGCCGGCGCCGTCGAGGTGCAGACGCTCGGAAACCCGCTCATGACGCTCGCCCTCGCGGGCGTCCACGCGGCCCGCAAGCTGCGCGGCCCGAGGCCCGATCAGGGGAGCTAGGCTCTCGGCCGCACGCGGATCCGCTGGCCCGGGGTGAGGGCCAGCGGGTCGATCCCGGGGTTGAGCTCCAGGAGCTCGTCCACCTCGATCTCGAAGCGGGCGGCGATGGTCTCGAGCGTGTCGCCGTCCCGGACGCGGTAGAAGCGCCGACCCGGGTTGCCCGAGCCGGTCGTCGTCTCGTCGCCTCGCCCGCCCGTCTCGGTCGTGCCGGTCTCGACGGCCCCCGTCGCCGGCCCGGGCGCGGTGTCCGCATCGTCCTCGAAGCCGCGCTGGACGAGGACGACGAGGACGGTGGCGAAGAAGAAGAACGCGACGGGCGCGGCGAGGCGGGCGGCCCAGACACGGACGCGGTCGGGGTCTACCACCCGGACACCGACCAGACCTCGCCCCGCAGCCGGGCCGCCTCCGCGGCTGCCGCCTGGCGCCAGTCGGCTCCCCCGACCCGGAAGGCGTAGATGACGGAGCGCGAGACCGGAACGAGGGCGCTGGCCGGGCCGCTCGTGAAGGCGCGGGCCACGTCCGCGGGGGAGGCGCCCTGCGCCCCGATCCCCGGCAGGAGCAGGATCGCCTGCGGCATCAGCCGGCGGGCCTCCCCCACCGCCCGCGGGTAGGTCGCTCCGACGACCGCGCCGACGCTCGAGAGGCCGCGCTCGCCCACGAGGTCGCGACCCCACTCGGCCACGAGCTCGGAGACGAGGTGCCAGACGCGCCGGCCGTCCGAGAGCGCCGCGTCCTGGATGTCCGCGCTGCCCGCGTTCGAGGTCTTCACCAGGCAGAAGATCCCGTTTCCGGAGCGACGGCAGGCCGCGAGGAAGGGCTCGATCGAGTCGCTCCCAAGGTACGGGCTCACGGTGAGGGCGTCGACCGGCGGAGGCCCCTCCTCCCGCACCTCGAGGAAGGCGTCCGCGTACGCGCGCGCCGTCGCGCCGATGTCTCCCCGCTTGCCGTCCGCGACGACGAGGAGGTTCGCGCTCCGCGCGTAGTCGCACACCTCCTCGAAGGCGCGCATCCCGTCGGCGCCGAGCGTCTCGAAGCAGGCGAGCTGGGCCTTCACCCCGACGACGTACGGCGCCACGGCGTCGACGAGTCCGCGGCAGAAGCGCCCGACGGCGTCGGCGGCCGCGCCGCGACTCAGGTGGACGTCGCCGCGAAGCTCGACCGGCAGGAGCTCGGGCCGTGGATCGAGGCCGACCAGCAGCTGGCTGCGCTTGCGATCGACGGCGTCGGCGACGCGATCGCCGAACGTCGCCGCAGCCGTCGCCGTCCGCGTCCCCGCCTCCACCTCCTGCGCCATACGGTGAGCTTAGTGTCCATGGCCGCGGTCGCAACCGTCAGGCGACGGCCGCGCGCGGGGCGCGCAGGGCGGCGAGGATCGCCCCCTCGTCGAGCGGGAGCACCGCCAGCTCCGGCGGCGGGCGCCGCACGAACGCGCCCACGAGGAGCAGCTCCTCGGCGTCCTCGGGGGCGAGCGAGGGCTCCACGGCGCGCGCGGCCGCCAGGCCCGCCCGGACCTCGAGCGCCGCGCCCGCCCCGGGCGGGACGGCGCGGGCGTCGGCGATCCGGCCGCCCGCGACGAAGACGGCGCGGAGGTACCCCGGCTCGGCCGCGGGCGAGAGGAGGCAGGCCTCGAGGCGCCGGAGGCGCTCGAGCGCAGCCAGCTCGCGCACGACCTCCTCGAGCGCCCGGATGCGGTCGCGAAGGCGGGCGGCGTCCTCGTAGCGAAGGCAGTCGGAGAGATCGCGAAGCCGGGCGCGCAGGCGGGGGAGCGGGCCGCCGGCGAGGAGATCGGCGAGCTCGCGGGGGCTGGCTCCGGCGAGCGCCCGCGCCGCCCGCTCGGCCCGGCGGCGGCTGCGGATGGGGCCGAGAGGCCCGGGCTGCGCCGAGACGACGACCGCATCCCCGCGCACGCGCAGGTAGACGCCCCCGCCGCGCTTCCCGCGGGCGTTCGCGGGCGGGCGGAGCTCGCGAATGAGCCGAAGCTCCTCGCAGGCCGCCTCGAGCTCCGACCCGAGCACCCGCCACTCGACGCGGTCGACGGCGCCGAGAGCCGCCTCCACCGCGGGCCGTTGCCGCTCGCTCCGGAAGTACGAGCGCAGCCGCGCGCGCAGGTCGCGCGCGCGGCCGACGTAGAGCACCTGGCCGTGGCCGTCGCGAAAGAGGTAGACGCCGGGACGGGCGGGCGCGCCGAAGACGAGCGACCGCTTCTCGTAGACCCGGCGGCGCCGGGGCGCGGCCAGCTCGACGAGGTCGGCGACCGTCCGCGCGCCGCGCTCCTGGGCGAGCCCGACGAGCGCGACGAGGATCTCCGCGGTCGCCTGGGCGTCGGGCAGCGCCCGGTGGCAGGGCCGCACGGAGGTTCCGAAGAAGTGCGCGAGGGCGGCGAGCCCCACGCGCGCGACGCGGCCGCCGAGGAGGCGGCGGGCCAGCCCGACGGTGTCGACGACCGGGGCGGCGACCCGCCGGCCGGTCAGGAGCTCCACCTCGCGGTCGAGGAAGGCGAGGTCGAAGCGGGCGTTGTGCGCGACGATCACGGCCCCCTCGCCGGCGAAGGCGAGGAAGCGCCCCACCGCCGCCGGCGCTCCCGGGGCGCCGCGAAGGTCGCGCTCCTCGATTCCGGTCAGCCCGGAGACGACCGCCGGAAGGGGTCGGCCCGGGTCGACGAGGGTGTGGAAGGTCCCGGCCGGGAGGAGCGCCTCGACGCGGACCGCACCGATCTCGCAGATCCCGGCCGCGGCCGGCCGCAGGCCCGTCGTCTCGAGGTCGACGACGACGAAGCGGGCCGTGTCGAGCGGCAGGTCGCGCCCGCGCGGCTCCGCGAGGCCGACGCCGGCGCCGCGCCAGGCCAGGCGGGCGTCGCGGTCGACGACGTCCTCGAGCAGCGTGCGGGCGAGCCCGGCGGGCGCGCGGGCGAGCGCGAAGAGCGTGCGGGCAGCCTCCTCCACCGGCAAGGGCCCCCGCCGCTCCTCGACGAGCTCGACCAGCCGGTCGGCCGCGTCGAAGGCGAGCTGCATGGGCCGATGCTAGACGAACATACGTTCGTAGGCAAGAGACGGGGCCCGGAAACGAGAGCGGGGGCCGCGTTGCGGCCCCCGCTCGAATCAGCCGTGGACGGACGTGCTAGCGGAGCGCCTGCTTGAGCTGGCTCCCTGCCGAGAACTTCGGCACGGTGGCGGCCGGGATCTGGACCCGCTCGCCGGTGCGCGGGTTGACGCCCTGCCGCGCCGCGCGCTGCTGCGGCGAGAACTTGCCGAAACCGGTGAAGGACACCGAGTCGCCGCCCTTCAGCGCCTCGGTGATGGACTCGAGGAACGCGTCGACAGCCTTCGACGCGTCGCGCTTGGAGAGCCCGCTCCTGTCCGCCACCATGTCGATGAAGTCGGCTTTCGTCACTGCCCTCTCCTTCCGTCCGTTTCGCTGACTCGAGAAATCGGCGGACACCCTAACAGAGTGGTCAGATATCGCAAGCAACCATGCGGGTTTGCGGGCGCGTCTACGCCGCCAGGACCTCGCGCGCGCGAAAGAGGGCGTGCAGGCGGACCGCCTTGCGGGCGAGCGCGTCCGCACCGCCCTCCTCGCGGTCGACGACGCAGATCGCGACCCGGCAGGCCAGCCCGGCCGCCCGCAGGGCGTCCACGGCGGCCGCGGCGGCGCCCCCCGAGGTGACGACGTCCTCGACGAGGCAGACCTCCTCCCCCGGCTCGAACTCGCCCTCGAGGAGCCGCTCGGTCCCGTAGTCCTTCGCCGCCTTGCGGACGATGAGGAACGGCAGCCCCGAGGCGAGCGAGGCGGAGGCGGCGAGCGCGATCGCGCCGAGCGCCGGGCCCGCGATGCGAACGGCGCCCGGCGCGGCCTCGCCGACCCTGGCCGCGAGGCGCTCCCCCAGCGCGGCCAGGAGCTCGGGGCGCGTCTCGAAGCGGTACTTGTCCAGGTAGTAGCGGGAGCGCTTGCCCGAGCGAAGGACGAAGTCCCCCTCGAGGTAGGCATGGTCGCGGATCCCCCGGGCGAGCTCGGCGTCCGTCACCGGCGGCTAGCCCCGCGCGTGGGCGAGCGCGCGCCGGGCGATCGGGAGGAGGCGGGCTGCCTCGTCCGAGCCCTCGCCGAACGTGACCATCGAGCCGTCGGCGAAGTACACGTCGACGTGCTCCTTGCCCACGTCCGAGCGGCGGCGCCAGAGCGCGGCCGCTCCGAGGACCGAGCCGGCGGTCACGAGGAGCGCCGCGAGCCTACGCCTCGCCGTCACCGGCGGCACCCTCCTCGTCGACCTTCTTCTTCCGCCGCCGCCCGCCGGCGGCGGCGGCCTTCGCAGGCTTCTCGGGCGCCTCGCCGGCGAGGCGCAGGCACGTCTTCAGGTCGTAGAAGACGAGGCCGACGGTCGGGTCGCGGCCCGTCACGGCCGCGACGAGGCGCTCGTCGTCGCGGACGACGAAGAAGGAGCCGTCGGGAAACGTGGCCTCGGCCTGAGTCGGCTCGCCGGCCGGCCCGTGCGCGGCCTCGAGGAGGGCGAGCGCCTCCCGGACGACTGCCTCCGAGCGCTCCGCGTCGGCGATCGTCGAGCCGAGGACGGTGCCGTCCGCGGAGCCGAGGACGGCCGACTCGATCTGGGCCGAGATCTCGACGAGGTCGGCGAGCGCCTGCGGGGCCTCCACGGGCGGCAAACCTAACACACGACCGTAGACTCCCTTCCCTCGTGCAGGCCGTCGTCCGCAAGTTCCTCGCCGACCGGGGCACCCACCTGGCGGCGATGATCGCGTACTTCGCGATTCTCGCCTTCGTCCCGCTCCTCTTCCTCGCGCTCTCGCTCATCGCGCTCGCCGGCGAGCAGGACGAGTCGAGCTACCTCATCGAGGAGCTCCAGCGCGCCTTCCCGAAGACGTCCATCGACAACCTCCTCGACGTCGTTACGGAGATCCAGGACCAGGCCGCGGAGCTCTCCGTCATCGGCGGCATCGGCCTGATCTGGGCCGCGCTCGGCTTCTTCAGCGTGCTCGAGTCCGCCTTCAACATCGTCTACGGGCTTCCCAACCGGCCGTTCATCCGCCAGAAGGGGCTCGTCCTCGTGCTCACGGGCGCGTTCCTCGTCGTCCTCTTCGTCGCGCTCGTGATCGCCTCCGTCGGGGTCCGGCTCGTCGAGCGGGCGGGCGTCGCCGAGGGCGCCGTCTCCTACGTCTACGCGCTCGTCCTCTCGACGCTCCTCCTCCTCGGGCTCACCTGGGCGCTGTACCGGCTGTTGACGAACACGCCGCTCACGTGGAGGGAGACGCTCGCCGGCGCGATCTTCGCCTCCCTCCTCCTGCAGGCGAGCTTCCAGGTCCTGCCGCTCTTCGTCCGGCTCTCCGGCGAGCTCGTCGCGCTCCAGGCGTACGGCGGTCTGGTGCTCCTCCTCGTCTGGCTCTACCTGATGGCGAACATCCTCGTCCTCGGCGCCGAGGTGAACTGGTGGCTCAGCCGGGGCCGCCGCGGGGAGGCCGCGGAGCAGCAGGCGCCCGGCGTCGCCTGAGCCCTCCTAGTCGCCGTCGGCCGAGCTGACCCGATCCTCGAGGGCCTCGAGCACCTTCTGCTCGATGTCGCCGTGGCGGTCGACGAGGCTCCGGAACGCCTGGCGCGTGAGGACGAAGAAGCGGAGGGGCGTCGCGGCCGTGACCGTCGCCGTGCGGCGGGGCGACTCCCAGACGAGGGCGATCTCGCCGAAGAAGTCGCCGGCTCCGAGCCGGCGGAGGTCGGTGCCGTCCTTCGTCACGTCGACCTCGCCCTCCACGATCACGAAGAACTCCTGCCCGATGTCGCCCTGGCGCGCGAGGACCTTGCCCTCCTCCACCTCCATGTCCTCGGTCATCTTCGCGAGCTCGACGAGGTCCTGCCGCGAGAGGTTCTGGAAGAGCGGCGCGCGGCCGAGCGCGTCTGCCTTGTCGTCGTGCGAGAGGAGCTGCATGTGCGGAATCTACCCTTCCACCCGGAGCGGCGTCCACCGGGTTTTCGGGCGTCCGGGCACGTCCGAGGCCGACGGTCGAGCACCGGCGGGCGACTACCGCTCCGGCGCGGTCGTGCCCAGTGTCACCGCGAGCTCCCTGGCCGCGGCGGCGCGGTGGCTGTGGAGCGTCTTCCAGCCGTCGCCGAGCTCGGCGACGGTGCGCGTCTCGCCCTCGGGGACGAAGACCGGGTCGTAGCCGAACCCGCCCGAGCCGCGCGGGCGCTCCGCGATGCGGCCGGAGAGCGTGCCGCGCGCGCGCGCCTCCCGGCCGTCGGGCGAGAGGCAGACGAGCTCGCAGACGTAGCGCGCGCGACGGTCGGAGCCGGCGAGGCGCTCGAGCTCGGCGAGGAGGCGCACGACGTTCTCCTCGTCGCTCGCGCCGGGGCCCGAGAAGCGCGCCGAGAGGATGCCGGGGCGGCCCCCGAGCGCGTCCACCTCGAGGCCCGAGTCCTCGCCGATCGTCCAGCGCCCGGGCCGCGAGACGGTCTGCCCGAAGCGGGCCTTCGCCCGCGCGTTCTCCAGGAACGTCGCCCCCACCTCCTCGGGCAGCTCCTCCGCCCGCGTCGCCTCCAGCCGCCAGCCCGGCAGCAGGAGGGACAGCTCCCGCAGCTTGTGCGGGTTCTTCGACACGAGCTCGGCGATCACTCGGTCCAGCGGACCGCGATCACGCCCTCGAGCGCGGCGAGGTCGTCCACGAGCCGGGCCTCCGCCGGGCCGAGGGGCAGGTCCAGCTCGGCCCGCAGGTGGCGATGCTCGTCGTCGTCCTCGAACTCGATCTTCCCGACGCGGATCCGGCGAGCGTCGATCAGCCGGACGACGTCCGAGATGCCGTGCTCGGGCGTGAGGTCGATCTCGAGCACGCGGCCCGCGCGCCGGAAGCGGGCGAGCACGGCGCCGCCCTCGAGCCAGCGGAAGGGCCCGAGCCCGACGAGGACGACGCCCGTCGCGATCAACGCGGCCGAGTAGTAGCCCGCCCCGGCCGCCATGCCGATCGCGGCCACGACCCAGAGGCCCGCGGCGGTCGTGAGACCCCGCACCGAGAGCCCCTGGCGGATGATGGCGCCGGCGCCGAGGAAGCCGATGCCGGTCACGATCTGCGCCGCGATCCGTGTCGGGTCGAAGACGACCCCCTCCGCCGTCGAGAAGCGGAAGTCGCTCCAGCCGTACGCGGAGACGATGGTGAAGAGCGCCGAGCCGATGCCGACGAGCATGTGCGTCCGGAGGCCGGCCGCCCGCTCGCGGAGCTCCCGCTCGAGGCCGATCGCCCCCGTGAGTCCCGCCGCCACCGCGATGCGCAGGAGCACGTCCCACCACTCGACCTCGGGGATCACGCGACCGCCTCCCGCTGGCGGGCGCCGATCGCGCGGATCCCCGCCGCGGCCAGGTCGACGAGCGCGTCGAGCTCCGCCCGGCTGAAGGGAACGCGCTCGGCCGTCGCCTGGACCTCGATCAGGCGCCCGTCGCCCGTCATGACGACGTTCATGTCCACGTCCGCGGACGAGTCCTCCTCGTAGTCGAGGTCGAGGCGCGGCTCCCCCTCGACGATGCCGACCGAGACGGCCCCGACGAGATCGGCCGGCTCGGGCAGCCGCGACCGTCTCGCGGCGAGGGTCAGCGCCACCCAGGCGCCCGAGACTGCCGCGGTGCGCGTGCCCCCGTCCGCCTGGAGGACGTCGCAGTCGATCCAGACCGTCCGCTCGCCGAGCGCCTCGAGGTCGTAGACCGCCCGCAGCGAGCGCCCGAGGAGACGCTGGATCTCGATCGTGCGGCCCTTCTGCCTGCCGGTGCTCGCCTCCCGCTGCGTCCGCCGCCCGGTGGAGGCGGGCAGCATGCCGTACTCGGCCGTGAGCCAGCCTTTCCCGCTGCCGGCGAGCCAGCGCGGCACCCCGTCCTCGACGCTCGCCGTGCAGAGGACGCGCGTCCTCCCGAAGGAGACGAGAGCCGACCCGGCCGCCTGCTCGACGTAGTCGGTCGCGAACCCGACCGCGCGAAGCTCGTCCGGGCGGCGGGCCTCTCGGCTCATGCCGTCACGCTCTCGTCACGGTCCGCGCACCACGCGCGCGAGTTTCGGCGGTACGCTCGGAAGCGGGTGGTGGGCCGGGGTGCCCCAAGAGGAAGTACACGCGGGGCGGTGCGCCGGAAGCGGGTCACGCCGCGGCCCGCTCGAGCTCGCGGACGGCCACCCGCTCGACCTCGGCGATCGGCAGCTGGAGGAAGCGCTCGCCGAGCGTCCGGAACTCCTCCGGCGAGCCCGTCGTCAGGAATCGCGTCGAGCCCGCGTGCCCGGGATCGTTCCCGACACCTTTGCGCTCGAGCGTCTCGGCGACCTCCCGCGCGGTCTCCTCGGCCGAGAAGACGAGCGTCGTCCCCCGCCCCAGGACCCGCTCGAAGACGCGGCGGATCATCGGGTAGTGCGTGCAGCCGAGGATGACCGTGTCGACGCCTGCCTCCTTGAGCGGGGCGGCGTACTCGCGCACGGCGCCCTCGAGCTCGGCGCCGACGGCGCCGGCCTCGATCAGGGGCACGAGCTTCGGGCACGCCACGGGCACGACGAGCGCGCCGGCGTCGAGCGCGTGGACGACTTCCTCGTAGCGGCCGCTCGCGACGGTCGCCTCCGTGGCCAGGAGGCCGATGCGGCGGTTGCGGGTGGCCTGCACGGCGGCGTGGGCCTCGGGGACGAGCACTCCGACGATGGGGACCGCGAGCGCCTCCTGCAGCCCGGGCAGCGCCGCTGACGTGGCGGCGTTGCACGCGGCGACGATCAGCTTCACCCCGCTCTGCTCCAGGTAGGAGGCGATCTCGCGCGCGTAGCGCCGGATCTCGACCGCCGGCCGCGGGCCGTAGGGGCACCGCGCGCCGTCGCCGAGGTAGAGGAAGTCCTCGTTCGGCATCGTGACGAGGCACTCGTGCAGGACGGTCAGCCCGCCCGCGCCCGAGTCGAAGATCCCGATGGGGCGCGCGTCCACCCGCTCGATTCTAGGGGCGACGGCGGGCAGCGCCGTCGGCGGGGCCCGGGAGGACGGCTTGCCGTCCTCCCGCACGATCGCGAGGGGCACGTCGGCTAGCGTTCCCCCCGTGCTCGAGGTCTGGAGCGGCGACGACCCGCTCGGCGAGGTCGAGACGTACCTCCGCGACGCCGGCTTCTTCGCGGGCGGCGCGCACGGCCTCGTCGCCGACGTCTTCCTCGGCTACGGCAGCTCCCGCACGCTGCGCCGGGCGCCCTGGCCGGACCCGCCCGAGCCGTGCCGACTCCCCCTCGCGGCCGCCCGCATCCGGCGGGCGGACGAGCGGGCGCCCGCCCCGGGCGCCTGCCGCATCGGCGAGTGGCGCCGCTCGTGGGACGACGAGGGTTACGCGGCGGCGATCGAGGCCGTGCAGGAGGCGATCGGGCGGGGCGACGTCTACCAGGTGAACCTCGTCCAGCACCTGCACGCGCCCTTCTCGGGCGACCCGGCGGGGCTCGCGCAGCGGCTCGTGCCGCTCCGTCCGCTCCACGGCGACCCGCTCGTCGGCGCCGGGTGGGCGGTGATATCCGCCTCGCCGGAGCTCTTCCTCGCGCGCCGCGGCGGGCGCGTCTGGACGGCGCCGGTCAAGGGCACGCGCCCCGCCGGCGTCCAGGGGGAGCTGCGCTCCGCCGAGAAGGACGTCGCCGAGCACGTGATGATCGTCGACCTCGAGCGGAACGACCTCGCCCGCGTCTGCGAGCCGGGCACGGTGCGCTGGCCGGACCTCATGACCGAGCGCGAGCTCGCGGGCGTCACGCACATGGTCACGACGGTGGAGGGGCGTCTCCGCCCGCACGTGGAGCTCGCCGAGCTGCTCCGCGCGCTCTTTCCCGGCGGCTCGGTCACGGGCGCCCCGAAGATCGCGGCGCTCGACCACATCGCCGCGTTCGAGCCGCTCGGACGTGGGGCCTCGATGGGTGCGCTCGGCCGCATCCACCCGAACGGCGACCTCGACCTCGCGCTGACGATCCGCACCTTCGCCGTCGCCGAGGGAGAGGTCCACCTGTGGGTCGGCGGCGGCATCGTCTGGGACTCGGATCCGCGGGCCGAGATCGAGGAGTCGTGGACGAAGGCGCGCCCCCTCCTCGCCGCGGTCGGAAGCCGCGTCCCCGAGGCCGTCGTCTCGTGACCCTGCTCGCCGTGGCCGTCGGCGGGCGCGGGCTCGTCGACCCCGACGCGCCCGTCCTCCATGCCGACGACGAGGCCTTCCTCCGCGGCCGTGCCGCGTTCGAGACCGTCCGAATCTACGGCGGGAGGCCCTTCCGGCTGGACGACCACCTGGAGCGCCTCGCCGCCTCCGCCAGGCGGCTCGGGCTCGCGAGCGTCGACACCGCGGCCTTCCGCGGCTACGTGCGCGAGGCGCTCGGGGCCGCCGGCGAGCGGGACGCCGTCCTGCGCCTCTACCTCACGCCCGGGCGCGAGGGCGGCGTCCACCCGACGGCGCTCGCCATGGTCTCGACGCTCCCGCCCGACCTCGAGGAGCGGCGCGCGGCCGGCCTGCGCATGGTCGCGGTGCCGCTCGGTCTCGACGCCGGCCTGCGTGCGGACGCCCCCTGGCTCCTCGGCGGCGTCAAGTCGACGAGCTACGCGGTGAACATGGCAGCCGAGGCCGAGGCCCGCCGCCGCGGCGCGGACGACGCGGTGTTCCTGGCCCGCGGCGGCATCGTGCTCGAAGGGCCGGTGACGAACGTCTGGTGGCGCCGCGGCCGCGAGCTCTTCACCCCGGCGCTCGAGCTCGGCATCCTCGCCGGCGTCACGCGGGCGACGCTGCTCGAGCAGGCGGCCGGCCTCGGCTACGAGGTCCGGGAGGGCGCCTACCCGGTCGAGGAGCTCGCCGGCGCCGCGGAGGCGTTCACGTCCTCGAGCGTCCGCGAGGTGATGCCGGTCGTCGAGCTCGACGGCCGGCCCGTCGGCGACGGCCGCCCGGGGCCGGCGGCCGCCGAGCTGCAGGCCGCGCTGCGCCGAGCGGCGGTCGCGTGACCGCGCGGGTGCACACGTGCGCGGAGCGCCCCGACCTCTGGGAGCGCTCGCAGGAGGAGATCCGGGACGTCTGGCCCGAGTACAACGTCCACGGCGACGTCCTCAACCGCTACTGGGCCCGGCTGGACGAGGACTTTCGCGACTTCCAGCTCATCCTCCACGACGGGGACGCCGACGTCGTCCTGGCCCAGGCGCACACGGTCCCGTGCGCCTGGGACGGGACGACCCGGGGGCTCCCCGCCGGGATCGACGGGCTGATCGTCGACGCCTTCCGGCTCCTCGAGGAGGGCGGCGCGGCGACCGCGCTCTCGGCGCTGGCGATCGAGATCCCGCCCGAGCACCGGCGCGGCGGTCTCAGCGGCACCCTGGTCGCCGCGATGCGCGACCTCGCCGCGCGGCACGCTCTGCCGGACCTGATCGCGCCGCTTCGGCCCACCTGGAAGGAGCGCTACCCGCTCACGCCGATCGACCGCTACGCGGCCTGGACGCGCGCGGACGGCGCCCCCTTCGACCCGTGGATCCGCCTGCACGTCCGCCTCGGGGCGGACGTCCTCGCCGCGGAGCCGCGCTCGCTCCTCATCACCGGCACCGTGCGCGAGTGGGAGGACTGGACCGAGACCGCGTTCCCGGAGAGCGGAACCTACGTCTTCCCGCACGGGCTGGCCCCGCTCGAGGTCGATCGCGAAGCCGATCGGGGCGAGTACTGGGAGCCGAACGTCTGGGTGCGCCACCGCGTATCGTGAGCGCGATGCGGGCCCTCTCGATCGTCCACCAGCCCGACGCCGGCAGCGGCGTCTTCGCCGAGGCTGCCGTCGAGGCGGGCCACCGGCTCGACGAGTGGCTCCTGCCGTTCAGCGAGGAGCCTCCCGCCCCGCTCGACGAGTACGGCGCCGTGCTCGTCTTCGGCGGCGCGATGCACGTCGACCAGGAGGACCGCCACCACTGGCTGCGGGACGAGCTCGAGCTCATCCGGGGACTCGTCGCCGCCCGGACGCCCGTCCTGGGCGTCTGCCTCGGGGGCCAGCTCCTCGCCAAGGCCCTGCACGCGCACGTCCGCCGGATGCCGAGCTCCGAGGTCGGCTGGTTCGACGTCGACCTCGTGCCCGAGGCGGCCTCCGACCCGCTCTTCGCAGGCCTGCCCGGCCGCTTCTCCTCGTTCCAGTGGCACACCTACCGCTTCGAGCTGCCCGCAGGGGCCGTCCCGCTCGCGCGCAACGACCGGTGCCTGCAGGCCTTCCGCGCCGGGACGTCGGCCTGGGGCATCCAGTTCCACGCCGAGGTGACCCGCGAGGCGGTCGTCGATTGGCTCGAGAGCTCCGCGCCCGAGGACGACGGCGTGCTCGACGCAAACCGCCTCCTCGTCGAGACCGAGGAGCGGATCGCCGGCTGGAACGCGTTCGGCCGGGAGCTCTGCGGACGGTTCCTCTCGGTCGCGGCGAGCGCTAGGACCGCCGCGACCACTCGTGCCACGAGCCCGCGTAGTTGACGGCGTCCACCCCGGCCTGGCGGAGGAGCGCCGCCGCGAGCTCGGACCGGTTGCCCGAGTGGCAGTACGTCACGACCCGCCGGTCGCCCGCGATCCCGCGCTCGGCCAGGAGCGCCCGGACGGCCGCCGCCTCGCTCCCGCCGGCGTAGATCTCGTCCACGGGGAGGTGGACCGCCCCGGGGATGTGTCCCTGGCGCGGGTCGCACGGGTAGCCGGCCCGGCCCTCGTACTCGGCCTGCGAGCGGACGTCGACGACCGCCACCTCTCCGCTTTCGATCAGCGCTGCGAGCTCGTCGCCCGTCATCGCACCGCCTCCGCGAGGAAGGCGCGGAGCGCCTCGCCCACCGCATCGGGGCGCTCGAGCGGTACGAGGTGCCCGGCCCCCGGCACCCGTACGAGCCGGGCGCCCGCGATCGCCTCCACCATGGCCTCGGCCTCCGCCGGGGGAGTCACGGCGTCGTCCTCGCCGACGACGACGAGGACGGGGACGTCGATCGTCGGGAGTGCCGGCGTCGAGTCGGGTCGGTCGCGCAGCGTCCGCAGCGTCGCCACGAGGTGGGCCGGAGCCTGAGCGCGGGCGAGCTCGCGCGCGCGCGCGACGACGGCGGGGTCGGCGTCCGGGGCGAGCACGTTGGGCGCGAGCGACTCCCAGAGGCCCTCTGCCCCCGCCTCCTCGACCGTGCGGATGCTCGCATCGCGGGCCGCGCGCTGCTCGGGCGCGTCCGCCGTCGCCCGGGTCCCGACCAGGACGAGCGCGGGAATCCGCTCCGGCGCGGCACGCCAGAGCTCGAATGCGAGGTACCCGCCCATCGAGCTGCCGACGGGGACGAACGGGCCCGCGACGAGATCGAGCACGAGAGCGGCCCAGCGGTCGAGGCCGACGCCCGCTCGGGAGCCCGGGAGATCGGGCGCGACGACCGGGTAGCCGGCCTCCTCGAGCCCCGGTTTGATCCCTGCCCACATGCGCGCGTCGAGCGGCATGGCGTGGAGCAGGACGACTGTCGGGCCGGTCACGACGACCGATGCTACGGGACGGGTCGACGGCGAGCTGTGATCCTACGGGCGTGGCCTTCCGCCTCGCTCCCGCCCGCCCCCCGGCCGTCGCCGCGGAGGGGATGGTGGCGACGAGCCAGCCGCTCGCGACACGCGCCGGCCTCCGCGTGCTCGAGCGGGGCGGGAACGCGGCCGACGCGGCGCTCGCGGCGGCGGCGGTCCTGTGCGTGACCGAGCCGATGTCGACGGGGATCGGCGGCGACGCGTTCGCGCTCGTCTGGGACGGCGGCCGCCTGCACGGGCTCGACGCCGCCGGCCCGGCTCCGCGACGCGCCGCCCCCCTCGTGCCGGTCGAGGAGCGGGGCCCTCGCTCCGTCACGGTGCCGGGTGCGATCGCCGGCTGGGCCGCCCTCGCGGAGCGCTTCGGCCGGCTCGGGCTCGACACGCTCCTCGAGGACGCCGTGCGCGCGGCCGAGGAGGGCTTCGCCGTCGGCGCCGTCACGGCCGCGGCCTGGGCGGCGTCGGGCGATCCGCCGGCGCTGGGACCCCCTCCCGCCCCCGGCGGGCGCGTCCGCCTGCCCGAGCTCGGGGCGACGTTGCGACGGATCGCGGCGGAGGGGCCGGACGCGCTCTACCGCGGGGCGATCGCGCACGGGATCACGGGGTCGTCCTGGCTCGAGGAGGAGGATCTCGCGTCCTACGCCGCGGCCTGGGTCGAGCCGCTCGTCCTCGACTACCGAGGTGCGCGCGTGTGCGAGCTGCCGCCGCCGACGCAGGGCGTCGCGGCGCTCGAGGGCCTCGGCCTCCTCGCTCTCGGGGAGCCGACGCTCGCGGCGCAGGTCGAGTGCGTCCGCCTCGCGCTCGAGGACGCGCGCGCCCGGGTGCGGGACGGCGCGGACGTGCGAGACCTGCTCGACGCCGGCTTCCTCGCCCGGCGGCGGCAGGCCGCCTCCGCCCCGGCGACCGAGCCGCCGGGCGGCACCGTCTACCTCTGCGCGGTCGACGGCGACCGCATGGCGGTCTCGTTCATCCAGAGCCTCTACTGGGGCTTCGGGTCGGGCGTCGTCGTCCCCGGGACCGGCATCGTCCTGCAGAACCGCGGAGCCGGCTTCGCCCTCTCGGGCCGCGCCGAGCCGGGACGGCGGCCCTACCACACGATCATCCCCGGGATGCTCCTGCGCGGCGGCGGCCTCCTCGGCCCCTTCGGCGTCATGGGCGGCCTCATGCAGGCCCAGGGGCACGTGCAGCTCGTCTCGGCGCTCGTGGACGACGGCCTCGACCCGCAGGCCGCGCTCGACCGTCCGCGCTTCCGCGTGCAGGAGGCCGGCGTCCTCCTGGAGGAGGGCCTCTGGGAGCGCGCCCGGGAGATCGAGGCGCTGGGGCTGAGCCCCCTGGCGAGCCGCGAGCGGGAGCCGTTCGGCGGCGGGCAGGCGATCCTCGTCGCGGGCGACGCGCTCGTCGGCGGCTCCGACGCCCGCAAGGACGGCTACGCGGCCGGCTTCTAGGGCGCCGTATCGCCTGGGCCGCGCTCCGCGGCTCCCGCCTGGGGCACCCCGGCCCACCACCCGCTTCCGAGCGTACCGTCGAAATCCGCGCCCGTGGTGCGCGAGACGTGCCGAGGGTGTGACGAGGTGTGAAAGCGGGAGCGCGGCGCGCTCAGCCGCGCGAGACGACGACGGCGTCTGCCTGGCCGAGGGCGTCCGAGTAGCCGTGGGCGGCCTGCGGGACGCCGAAGAGGCGGCCGAGCTCCGTCAGCAGCGTCTCGGGGGCGTCCAGCTCGTCCGGCGTCGTCGCGGTGCGCGCGACGGCCCGCACGGCGTCCGGGTCGGCGCCCGTGAGCCGGCCCATCAGGCGCGGATTCGCGCCGAGGGCGATCACCTCGCCGGACGGCAGCGGCCCGTAGTGCTCAGGCACCGAGAGGTACTCGTCGACGACCCGGCCGCGGTCGAGCGCGACGTAGCGGACGACGCGGCCCTCCTCGAGGCCGAGCGCGAGCACGAGCGCGCCCATGCGGTCGGAGATCTCGCGCCCCAGACGCCGGAGCATCTCCGGCTCGCGGTCGC
This sequence comes from Gaiellaceae bacterium, assembly GCA_035762005.1. Classification (GTDB taxonomy): domain Bacteria; phylum Actinomycetota; class Thermoleophilia; order Gaiellales; family Gaiellaceae; genus JAIBJN01. The sequence continues at coordinate 23,277 of DASTQA010000070.1, forward strand.
AGAGCTCGTCGTAGGCGGAGGTCCAGCCGTCGCGCGGGGTGAGCACGACGCTTCCCCGCGAGCCCCCGGGGAGCCTGGGGACGAACTGGCGCACAGCCCGCAGGACGGCGTCGACGTCGTCCGTCTGGACGTGGATGGAGCCGAAGGACGGCGCCTTGCGCGCACCCAGGTGCTCCTCGAGCGACGCGACGGGCGCGGCCAGCACGCGCGCGAGCTCCGTGAACCCCGCCCTGATCCAGGCGTCGCCCGCCTCGTGCGTCGTCTCGATCTCGATGCGGTCGGCGCCGGCCGCGCGCGCGTCCTCGATGAGCCGGCGCAGCACCTCCTCGCTCGGAACGCCCTCGACCTGCGCCTCGTAGGCCATCACCCGGGGACTCTAAGCCCGAGGAGCAGGTAGTGCGCCGCCAGGTTCCGGTGGCCCGGAAAGCGCTCCCCGGTCGCGCGGGTGTCCTCCTCGCCGTAGAAGTGGAGCACGGCCTTGCGCAGCCCGAGATCCCCCGCGGGCCAGGCGTCCGGGCGCCCGAGGTGCCGGGCGAGGAACCACTCCGCCGTCCACTCGCCGATGCCGGGGAGCGCGACGAGCGCCGCCTTCACCTCCTCGTCCGGGAGGAGGGCGAGCGCGTCCAGGTCGACGTCCGCGCGCGCGAGCGCGACGACGGAGGCGGCCTTGCGCCGGGTGAGGCCGACGGCCGCGACCTCCTCCGGGGCGGCGGCGGCGAGGCGCTCCCGCGTCGGAAACGCGTGCACCGGGCCGTGCGGCGTGCCGAACGCCTCGATGAAGCGGTTCCTGATCGAGAAGGCGGCGCGCAGCGAGATCTGCTGCGCCGTGATCGACGTGACGAGGCTCTCGAAGGGGTCGGGCACGAGCGGCGGCCGGAAGCCGCGCAGCGTCTCGGCGAGCCGCGCGAGGACCGGCTCCGCGGCCGCGAAGCGGGCGAACACGTCGAGGTCGAACAGCGCCCCCAGGTAGCGGCGGACCGGCTCCGCGAGCGCAGGGTGGCCGGGCTCGACCCACACGCCGCCGAGGGCGGGCTCGAGCCGCACCGCAGTGCCCGCGAGCACTCGGTGCAGGGCGCCGTCGAGCCAGCGGTTCGCCAGGTCGGGGCCGAACGTGCGGTAGCGCTCCGTCGAGAGCTCGAAGTCGAAGGGCTGCGGGACCTCGACGACTATGCGCGCGCGAGCCTGCGAGCGACCTGGAAGAGGTAGGCGACCGAGATGCCCAGGAAGACGAGCCCGAGCACGGCCCGGGCCTGGTCGCCGCGCACGGGCACCCGCGACTGCTGCGCCGGTCCTTCGATCGCGTCCGCGACGCGTCCGCGCCACCCGGAGGCGGTGGCCGCGTGTCCGATGCTCTTCCAGTCCACGGGTGATCCCTACCCGGTCCCCCGCAGGGCGAATCCGCCGTCGGCGAGGTGGGCGGCGACCTCGTGGAAGTCGTCGAAGCGGACGAAGTCGACGCCGCGTTCCTCGAGGTAGCGGGCGAGGCCCCGGGTGGCGAAGACCGCGTCGGCGAGCTCGGCCGCGCAGCGGTCCGAGTACCCGTCCCCGACGTAGACGATCTCGCCGCCTGCCGCGAGCCCCCGCACGAGCGAGCGCTTGCACGACTCCCCACACGACTCGCAGGAATCGCCGTAGCGCCAGTCGACGACCCAGCCGTCGGGACGCGGGTCGACCCGGTTCGCGTGGACCTCGACCTCGAGGCCCTCCCGCTCCAGGATCGGCTCGATCAGCTCGTGGAAGCCGCTCGAGACGATGGCCAGCCGCCAGCCGCGCTCACGCGCGAGGCGGACGAGCTCCGCGAAGCCCGGCCGGATCTCGACGTTCTCGAGCTCCCAGCGCACGACCTCCTCGAGCGGCCTCGTCACGGGCCGGAACTCTCGCGTGATCACCTCGCGTAGGCTCAGACGGCCCTCGTCGAGGCCGTGGTCGACCTCCTGGTAGACGACCGGGTCGCCGAAGCGGCTCGCGATCGTGTCGAGGAGGTCCGTCGTCGTGACCGTGCCGTCGAAGTCGACGACGAGCGTCCGCTCGCTCAAAAGTGCGAGGTCACCCCCGCGGGGTCCTCGTCCGCGGTCGTCGCGGACTTCGCCGCGTCGGGGGCCTCGAACCAGGAGTACGCGTAGCCGGGGTCGTCGAGCTCCCGCGCGAGCGTCGTGAGCCGCAGAGGGTGGAACGTGTCGCACATGACGGCGAGCTCGTGCGTCTCGGTCATGCCGATCGACTTCTCCGCGAGGCCGGGCTGCGGCCCGTGCGGGATGCCCGACGGGTGCAGGGTCACCGAGCCGACCTCGATGCCCTTCCGCGAGGAGAAGTTCCCGTCGACGTAGTAGAGCATCTCCTCGCTGTTCAGGTTCGAGTGGTGGTACGGGATCGGGATCGCGTCCGGGTCGAAGTCGAGCTTGCGCGGGCAGAAGGAGCAGATGACGAAGTTCCGCCCCTGGAAGGTCTGGTGCGACGGGGGCGGCATGTGGATCCGGCCGGTGATCGGCTCGAAGTCGTTGATGTTGAACGTCCACGGGTAGACGTAGCCGTCCCAGCCGACGACGTCGAACGGGTGGTAGTCGAGCACGTAGGTCTGGTAGCCGTCCTTGATCCGCAGCTTGACGACGTGCTCGCCCCGTTCGGCGTGCGTCTTCAGCTCGACGGGCGGGTGCAGGTCGCGGTGGTAGTAGGGGGCATGCTCGAGGAGCTGCCCGTACTCGTTGCGGTAGCGGCGCGGGATCTCGATCAGCCCCGGCGAGGTGAAGACGAGGTGGCGCTGCTCCCCCTCGGGCGCGAAACGGTAGCTCGTGCCGCGCGGGACGACGACGTAGTCGCCCTCGCGGTAAGGGAGGTCGCCGAAGATCGTCTCGAGCGTGCCGCGGCCCTCGTGGACGAACACGACCTCGTCGCCCTCGCCGTTGCGGTAGAAGAAGTCCATCGCCTCGGTCGGGCGCGCGAGCGCGATCTCCACGTCGTCGTTCCACATGAGGAGCCGGCGGCCGCCGATCGGGTCGCCGCCGCCCGGGACGTCGTGGGTGCGGAAGTGCCGGTGGGCGTGGCCCTCGGGAACCCACTCCTCGCGCTCGATCGGCTCGAAGTCGGCCACCTCCTGCACCCGGCACGGCGAGTGGAGGTGGTAGAGGATCGACTCGTTCCCCGAGAAGCCCTCGAGCCCCATGACCTCCTCGGTCAGGAGCGTGCCGTTCTCGCGGAACTGGACGTGGCGCTTGCGGGGAAGGCGGCCGAGCCGCTGGTACGTGGGCATGCCGGCAGGATATCCGCCGCCCCGCCGGCGGGCGGCCTGCGACGCGGACGCCCCTTTCCTCTTGGGCACCCCGGCCCACCACCCGCTTCCGAGCGTACCGACGAGAAGCGCGCCCCTGGCGCGCGGACTGTGCCGATCCTGCGCCGACTTCGAGGCGGGTTACGCCTGCGGCCCTGCGGCGACCGTGTTCCGCAGCACGCCGATCCGCTCGATCTCGAGCTCGACGACGTCTCCGGGGCGCAGCCAGCGGCCGTCCCCGTGCTCGAGGATGCACCCGGTGCCGACCGTGCCGGAGCCGAGCACGTCGCCCGGCATGAGCCGCGTGTTGCGGGCGGCGTGGCGCGCCAGCTCCTCCCAGGGCCAGTGGAGGTCGCCGAGGCTGCCGAGGGAGCGCTGCTCGCCGTTGACGCGCGCGGCCATCTCGAGCCGAAGGTCGCCGAGCTCGTCCGTCGTCACGAGCACCGGCCCCAGGCTCGTGGCGAAGTCCTTGCCCTTGGCCGGGCCGAGCCCGACCGCCATCTCCATCTTCTGCAGGTCCCTGGCCGACCAGTCGTTCATGACCGTGAACCCCGCGATGCGGCCCTCGGCTCCCACGACCGCGGCCGCCTCGAGCTCGTAGTCCCAGGCCGAGCTCTCGGGCGGGAAGAGGACCTCCTCGTCCGGCCCGTGGACGGCCGCCGGGTTCGAGAAGTAGAAGACGGGGATCCTGTACCACTCGGGCGCCATCTCGAGGCCGCGCTCCGCGCGCGCGGAGCGGACGTGCCGCTCGAACGCGTAGAAGTCCCGGACCGATGGCGGGTGCGGGATCGGCGCGACCAGGCGCACGTCCGCGAGCGCGTGCTCGGCGACGTCGCCGCCGCCGGACTCGAGCCAGGCGGCGAGCGAGGGGGCGTCGAGCTCGACGACCCGATCCCCCTCGACTCGCCCTGGAGCTCGGCGCCCCCCCGCCTCGAACGTGCAGAGGCGCAGCGCTCAGCCCTCGATGGGGATGACGTTCGTCGCCTCGGGGCCCTTGGTGCCCTCGCGGGCCTCGTACTCGACCCGTGCACCCTCGACGAGCGACTTGAAGCCGTCGCCGGCGATGTTGGAGAAGTGGACGAAGAGGTCCTTCGACCCCTCGTCCGGCGCGATGAAGCCGTAGCCCTTCGCGTCGTTGAACCACTTCACGGTTCCGGTTGCCATGTGAACACCTCCCTTCCCACGTACTCGAACGGGTAAGGGAAGTGCTGTGGACGCCCCCGGTACTCGCTCGCGCTCCCGCAGTGTAGCCGCATTTCGAGAAGAGTCGAGGTCGCGCCCGTCTAGAGATTCCCGCGCAGCGCCTGCTCGCGCTCGATCGCCTCGAAGAGCGCCTTGAAGTTGCCCTCGCCGAAGCCGACGGCGCCGTGGCGCTCGATCACCTCGAAGAAGAGGGTCGGCCGGTCCTGGACGGTCTTCGTGAAGATCTGGAGGAGGTAGCCCTCGTCGTCCCGGTCGGCGAGGATCTTGAGGCGGCGGAGGTCCGTCCAGTCCTCGCCGATCTCGCCGACGCGCTCGCCGGCGTCCTCGTAGTACGCCGCCGGCGTGTCGAGGAAGCGGACGCCGCGCTCGCGGAGCGCGTCCACGGTGGCGACGATGTCGTCCGTCGCGAGGGCGATGTGCTGCACGCCGGGGCCGCCGTAGTACTCGAGGTACTCCTCGATCTGACTCTTGCGCTTCCCCTCGGCCGGCTCGTTGATGGGGAGCTTGAAGCGCCCGCCGCCGCCGGTCATGACCTTGCTCATGAGCGCCGAGTACTCGGTCGTGATCGCCTCGTCGGAGAAGTGGATCAGCTCGGTGAACCCGAGGCAGCGCTCGTAGAACTCGACCCAGTGCTCCATGCGCCCGAGCTCGACGTTGCCGACGATGTGGTCCACGTGCTTCAGCCCGATCCCGAGCTGCGCCTGCCCGTTTCCGGGCTCGAGCGCGCGGTAGCCCGGCAGGTAGGCGCCCTCGTACCCCTCGCGGTTCACGAACGAGTGCAGCGTCTCCCCGTACGTCGCGATCGACGCGAGCTCGACGCGCCCGTGCTCGTCCTCGACCCAGCGAGGCTCGTCCACGCCACGCGCCCCGCGCTGGAGCGCCTGCCGGTAGGCGTCCGTCGCGTCCGTGACCTGGAACGCCGCGTCCTTGACGCCGTCGCCGTGGGCGTGCGCGTACCGCGCGACCTCGTGGTCGGGGCGGAGCGCGCTCGTGACGACGAGACGGATCTCCCCTTGCTCGAGGACGTACGAGGCGCGGTCGCGGACGCCCGTCTCGGGGCCGGCGTACGCCACCGGCTGGAAGCCGAACGCGTGCTCGTAGAAGTACGCGGACTGCTTCGCGTTGCCGACCCAGAGCTCGACGTGGTCCCAGCCGACGAGCGGCATGAAGTCGTGGCTCACGCCTCGAATTCTAGGGCTAGTCGATCGAGGGCGCCGGAGCCCTGGCCTGGCGGGCCAGGAGGATGCCCGCGCCGATGACGAGGCCGCCGGCGCCCTGGAGCCAGCCCATCTCCTCGGAGAGGACGACGAGCGCGAAGAACGCGCCCAGGAACGGCTGGAGGTTCGCGTAGAGCGAGGCCCGCGCGGCGCCGACGCGGTCGATGGCCGTGAACCACGTGATGTTCGTGAGGACGAGCGAGATGGAGAAGCTGTAGAAGAGGGCGCCCCAGGCGAGCCCGCCGAGCGCGGCCCAGTCCTGCGACGCGAGCTGGTCGACGGCCGAGAGGACGAGCGGGACCGAGCCGACGAGCAGCATGAAGGCGCTGATCCGATAGGGCGAGTAACGCTGCATGAGCGGCGCCATCGCAACCGAGAAGGCGGCCCAGGTCACCGAGGCGCCGAGGGCGAGGAGGATCCCGCCCAGGTCGCCGCTGAGGCCGCCGGCCGAGCCGAGGGCCACGAGCGCGACGCCCGAGAAGGAGACGGCCGTGGCGAGCCAGTGCCGCAGGTGCAGCCGCTCGATCCCGAAGGCCTGGGCGACGAGGGCGACGAAGATCGGGAGCGTCCCGAAGATGAGCGCGACCGTCGCGGCCGTCGTGAGGCGGACGGCGTACGTGAACGAGAGCTGGTTGAGCCAGATCCCGAGGACGGCCGCCGCGAGCATGAGGCGGAGGTCGGCCCGCCCGACGCGCAGCGTCCCCTCGCGCGCGACCGTGAACGCGGAGAAGAGGACCGCGCCGAGCGCGAAGCGCACGGACGAGTAGGCCAGCGGCTCCCAGCCGTGCGTGAGCGCGTACTTCACGACCGTGAAGTTGAAGCTCCAGAACAGGACCGTCGCCAGGAGCAGGACGTCGGGGGGGAGCCGGTGCCGCACGGGCGCGAAGGCTAGCCCGCACCCGCGCCTCCACCCGCGATGTGCGCAGCCGCGGCGGGGCAGGCGCTAGAGTCGCGCCGATGGACGAGCCCCACGAGCGCCGGCCGCGGCCGGACGAGGAGGCGCCCGAGGCACGGGTCGAGCCGACGCTCGACGACGTCGACGAGCTCGTCGGGCCGGCGACGCCTCACTTCGCCATGCAGATCCGGGCGCGCGTGCGGGCGCTCGTCGCCGACCTGCCCGAGGAGCACCCCGTTCGCCGGCACGCCGAGGAGAAGATCGGGCTCCTCGAGCGCCTCGCCTTCGCCAGCTCGAAGGCCGAGGAGGGGCCGGTCGAGCCGCCCACGCGACCGGGCTGGGACCAGCTCCCGAGCCACGCGCCCGCGTTCGAGCCGCAGCGCCCCGACGCCTGATGCCCGTCTTCCAGGGCAAGTCCGTTCTCGTGACGGGCGGCTCGCGCGGCATCGGCAGGGGCATCGCGCTGCGGTTCGCCGAGCTCGGCGCCGCCAAGGTGGCGATCAGCTACCTCCGCAACGACGCGGCCGCGGAGGAGACGGCCGCCGAGATCCGGGAGCGGGGCGCCGAGGCGCAGCTCCTGCGCGGCAACGTCGGCGTCCCGGAGAAGGCGGTCGCCCTCCTCGAGGAGGCCGGGCCGCTCGACGTCCTCGTCTCGAACGCGGCCACGGGGGTCATCCGCCCGGCGCTCGAGCTCGAGGAGCGCCACTGGGACTGGACGATGAACGCGAACGCCCGCGCGCTCCTGACGCTCGCCCGCCACGCGGCGCCGCGCATGCAGCCGGGCAGCTCGATCGTGGCGATCACGAGCCTCGGCTCGGAGCGGGTGCTCGCGAACTACGTCCTCGTGGGGACGTCGAAGGCCGCGCTCGAGTCGCTCGTCCGCTACCTCGCCGTCGAGCTCGCGGAACGGGACATCCGCGTGAACGCGGTCTCGGCCGGGCTCGTCGACACCGGGGCGCTCGCCTTCTTCCCGAACCGGGAGGAGATGGTCGCCTGGTACACGAGCCGGACGCCCGCCGGGCGCCTCGTCGAGCCGCGCGACGTCGCCGAGGTCGTCTGCTTCGTCGCCTCGCCGGCGGCGGGCATGATCCGGGGCCAGACGATCGTCGTCGACGGCGGCTACTCCATCCTCGCCTGATCGTCCCGGCCCGGCCTCGCGTTCGTCGCCGTCAGGACCGAGAAGCGGGCCGAGGCCGCGCACGACGGGCCTCGCTCCCCGACTCGCCTAGCGGGCGGGCCCGAACGCGTCCCGGAGGCCCTCGGCCAGCGAGCGCGGCGCGTAGCCGAGCTCCCGCCTCGCCTTGTCGTCCCGCGCCCAGTAGGTGACGCCGTCGGAGGCGGAGACGTAGTCGCGGACGCTCAGCCCGAGAAGCGGGCCGAAGGGCGTCGCCAGCCGCACCCCCCACGTGGGCACCGCGACGACGCGCGGACGGCGGCCGGCGAGCGCGAACGCCTGCTCGACCGCGCCGCGCAGGGTCCCGATCTCGCCCCCGAGGACGTACGCCTCCCCGAGGCGGCCGCGGTCGTGCGCGAGCAGGATGCCCGCGGCTGCATCGTCGACGTACGTCCAGTTGACCCCGACCGAGCCGAACGGGAGGAGGACGAGCTTCCCCCGGGCGGCCCGCTCGAGGAGCGTCCCGGCCGCCGTGTGGTCGCCGCGGCCGTAGACGGCGCCGGGCTGCACGACGACGACGGGCGCCCCCCGCCCGGCCCGCTCCCGGGCGGCCCGGTGCGCGAAGGCCTTCGACTCGTGGTAGAGGGAGACGTATGGGCCGTCGGGCGGCTCGTACGTCTCGTCGACGACCCGCCCGCGCGTGTTCCCGAAGGCGACGATCGAGGAGACGTGCACGACCCGGCCGACCCCCGCGTCGACGGCCGCGTCGAGGACGTTCTCCGTCCCTTCGACGTTGACCGCCATGAGCTCGTCTCGCCGCGAGGTCGGCACGCCGTTTCGGTAGATCGCGGCCAGGTGGAACGCGGCGTCGCAGCCCCGCATGGCGGCCGTGAGGTGCGCCCGCGACGAGAGGTCACCCGGGATAAGCTCGCAGCCCGGCTCGCGGAGCCGCCCCGCCCTCCCCGGCGAGCGCACGAGCGCCCGCACGTCGTCCCCGCGCTCGAGCAGGCGCCCGACGAGCCGCCCGCCCACGAAGCCGGTCGCGCCCGTGACGAACGCCCTCACGCCCGCGCCCGGGCCGGGCCGGCGACGTCGTAGACGTCGACCCCCTCGCTGCGCTTGAGCCCGTTCGCGACGAGGTACGTGATCGGGGTCGCGAGCGCCTCCCAGGCGACCTTGATCGCCCAGGTCGTCAGGATCGTGTCCAGGAGGTCGGCTCCCGTGCCGGCGAAGGCGATGGTCACGAAGAGCGCGCTGTCGAGCCCCTGCCCGACGACCGACGAGCCGATCGTCCGGCTCCAGAGGAAGCGGCCGCGCGTCGCCACCTTCATCCGCGAGAGGACGAAGGAGTTCGTCAGCTCGCCGACGAGGTAGGCGCAGAGGGAGGCGACGAAGATGCGCCAGGTCGTGCCCAGGATCGCCTCGTAGGCCGCCTCGTTCTCCGCCCAGAAGTCGGCCGGGGGCAGGCGGAGCGCGAGCTGGATGGCGCCGACGGCGAGGACGTTGCAGGCGAAGCCGAGCAGGATCACGCGCCGTGCGGCCCGGAAGCCGTACACCTCGGTGAGCACGTCGCCGAGGAGGTAGGCGAGCGGGAAGAGCACGTTCCCGGCGTCGAAGACACGGCCGCCGACCTCGGCCAGCTTGACGGCGACGATGTTCGAGACGACGAGCGCCGTCACGAAGAGCCCCGCGATCGTGACGAAGCGCCAGGAGATCGGGGTCACGGCCGCAGGCGGCGCAGCACGTCGGCCGCGACGTACCCGGCCATCTTCGGGTTCTCCTGGAGGCGGCGGAGCGAGTACTCGTACCACTGCCGCCCGTAGGGCACGTACACGCGCAGCGTGTGCCCCTCGCGGACGAGCTCGTCGGCGAGCGGCTCGCCGACGCCGAGGAGCGTCTGGAACTCGTAGCGCTCGCGGCCCAGCCCGCGCTCCTCGACGAGGCGGAGCGCCTCGGCGACGAGCCACTCGTCGTGCGTCGCGACGGCGACCTTCGCCCCGCCGTCCCAGAGCGCCGCCATCGCCTCGACGAACGCGAAGCGCACCGTCTCGTACCCCTGGTAGGCGATCTCGGCCGGCTCGGCGTAGATGCCCTTGCAGACGCGCACGTTGGGCCGGAGCGGGAGGAGCTCCTCGACGTCGTCCAGGGTGCGCCTGAGCATCGCCTGGAGGACGATGCCGACGTTCGCGTGGCCCTCCGCGCGCAGCTCGCGGTAGAGAGCGAGCGTCGCGGCGGTCGTGCTCGAGTCCTCCATGTCGATGCGGACGAAGCGGCCGTTCGCGGCCGCCGTCCGGACGAGCGTCCGCATGCTCTCGCCGCAGAGGTCGGGATCGACCTTGAGCCCGAGCGCGGTCAGCTTCACGCTGACGTTGGCATCGAGCCCGTCCTCCTCGATCGCGGCCATCGCGCGCTCGTACTCGGCGAGGATGGCGATGGCCTCCTCGCGCCTTCTCACCTCCTCCCCGAGGACGTCGAGCGTCGCCTTCTTCCGCTCCTCGTTCAGGCGCGCGACGACGGCGCACGCGTCGGCGAGCTCCGTGCCCGCGATGTACCGGCTCGACAGGCGCTTGACGACTGGCTTCGGCACGGCCGGAAGCATCCGGGCGATCGCGCGGTCGAACACGGCCAAGGCGCGCCGGATTGTAGTCCTTGCGCGGCCTTCGACCTGCCCGCAGAATGCCGGCGTGGAGGAGCCGACCCAGCCCGGGACGCCGCGCCAGCCGATCTCGGTCTCGCACGTCCTCCTCGGCGTCCTCGTGGCGGCGCTCTTCGCGGCGGCGGCGGTCGCCGCCGCCGTCCTCGCCTTCGAGGTGAACCCGGCGGGGCCGGTCGTCGTCGTCGTCGCGGCGATCGCCGGGGGCTCGTTCTCCGTCCGCCGGGTGCACGATCCGGCCCTCAAGTCGGCGGCGATCGGCCTCGTCGTGGGCGGACTCGCCGCGGTGCTCTTCTGGCCGCTCTTCGACGTCTGAGCCCGCCCTCGCCGACTATCCTTCGCCGACCGCACACGCCGAAGGGAGACCTGTGACCGACGGGGGCCATGCGATCGACGCACTCCTGCTCGAGGAGCGGCGGTACCCGCCGCCGGAGGACTTCGCCGGCCGGGCGAACGCCGGTCCCGAGATCTACGAGCGCGACTTCGAGGAGCTGTGGGAGACAGAGGCCCGGGAGCGGGTGACCTGGTTCGAGCCCTTCACGCAGCTCTACGAGTGGGACCTCCCGTACGCGAAGTGGTACCTCGGCGGGAAGCTCAACGTCTGCTTCAACTGCGTCGACCGCCACGTCGAGGCCGGGCGCGGCGACAAGGTCGCCTTCCACTGGGAGGGCGAGCCCGAGGACGAGCGGCGCACCATCACCTTCGCCGACCTCCAGCGCGAGGTCGTGCGCTTCGCGAGCGCCCTCAAGGAGCTCGGCGTCGGCAAGGGCACGCCGGTCGGGATCTACATGGGGATGATCCCGGAGCTGCCCGTGGCGATGCTCGCGTGCGCGCGCCTCGGCGCGCCGCACACGGTCGTCTTCGGCGGCTTCAGCGCCGACGCCCTCGCCGACCGGCTGAACGACATGGAGTGCGAGGTCCTGATCACGCAGGACGCCGGCTGGCGCAAGGGCGCCGAGGTGCCGCTCAAGCGAAACGCCGACGACGCCCTCGCGGCCTCGCCCGGCGTCAGGACGTCGGTCGTGTGGCGCCGGGTCGGCTCCGACGTCGAGATGAAGGACGGCCGCGACGTGTGGGCGCACGAGCTCGTCGAGCGGCAGAGCGACGACCCGGCCTCGTGCCCGTGCGAGCCGATGGAGTCGGAGGACCTCCTCTACCTCCTCTACACGAGCGGGACGACGGCGAAGCCCAAGGGGATCGTTCACACGACGGGCGGCTACCTCGTCGGCGTCGCCACGACGCACCACTACATCTTCGACGTGAAGCCCGACTCGGTCTACTGGTGCGCCGCCGACGTGGGCTGGGTCACCGGCCACAGCTACATCGTCTACGGCCCGCTCTGCAACGGGACGACGGGCGTCCTCTACGAGGGCGTGCCGGACTACCCGGGCCGCGACCGCTGGTGGGCGATCGTCGAGCGCTACGGCGTCGACATCCTCTACACGGCGCCCACGGCCATCCGCGCGCACATGAAGTGGGGGCCCGAGCACGCGCAGAAACACGACCTCTCCTCCCTCCGGCTGCTCGGCTCGGTCGGCGAGCCGATCAACCCCGAGGCCTGGGTCTGGTACCGCGAGCACATCGGCGGCGACCGCACGCCGGTCGTGGACACCTGGTGGCAGACCGAGACGGGGATGATCCTCATCACGCCGCTGCCGGGGACGACGACGACGAAGCCCGGCTCCGCGACGAAGCCGTTCCCCGGCGTCGACGCCGCCGTCGTCAACGACCGGGGCGAGGTCGTCGGGCCGGGCGGGGGCGGCTACCTCGTCCTCCGGCGCCCCTGGCCGGCCATGCTGCGCGGGATCCACAAGGACCACGAGCGCTTCGTGGAGACGTACTGGAGCCGCTTCCCGGGCGTGTACTTCGCCGGGGACGGGGCCCGGGTTGACGAGGAGGGCGACTTCTGGCTGCTCGGCCGCGTGGACGACGTCATGAACGTCTCCGGCCACCGCATCTCGACCATCGAGGTCGAGAGCGCGCTCGTCGACCATCCCCTCGTCGCGGAGGCGGCGGTCTGCGGGCGCAGGGACGAGGCGACCGGCCAGGCCATCGTCGCCTTCGTGAGCCTCAAGGGTGGCCGCGAGGGCACCCCTGAGACGATGGCGGAGCTGCGCGACCACGTGGCGGAGAAGATCGGGAAGATCGCCCGCCCCGCGAACGTCGTCTTCACGCCGGAGCTGCCGAAGACGCGCTCGGGCAAGATCATGCGCCGTCTCCTCAAGGACGTCTCCGAGAAGCGGACGCTGGGGGACACGACGACCCTCGCCGACCCGGCGGTCGTCGACGAGATCAAGACGCGGGCAGCCGGCGAAGCCGCCGACGCCTAGCCTCGAAGCGTGCGCGTCGACGTCCGCCCGTTCCGGGACGCAGACGTCGCCCCGGCGGCGGAGCTCCTGGCGGATCGCCACACGCGCCAGCGCGAGGCGGAGCCCCTCCTCGCCGGGCTCGGGGACGCGCGGGCCGAGGTGGAGCGCGCGTGGCGCGCCCAGGAGGCCGGCGGCGCGGTCGCGCTCGCGGGCGGCGAGGTCGTCGGGTACCTCCTCGGCAGCATCCGGGAGAGCGACGCCTGGGGCCGCCACGCCCGGGTCGGGCACGCGGGCCACGCGTCACGCGACCCCGAGGTCGTCCGCGACCTCTACGCCGTGGCTGCGGGCGACTGGGTCGCGGCGGGGGCGAGGCTCCACCTCGCCCTCGTGCCGGCCCTCGGCGAGCTCGTCGACCCGTGGCTCCGCCTCGGCTTCGGCCACATGCAGGCGCACGCGCTGCGCGAGAGCGGCGCCGAGCCCCGCCCGCTGCCCGCCGGCCTGGTCGTCCGGCGAGGGGAGATCGCCGACCTGCGCTCGACCCCGTCCCTCGCCACCGTCATCTGGGAGCACCAGCGGCAGGCGCCCGCGCTGACCGGCCTCGACGCACCGCCGCCCGACGAGCTCCTGGGCGGCTGGGAGGACGCCGTCGCCGACCCGGCGAGCGCCTACTTCGTCGCCGAGCTCGAAGGCGCCGTCGTCGGCCACCTGCTCCTCTACCCGGAGGAGCCCGACCTGGCGACGCCGCCGGGCTCGGTCTACCTGGCCGTCGCAGCCACGCTGCCCGAGGCGCGCGGGCGGGGCGTCGGCGTCGCGCTCACGGACCACGGGCTCGCCTGGGCGAGGGAGGCGGGCTACGAGACGGTGCACACCGACTGGCGTGTGCCGAACCTCGAGTCGTCGCGCTTCTGGCCTCACCGCGGCTTCCGGGAGACGTTCTACCGCCTGGCCCGCCGGGTCGAGATCGGCTAGCCCCCGGCCGCGGCGGCGTCGCGATGCCGAGCGCGCGGTCGGGCAGTCGTCACGCTTCCGGCACGAAGCGCGCGCCACGCGCGCGCCGGAGGCCTGTACGCTCGGAAGCGGGTGGTGGGCCGGGGTGCCCCACGTGAGACAGGGGTTACTCCCGCTGCGGGCCCGACAGCGCCGCCGTGAGCCCGAGCGCCACGAGCACCGTGCCGGAGACCCAGCGCTCGGCGCGCACGAAGAGACGGCTTCCCCGGAGCCACCCGGCGGCCGTTCCCGCCGCGAGCGCGTAGAGCCCGTCGCTGACGACGGCGATGAGGATGAAGAGGAGGCCGAGCACGGCGATCTGCAGCCCGACGGAGCCCTTGCTCACGTCCACGAACTGGGGCAGGAACGCGAAGAAGAAGAGCGCCGTCTTCGGGTTGAGCACGTTCACGACGATTCCCTGCGCGAAGAGACGGTCGAGCCGGCGCGGCGGTCGCTCGCCCGTCGTCTCGAAGCGCTCGCGCGCGAGCAGCTTCCTCAGCCCGAGGAAGACGAGGTAGGCGGCGCCCGCGTACTTGACGACGTTGAAGGCGACGGCCGACTGGAGCAGGAGCGCCGAAAGGCCGAGCGCCGCGGCGGCGACGTGCACGAGCCCGCCGACCTGGACGCCGAGCATGGAGACGAGCCCGGCGCCGCGGCCGTGCTCGATCGACCTCGCGACGATGTAGAGGACGGCCGGCCCCGGGACGACGAGCAGCGCGACGGCCGCGACCGCGAAGAGCGCCAGCGCGCCGGGGTCGGGCAGCGGCACGGCCGGCTAGGTCTCGCGCATGAAGCCCTGGCGGGCGGCCGAGACCAGCGCGACCGCCTCGGGGAAGAGCACCCGCATCGCGTCGCGCAGGGCGATCGCCTGCTCGTCCGGCGTCCCGGCGACCTGGAGCCGCTTGAGCGCCGCCCCGGTCAGCTCGACCGCGGTGTTGAGCGTGAGCGTCGCGAACTGCTCGCGCTGGGATTCCTGCACCGCCTCGGTCTGGCGCTCCGCGAACTCGCGAAGCCCCCGCATGAGCTCCTCCGGATCTCCCCCGAAGGGGAAGCCGAATCCACCTTCCATCCGATTTCCTTTCGTCCGCTCTCCCGTAATGTATGCGCCGATGGCGACCGGACGCTTCGCCGAGGCGGTGAACGAGCAGATCGCGAACGAGTTCGCGGCCTCGCAGCAGTACGTCGCCATCGCCGTGCACTACGACACCGACACGCTTCCCCAGCTCGCGGCGCACTTCTACCGGCAGGCGGTCGAGGAGCGGAACCACGCGATGATGCTCGTGCAGTACCTCCTCGACGCCGACGAGCCGGTGCGGATCCCGCCCGTCGAGGGCCCGCGGACGGAGTTCGCGGACGCCGTCTCGCCGGTCGCGCTCGCGCTCGAGCAGGAGCGGACGGTCACGGAGCAGATCAGCGGCCTCGCCGTCCTCGCGCGGGAGGAGGGCGACCTCGTCGGGGCCCAGTTCATGGACTGGTTCCTGAAGGAGCAGCGCGAGGAGGTCTCGAGCATGTCGGACCTCCTGGCGATCGTGAGCCGCGCGAGCGAGTCGAACCTCCTCCTCGCGGAGGAGTACCTGGCGCGGGTCCAGGTCGGCGACGCCGGCGCGGACCCCTCCGCCCCGCCCGCGGCGGGCGGGGCGCTCTAGGACGCTCGACTCGCACCTCGGTCCCGACCGACTCGGGGCACCGACGGTCTAGGCTTGGCGGACGATGCCGGGGTCGCTCCGCCTCGTCGTCCTGACGGCGGCCGTCGCGCTCGGCGGCGCGCTCGTCTTCGGCGTCGTCGAGGCGGTGTCGGGGCCCGACCTCGGCGCCCACGAGACGGAGCTCGCCCTCGCCGAGCGCGGCCGGGGACAGCCGGAGACCTATCGCTGCGACCGTCTCTGGCTCGACTACTGGGACTACCGCTGCCGCTGGAGGGAGCCCGCCGTCGGCTGGGTCGTCATCGACGTCCGCGTCGGCCGGGACGGCGTCGTCGAGCGCTCGGTGGGCTGACCGCGCGTCAGCGGAGCTCGATCGTGCAGCCCTGCCCGGGGAGCACGGTGATCGTCGCCTCGACCGGACGTCCGGCGTCGAGGCGGAGGTCGGCCGAGCACTCGTCGGTCGGGGGATCCAGCGCCCCACAGTCGCCCGCGCAGGGGCGCTGGAAGCTGACGAGGCGGTAGGAGCCGGGAGCGAGGCGAAGCGTGGCCGTCGACAGCACTTTCAGCTCTTCGAGCCTCGAGCCCTCGTCGAGCCTGGTCTCCGCGACCTCGTCTCCGTCCGCCCCCTCGACCCGCACGAAGGAGTTCGACCCCTCGACGTAGGCACCCTCGCTCATGTCGTAGATCTGCCGGAGGCGGAGCTCGACGTCCTCGCGGGCCGCGGGCTCGCCGCCCGTCGTCGGCTCGCTCCCGCAGCCCGAGACGAGGAGCGCGGCGGCCAGGCCGAGCAGGACAGGTTTCATGGGTCGTTCGACCGGCGTCGGGGCAAGAAGGTTCCCGCCTCGTCCCCTCAGCCGAGCCGCGCCCGGTAGCGGCTCTCGACCTCCTCGGAGAGCTCGTCGGCCGCCGCGATCCCCGTCTTCATCGCCTCGGCGAAGGGGGAGCCCCCGACCTCGCCGAGCGCCTGCTCCAGGCGCGCGGCGGCGAGGCCGAGCGCGTCGAGATAGGGGACGCTCGCCACGCGGGGCGGAGGCTGGATGGCTCGCTGGAGCTCGGCGGCGGCGATCTCGGCCTCCTCGATCCCCTCCGGGTTCTCCGCGAGGCGGAGCTCCACGAGGCGCGCGCGGAGCTCGCCGACCTCGCCCCCGCCGGCGCTCTCCTCGGCCAGCTCGCACATCGCCGCGATCGCGACGGCGTCCCGGACGAGGGCTCGATCGCCGACCGGCCGCCGGGCCGCGTCGAGCGCGAGCCAACTCCGCTCCCCGTCCCGCTCGTAGGCGCAGAGGTAGACGCGTGCGCCGCTGCCCGGCTCCGCCGGGATGACGGCGACGACCTCCTCCCCCTCGCCGGCGTGCGACCGCGCCGCCTCGCCGGCCGCGCTCAGCTCCTCCTCGAGGCTCACGTGCGGCAACAATAGCCCCGTGGCCGCCGCGTCCCCGGAGCGAAACCGCGCCGCGCGGGAGCTCTTCGCCCCGCTCGCGGAGACGTACGACCGCTACGCGCGCCTCCTCAGCTTCGGGCAGGACCCGCGCTGGCGCGAGTTCCTCGTCTCGCGCGTCGAGGCGCGTCCCGACGACGTCGTGCTCGACGTCGCCACCGGGACCGCCGCGGTCGCGATCGCGCTCGCCCGCCGCTACGGCTGCCGCGTCGTCGGCGTCGACCAGAGCGAGGCGATGCTCGCGGAGGGACGGCGGCGCGTGGAAGCCGCCCGTCTCGGCGGGCTGGTCGAGCTCCGCGAGGCGCACGCCGAGGCGCTCCCGTTCGCCGACGCGTCCTTCGACGGGCTCTCGTTCACCTACCTCCTTCGCTACGTCGACGACCCGGCCGCGACGCTGCGCGAGCTGGCGCGGGTCGTGCGCCCCGGCGGCCGCATCGCGATGCTCGAGTTCGGCGTGCCGCGGGGGGCGCTCGCCCGCGCCGCCTGGGAGGCGTACGTCCGCGCAGGCCTGCCGCTGGCCGGGCGCGCGGCGTCGCGTGGCTGGGGGGACGTCGGCTCGTTCCTCGGCCCGAGCATCCGCGGCTTCTGGACACGCTGGCCGCCGGACCGCCTCCGCCGGGCCTGGCACGAGGCGGGCATCGCGGACGTCCGCGGCCGTCTCCTCTCCCTGGGCGGCGGCGTCGTCCTCTGGGGCCGGCGTGGCGACTGAGTCCGGCCGGCCCGCCTTCTACGCCCTGGCGCCCGGCGGGTGGCGGGACTACGTCACGCTCCTGCACGCGCCGTACACGGCGTGGCACCTGAGCTACGTCGCGATCGGGGCCGCGCTCACGCCCGCCTTCGCGTGGGACCGCTTCCTCGCGACCCTGGCCGCGTTCTTCCTCGCGGTCGGCCTCGGCGCGCACGCGCTCGACGAGCTGAACGGACGGCCGCTCGCCACGCGCATCCCGCACGCCGTCCTCGCCGCGCTCGCCGGGGTCTCCATCGCCGGCGCGGTCGCCATCGGCGTCGCCGGCGCGGTCACCGTGAACGGCTGGATCGCGGTCTTCGTGCTCCTCGGCGGCTTCATCGTCGTCGCCTACAACCTCGAGCTCTTCGGCGGGCGCTTCCACGGAAACCTCTGGTTCGCCCTCGCGTGGGGCGCCTTCCCGCTCCTGACCGCGTACTTCGCGGTCGCGGAGACCCTGGACGCGGTCGCCGCCGCGGGCGCCGGCTACGCGCTCCTCCTCAGCCGGGCTCAGCGCCTCCTCTCCACGCCGGCCCGCGACCTCCGCCGCCGCGTCACCCGGATCGAGGGGCGCCTCGAGCGCCGGGACGGCACCTCGGAGCCGGTGACCGAGGAGCTGCTCCTCCGCGGGAAGGAGGCGGCCCTGCGCTCTCTCGCCGGCGCGACGGTGGCGCTCGCGGCCGCGCTCGTCATCATGCGAGCGACGTGATCCCCGTCCCGTTGTATGCCGAGGCCCCCGCGCTCCCGGCCGGAGCCGAACCCCGCCCGCCGGCGATCGTCACGCCCGCGCCCCGGGAGGTCTCCTTCGGCCTTGTCCAGGGCCGTGTCTTCGCCGGGACGACGGAGGTACGCGTGCTCGTGGACGGCGACGTGCTCCGGCGGCGGGACGTCGCCGGCCCGGCGCCCTTCGCCTTCACCCTCGCGCTCCCGCCCAGGGACGTCCGCATCCGCGTCGTCGCTTTGAACGGGCGCGGCGGCCGCTCCTCGACCGCCGTCGGGCCCGTCTTCGGCCTGCCTGCGGCGGGTCGCCCGGAGGCGACGCGACGCTCGCGCGAGGACGCGACCCTCGCACGACGCCTACGGCGGCTCGCACGCGGCTACGGCGGCACCGCCGCCGTCTACGTCCAGGGGCTGCAGAGCGCGCGCGGCGCGGCCTGGAACGCCGGCGCCCGCTTCCTCGCCGGCTCGACGCTCAAGGCGGCGATCGCGGTCGAGGTCCTCCGGCGCGAGACGGCCCGGCCGCGGCCCGGCTCCACGCTCGCCGGCCTGCTCCGTCAGATGCTCGTCGTCTCGGACAACCGGGCGGCGAACGAGCTCCTCGTCCGGCTCGGGGGCTCGACGAGCGGCGGCGCGGCGCACGTGAACACCCTCATGCGCTCGCTCGGGATGCAGGACTCGCTCATGTACGGCGGCTACGAGGTGCTCACGGCCGGGCCGCGCCGGATCCCCGTTCGCGTGAACGAGCAGCCGGCGATCGGCGTCGGCAAGTACACGACCGCGTACGACCTCGCGCGCCTCCACCGGGCCGTCAACCAGGCGGCGCGCGGGCGGGGGCCGCTGCCCCGCATCGCCGGGAGCTTCGGCCGCCGCGACGCGCGGTACCTCCTCTGGCTGCTCGCCCGCGTCGACGACCACGGCAAGCTCGACCGGCTCCTCCCGGCGCACCGCACCGCCGTCCTGCACAAGGCCGGCTGGATCAGCCGCGCGCGCCACGACGCGGGTGTCGTCTACTGGCGCGGCGGCTCCTACGTCGCGGCCGTCATGACCTGGAACGCGAACGGCGCCGGGACGAGCTCGGACGTCCTCGCCGGGCGCGTCGCCGAGCGGGCGCTCGACCGCTTCCGCGCGCTCGAGCGCGCGAGGACGACCGCCCCGGCGGGGCCCGGCACTACCATTCCGGGATGACGGTCGCCCTCGAGCTCGCGTTCGCCCTCGGCCTCGCCGTCGTGGCCGCGTCCCTCGCGGCGATCTCCTTCGCCCGCGTCCCGGAGCGCCTGCTCCTCGCGAGCGTCGTCGTGCTCGCGACGCTCGCGCTCGCCGCCGCCGTCGTCGCCGGAATCGAGATCGGCGAGGGCTCGGCCGAGGAGGAGCTCCTGCTCGTCACCGCGGGAGGTCTCCTGATCGCCGCCGTCGCGCAGGCCTGCCTCTGGACGCTCGCCCGGGGGGTGCGGCGGGTCCGCGACCTCGAGCGCGTCGGCGAGAGAGCCCGCGCGCGCCTCGACGCGTTCCTCGACGAGCACGCCGAGGCACGCAGGGCGGAGCTCGAGCGGCTGCTCGCGCGCGAGCGCGCGGACGCGAGCTACGTCCTCGGCGAGCAGGAGCGCCGGCTCGCCGAGGAGCGGCGCGACACAGTCGCCCGCCAGGCCGAGAGCGCGCGCGTCGAGCTCGCCGGCACCGTCGCGAGCGTCCAGGAGCGGCTCGAGAGCCGCCTGCGCGCGTGGGCCGCCGACCTCGACCGCGGGCAGCGGGAGCTCGAGCAGCAGCTCGCCCAGCTCGGCCAGCGCCAGAAGGACGCGCTCGCGGAGTACGACGCCCGCCTGCGCGCGGACGCGGAGCGGCTGGCCGGTGCGAGCGAGGAGCAGCGCCGGGCGCTCGCCCAGCTCCGCGCGGACTTCCAGCGCCTGATCACCCAGTTCGCGGAGGAGGGGCGGGCCGAGATCGAGACCCACGCCGCCGAGCGCCGGCGCGCGCTCCACGAGGTGGGCGAGCGCCTCCGCGACCGCGAGCGGAGCGTGCGGGAGCAGATCGAGCGGGAGGAGGCGGACGCACGCGCCCGTCTCGCCGCCGGGATCGCCGAGGCCGAGCGGCGGCAGCTCGCGCAGCTCGAGCGGGCCCTCGAGCGCGCCTCCTCGCGCCTCTCGGAGGAGGCCGAGCGCGGCTTCGACGCGCAGATCAAGGGCTCGCGCGAGAAGGCGGCCGAGCGACTCTCGCGCGAGCTCGAGCGCTCGATCGAGAACTTCGTCCGGCAGGCGGAGAAGGAGATCTCCGACCGGATCGCCGACCTCGGCCGGGTGACCGCCGACCGCATGGAGCGGCGCGTCCGCGACGTCGCCCGCGCGGCCGAGGCGCAGGGCGAGGTCTCGGGCGAGCGGCTGCGCTCGGTCTCCGAGCGCCTCGACGCCGCGCTCGCCGCGGCGGAGGACAGGATCAGCGCCTTCGAGCTCGAGGTGGAGGAGCGGGTGGACGCCGCCCTCGCCGCCATCCGGCGCGACGTGCGCGCCGCCGAGCGCGAGTAGCGCCGACCCGCTTGCGCGCAAACACTTTCGGGCAGGAATCGTCCACACGAGAGAGAACGGACGGCGCGTGGATCAGTTGACGCTTCTCGACAACCGGGACCAGGACGAGCGCGGCAAGGTGGAGAGCTGGCGCCTCCACGTGCTCATGGAGGCGGGCTACCCCCTTCCGCTTGCGGAGCGCCTGGCTCAGAGCGGCGCCGACCTCCATCTCGCCGTCGATCTCGTCGGCCGCAGAGGCTGCGCACCCGACGTGGCGGCCGAGATCCTGCTCTAGGCGGGAGCGGAGCGGCGCGGCGCGGGCGGCGCGCAGGCGCTGAGCTACAGTCGAGCCGTGAAGGTCGAGCCGGTCCTCTACGGCGACCGCAAGGTCTACTCGGTCTCCGCGTTCAACCGGGGCGTCGCCTCCTGGCTCGCGCGCCTGCCCTCCCTCTGGGTCGAGGGCGAGGTCACCGAGCTGCGCCGGCAGGCCGCCTGGCAGAGCGTCTTCTTCACGCTCAAGGACCTCGAGGACGGCTCGTGCCTCTCCGTGACGATGCCCCGCACGACGTTCGACGCGCTCGGGCTCGAGGTCGGGGACGGCGACCGCGTCCACGTCTTCGGGCGGCCGGAGCTCTACGAGCCGCGCGGGACCTTCCGGCTGCGGGCGCTCTCGCTCGAGCCCCTCGGGCTCGGCGCAGCGCTCGCGCGGATCGAGCGGCTGAAGCGGACGCTCGCCGCGGAGGGGCTCCTCGCCGCCGAGCGCAAGCGCCCGCTGCCGCTCCTACCGAGGAGGATCGGGCTCCTCACCGGGCGCGAGGCGGCTGCGAAGCGGGACTTCGTCACGGCGGTGACCGCCCGCTTCCCCGCGGCCCGCGTGCTCGTCGCGGAGACCTACGTCCAGGGAGCGCAGGCCCCGGCCGCGATCGTCGCCTCGTTGCGCGAGCTCTGCCGCGAGGACGAGGTCGACGTCGTCGTCGTCGCGCGCGGCGGCGGCAGCTTCGAGGACCTCCTCCCGTTCAGCGACGAGCGCGTCGTCCGCGCGCTCGCCGCCTGCCCGGTGCCCGTCGTCTCCGCCGTCGGCCACGAGCAGGACACGCCGCTCTGCGACCTCGCCGCCGACGCCCGCGCCTCGACGCCGACGGCGGCCGCGCGCCTCGTCGTTCCCGACGAGCGCGAGCTTCGCGCCCGCCTCGACGCCCTGCGGGGCGCGCTCGCGCGCGACACGCGGCGCATCTGCGAGCGCGCCCGGCAGGCGCTCGCCGCCGACGGGCAGCGTCTCTCGCGTTCCCCGCTGCTGCTCGTCGAGCGAAAGCGGGCCGGCCTCGAAGGCCTGGCCGGCCGCCTCCGTGCGCTCTCGCCGCGCGCCACGCTCGCGCGCGGCTACGCGATCGTCCGCAGCGACGCCGGAATCGTGCGGGCCGCCCGAGCGGTGGCCGCGGGAGAGCAGGTCGACGTCGAGCTCGCCGAGGGCTCGCTCGCCGCCAGGGTCGAGGAGACGCGCGGGTGACCGCCCAGCCCGCCGAGCCGACGTTCGAGGAGGCGCGGGCCGAGCTCGAGCGCATCGTCGCCGAGCTCGAGAGCGGCCGCGCCGACCTCGAGCGGGCGGTGCGCCTGTGGGAGCGCGGCGAGGAGCTCTACCGGCTCTGCGTCGGCAAGCTCGACGCGGCCGAGGGGAAGATCGAGGAGCTCGGGCGCCGTGCGGAGGCCGTCAGGCCCGAGCCCTGAGCCGGGGGCGCGCGGGCGCGGCCACGAGCACTTCCTCGAAGTACTCGCCCTGCCGCCGCCCGGTCCGGCGGTTCACATGCCGCAGCAGCCGGCGCTCCAGGCGAAGGCCGGCGTCCGCGAGGATCCCGTCGTAGAGCCCCCGACGATCGTTCACGACGACGACCGCGCGCCCGCCGGGTCGCAGCGCGGCGCGCGCGCGGGCGAGGACGGCGGCGACGCCCTCGCAGTAGCCGGCGACGCCGCGACCGATCTCGGCCTCGTCGCGACGCTCGAGGCCGAGGAGCTCGAAGGCGTAGACGTGCTGCTCGTGGTAGTCGATCAGGCCGGGGTACGGCGGCGACGTGACGACGAGGTCGACCGGCCCGGGCGGCTCGAGCGCCCGCGCGTCCCCGTGGAGCACGGTCGCCTCGGCGCAGCGGCGCACGTCGGCGAACTCGACCAGGCGCCGGGCGGCGTCGCGGACGTACCGACGCAGGAACTTCGCCGCCTCGTCGACGGGGCGGCAGACGCGCCGGTGCTTGTGGCAGACGTACTCCCCCCGCGCCGGCTCCTCCGGGAAGTCGAGGTCGAAGTGGCGCGCGAGCCGCGCCGAGCGGGCGGCGCGCGAGAGGACGACGCGCCAGAGGTCGGGGTACGACGTCCGCTCCGCGCGGTCGCGGAAGGCGAGGAGCTCGGCGAGCGCCCGGGGCGCGTACCACTCGGCCAGGTAGGCGGAGGGCGCCTCGCGCGGCAGGGCCTCGCCCGGGTCCGCGAGCGCGACGACGTCGGCGAGGAGCGCCTCGCCCTCGTACTCCGCCGTCTTCACGCGCGCCAGCAGGCAGTTGAAGGCCGACACGTCGCAGCCCGCCGCCCGGGCGCCGAACGCGTTCGCCTCCACGAGCGTCGTCCCCGAGCCTGCGAACGGGTCCCAGACGAGCTGCCCGGGCCGAGCGTGGCGGCGCAGGAACGCCTCGACGAGCTGCGGGACGTACTTCCCGAGGTACGGGTGGAGCCGATGGACGTGCTTCGTCCGCTCCCGCTCGGGCAGCTCTGCCTCGGACCACGACAGCTCGAGGTCGATCTCCCGGTAGAGGGCCGCCTGCGTCCGCACGGCCTCCGGAGTTCGCCGTCGATCGCCCGGGACCTGCCCTCCGTCTATGATCCCGCGCGATGAGCGCCCCCGTCGAAGCCCTCCGCCAGGTCCCGCTCTTCTCCGGGCTGGACCAGAAGACGCTCGAGTCTCTCTCGGGCCAGATGCACGAGCGCCGCTTCCCCGAGGGGAGCGAGGTGACGCGCGAGGGCTCGACCGGCGCCGGCTTCTTCGTCATCTCGGAGGGCGACGCCGACGTCACGGTCGGCGGCGAGCACCGGGCGACGATCGGGCCCGGCGACTTCTTCGGCGAGATCGCCCTCATCGACCCCGGCGTGCGCTCGGCCTCGATCGTCGCCGCCACGGACCTCCTCTGCTACGGGCTGACGCCCTGGGAGTTCCGGCCGTTCGTCGAGGAGCATCCCCAAGTCGCCTGGGCCCTGCTCGAGGCGCTGGCACGCCGGCTCCGCGAGGTTCAGGCCTAACGCCCTCGGCGCGGCTGAACGGCACCGAGATCGCCTTCGACGTCGCGGGCGAGGGCCCGCCGGTCGTCCTCGTCCACGCCGGCGTCGGCGACCGCTCGCTCTGGGACGGCCAACGGGAGGCCCTCGCGGAGCGGCACCTCGTCGTGCGCTACGACCTCCGCGGCTACGGCGCCTCCCCGCTCCCCGGAGGGCCGTTCTCCTACGTCGACGACCTGCACGCGCTCCTCGACCATCTCGGGATCGAGCGGGCGGCGCTCGTCGGCAACTCGTTCGGCGGGCGGATCGTGCTCGACTACGCGCTCGAGCACCCGGAGCGGACGAGGGCGCTCGTCCTCGTCGCCGCCGCCCTGAGCGGCCACGAGGCCTCGCCGGAGCTGGCCGCCTTCGACGAGGAGGAGGACGCGCTGCTCGAGGAGGGCAGGCTCGAGGAGGCGGTCGAGCTCAACGTGCGGACCTGGCTCGACGGACGTGGACGGGAGGCGTCGCCGGTCGCGCCCGAGGTGCGCGAGCGCCTCGGGGCAGCGCAACGGCGGGCCTTCGAGACGCTCCTCGCCGCGTTCGCCTCCTCGCCCACGCCGGGTCCGGTGCGCTGGCCCGAGCCGCCGGCGGCGACGCGCCTCGGCGAGGTCTCGGCGCCGACGCTCGTCGTCGTCGGCGAGCACGACCTCGCCGACTTCCACGCCGTCGCCGACAGGCTGGCGACCGAGATCGCGGGAGCGCGCAGAGCGGTCGTCGGGAACGCCGCCCACCTCCCCGCCCTGGAGCGCCCGGCTGAGCTCACCCGGCTCGTGCTCGACTTCCTCGGCTGACGAGAAGGCTCTATGCTGCCCGCAACGAAGGGAGTGGCCATGGGCTGGCTGGACAAATTGCTGGGCCGCGAGAAGAAGGAGCCGTACGAGGCGTCGACCGAGGAGGTCGAGGGCTCGGCGGTCGATCGTGCCGAGGACCGCGCCTCCGAGGCGCGGGAGGAGGCGATCGAAGCCGAGGGCCGGATCCCGCCGGGCACGGGCTAGAGCAGCTCCCGGCCGAGCGTTTCGCCGAGCGCCTGCAGGTCGGCCGCGGCGCAGTCCGGGTCGCCCGAGAGCGCGCGCACGTCGGCGCCGGGCAAACGCGCGAGCACGCGGCCACCGAAGACGACGCAGCGGACCCGCTGCGCCCGGCAGGCGGCGAGGGCGGCCGCCGGGGCCTTGCCCTCGGCGGTCGTCGCGTCGATGACCCCCTCGCCGGTGACGGCGACGTCCGCGCCGCGGATCCGCTCCCGGAAGCGCACGGCCTCGAGCACGAGCTCGGCGCCGGGCGCCAGCGTCGCCCCGAGCGCCGCGAAGGCCGCGCCCAGGCCGCCGGCCGCCCCGGCGCCGCGCACCCCTGCGAAGGGCCGCAGCTCGTCGAGGCTCTCGAGGCGGCGCTCGAGCTCCGCCACCTGACCCGGGGTCGCTCCCTTCTGCGGCCCGAAGGCGCGCGCGGCGCCGCGCGGGCCGAGGAGCGGGCTCGCGACGTCGCACGCCGCGATCGTCGGGACCGGCAGCCCGTCGAGGACCTCGCGCAGCCCGAGACCCCCGTCGACCGTCGCCGTGCCGCCGAGCGCGACGAGGAGCTCCCCGGCGCCCGCCCGCGCAGCGGCGAGGACGAGCTCGCCGAGCCCCCGGCTCGACGCCCGGACCGGGTTGCGCTCGGCCTCCGCCAGGCGGTGGAGGCCGATCGCCTCCGCGGCCTCGACGACGGCGCGGCCGTCCGGCAGAAGGAGGAAGCGGGCGTCGACCGTCCGCCCGAGCGGATCCGCGACCGGGGCCTCCAGCCACTCCCCGCCGAGGGCGAGGAAGAGCGCCTCCGCCGTTCCGTCGCCGCCGTCGGCGAGCGGCAGCTCGTCCGCCTCGACCCCGGCGTGCCCGAAGCCGTCGGCGAGCGCGCTCGCCGCCGCCGCCGCGGCGAGCACGCCCTTGAGGGCGTTCGGCGCGACGACCGCTCTAGGCGATGCGCTCGACGCGCTCGTCGATCTCGACGTCGGTCACCTCGGGCATCCGCCGCAGCATCGCGAAGGTGAACCCCTCGCGCGCGAGGAAGACGAACCCGAGGCCGACGCCGACGCCGATCTCGATCGCCTGGACGCCGATCCCGAAGAGGAAGCCGTGCCCGTAGCTGACGCCGTAGGGCAGGAGGGCGGCGGCGACCGCCGCCTGGACGAGGCCGACGTTCCCCGGCCAGAACGGGAAGATCGTGACGAGGTTCATGATCACGAGCACGAGCGCGGCCTCGGCGACGCTGACGTCGATCCGGAAGGCGAGCATCGTCGTGTAGACGGCGACGAGCTGCGCCATCCAGGCGAGCAGCTGGAGGACCTGCGCCTGGAGCGCGGGCGTCGGCCTGCGCAGCACCGTGAGGCCGTGGCGCCCCATGTGCAGCATCCGCCGCAGCCGGCCGACCTCCTCGGGAAGCGGCTGGTGCTGCCTGCGGGCGAACAGGAACCCGGCGAGGAGAAGGCCCAGACCCACGCCAACGGCGACCGCGAGCAGGGGTCCCGCCCAGTCGGGGATCGGCGCCGCGTAGAGCGTGAAGACGACGAGCACGACCGCGGCGACGACGTCGAAGAGGCGGTGGGCGAAGACCGTGCCGACGATCGTCGCCCAGGTTCCCGTCCGCCGGCGGACGTGGCGCATGACGACCGCGACGCGCGCGAGCTCGCCCACGCGCCCCGGGAGCGCGGCGTTCCCGAGGAGGCCCACGCAGAACGCCGAGAAGACGGCGCGCCGTCCGGGCCAGGGCGGAGGAAGCGACTGCGTGATGACGACGCGCCAGGCCTGCGCGCGGACGACGATGGAGACGAAGTTGACGACGACGGCAACCGCGATCCACTCCCACTCGACCGCACGGAACGCGCGCTCGAGCAGCCCGAAGTCCGGGCCGCGCCAGACGGCGAGAGCCACGACGAGCGCTGCCGGGACGAGGACGAGTGCGAGGCGGCCCGGGACGGACTCGGGCAGCCGGAGGCGCCTCACGCGGCCGCCGCCCTGACCGCCTCCACCGGGGACACGAGGCCGTCGTAGACGCCGAGCAGGCGCCGGCCGATGAGGTCCCACGAGTACGGCTCCGCAGCCCGGCGGGCCGCCGCGCCGTACGCACGCCGCCGCTCCTCGTCCTCGAGCAGCTCGACGAGCGCGGCGGCGAGCGCGTCCGCGTCCCCCGGCGGGACGAGCAGGCCCGTCTCCGCGTGGTCGGCGACCTGCGAATAGCCCTCGATGTCCGAGGCGACCACGGGCGTGGCGGAGGCGAACGCCCGCGTGAGCACCATGCCGAAGCTCTCGCCCCCGAGGGACGGCGCCACGAGCAGGCTCGCGGCCCCGAGCTCTGCCGTGAGCTCCTCCTCGTGCACGCCGCCGAGGAGGTCGACGCCCTCGAGCGAGAAGCCCTGCCGGCGCGCGAGAAAGCGGATGGAGAGCGGGTCGGCGCCGATGAGCCGCAGGCGGGAGCCCGTCCGAGCGTGCACGGCCGCCCAGGCGCGCAGGAGCACGGGCACGCCCTTGCGCGGCTCGTTGCGGCCGATGAAGACGACGTTGCCGTTGCGGCCGCCCGGGTCCGCCTCGGGCGGCAGCTCGATCCCGTTCGGGACGATCTCGAACGGGCCGCCGACGTGGGGCTCGGCCGAGCGGCGGGCGGCCTCCGAGACGGCGATGCGACGGTCGATGCGCTTCGTCAGCACGCCCCAGAGCGCCCCACCGAGCGGGTACCAGCCGAGGCGCTCGCCGGCCGAGTGGCAGGTGACGACCACCGGACACGGCGCGGTGGCGAGCGCGTACGCGGAGAGCACCGGCGCCAGCGGCTCGTGCACGTGGACGACGTCGAACTGCTGCTCCCGCCAGATCCGGCGCATCCGCAGCATCGCGTTCGGGCTCAGGATGATGTTCGGGAGCGAGGCGTTGGC
Source organism: Gaiellaceae bacterium (assembly GCA_035762005.1). Classification (GTDB taxonomy): domain Bacteria; phylum Actinomycetota; class Thermoleophilia; order Gaiellales; family Gaiellaceae; genus JAIBJN01. The sequence continues at coordinate 51,135 of DASTQA010000070.1, forward strand.
CGGCACGATCACCGACCGGCCGACGGGGAGCACGTAGTCCGGCGGCGGCGTGTGCCGACCCTGCTTCGGATGCAGGAGCCACGTTAGGCGCCCGGGCGGGTCGTGCCCCGCGATGATCCGCACGTCCACGCCGAGGCGCCGGAGCGCCCGTGCCTGGTGGTCGGCGTGCTCCTGGACCCCGCCCCAGAAGGACCAGGAGTACGGCACGACGATGCCGACCTTCATGGCGGAACCCTACCCCGCCCGCCCGATTAGACTCGGCCCGTGGTCAAGCGGGCGCAGCGGCTCGAGCCCATCCGCGGCTTCGGCATCGACCGTGTCGCGGCGGCCGCCGACCGGCCCGCGGAGGCGAGCGGGCGGTGGCCCGTGCTCCGCATGGAGAACCTCGACACCGACCTCCCGCTCCCGCCGGAGGCCGTGCGCGTCACCGCCGAGAGCCTCGAGACGCCGGCGGCGAACAGCTGGCTCCCGTTCACGGGCGACCTCGACCTGCGCGCGGCGATCGCCGAGTTCACGGCGGAGCGCACCGGCCACCGCTACGACCCCGAGCGGGAGGTCGTCGTCACGTGCGGCGGCATGGAAGGCCTGCTCGACTCGCTCCTCGTCACCGTCGACCCCGGCGACGAGATCGTCGTCACCGACCCGACGTACGCCGGGATCGTCAACCGGATCCACCTGGCCGGAGGCGTGCCGAAGCTCGTCCCCTTCCGCGTCGAGGCGCGCGAGTGGCGCCTCGACCGCGACGCGCTCGCGGCCTCCGTGGGCGAGGCGACGACCGGGATGCTCCTGATGTCGCCCTCCATGCCCTCCGGCGCCACCTTCGACGAGGACGACTGGCGCCTCGTCTGCGACCTGTGCCGCGAGCGGGATCTCTTCCTCCTCTACGACACCGCCATGGAGCGCCTCCTCTTCGACGGCCGCCCCCTCCTCCACCCGCTCCGGCACGAGGGCATGGCCGAGCGCACGATCATCGTCGGCTCGCTCTCGAAGGAGCACCGGATGATCGGCTGGCGCGTCGGCTGGGTGGCCGGCCCCGCCGAGACGATCGCCGACGCCGGCTGGGCGCACGTCTACAACACGACGACTCCGGTCGGCCTGGCCCGCGCAGCCGGCGCGGCCGTCCTCCGCGGCGACCAGGGGCACGTGGCCGAGTGCGTCGCCGAGCTCGAGCGGCGGCGCGACGTCATGCTCGCGGCGCTCCCGGACTGGCCGCTCGTCCGCCCGGGCGGTGGGTGGTCGCTCCTGCTCGACGTCGCCTCGCTCGGGGTCGACCCGGACGAGGCCTCGCGGGCGCTCCTCGAGGAGAGCGCGATAGCGGCCACGGCGATGGCCGGCTGGGGCGGGCCCGTCGCCGGACGCCACGTCCGCTTCGTCTTCAGCGCCGAGCCGGTCGAGCGGCTCGAGACGATGCCCGAGCGGCTGGCCGGCGGCACGCTCGAACGCGCGCTGGCCGCGCGCTAGGACGTCGGGCGGAGCTCGGGGCCGCCGGGGAGCGACCCCGCTCCGGGCTCTACAAGCCGGGGATGTCCCTGCCGCCGGTGAACCGGCTCAGCAGGTCGCCCGGGTCGATCCCGAACTTCTTGAGCATGCCTGCGTCGCGCTCGGTGTCGACCTGCGCGGGGAGCTCCTGCTCCGCCTGGTCGGCCTCCTGCGTCTGCCCGCGCTCCCGGAGCAGGCCCAGGATCGTGTCCTTGTCGATCTCCACGGCGTCCGTCCTTTCGTCGCCTCGTCGTGTGAGCCCCGCGTACCCCCGCGCCCGCCGCCGAAACCGGGCACGGCGGGCCGCTCTACACTCGCGCCATGCGCGAGCCGGACGCCGTCGTCGCCGAGATCAGCCGCGCGGGCCTCGCCGAGCTGCACACGCACCTGGGCGGCTCGGTCGACCCGGCGGTCATGTGGACGATCGCGCACGAGCAGGGGATCGCGCTCCCGGTCAAGGACTACTGGGACTTCGTCGAGCTCGTCACCGTCGACCCCAGGGGCGTCGAGGGGCTCCCCGAGCTCGACGGGATCTACAAGTGGACGGAGCTGATCCAGTCGAGCCCGCTCGCGGTCGAGCGCTCCGTGCACGGCGCGATCGGCGGCGCCTACCGGCGGCAGAACATCACGACGCTCGAGCTCCGCTTCAATCCGATGAAGCGGAACCGCGGCGGCGAGCAGGACCTCGACCACATCATCATGGCCGCCTCCCGCGGGCTCGACCGCGCCCGGCTCGAGTACCCGAGCGTGCGCGCGGGCCTCATCCTCATGATGGACCGGACGTTCACGTTCGAGCAGAACGGGATCATCGTCGAGAAGGCGATCCGCTACGCCGACCGGGGAATCGTCGGCGTCGACATCGCCGGCCCGCGTCCCGACGGCGGCCGCTACGCCTACCGCGAGCTCGCGCCGCTCGTCGAGGAGGCGCGCGGCGCGGGCCTCGGCGTCACCATCCACGTCGGCGAGGAGGGAGGGCGCCACGGGATCGAGGAGATCGGCGAGGTCGTCGAGCACCTGCGCCCCGAGCGCATCGGCCACGGCATCCTCGCCGCGCAGGACGAGGAGGCGATGCGGCTCCTGCGCGAGACCGGCGTCGTGCTCGAGATCTGCCCGAGCTCGAACCTCCTCACGGGCGCCCTCGCCGACGAGGACGCCCTCCGCGACACCGTGCGCGCGTTCGCCGACCGCGACGTCACGTTCACGATCGCCACGGACGGGCCCGAGATGATGCGGACGCACCTGCGCGACGAGCTCGCGCTCCTCCTCCGTATCGGGGCGCTCGAGGAAGGCGAGTGCGAGGCCGTGAACGCGCGCGGGCACTCGGCGGCCTTCGTACGCCCCAGGGCGTAGGGCGGAAGATCCTCCCGTCAGACAATGGCGGCGGTCGCGCGTCCTCGCCAAGATCGCCCCATGCTGAGCGTCTACGGCGGAACGCGGTTCACGGAGCGCCAGCGGCAGGTCGTCCGCCTCATCGCAGCGGGATGCTCGAACGTCGAGATCGCCGAGAACCTCGGCGTCTCTCCCCGCACGGCGAAAGCCCACGCGGACGTCCTCCGTACCAAGCTCGGCGTGAGCCGGCGGCGTCAGATCCCGGCGGCCTATCGCGAGGTCACCGGGGACGACCCGCTCGAGAGCCTCGAGACGGGGCCCGGCGTGCGCGACGACTCCCGCACGCCCGACTGATCGTCTCGGGGGATGACGGCCCTGCGTCCGCGGCCCGCGCCGCGGACGCAGGTTGCCTGCGGGCCGCCGTTGGTAGGCCGGCGCCGCAGCGAGTAGGCTCCCTCCTCCCCGCGAGACACAGCCGCCGTGACGGAAGCCAGGGACGCCGTCCTCACGCCGCTCTTCCGACGCCACACGCGCCGGCCGCGCCTTACCTCGCTCCTGGACGAGACGAAGGCGCAATCGATCCTCCTGACCGCGCCCGCGGGCTACGGGAAGACGACGCTCGCGCGCGAGTGGCTGCAAGGTCGGGAGAACGTCGCCTGGTACCACGCGACCTCGGCGTCGGCCGACGTGGGCGCGTTCTCGGCGGGCCTCGCGGAGGCGGTGGGGCCCGTCGTCCCGGGTGCCGGCGAGCGCGTCCGCCGGCGACTCCGCGTCGGTGACGCCACCGAGCGCCTCGCCCGCCCGCTCGCGGAGCTGCTCGCGGAAGACCTGGAGGCCTGGCCCGACGGCGGCATCATCGTCCTCGACGACTACCACTTCCTCGCCGAGTCGACGCCCGTCGAGGACTTCCTCGACTGGCTGCTGACGCTGGCCCCGATCCGCGTGCTCGTCACGGGCCGAAGGCGGCCCGGCTGGGCCACCGCACGGCGGTTTCTCTACGGGGAGGCGGCCGAGATCGGCCGCGACCAGCTCGCGATGACGGCCGAGGAGGCCGGCCGCGTCCTCGCCGGGCGCTCCACGGAAGCCGTGCGCGCCCTCGTCCGCCAGGCCGAGGGCTGGCCGGCCCTCATCGGGCTGGCCGCGCTCTCCGCCGATCTCGCCTTCCCCGCCGAGCGCATGTCCGAGTCGCTCTTCCGCTACTTCGCCGAGGAGGTCCTCCGACGCGAGCCGCCCGACGTCCAGCGCTTCATGCTCGTCGCGTCCGTGGGCTCGGCGGTCGGCGTCCGCCTGGCCCGCGAGGTCCTCGGCTTCGACGATCCCGAGCCCATCCTCGAAGGGCTCCGTGACGAGGACCTCCTCCACGAGGCGGCCACCGAAGGCGAGCTGCGGTTCCACCCCCTGCTGCGTGAGTTCCTCCGCCGACGACTGCAAGCTGAGGATCCCGACGCATTCGCGGATCTGGCTTTGCGCGTGATCGACGATGCACGAGAGTGCGCCCGGTGGGAAGACGCGTTCGCCGTCGCTTGCGAAGTAGGGCGAACCGAGGAGGCGGCAGAGATACTGGGTCTTGCGGCCCGACCTCTCCTTGCGACCGGGCAGAGTGAGACGCTCGAGAAATGGCTCGCTAGTTGCGGCGCTGCGGGAGTGATTGTTCCAGGAGCAGTCCTGGCGCGCGCAGAGCTCCTTATCCGTGAGGGAGAGATGTCGACGGCAGCGGCGCTCGCACAGGACACTGTGAGACGTCTGGCGGAGGAGCATCACGATTACGCGTGGGCATGCAACGTCGCTGGCCGTGCGCTTCACTTCACTTCGAGGGAACAGGATGCGTTTCGGATGTTTGCCGCGGCGCGGGCTCGAGCGAAGTCAAAGGAGGACGTCAAGGAAGCTCTCTGGGGCCTGCTTCTGACTTCTACCGAGATCCACCCCGAGACGATGGGTAAGTATCTCGATGAGCTTGAGACTAGGTACTCAGACGACATTGATATCCGCTATCGGGTCGCGACAGGGCGATACGGAGCAGCGGAGCAAACGGCCTCGATCGCCGGCGAGTGGGACCGCTTGAGCGCATTGCTTCCAAGTATTCAACACGTCACCGACCCGTTGGCCGCGAGCGGCTTCTTGGTAATAACTGCCGCCGCCGCCAATCTCCGCGGCCGCTATTCAGAGGCACGAAGCCTGGCGCAGCGGGCGCTCTCTCTCTGCAGAGAGCTTCACATTGAGTTCGGTGTGGGCGTATGCCTCGCATATCGAGCGGTTGCAGAAATCGGGCTACGGCGCTTCAGTGAAGCTCGCCGGAGTCTTGATCTCTTCCATCAGAGCGCGATACGGCGCGAGGATCCCTTCATCCTAGTCGAAGGACTGACGATCGAGGCACGTCTTCTCGCGACGATTGGGGCGCTCGATGCGGCACTTCGCACCGCTGATGAGATGCCCCTCGAGAATGCTCCGCCGAGAGCCAAAGGAACGTACTTGGCAACGAGATCCATCATCTTGGCCGCCCTGGGGAGAGTCGACGAGGCTCAAGAAACCGCACAGGATGCTCGTAGCCACTGCACGAACATTGAGACCCACCACGGATCGATGCTCGGGGAGTCAATCGCAGCCGTTGCTCTGCGGCCAACCAACGACGCCAAGAACCGCTTGACTGAGTCAATCATTGCATGCGGTCAGGCCGATTACATAGATGGAGTCGTCTTCGCGTACCGCCTGTATCCTCATCTTCTCCAGATGGTCCGCGACGACGCAGGCGCGCTGAACGTGCTCAAGTCGGCTCTTACATACGCTGGTGATTTCGCTATTGCCCGCTCGGCCCAAATTGCAGTCAAGCTCGATAGACCAGAGAGTCTGAGCGCTCTGAGCCCCAGAGAACTTGAAGTCCTTGCTCTCTTGTCTCAAGGAATGAGCAATGAAGAGATCGCTCGTGCACTCTACATCGCACGAAGCACAGCGAAGGTGCATGTACGAAACATTCTTCGAAAGCTCGGCGTGCGTAACCGCCTCCAGGCGGTCATTCAGACTGAGCAGTTCTTACGACGTCCTGACTAAGCGACGCTAGCAACCGTACGCGCCACAAGCGCCGGTTGTCGCTGAGCTTCGATCGTGAAATCGGGACGTAGCCCCGAGAGGTAGGTTTCGCTCGCAGCCCTAAGGATCGCCTCGAACGCGTCCACAACTTCGGGATCGAACTGGCTCCCGGAAGCCTGCATCAGTCGGAAGCGCGCGACGTGACTGGACATCGCGTCACGATACGGACGCCCAGATGTCATGGCGTTGTACGCATCGGCGACAGCGATGATTCTGGAGAGAAGGGGAATCTCGTCCGCCGGGAGGCGATCAGGATAACCGTTGCCGTCCATTCGCTCATGATGATGCCTGACGATGTGAGCGATCTCAGCGTAGTCGTCAACGTTCGCCAAGATGCGTTCGCCGATGGCGGAGTGCTCTTCCATACGACGACGCTCGTCGAGCGTCAGCTTGCCGGGTTTCTCCAAGAGCCCAGCAGGCAGTCCTACCTTGCCAATGTCATGAACGAGACCACAGAGATGCACGAGGTGCTGCTGACTCTCGGCTAGACCCATCCGCTCAGCGATGTCACGTGCGTAGACGGCAACGGCAGCGGAGTGGCCGGCGGTGTACTGATCCCGCGCATCGAGAGCCGCGACAAGCGCGGTCGCGAACGAGAGATTCGCCCTCTCCAGCCGCCCGTTGACAAGCTGCAGTTCCTCGGTCGTTTCCCGTTGCTGTCGGTACATGTGATGGAGCCGGTGGGCGACGAAGGCCGGCGCGAAGAAGAGCAGCAGGCTCCACGAAGAGAGTTGCTCATAGGCGTACACAAGCAAGAGTGTCAGGGGTGCATAGAGCGGAATCGTGCCCAAGAGAACCGGCCTCAGTGACTGGAGGTAGTCAACACAGCCACCGGTTCCACGCAGTGCAACGACGAGCGAGCCGAGGCCCGCATCTACTAGAGAGTAAGTGACGGCCGCCACCGTCACTGCTATCGCGAGCACCCCGAAGGACGTGCCATAGGACAAGGCAACCGAGGCGGCTGACCCAGCCAGGCCAGCCGCAAGTGCGCGCATACAAACCCAGACCAGCCATCGGACGTAAGGCTGGCGCAGATCGGTCGCGAGGCCGATCGCAACGATCGCCATCGCCGAAAGCGGCCCTAGTGCGACCGCGGCGAAGACCACGGGAAGAAATGAGACAGTTATTTCGACGTTGGAACTAAGTCGCACCGGTTGCCGCTCAACGAAGACAGCAAGCCCCCCAAGGGCGAGAATCGCCCAGGTCGGGCCGAGCGGGGAGCCGACGTAAACGAGCAGCGAGGCGAAGGTGCCCGTCACGAGGGCTAGGCCGATGGCGAAGAGCTGTATCGGCTGTATCTGACGGCCACCGAACGAAGTGGCTACCGCAGGCCGCTCCGGTCGGGGATTCTGAACAAAACTGCTCAAACCTCTTGTACCTCCCCCGAAAGGGGTATAAGATCGCGGCGCCGTCTTCCCCCTACCGAGAGGAGTCGTCGCCGTGCTCTATTGGAAGACCCGCGTTCTGGCGCTGCTCGCAACCGCCGCCTCCATCGCCGCTGTCGCCGGCGGCACTAGGCCCTGGTAAGAAACCTCCCGAAGTCTTAGTCTTTCCACAGCCGTCCACATCCCTCCGACGAGGGATTCATCCACAGGCTGTGAGGACTGTGGAAGACCCGCATCGCGGGTCTTCTGCTGTCAAGGGGCAGAGGGAGCGCCTAGGAGATCAG
>DASTQA010000071.1:0-30128 GCA_035762005.1 Gaiellaceae bacterium
CTCCGCGACCTGCTCGATGTCGACGCCGCCCTGGGTCGTGAACATGTAGAGCGCCTTCTTCGCGCCGCGGTCGAACGTGAGCGAGAGGTAGTACTCCTTCGCGATCTCCGAGGCCCGCTCGACCCAGAGGCGCCGCACGACGTGGCCGCGGATGTCGAGGCCCAGGATGTCGCCGGCGCGGGACTCCGCCTCGGCGGGATCGTCCGCGAGCTGGATGCCGCCCGCCTTGCCGCGCCCGCCGGTCAGGACCTGGGCCTTGACGACGACCGGGCCGCCGAGCTCCTCGGCAGCCGCCCGCGCCTCGGCGGGCGACTCCGCCACCCGGCCCTCCGACACGGGGATGCCCGCGCGCGCGAAGAGCTGCTTCCCCTGGTACTCGTAGAGGTCCACGGCCGGGCGCGAGTCTAACCGAGAGCGTCCGAGCACCCGACCGCGGCTCCGTGGCCTGGCTGCGGGGTCGTCACGACCGGCCTCGAGCGCCCGCGCCAATCACTCCCACGAGCGATCAGGCCGGGCGCCGGGCGAGGCGATGGTCCCGGGATCCCGTGAGACTCGTCCGCAAGCTCCTGCGCACCGTCGCCGTGCTCGCCGCCGCCGCCGCGGCGCTCGGCGGCGCAGCAGCGCTCGGGAGCACGCTCTTCGAGAAGCCGCCGCGCGATGCGGCAGCCTTCGCCGCGCGCGCGCAGGCAGCGAGCGAGCGGGCGGCCGAGGCCGGCCTGACCCGGGCCGAGATCCGGTACCTCCGCGCTCTCGAGGCTTCGTGCCGGGAGCAGGTGCGCACGTTCGGGGCGCTCGGGCGACCCTCGACCCTCGGGGAGCTCGCGACCTACCTCGAGCGGGCGCTCGCGCTCGCCCGTCGCTACCAGCGCGAGGACCTGCGCGTCGAGACCCCGAGGCGGTTCCGCGACGAGGAGCGGCGCTACCGCGCGCTCGGCGACGAGGGGGTCGAGCTCCTGGAGGCGATGCTGGCCGCCGCCCGGCGCGGTGACCCCGAGACCGTCGCCCTCCTCGGGGCCGCGCTCGTCGAGCTCGCCGAGGACCAGAACGCGGTCGCGCAGCGCCTGGGCGCCGGCGACTGCGTCGTCGAGCCGCCGGTCGAGTCCGCCGACGCCGTCTAGCGACTCGAGCGCTGGGTCCTTCCCGGCGGCGTTCGCCTCGTGCGGGTTTCGGGTATACCGCCGCACGCTGTACGGTTGCGATCGAACCCGACGAGGAGGAGCGGATGAGCACCCTGCGCGAGGACGAGATCCAGACGTTCGAGACCGCCGACGGGCAGCTCGACCCCCAGGCGGACGCCGACGGGGACGACACCGACACGACCGACGGCGACGCGACCGACACGGACGCTGACGACAGCGACTCGGCGTAGGGGCGCCGAGGCGGCGCTCGCCCGCTGCCTCGAGCCAGTCGCCGCCGACGAGTTCCTCGCGGAGCACTGGGAGGAGCGACCGCTCGTCGTCCCCCGGGACGAGCCCGGCCGCTTCGACGACCTCCTCTCGGAGGCGGACGTCGAGCGGCTCGTCTGCTCGACCGCGATCCGCTACCCGGCGTTCCGGCTCGTGCGCGAGGGCGGCCAGCTCGACGTCGGCTCCTACACGGAGGACGTCTCCTGGCGACCGCCGTTCACGGGGACGGCGGACGTCCCGCGCGTGCTCGCGGAGTGGGAGGCCGGGGCGACGATCGTGCTGCAGGCGCTCCACGTGCACTGGCATCCGCTCGCGGTCTTCTGCCGGCAGCTCGAGGACGCGCTCGGCCACGGCGTGCAGGCGAACTCGTACTGGACGCCGCGCGGCTCGCAGGGCTTCGCGGTGCACCACGACACGCACGACGTCATCGTGCTCCAGGTCGCGGGCGAGAAGCGCTGGCTCCTCTACGAGCCGCTCGTCGAGCTGCCGCTCAAGCAGCAGCGCTGGTCGGCCGCGCTCGGCGACCCCGGCAGCCCGGTGCAGGAGCTCGTCCTCCGCGCGGGGGACACCCTCTACCTCCCGCGCGGCTGGCCGCACCAGGCGGAGACGTCCGCGTCCGACTCGCTCCACCTGACGATCGGCGTCAACGCCTACACCTGGCTCGACGCCGTCCGGGCCGCCCTGCGCGAGTGCGAGGACGAGCTCGCCTTCCGCCGGGGAGCGGACGGCGGGGCCGACGCCGAGGCGCTGGTCGCCCTCCTGCGCGCGAGGCTCGGGCCGGAAGAGGTCGAGCGGCGCCGGCGAGCCCGCTTCCTCGCGACGCGCCGCCCCATCCGCGAGGACGGGCTCTCCCAGCTCCGCGCCCTCTCGAGCCTCGGCCCGGAGACGCCGCTCGAGCGCCGGTCGACCGTGATCGCCGACCTCGTGGAGGGCGACGGGGTCGTGGCGCTCGTCTTCGAGGGGAGGGAGGTGCGCTTCCCGGCGCACGCCCGGGCCGAGGTGGTCGCCTGCTTCGAGGCCGAGGACCGGTTCACGGCCTCGGAGCTCCCCGGCGACCTCGACGCCGAGGGCCGGCTCGTCCTCGTCCGCCGGCTCGTGCGCGAGGGCTTCCTCCGCCTTACCGGGGCGTGAGGGGGCGAAGGGCGGCCGCGACGTAGCGGCGGGCGCGCTTCGGCTCCTCCGCCCCGCACGTGAGGAACACCGGCTCGTCGGCGACCTCCTCGACGACGTCCACCTCGTGGCCGGAGCCGTCGGGCGCCCGGAAGCGCACGCGCCAGGCACCGGGGCCGAGCCGCTCGGAGCCGGCCGCCGCGAGGTCGTCGATCCCGAGCAGGCCGTGCGACTCCCGAATCGCGTGCTCCGCCGCCTGGACGGGGAACGGGTAGGCCGAGCGGCCGCGGTAGCGGTCGAGGTCGACGCGCCCCTGCGCGTGCGCGGCGAGGAGCGCCGGCACGTCGTCCGGCTCGACGCGCCCGTAGTAGAGCCCGTGCGGGAGCACGACGACGTTCCCGGCGAAGCGGTCGCCGCCGACGTGGGTCGACTGCCAGACCCAGCCGGGGCCCGCCGCCGCGCAGAGCGCGTCGTAGAGGGGGCGCCCCTGCTTCGCGCAGCAGCGGTCCCGCTTCCCGTGCGTGCAGACGGCGAGGAGCGGGTGGTCGACCGGGACGCCGGGCGTCGCCCCGCCCGCGAGCGCGCGCGCGAAGTCGAAGCCGAGGAGGTCCTGCTGGTGGTCGACCTCGAGCTCGAAGAGGCGCTCGGCTCCGGGCCTCGACGACCCGAAGAAGACGTGCCGGCGGCCGTACGCGCGCCGGTCGGGCCTCTTCAGGAAGAGGAGGCGCGCGTTCCCGAGCGCCCGGAGCTGCCCGCGGAGGTGCGCTTTCAGCTCGGGCGAGAGGAGGCTTCCTCCGAGGACGTCGCGGTCCCAGAGGCCGCGGTACTCGAGCAGGATCCAGTGGTCGATGCGGCTCGCGGTCGCCGCGAGGGGCTCGTCGCTCGCGCTCGAGACCGCCGCGCAGTAGGCGCGGCGGCGCACGCTCGGCGTCGTCTCGGCAGCCTGCGACACCCTCCCAGCGTAGCTGACTGTAAGGGAAGCCTTACATGACGCCCGCCCGCCCGGCGCGCCGCGCCGAGCGCCGTCCGGGCCGCCCGCGCCCGCGGGCCCCATGGGGCGTCGCACCCGCCGGCGCCCGCTGATCCCCGGCGTCACGCCTCGGGGAGCTCGTGTTTCACGCGCACAAGGGCTTTCCCGGCCCTCTCGGCCGAGTGCCTCCCCGCCCACGCGCCCGCCGGGGAGGCCGGTCACTTCGTGCCTGTGGAACACGAGCTCGAGCGAGCGCCCGGGTCGAGCGCCGGCCGGACGGCCCCACGGACCGGTGTCCCGTGCGGGCGGGAGCCGCTACTCGTCCGGGCCGAGGTCGCCCTCCTGGGCGACGACGCAGATGACCTGGCCGGTCGCGACGGGCTCGCCGGCGGCGATCGAGAGCCCCGTGACGACCCCGTGGCGGTGGGCGGTGATCTCGTTCTCCATCTTCATCGCCTCGACGACGCAGAGGACTTGGCCCTCGCGGACCTCGTCGCCCTCGGCGACCTCGACGGCGAGCACCGTTCCCTGCATCGGGCTGACGACGGCCTCGCGGGCCGCGGCGTGGTGCGCGCCGCCGCCGACGCGCTCGCGGCGGCGACGCGCGAGCTCGGCGTGCGGAGGCTCCGGGAGGAGGAGCCCGACGTCGAAGCGGCGCCCGTCGAGCTCGACGGCGACGCGCCGCTCGCGGACACGTCCGCCGGGCGCGGGCGCCCGAGCCGCGCCCGGGACGGAGAGGCTCTGCGCGAGCGCCGCGAGCTCCTCGGACTCGACGACGCCGAAGCACGTCTCCCCCGCGACGAAGCACGGGTGCTCGAGGAGGGCGCGGTGGAAGCCGACGAGCGTCGTCACCCCGTCGATGACGTACTCCGCGAGGGCGCGGAGCATGCGCCGCCTCGCACGCTCGCGGTCGACGTCCCAGACGACGAGCTTGGCGACGAGCGGGTCGTAGAGGCCGACCACCTCGGAGCCCTCGGCGACGCCGGCGTCGACCCGCACCCCGGGCCCCGCCGGCTCCCGGTACGCGGTGATCGTCCCCGGCGAGGGGAGGAACCCGTTGGCTGGGTCCTCGGCGTTGATCCGGCACTCGATCGCGTGCCCCGAGAAGCGGACGTCCTCCTGCCGGAACGAGAGCGGCGCCCCCGCGGCGACGAGCACCTGCTCGCGCACGAGGTCGATGCCGGTGACGAGCTCCGTGACCGTGTGCTCGACCTGGATGCGCGTGTTCATCTCGAGGAAGAAGTAGTTCCCCTCGCGGTCGAGCAGGCCCTCGATCGTGCCCGCGCCGCGGTAGCCGACCGCCCGGGCGGCCTCGACCGCGATTGCGCCGATCCGCTCGCGCAGCTCGGGCCCCACCGCCGGCGAGGGCGTCTCCTCCACGAGCTTCTGGTGGCGGCGCTGGATCGTGCAGTCGCGCTCGCCCAGGTGGACGACGTTCCCGTGCGCGTCGGCGAAGACCTGCACCTCCACGTGGCGCGGGTCCTCGAGGAAGCGCTCGACGTATACCGTCGCGTCGGCGAAGTAGGACTCGCCCTCCCGCTGCGCCGACGCGAGCGCCCGCTCCGCCTCCCCGGGGCCGCGGACGAGCTTGAGCCCCTTGCCGCCCCCGCCCGCCGAGGCCTTGAGCGCGAGCGGCCAGCCGTGCTCCTTCCCGAGGGCGACGACGGCGGCAACCGACTCCACCGGCTCCGTCGTCCCCGGGACGACGGGGACGCCGGCCCGCTCCATCAGCCGGCGGGCGGTCACCTTCGAGCCCATCGCCTCGATCGCGTCCGGGGGCGGGCCGATCCAGACGAGCCCCGCCGCCTCGACCGCGCGGGCGAAGGCGGCGTTCTCGGCCAGGAAGCCGTAGCCCGGGTGGATCGCCTGCGCGCCGGCCCGCTGCGCCGCCTCGCGGACTCGCTCCTGGTGGAGGTAGCTCTCGGCCGGCGGGCCCGGGCCGAGCAGGATCGCCTCGTCGGCGAGGGCGACGTGGAGCGAGCCGCGGTCGGCCTCCGAGTACACCGTGGCCGCCCGGATCCCGAGCTCCCGCAAGGCCCGGAAGATCCGGATCGCGATCTCGCCGCGGTTGGCGACGAGGACGGTGCTGAAGGGCGCCACGACGCTCGTATTCTGGCCGCTCGCGGGCTCTCGCGGCCGGGACGCGACCCCGCGGGCGCGGGCGTATGCTGCCTCGATGACCTTCGCCGACCAGCTCACCGTGGCGCGGGCGGCCGCGGTCCCGGCCGTGATCCTCCTCTTCGCCTGGGACTTCCCCGACCACGACTACTGGGCCACGGCGCTCTTCGCGGTCGCGATGGCGACCGACTGGGTCGACGGCTGGTGGGCCCGGCGCACCGGCAGGACGTCCGACCTCGGCCGGCTGCTCGACCCCGTCGCGGACAAGCTCCTCGTCATGGCGACGCTGATCATGCTCGTCGAGCGGGTGCTCCCCGCCTGGATGGTCGCGGCCGTGATCGCGCGCGAGTTCCTCGTCACCGGCCTCCGCCTCGCCGCCCTCGAGCGCGGCGTCGTCATCGGCGCCCGCGATCTCGGCAAGCTCAAGACGTGGGCGCAGGCGCTCGCGGCCGCCCTCGGCGGGCTGGCCGCCGGCGGCGCCTTCGCCGACGAGGTCGCCTGGTGGGCGATGCTCGTCGCCGTCGTGCTCACCTGGGTCTCCGGGCTCGACTACGCCCGCAGCGCTCCCCGCGTCCTCCGTGGCCAGCAGCCTGCGTAGGTTCAGCCGGGACGACGCCGCGGCGGTGCTCGAGCTCTCGCGACGCGCGCTCACGCGCGCGGAGGAGCAGGTCGGGAACCCGCTCTGGGCCAACCGCGCGGAGCTCGAGAGCGAGCTCGCGGACTGGGACCGGCCGCCGGAGGAGACGCTCCTCGTGGACGAGCGGGACGGGCGCGTCGTCGGCTTCGGCGGCGTCGAGGTGGCCCGCGGCTTCCAGCACGCCGACCTCTTCGGGCCGGTGATCGCACCCGGCTACCGCGGCAAGCGGCTCGGGAGCGAGCTCCTCGACGCGTCGCTCGCGATCGCGGTCGAGCACGGGCGGCGAACCGTCGTCGGCTCCGTCGGCCCGCGCAACGTGAGCGGCCGGATGCTCCTCGAGCAGGCGGGCTTCCACCCGCGAGGGGCGGCCAAGGCGGTCTTCCGCCTGGCGCCGGAGGAGCACCGCCCGGCGGGTGAGGGGCCCGCCGGCGTCACCGTCCGCCGCGGGCGGGAGGGTGATCTGGAGAGGGCGCTCGAGCTCTACCACCAGACCTTCCCGGAGGGGGTCTTTCCCGACGAGGCCTGGCAGGCGGGGATCGAGCGCGGCTCGCTCTACCTCGCGGAGCGGGACGGCGCGCCCCTCGCCTTCGTCAACATCGACCGCAGCGACCGGTGGGCCTACCAGATCGGCGTCGTCGCCGAGGAGCGCTCCCGCGGGGTGGGCCACTTCCTCCTCTCCCGCGTGCTCGAGGACTACTGGGCCGAGTCGCCGGGCGAGACGCTCGGCCTCTCGGTCGAGACCGACAACATCCCGGCGCTCAAGCTCCTCCGGCGGCAGGGCTTCGCGCCCTGGCTCGTGCTGCAGCCGTACGAGCTCTGGCTCTGACCGGTCCGCCGCTCATCCTCGCGGTCGACCAGGGCACGACCGGCACGACGTGCCTCGTCGTCGACGAGGAGCTGCGGCCGGTCGGCCGCGGCTACCGCGAGGTGCCGCAGCACCTCCCCCGGCCGGGCTGGGTCGAGCACGACCCGGAGGAGCTCTGGAGCTCGGTCGTGGCGGCCTCCGCCGACGCCCTCACGGCCGCGGGAGCGTCCGCGCGCGACCTCGCGGCGATCGGGATCGCCAACCAGCGCGAGACGACCGTCGTGTGGGAGCGCGCGACCGGCCGCCCGGTGCACCGCGCCCTCGTCTGGCAGGACCGGCGCACGGCCGAGCGGTGCCGCGAGCTCCCGGCCGACCTCCTGCGTGACCGCACCGGTCTCGTGCCCGACCCGTACTTCTCCGCCACGAAGCTCGAGTGGCTCCTCTCGGGCCGGGACGCCGCCGGCCTCGCCTTCGGGACGGTGGACTCGTGGCTCCTCTGGAAGCTCACGGGCGGGCGGGTGCACGCGACCGACGTCTCGAACGCCTCGCGCACGCTTCTCTTCGACCTGCGGCGGCTGCGCTGGGACGCCGAGCTCCTCGCGCTCTTCGGCGTCCCGGAGGGCGTGCTCCCCGCTGTCGTGCCCTCGAGCGGCGTCGTCGCCGAGGGAGAGCTCCTCGGCGCCCGCGTGCCCGTCGCGGGGCTCGCGGGCGACCAGCAGGCGGCCCTCTTCGGCCAGGCCTGCTTCCGCCCCGGGCAGGTGAAGGCGACGTACGGGACGGGGAGCTTCGTGCTCGCGAACACGGGCGCCGACCCGGGCGCGCCCCGCCACGGGCTCGTGCAGACGGTGGCCTGGCGCCTCGGCGAGAAGCCGGCCGTCTACGCGCTCGAGGGCTCGATCTTCGTCACCGGGGCGGCGCTCCAGTGGCTTCGCGACGGGCTCGGCCTCCTCGCGGACGCGGGCGAGAGCGAGGCGCTCGCCCGCTCGGTCGAGAGCACGGAGGGCGTCCATTTCGTCCCCGCCCTGACCGGCCTCGGCTCCCCGCACTGGGCGCCGGAGGCGCGCGGCCTCGTGAGCGGCATCCACCGCGGCACGCGGCGGGCCCACCTCGTCCGGGCGGCGCTCGAGGCGATCGCGTTCCAGGTCTGCGACGTCCTCGCCGCGATGGGTCTCGAGCCGGAGGTGCTGCGCGCCGACGGCGGCGGCGCCGAGAACGCCTTCCTGCTCCAGCTCCAGGCCGACCTCGCCGGCGTACCGGTCGAGGTACCCGTCGAGCGGGAGGCCACCGCCCTCGGAGCGGCAGCGCTCGCAGGGCTCGCCGTGGGCGTGTGGTCGGGCCCGGACGAGATCGCCGCCGCCCGCCGCCTCGCCGTCCGCTACGAGCCCGGCCTCGGCCGCGCCGAGGCCGAGGCGCAGCTCCTCGCCTGGCGGACGGCGGTCAGGCGGGCTCTGCTTCCGGACTGATGCTCTCGAGGAGCCCCTCGTGCCACCAGGCGCCGCGGGGGTCGGGCGGCTTCCCGAGGAGCGGCGCGAGCGCGCGCTCGATCGCCTCGCGCTCGCGCGGCGAGGGCTCCGGTGTGACGTCGAGGTCCATCGCGGGGTCATTAAAGGCGGCCCGGCGCCTCTCCGATAGAGCGAGGGATGCGTCGGGGCCCCATCGCCGTCCTCGCCTGCGTGCTCGCGCTCGCCGCCTCGGGGCACGCGGCGGCCGCCTCGTGGGCGAAAGGGCAGATCCGGGTCGTCGTCGAGCACGGCCTCATGGGGCCGTCCGTGGGGGCGTTCCGGGCCGGGCAGCCGCTCACCCGCAGAGAGCTCGGCGAGGCGCTCGCGGCCCTCACCGGCGAGGCCCAGGTGGTCGTCGACCCGGAGCGGCAGGTCCTCATGCGGGAGCTCGAGCGGTCGCTCGTGCGCGCGGCCGGCCTTCGCCGGGCCGCAGCGGCGATCCGGCGCGAGGCGGCCGCCTCCGGCCTCCGCCCGCCCAGGCGTCTGGGCGAGGAGGTCGTCGCCCGCCTCCTCGGCCTCCGCTTCAACCACCCGGCGGCGAAGGACTTCCGCGAGCTGCGCCCCGGCGACGGCGCCACGCGTGCCGAGGCCGCCTACTCGCTCGCCCGGCTCCTCGCCACGAGCGACGGGGCGCGGCGCAGTGTGGCCGCCCTCGCGGAGACGCTCGCGCTCCCCGCCTACACGGAGTGGCAGCGCCGTGTGCTCACCCGGGCCGTGTCGTTCGTCGGCTACCCCTACGTCTGGGGCGGCACGTCGGAACGACGGCAGACGCTCTTCGGCGTCACCTCACGCGGCGGCTTCGACTGCTCGGGCTTCGTCTGGCGCGTCTACAAGACGCACCCGTTCGCAGGTGCGCCCGGACTCCAGGCGGTGCTGCGGGGGCGGACGACGTACGAGCTGAGCGGCGAGTTCCCGCGCCGGAGGCGCATCCGGCTCGCGAATCTCCGCCCCGGCGACCTCGTCTTCTTCGGCGCCCGCGGCCCGAGCTCGTCCCCCTCGGAGGTGACGCACATGGGCATCTACGCCGGCGGCGGCTGGTTCGTCCACTCGTCGAGCCAGGGGACGACGCTGACGACGCTCTCGGGCTGGTACGCCGACCGCTTCGCCTGGGGCCGCAGGCCGCTTCGCGAGGCCGGGCTCGCCTAGACCCCCCTGGCCGTCGAGGGGGGATCCGCCGGGGGCTTCGCTAAATCCCTCGGACGGGGGATGAGATGCCCGGGGGGGCCGCGGATACTTCGGGACGTCCAGGCATCGACACGGGAGAGACAAAGATGCTGCACTGGAAGGCAAAGCTCGCGTACCTGCTCGTTGCGGCCGCCGTCCTCGCATCGTTCCTCGGCGAGGCCGAGGGCTGGCACTGGTAGACACCGCAGCGTGAAGGTCACACCGATCCGCTCGCCCGAGAGCGCATCGGGTGAGGTGGAGAGGCCGGGTGCACTCGCGTCCCGCGAGACCGCCCGGCTTCTGCCGCTTCTCGCCCCGGTCGCGCTCGGCGCGGGGGCGGCCCTCGCGGCCGCGGGGTACGCGATCGCGGCCTCGACCCCGACCCTAACGGTCCTGGGCGGGCTGCTCGCCCTCGCCGTCGCGGCGACGTTCGTCGAGGCCTATCCGGTGCCCATCGAGGGCATCTCCTCCGGCGGCGTCTCCCTGACCGCGGTCTTCATCGTCGGCGCCGCCGTCATCTACGGGTGGGCGCCGGCCGTCATCATCGGCTTCCTCGCGCGCGCGAGCATCGAGCTCGTGCAGCGCCGGCCCGCGATCCGCCTCCTGTACAACAGCGGCGTCTACGCGCTCGGCGGCGCCGCCGCCGGGGGCGCGGTCGCGCTCCTCGGCCCGGCGGACGGCGTCGCCCACCTCTTCTTCGACGTCGTCCTCGCGGCGGCGGCGTTCTACGCCGTCAACATCCCGCTGACGGCCGGGATCATCTCGCGCTGGTCGGGCGAGGCCTTCCTCGTCCTCCTCAAGCGCTCGGTCTACTGGACCGTCGTGCCCTTCTCGATCATGGCCTCCGTGAGCCTGATGCTCGCGGTCCTCTGGGACCGCTCGCCCCTCCTCGCCACCGCCCTCGTCGGGCCGCTCGTCGCCATCGCCCTCTACCAGCGCTCGGTCTACAGCGCGCTCAAGGCGATGCGCCTCGCGCTCACCGACCCGCTCACCGGGCTCGGGAACCACCGCCACTTCCACGAGCGGCTCCAGCGCGACCTCAACAAGGCCCAGGAGGAGGGCTTCGCGCTGACGCTCTGCCTCCTCGACGTCGACAACTTCAAGCAGATCAACGACCGGTTCGGCCACCCGGCCGGAGACCGGGTCCTCGCGCAGGTGGCGGCGCGCCTGCGGCAGGGCGGCGAGGCGTTCCGGCTCGGCGGCGACGAGTTCGCTCTGCTCCTCCCCCGCCGCGACGAGCACGAGGGGCTCTCGATCGCGCGCTCCGTCATCGAGCGGGTCGCCGCGACGGAGAGCGACGTCGGGGGGACGCTGAGCATGTCGGCCGGGATCGCGACGTACCCCCAGCACGGCGTCGAGCGCAGCGAGCTCGTCCGCGTCGCCGACAGCGCGCTCTACCTCGCCAAGGAGCAAGGGAAGAACACCGTCCGCGTCTTCAGGCCCGACGTCCTCGAGCTGACCGAGCTGCGCCGGCTCGCCGAGGGGCCTGACCGCGCCGCCCGCCTGCGCGCCGCCGCGAGCCTGGCGCACGCTGTCGACGCGCGTGACGCCTACACCGGCAGCCACTCCTACATGGTCGGCGAGCTCGCGGCACGCGTGGCGAGGCGCATCGGCCTCGAACCGGAGGCCGTCGAGCTGACGCGGCTCGCCGGGAGCCTGCACGACCTCGGCAAGCTGGCCATCCCCGAGGAGATCCTGCGCAAGCCCGGCCCGCTCAACGAGGCCGAGCGCCTCGTCCTCGAGCGCCATCCGCAGATCGGCTATCGGATGCTCGAGTCGCTCGGCATCGAGCCCGTGGCGTCCTGGGTGCTCCACCATCACGAGCGCTGGGACGGCGACGGCTACCCGGAGCGCAAGGCGGGCGGGGAGATTCCCCTCGGCGCGCGGATCCTCTTCGTCGCCGACGCCTACGACGCGATGACGACGGACCGCGTCTACCGCGGCCGGCTCTCGCACGACCGGGCGATCTCCGAGCTCGAGCGCTGCGCCGGCACCCAGTTCGACCCCGACGTCGTCGCCGCCTTCCGGGCAGAGTTCGACGAGCCGCGGCGACTCGAGCTCGTCGCCCTCCAGACGGCCTAGCGCTTCCTCGGCCGGCCGGCCGCCCTCGCCGGCGAGCGACGCCTGCGATGAGTCCCCGGCGGACGGGCGGTCCTTAGGGACGGACGGTTTCCCCGAGCGCGCGCCGGCCCGGCCGGCGCGGAAAGGAGCCTGCATGGGACAGCCGGTCGTCCACTTCGAGGTCATCGGGAAGGACGGGGAGAAGCTGCAGCGCTACTACGCGGAGCTCTTCGGCTGGCAGATCGACGCCGACAACCCGATGAGCTACGGGATCGTGCAGCGCGACGGCAACGTCAACGCCGAGGGCGTCGGCATCGGCGGGGGCGTCGGCGTGGGCCCGGACGGATACGGCGGGCACGTCACCTTCTACGTCGAGGTGCCCGACGTCGAGGCGGCGCTCGCGAAGGCCGAGAGCCTCGGCGGCACCCGGATGATGGGTCCCGAGACGATCATGGAGGGGGTGGAGCTCGGGCAGTTCGCGGATCCCGAGGGCCACCTCGTCGGCCTCGTCAAGTCCGTCTCCTAGCGGCCCCGGGCGTGGAGAGAGGCCCCGCGCGCGCGGGGCCTCTCTCGTGCGCGAAATCCCCCGCTTGAGGCTCCCGAACTCAGCGGCGGCGGCCGTTTCCTTGTCTGCAAGGCCGCGCGCTTCTTGTGGCCATGTCTCCCAGCGGAAGGAGGTGAGCGCGCGTGATTCGATGGAAGCACCACTACGTTCGGGCCATGCTCGTCGTCGGTGCCATCGCGGCATACGCCGTGGCGGCCGGCGCCGGGTTCCGCTGGTACTAGACCGGCAGCCCTGCTTCCAGACCTCACCAGCGTCTCCGTCATGCACGCCCACGGATACCCGCCCCGGCTCTACTGGTACATCGGCGCCGTCCTCGGCGTCGCCGTGCCGGTCGCCGCCGGGGCGGTGGTGAGGGTCGGCCTCGACACGCCGACCCCGGCCGCCGCCGTCGGGATCGCCCTCTTCTTCGGCCTCACGCTCCTCGCGGACCTGAAGCCCGTGCCGCTCGACGTCGAGAACGAGCGCGTCGTCTCGCTCGCGGTCGTCTTCGTCGTCTCGAGCCAGATTCTCTTCGGGTGGGAGTACGCCGTCCTCACGGCCATCCTCGGCGTCCTCGTGTCCCAGCTCGTCGAGCGGCGCCCGTTCCTCCGCTCCCTCTTCAACGCGGGCGTGTACGGCCTCGCAGCCTTCGCCTCGGCGCTCCCGGCCTTCGCCGCCGGCACCGGCGCGCTCGACACCACCCGGCTGACGCTGCTCGCCTTCACGGGCGGGGCGGCCTACGTCCTCGTCAACGTCCTCCTCGTCTGCGGCGCGCTCGCCGCCCTCTCGGGTGCTCCGTTTCCCGCGCTCGTGCGGGACAACCTCCGCCACTCGGGCCCGGCCTTCGTGATCATGGCTTTCCTGGCCGCGCTCGCCGCCTCGCTCTGGACGATGGACCCGTGGCTCCTCTTCCTCCTCGCCGGGCCGCTCTTCACCCTCACCCTCTACCAGCGCTCGGCGCTCTCGACGAAGGTGGCGACGCGGGACGCGCTCACCGACAGCCTCACCGGCCTCGGGAACCACCGGTCGTACCAGAGCCGCCTCCGCGAGGCGATCGCGAGCGCCGAGGAGCGCGGAGGGGAGGTCTCGCTCTGCCTCGTCGACGTCGACGACTTCAAGACGTGCAACGACCGCTTCGGCCACCCGCTCGGCGACGAGGTCCTCGTCAAGCTCGCGCGGCTCTTCGTCGCCGGCCGCGAGGACGTCGCCGCCTTCCGCTTCGGCGGGGACGAGTTCGCCCTCCTGCTCGAGGCGAACGACGAGGACGCCTACCGCTTCGTCGAGGAGCTCCACGGCCGGATCGCGCGCACCGAGTTCCCGCACCACCAGGCGCTGACGATCACCGTGGGGATCGCCTCCTACCCCGGTCACGCACGGGACGCGGACCACCTCCAGAAGGTGGCCGACGGCGCGCTCTACTGGGCCAAGCGCCACGGGAAGAACCGCTCCTGCGTGTACAGCCCTGCCGTCGTCCGGATCTACTCCTCGAACGAGCTGGCCGAGCTGGCCGAGCGCCAGGCACGGCTGCGGGCGGCGGAGAACCTCATCCGGATCGTCGACTCGAAGGACACGTACACCGGCGAGCACTCGGAGACCGTGTCCAGGCTCGTCGAGGCGATGGCGAGGGACCTCCGGCTCGCCGAGGACGAGGTCGAGCAGCTCAGGCTCGCCGCTCTCCTCCATGACCTCGGCAAGATCGCCGTCCCGGACACGATCCTCCAGAAGCCCGGCTGCCTCGAGCCGGACGAGCGCCTCCTCGTCCGCTCGCACGTCCACTTCGGCTACTCGCTCCTCGAGGGCCTCGGGATCGAGCCCGTGGACGTCTGGGTGCTCCACCACCACGAGCACTGGGACGGCTCCGGGTACCCGGACGGCCTTGCGGGCGAGAGCATCCCCTTCGGCTCGCGCCTCATCCTCGTCGCCGACGCGTTCGACGCCATGACGACGCATCGCACGTACCGCCCGGCGCTCGGCCCGCAGGAGGCGCTCGCCGAGCTCCGCCGCCAGGCGGGGACGCAATTCGACCCGACGATCGTCGCCGCGCTCGAGCGGTGCCTCGCCGCCGAGGCCGGCATGCTGCTCGAGGCGGCGGGCGTCGGCGCCTGATGGCCCAGCTCCTGCCGGTCGCAGTCGCGCTCCTCCTCGCGCTCCTCCTCGGCGGCCGCCTCGGGCGCATCGCGGAGCTGCGCCTGCGAGCGCTCCCGCTCTTCTACCTGGCGGTGGCCATCCAGGTCGTCGCCTTCCCGTTCGCCTTCCTGCCCTGGACGACGGGAGACGACACGGCGAAGGCTCTCTGGCTCGTCTCCTACGGATGCCTGCTCGCCGCGGCCGCGCTCAACCGCCGCCTCCTGGGGGCGCAAGTCGTCGCGCTCGGCATGGCGCTGAACCTCGCCGCCATCCTCGCGAACGGCGGCCGGATGCCCGCGACGCCGGCAGCAATGGAGGCGGCCGGCCTCGACTTCGCCGTCCGGCACAACAGCGTCGCGGCGGCGGACCCGCACCTGCCGTGGCTCGTCGACCGCTTCGCCGCCCCCGCCTGGGTGCCGCTCACGAACGTCTTCTCCGTCGGCGACGCGGTCATCGCGCTCGGCGCGGCCGTCCTCGTCCTCGCAGCGACCGGCGCGCGCCTCCCCCGGCTGCCGCTCCGCCGCGGCGCCGAGCAGGCGTCCGGCTAGCTCGACGCGGCCGCGGTCTGCGGCCCCGGCGACCACGACCGCACGAGTCGGCACGCTTCCGGCGCAGAGCGCGCGCCACGCGCGCGCTCTGCGGGCGTTACGCTCGAAGCGGGTGGAGGCACGGGGTGGCCCCGGAGGCTGACGCGACCCGAGCGTCGCCGCCGCTCCGCGAGAACCGCCTCCGCACTCCGCGCGTATTCTCGGCGCATGGCCGGGCGCAGCACGTGGCTCGCGGTCGGCGTCGTGGCCGTCGTCGGCGCCGTCGCCGTGGCGGACTCGCTCCGCGGCGAGAGCGCGTCCCGGCCGGAGCGTCAGCCCGACGCCTCGAGCACGCCGGCGACGACCGGGCGTGACTCCACGCAGACCGGCGAGGACGCCTCCCCCTCCTTCGGCGGCACCCTGTACTACACGGACGAGAGCTGCGAGCTCCGGGCCGTCGACCTGCCGACGCTCGAGCCCGCGGACGCGCCGGGCTGGGACGAGTGCAGCTTCGTCCTCTCGCCCGAGGCGGACAGGGCGAGCGGGGCCGGCTCCGGCTGGGACACCTACAGCGACCCGCGCATCGGCCGCCTCTTCCAGACCGCGGCGGGCAGGATCGAGGTGTCCTCGAACCTCGGCCCGGAGGGAGAGCCGGTCCGCGGCACCGCCGCCGCCTGGCGGCCGAACGGCACGCTCACGTACGTTGCCGGCGGCGCGCTACGCGAGTGGCCGAGCGGCGAGACCGTGCTGACGCAGAACGACCTCGCGGTCGCCGTCCGCGCGCACCCCAGCGTCCCGGACGCGGGCCGCGTGCGCGAGGTCGTCGTCGAGGCCGTCGGGTGGCTCGACGACAGTCGCCTCGTGACCGCCCTGAGCGTGCCGGTGGAGGACTCGGTCGAGCACGTCGTGGCGGTCTTCGAGGGCCACCGGCTCGCCTGGGTCGACGTCGCCGGACCCGCGGCGCTGTCCGACGTGCGCGTGAGCGCCGGCGGCCGGTTCTTCGCCGTCAGGACGGGATCGGGCTTCGTCCTCTTCGACTCCCGCCGTGGCCCGGTCGAGACGCCCGCGCAGATCGGATCCGACGTCCACGCGCTCGCCTGGTCGCCCGACGAGCAGTGGGTGGCCGCCGCCGCGGCGTCGAGCGTGTACGTCTTCAGGCCCGGCGACCAGGCTCGTGTCAGGGAGCTTCCGATCGCCGCCGCCGACCTCGCCTGGCGAGGCCCGGCCGGGGCGACCGTCCTCGCCGCGCCCGACCGGGCGCGGGAGTGGCTCGGCGACCAGGGCGCGACCGGTCGGCTCTTCGTGACCGAGCCCGGCTGCCGCCTCCGCGCGCTCCGGCTGCCCGACCTGACCTGGGAGGACGAGCCCGACCGCGGGCCGGCCCCGTGCCGGTTCACGCTCGGCGCCGGCGAGGACGCGCTCGCCGAGACTACGGCGGTCGCTCCGGGCGGGCAGCTGCGTGCGACCTGCCGCGACGGGCGGCTCGCCGTCTTCGGCCCGCAGGGCCGGAGTGCCGACATCCCGGACGCGTGCGCGCCCGCCTGGACGCCGGACGGGACGCTCACCTTCCTTCGCGAGGGCGAGCTCTGGCGAGGCATGTTCGCCCCGCGCCGCCTCGTCTCGCGAGCGGAGCTCCGCGCGATGTTCGGGCGGGAGGCGACGCTCGAGGAGGTCGCGTGGCTCGACGACAGACGGGTCTGGGCCGTCGTCCGCCTCGGCTCCGCCGCTGCGATCGCCTCGATGACCCTGTCCCGGCTCGTCTACTCGCCGACCTTCGGCGCCGCGCGCATCGAAGGGCTCCGGGTGAACCGAGCCGGCATGGTCGCCGCCCGGACGGAGCAGGGCGTCGTGATCTTCGACAACGGCGGCCGGCGGGCGCTCACCTACCCGGGCGCGACCGCCGTCGCCTGGGCGCCGGACAGCCTCGTCGCGGCCGTCGCGACCGAGGGCGAGGTCCTCTTCGTCGCGCCCGTCTCGCGCGACGTCGTGGCGGTCCCGCTCGAGGTCCGGGACCTCGAGTGGGTCGTGCCCTAGCGTCAGAGCGGGACGTTCCCGTGCTTCCTCGCGGGCCGCCGCTCGCGCTTGCCGAGCGCCGTCGCGAGCGCGTCGCAGAGGACCGGGCGCGTCCGGCGCGGGTCGATGACGTCGTCGACGTAGCCCCGCTCGGCGGCCGTGTACGGGTTGGCGAACTGCGCGCGGTAGTCGGCGATCAGCTCGGCCCGGCGGGCGTCTGGGTCCTCGGCCTCCTCGAGCTCCTTGCGGAAGACGATGTTGACGGCTCCCTCGGGCCCCATGACCGCGACCTCGGCGGTCGGCCAGGCGAAGTTGAAGTCGGCCCGGATGTGCTTCGACGACATGACGTCGTAGGCGCCGCCGTAGGCCTTCCGCGTGACGACCGCGATCTTGGGCACGGTCGCCTCGCAGTAGGCGTAGAGGAGCTTGGCGCCGTGGCGGATGATCCCGCCCCACTCCTGCGCGGTCCCCGGGAGGAAGCCGGGCACGTCGACGAACGTCACGAGCGGGAGGTTGAAGGCGTCGCAGGTGCGGACGAACCGCGCCGCCTTCACCGAGGAGTCGCTGTCGAGCGTCCCCGCGAGCGCCTTCGGGTTGTTGGCGACGATCCCGACCGGGTGGCCGCCCAGACGGGCGAAGCCGCAGAGGATGTTCTCCGCCCAGAGCTGGTGCACCTCGAGGAAGTCGCCGTCGTCGACGACGCGCTCGACGATCGCGCGCATGTCGTAGGGCTTCGTCGGCTCGTCGGGGACGATCGTGTCGAGCTCGGGATCCTCCCGCTCCGGAGGGTCGGAGGAAGGGAAGGAGGGCGGCGGATCCGCGTTGTTCTGGGGCAGGAAGGAGAGGAGGTAGCGGGCGTCCTCGAGGCAGGCCTCCTCGTCGTCGGCCGCGAAGTGCGCCACCCCGGACTTCGAGGCGTGCGTGGCGGCCCCGCCCAGCTCCTCGAAGGTGACGTCCTCTCCGGTGACCGTCTTCACGACCTCGGGCCCCGTGATGAACATGTACGAGGTCTCCTTGACCATGAGGACGAAGTCGGTCATCGCGGGCGAGTAGACCGCGCCCCCGGCGCACGGCCCCATGACGAGGCTGATCTGCGGGATGACGCCCGAGGCCTGGACGTTCCGCCAGAAGATCTCGGCGTAGCCTCCGAGCGAGACGACGCCCTCCTGGATGCGGGCGCCGCCCGAGTCGTTGATGCCGATGAGCGGGCAGCCGTACTTGAGCGCGAGGTCCATGACCTTGCAGATCTTCTCCGCGAAGGCCTCCGAGAGCGTCCCGCCGAAGACCGTGAAGTCCTGCGAGAAGACGAAGACCTTGCGCCCGAAGATCGTCCCGTAGCCCGTGACGACGGCGTCGCCCCAGGGCCGCCGCTCCATCATCCCGAAGTGGGGATTGCGGTGGCGGACGAAGCGGTCGAGCTCGACGAAGCTGCCGGGGTCGAGGAGCTTCTCGAGGCGCTCGCGCGCGAGGAGCTTCCCGCGCTCGCGCTGCCGCGCGACGGCCCGCTCGTCGCCGGCGTGGAGCGCCTCCTCGCGCAGGCGCGCGAGCGCCGCGAGCTTCGCCCGGGTGGACTCGAGGTCCTCCGCCTTCGCCATGTTGCGGGAGCTTACTTCCGCCCGGCACGGTCCCGGCACGATCCGCGCATCGCGCCGCGGAGCTCAGGACGACGCTCGGAAGCGGGTCGTGGGCCGGGTGACCCGAAGGCGCGCTCTTCCCTCGGCTCCCGTCGACCGCCGAGGCTCAGGGGGAGAGGTGCGCGTCGTACGTGCCGAGCTCCTCGCGGAGCGCGGTGCAGACCTCGCCTATCGTGCACCGGGCCGCCAGGGCCGCGCGCATGGGCACGAGGAGGTTCTCCTCGCCCCGCGCGGTCTCCCGGACGGCCGCGAGGGCCGCCGCCGCGGCCGCATCGTCCCGCTCGGCGCGCACGCGCAGCGTGCGCTCGACCTGGCGTCGCTCGGACTCCGGATCGAGGCGGTGGAGCTCGATCTCCTCCTCGTCGTCCTCGGCGAACCGGTTCACGCCGACGATCACCTTCCCGCCGGACTCGACCTGCCGCTCGTGCTCGTACGCGGCCTCCTCGATCTCGTGCTGGGTGAAGCCCTGCTCGATCGCGGCGACGGCGCCGCCGAGCTCGTCGATCCGCTCGATCAGCTCCGCGGCCCGCTCCTCGAGCTCCCGCGTCAGCGCCTCGAGGAAGAAGGAGCCGCCGAGGGGGTCGGCCGTGTCCGTCCCGCCCGCCTCGTGCGCGAGGATCTGCTGCGTCCGCAGCGCGATCCGCGCGGAGCGCTCGGTCGGGAGCGCGAGGGCCTCGTCGAAGCCGTTCGTGTGGATGGACTGCGCGCCGCCGCAGACGGCGGAGAGCGCCTGCACGGCCACGCGCACGACGTTCGACTCCGGCTGCTGGGCGGTCAGCGTCGACCCGCCGGTCTGGGCGTGGAAGCGCAGCGCCTGCGCGCGGGGGTTCACCGCCCCGAAGCGGTCGCGCATGATCCCGGCCCAGAGCCGCCGCGCGGCCCGGAACTTCGCCACCTCCTGGAAGAAGTGGTTGTGGGCGTTGAAGAAGAACGAGAGCCGCGCCCCGAACTCGTCCGCGGAGAGCCCCGCGGCGACGGCGGCCTCGCAGTAGGCGATCCCGTGCGCGAGCGTGAAGGCGAGCTCCTGCACGGCCGTCGCCCCCGCCTCCCGGATGTGGTAGCCGGAGATCGAGATCGTGTTCCAGCGCGGCAGCCGCTCGCGGCAGTAGGCGAAGAGGTCGGTCGTGATGCGCATGGAGGGCCGGGGCGGGAAGATGTAGTTCCCGCGCGCGACGTACTCCTTGAGGATGTCGTTCTGGACGGTGCCGCGCAGCTCGGAGCCCGGCACGCCCTCCCGCTCGGCCACGAGCTCGTAGAGGAGAAGCAGGAGCGAGGCCGGCGCGTTGATCGTCATCGAGGTCGAGACCTCGCCGAGCGGGATGCCCGCGAAGAGGGTCTCCATGTCGGCGAGCGAGTCGATCGCCACGCCCGTCCGCCCCACCTCGCCCGCGGCGCGCGGGTCGTCCGAGTCGTAGCCGAGCTGCGTCGGCAGGTCGAACGCCACCGACAGGCCCGTCTGGCCCCGCTCGAGGAGGTAGCGGAAGCGGGCGTTCGTCTCCTCCGCCGAGGCGAAGCCCGCGTACTGGCGGATCGTCCACGGCTTGCCCCGGTACATGTCACGGTAGGGGCCTCGCGTGAAGGGGAACTCGCCCGGGAGCCCGAGCTCCCGCCCGGCGGCGTCCTCCTCCGAGTAGACCGGCTTGACCTCGATGCCCGAGTCCGTCTCGCGCCGCTCCTCCGCGGTGGCCACGCTCGCATGGTACGCGCGATTTGAGCCGCGCCGGACACCGTGCCATAGTCGCTTCGCCCGCCGCCGCCCATGACGCAGGACGAGTTCCACCGCGCCCTCGACGCTCGCTCGCAGGAGATCGTCGAGCTGCTCGGACGCGCCGACTGGCGCTTCTGGAACCGGAGCGTGCCGCGAAACGCCGAGCTGCGCAAGAACCTGGGGCGCCTGCGCGCGGCGATCGCGGACGCCCGCCGGCTCGAGCGCGAGGGCAGGCTGGACGAGGAGGCCCGCACGCTCCTCGGAGAGCTCCTGAAGCAGGCGCCGACGAGGAGCACGGACGCGCTCGGGGAGGTGCTCGAGGAGGTGGACCAGGCACTGATCGCGGCCGGCGACGCCGCGTTCCTCTGCGCGCTGCTCGAGCTCGAGTACGAGCGCGACGAGCAGGAGGGCGGCGCCGGCGTGACGACGTGGCGCACCCTCTACGACGGCAAGCCGCTCGCGGCCTCGGTCGCGTACGCGCGGGGCGGCATCGTCGACCAGACGTCGCTCGAGGAGGCCCGGCGCAAGCTCTCCATGCTCTACCACGCGCGCCAGGCGCTCTACGCCCTCGGCCGGGCCCGCACGGGGACGAAGGCGGCGCGTCTCGCCTGGCTCGCGCCCGTCATGGCCGGTCTCGCACTCGCGCTCGTCGTCGCCGTCGACCTCGCGGCCGACGACGCGAGCTGGCGAGAGGGGCTCCTCGTCGCGGTCGCCGGCGCAGTCGGCGCCACCCTCAGCGGCGCCCTCAAGCTGCGTGACCAGCTCCCTCGCATCACGGGCCTGCGGACGTTCTGGTCGGCCTTCGCCCTCCAGGTTCCCATCGGGGCGGTCGCCGGGTTGTTCCTCTGGATCGTCCTCGAGAGCGGCCTCGTCGAGATCGCGGAGCCGGGCGCGGACTGGGCGGTCGAGGCGGCCGTGGCCTTCGCCGCCGGCTTCTCGGAGCCGTTCGTCCTGAAGACGGTCGAGCGCATCGCCGGCGGCGGCGACTCGCGGCCCGGGTAGGCTCGGGCTCGTGCACGTCACCGTCAAGCTCTTCGCCGGGCTGCGGGAGCGCGCGGGGGCGGGAGAGCGCCGGCTCGACCTCCCCGCCGGTGCCCGCGTGGCGGACGTCTGGGCGCCGCTCGGCCTCGGCGAGGAGCCGGCCGGCCTGCTCTACGCGGTGAACAAGGAGTACGCGGGCGGCGAGCGCTCGCTCGCCGAGGGGGACGAGGTCGCGCTCATCCCGCCGGTCTCGGGGGGCGCCTTCAGGCTCACGGAGGAGCCCATCGACGTCGCCGCCGTCGTCGCCGAGGTCGCGGACGAGCGTGCCGGCGCCGTCGCCACGTTCCTCGGCACCACGAGGGTCCACTCCCGCGGCCACACGGTCCTCCACCTCGAGTACGAGGCCTACGCGGGCATGGCCGAGAAGGTCATGGAGGAGATCGCCGCCGGCCTGCTCGCCCGCTACGAGCTCTGCCGCCTCGCGATGACCCACCGGGTCGGCCGGGTCGGGATCGGCGAGACGAGCGTCGCGATCGCCGTCTCCGCCCCCCACCGCGAGCACGCCCTCGCCGCCTGCAAGGAGGCGATCGACACGCTCAAGGCGGAGGTCCCGCTCTGGAAGAAGGAGGTCTACGAGGGCGGCGAGGAGTGGATCGGGCGCGGCTCCTGACCGCGCCCGCCCGCCGCACGAGTCCTAGGGCGCCGCCGCCGTCACCGCCCACGTGCCCGTGACCTCCCACGTGCCCGGATTCGCTCCGCCGTTCGCGTAGAGGACGAGACCGCGCCTGCTCCCTCCCTCCCCTCCGTCCTCGGGCCGGTAGGTTCCGACGTCGCCGAGGACGTTCTCGCTCCTCTCGCCGACGAAGACGCACAGGTGGCCCCGCGAGGCGCGGGGCGACGCCGGGGTGCCGCGGCAGCCGGCCGGGGGCGGATCGCCCTCGTCGACGACGTGCACGGCTGGCGGCCGCGGCAGGGAGATCGGGAAGGAGATGGCGGTGATCTGGAACTCGTTGGCGTTCCCCGAGATCGCCCAGGCTCCCCGGAGGGTGTTTCCCGGCCGCAGGGGGGCGTTCGCCCGGAGGTAGCGCTCGTCGGCCTTCGCCTTCACGTGCTTCCAGATGTGGCCGATCCTCTCCCGGAAGTCCGCGGCGGCGGGCGTTGCGGAGAGGGCCGAGCCGAGCACCAGACCCACCGCGAGCAGTGCGACCCCTCGCCGGCGGCCGCCCTTCGTCCCCTCGTTCATCGTTTTCTCCCTTCGTTCCGTGAGCCGTTGCCGAGTCTGGGCGGCGAGACGAATTCGCCGGTTGCGGACGCTTCAAGCGGAGCGGCCGTCGACCTCGCCCGCAGACGAGAGGCGGGGGCCCAGGCCCCCGCCCTGCCGTCCCCCTGAGGAGGCTCTGGCTCGCCGGCGACCGGGCCGCCGGTCGCGCTCCGACGCGAGCCCGGAGGGCGTCGTGCCCGCAGGCACGTCACTCCGAGGTGCCGTAGCTCTCGGCGTTCCCGTCGCCGCCCGGAGGAGCCAGACGCCGGCGCTCGGCGGCCGGTCACCCACCGGACGGAGGACGTCCTCACGCTCTTCCGATCGAGCGGACGACGGGGGCCCGCAGGCCCCCGTCGAGCGCTCGCAGCCACCCTCCGCTCAGGGCCGGCTGTTCGAGGACGTGACGCCCGGTGAGACCCGGGCCGCGGCGAACGGAGCGTTGACCGTGTACTTCACGTCGATCCCGCAGATCGCCGTGCCGGCCTGCTGGCCCTGGCCGATGACGTTGTAGACGTGCTTGAAGTTGCCGACGCGCTGGGCGCCTGCGTTCAAGAGCGTCCCGTTGGCCGTCGCGGGGTCGCCCGGGGTCCCGGTATCCACGAGGTCCGCCCTGAAGATGTCGTCGTAGGCACCGCCCCGCCCGCGGAAAGCCATCCGCGTGATGTAGACGTCGCCGTTGCTGTTCGTCGTCGCGCTGTCGTCCCGGTAGTCGACGGTCAGGCCCGTGATCCTCGCTCCCTGGGGAAGGTGGATCTCGGCGTAGAAGTTACCGCCGGTGTAGCACCAGCCTGGATCCTCGTCGCCCGTCCCGGAGACGAACGTATCGCCGCGGGTCCCGTCGTCGGGGACGACGGCAGAGCCCGCGATCGTGTAGTGCTGGGTCGTCGTGGGGATCTTCTGGTAGCGCTGGTCGGCCTTCGGCCTGATGTGCTTCTTCCAGAGGTGGTTCACCGTCCCGCCGACGTGCGCGCCCGCGGGCGTGCCGACCATGACGATCCCGATCGCCATGCCCGTCGTGAGCAGGGCCATGACCTTCCAGCGACGTTCTCTCTTCACTCTCGACTCCTTTCGGCACCCGGCAAGCGCGGGCTCGTGCCCCCCGCTCAGCGAAGTAAACGAGACCGCCCGGACGGCGTCATCGCCCGGAAGGGGAGTCCGACCTGCAGGAAGGGAATGCCAGCTCGCGGCCCGAGCACGCCGGGCCGGCCCGAGGGCTACAGGGTGAGGCGCGGCTACGATGAGACGGTGAGCAGGCTGACGCCTCAGCAGGACCCCGAGCCTCGTTACGAGCTCGACCCGATCGCGACCGACCCCGCCGAGTACGGGCTCCGCGACTACGAGCCGATCCACCCGCGGAGCCGCTGGCGCGAGGTCGGGCGGAAGCTCTGGGCGCCGATCGCGGGGCTCGGCTACCTCCTCTTCAAGTTCAAGGCCGCGCTCCTCGCGATCTTCAAGTTCAAGATCTTCACGACGTCGGCCTCGATGCTCGTGTCCGTCGCGGCCTACGCCTGGATCTGGGGGTGGCGCTTCGCGGTCGGCTTCGTGCTCCTGCTCTTCGTGCACGAGCTCGGCCACGTCCTCGAGCTCAGGCGCCAGGGCGTCCCCGCCACGGCGCCGCTCTTCATCCCCTTCCTCGGCGCCGTCGTCGGCATGAAGCAGCTCCCGAAGGACGTCTGGCGAGAGGCCCAGGTGGCGCTCGCCGGCCCGATCCTCGGGAGCCTCGGCACGGTCGCGGTGTGGGTCGCCGGGGAGGCGCTCGACTCGGAGCTCCTCGTCGCGCTCGCCTTCACCGGGTTCTTCCTCAACCTCTTCAACCTCCTGCCGGTGTCGCCGCTCGACGGCGGGCGGGCGGCCGCGGCGCTCCACCCCGTCCTCTGGGCCGTCGGCCTGGCCCTCCTGCTCGGCCTCACGCTCCTCTGGCCCAACCCGATCCTCATCCTCGTCCTCGTCGTCGGCGGGCTCGACGTCTGGCGCCGCTGGCGGGGCCGGACGGAGCCCGGCGCGGCCGAGTACTACGCGATCGCCCCGTGGCAGCGCGCGGTCGTCGGCGTCACGTACGTCGGACTGATCGCCGTGCTCGCGCTCGCCATGAGCGCGACGCACGTCGAGCGCACGTTCTAGCGATGGACGACCGACGGATCCTCGAGAGCGAGGACGGCGCCGAGCGCCGACACGTCCGCCGGATCGCCGACGAGTTCTTCGAGGGCTTCGACGCGGTCGCCGACCTGCCGTCGCCGGCGGTCTCCATCTTCGGCTCCGCGCGGGTGGGCGAGGGGCATCCTGCCTACGAGGAGGCGCGAGAGGTCGGCCGCCTCTTCGCTGAGGCCGGGTTCGTCGTCGTCACCGGCGGCGGCCCCGGCGTCATGGAGGCGGCCAACCGCGGCGCGAAGGAGGGGAACGGCCTCTCCGTCGGGTTCAACATCGTCCTGCCGCACGAGCAGGAGTCGAACCCGTACCTCGACGTCGGGCTGACGTTCGCGCACTTCTACGTGCGCAAGACGATGTTCGTGAAGGCGGCCGAGGGCTTCGTCATCTTCCCGGGCGGCTTCGGCACGCTCGACGAGCTCTTCGAGGCGCTGACGCTCATCCAGACAGGCAAGATCCTCAACTTCCCGGTCGTGCTCTTCGACGGCGAATACTGGGACGGGCTCCTCCGCTGGGTGGAGGAGCAGCTCCTCGCCGAGGGCATGATCTCGCCCGAGGACGAGCGGCTTCTCCACGTCACGGGCGACCCGCGGGAGGCCGTGGACGTCGTCGTCCGCTGCTACCGCGAGCGCTGCGCCGCCTCGCCGGCGGAGCCGGCCAAGGCGGACGCGCAGTAGGACTGCGGCGGAACGGGCACCCGGCCGCGGGCACCCGTCCGCCGCCGAGCTCCGGCTAGCGGACCCGCTGGCCGCCCTCGACCTCGCCGCGCCAGGCGCCGCTCTCGACGCCGCGGCTCTCGACGAGCTCCTTGAAGCGCTCGAGGTCGGCCTTGACCCGGCGCGAGTCGGCGCCGAGCGCGCTCCCGAGCGCCTCCATCATGCCCTCGGTCTCGTGCTCGATCTGCACGGTGACGGCCGCCTGGTTGTCGCCGCGGCGGTGGAACGTCACGACCCCGGAGTTGCCGTGGCCCTCGATCGCCTTCCAGGCGACGCGCTCGTCGGGGCGCTGCTCGGTGATCTCGGCGAGCCACTCGTGCTCCTTGCCGCCGACCTCCGCGAGCCAGCGGAGATGCGTGTCGTCGGTCTGGGTGACGGACCTCACGCCCTCCATGAAGCGCGGGAACTCCTCGAACTGCGTCCACTGGTTGTACGCCGTCGTGACGGGCACGTTGACGTCGATGGACTCGGTGACACTTGCCATGACTGCCTCCTGTACGTCGTTGTCGCTCGCTCCCGCGTACCCGCCGGTTCCGGGCCGGAAACGGCGGCTCCGGGGCTAGCCGCGGAGGCGCTCGACGAGCTTCCAGGCGCCCGGGAGCAGGGCGCCCGCGAGGTAGAGCTTGAGGAGGTCGCCGACGACGAACGGGTAGAGGCCGGCCTCGAGCGTGGCTTCGACACCGAGGTTCTGCGTGTGCGCGAGCCAGGGGAGGCCGAACGCGTAGATGACGACGCTGCCGGTGAGCATGGCGGCCACGGCCGAGTTGAAGCGCCGGTCCCAGCGCCGCTGGGCGAGAAGACCGGCGAGAAGCGCGGCGACGATGAAGCCGACGAGATAGCCGCCCGTCGCGCCCTTGACGATCTCCCAGCCGCCCTCCCCTCCCGAGTACACCGGCGCGCCGACGAGGCCGACGAAGAAGTAGAGGAGCAGGCTGGAGGCGCCGAGCACCGGCCCGTAGGACGCGCCCACGAGGAGGACGGCGAAGGTCTGGCCGGAGATGGGCACCGGCGTGAACCCCAGCACGATCTCGATCTGGGCGGCGAGGCTGACCAGCCCGGCGCCCGCGACGACCAGGAGAAGGTCGGTCAGCAGGCCTGAACGCGGCAGGATCGCAAGCCTGAGGGTGGCCGCGTGCGGGTTCATCGCGGCGGGACTCTAAACGACCTCCTAGGTCGTCGGCAGGTAGAAGAAGTCGCCGGGCGGCGTGCGGCCTGGGCCGTAGATGGCAGTGGGGTTCTGCGGGACGTAGCGCGTGAAGAAGTCGTCCTCGCGGATGAGCTCGCCCTTCTCGTAGACGCGGCGGTGGACGTTGACGTCGAAGCCGGGCCCGCCCCCGCTCGCGTGCGTGACCGAGTTCGGCGGCGCGCTCGGGTCGACCGCGTACTGGAGCCGCGGCTGCGTGTAGTTCGTCGGCTCGCTCGTGGACGACTCGACGCGGCGGCCTTGCTTCGTCCCGTAGAAGCTGACGGTGAAGGTCGTGTCCGTGTAGTCGACCTTGACGAGGATCGCGTTCTCGAGGTCGTTCCGGAAGACGAGGTCCGGGCCTCCCCACGACACCGTCGCGTCGCGACCGACCGGGTAGTGGCTGATGTAGAAGGAGTGGTTGATCCGGTTCGTGATCGGGAGCCCCGCCTCGAAGGCGGCGTTGAAGACCGTCGTCGCCGTCTGGCAGACACCGCCGCCGATCGAGGGGATGAGGACGCCGCCGAAGATCATCTGGCCCTCGTGGAAGCCGCGCTCGATCGTCCGCGGGCCGACGCGGGCGTTGTAGGAGAACGTCGCCCCCGGCTCGATGATCTCGCCGTCCATGTAGTCCCCGAGCAGGTGGACGTTCCAGATGCGGTTCGCCGACGACTCGCCCATGTCGGTCGTGAAGGTGGAGACCCGCTCGCGGATCCCGAGCGCCTTCGCGTCGCGGGTCGTGAAGTCGGCGGCGAGGGCGGTGACCCCGACGACGGCGACGCGCCGACCGGGACTAGCCCCGGCGGCGAGGACGGCATCCCGCGCCTTCGCGACGTCGAGCGTCGTGCCCGGCCGCGAGGGAACGACGCGCGCCCGCGCGCCGGCGACTCTGAAGGTCGCGTCGACCGGCTCGCGCAGCCGCTCCCGGAGCAGCGGCAGGAGCATCTCCTCGAGCGGCTCCGCGGCGAGCGCCACCTCGTACGTCCCCTCCGCGCGGCGGAAGCGGACGAGCTCCGCGAGCTGCGCCGGCCGGAGCCGGCCGGCGGCGTCGCCCTTGAACCGGATCCCGACGGGCGCCGCGAGGAGCGCGCGCGCGTCGAAGGCGGCGTCCTCGGCCTCGGCGGTCGTCACGGCGGGCGCGACGGAGCGGACCCGCGCGGCCACGGTTCGCGAGCCGGCGAGGCCGGCGTCCCGGACGGCGGCGAGGACCGGCTCGACGTCCACGGCCGTCCCCTCCCGGCCCGGCGTGACGACGACCTCCGTTCCCTGCACCGCGAGAGCCGCGTTCGCCGGGCGCGTCGTCAGACGGCGCAGCGTCGCCTCCACGTCTCCCTGCTCGCCCGGGAGGCCACGGAGGACCGGCTCGACCTCGCGCTCGAACGCGAAGGGCGCGACGAGGGCGCCGAGGCGCGCGGCGAAGGAGTCGCGGCCCGCCGCGAAGGCCCGCTCCCCGGTCGCCGCCGCGTCGAGCGCCCAGACTCGCTCCGGCCGCAGGCCGAAGCTCCGCTCGCCGACGGAGACGCGAACCGGCTCGCTCAGGCGGTCTCCGAGGGCCGCGCTCAGGCGCGTCTCGGCCTCGGCCCGCGAGAGGCCGCCGACGTCGACGCCGGCGACCGAGACGCCGGGCAGGACCGCCTCGCGCAGCGTGTAGGCCCGCGCGAACACGGCCGCCCCCGCGACGGCGACGAGCAGCGCCACCGCGAGCGCGACGGCGCCCGGCCGGCTGAGCCGGCGGATCGGGCGGGCGATCCGGGCGGCGATCTCCGTCATGGACTCCGGAGCGTACCCCGAAAACGCGCGCACTATCATCAATCGCGTGAGCGCCTCGAACCCGCTCCGCGACCTCCCCTCGGTGGACGAGCTGCTCGGCCGCGCGGAGCTCGCTCAGCTCGTCGAGCGCCACGGACGGCCCCTCGTCCTCGCGGCCGTCCGCGCCGCGCTCGCGCGCGCGCGCGAGGAGGTGAGGGCCGGCTACCCGGCGGGCGACCTCGCCGAGCGGGCCGCGGCGGAGCTCCGGGCCCGCCTGCGCCCGAGCCTCCGGCGGGTGCTGAACGCGACCGGCGTCGTCGTCCACACGAACCTCGGCCGCGCCCCGCTCGCCGGGGCTGCCCTCGAGCGCGTGCTCGAGGTCGGGGCCGGCTACTCCAACCTGGAGTACGACGTCGGCGCGGGCGCGCGCGGCTCGCGGCAGGACCACGTCGCGGGCGTGCTGCGCGAGCTCGCCGGCGCGGAGGCGGCGCTCGTCGTCAACAACAACGCCGCGGCCGTGCTGCTCGCCCTCGCGGCGCTCGCGGACGGCCGCGAGGTGATCGTCTCCCGCGGCGAGCTGATCGAGATCGGCGACGGCTTCCGCATCCCGGACGTGCTCGCGCGCTCGGGCGCGGCGCTCGTCGAGGTGGGGACGACCAACCGCACCCGCCTGGCCGACTACGAGCGCGCGATCGGGGAGCGGACCGCCCTCCTCCTGCGGGTCCACCAGTCGAACTTCCGCATGGTCGGCTTCACCGAGCAGCCTCGGCCGCGCGAGCTCGCGCGCCTCGCCGAGCGCCACGGGCTCGCGCTCGTGGACGACCTCGGGTCGGGCGCGCTCGTCGAGACCGGCGACGAGCCGACCGTCCGGGCCAGCGTCGAGGCGGGCGCGCACGTCGTCACCTTCTCCGGCGACAAGCTCCTCGGCGGTCCGCAGGCCGGCATCGTCGTCGGCCGCGCCGACCTCGTCGAGCGCATGCGCCGGCATCCGCTCCAGCGCGCGCTTCGCGCGGACAAGCTGACGCTCGCGGCGCTCGAGGGGACGCTCGCGCTCTACCGTGCCGGGAGCCGGGAGCTGCCGGTGCTCCGCATGCTCGAGGAGTCCGGAGAGGCCGTGCGCGCCCGGGCCGAGCGCCTCGCGTCGCTCACGGGCGGGACGGTCGAGCGCACGGTCGCGCGCAGCGGCGGGGGAGCGCTCCCAGTCGCGGAGATCGAGAGCTATGCCTGCCAGCTCGAGGTGGCGCTCGCCGAGCCGCTCCGCCGCGGCGAGCCGGCCGTCGTCGGCATCGTGCGCGACGACCGGCTCCTGCTCGACTGCCGGACGCTCTCCGACGTCGACGTGGACGAGGTCGCCGAGGCGGTGGCGCGCTGCCGCTCACGGTAGGCACCGCGGGCCACATCGACCACGGCAAGACCTGGCTCGTCCGCGCCCTCACGGGCAAGGACACGGACCGGCTGCCCGAGGAGCGCGAGCGCGGGATCTCGATCGACCTCGGCTACGCCCCGCTCGACCTGCCGGACGGCCGGCGGCTCTCGCTCGTCGATGTGCCGGGCCACGAGCGCTTCGTCCGGAACATGGTCGCCGGCGCGACCGGGATCGACCTCTTCCTCCTCGTCGTCGACGCGGCCGAGGGCGCCCGGCCGCAGACGCACGAGCACCTCGCGATCCTGCGACTGCTCGGCATCGAGCGCGGCGTCGTCGCCCTCACGAAGGTGGACGCCGTCGACGACGAGATGCGGGAGCTCGCGTCCGAGGAGGTCCGCGAG
>DASTQA010000072.1:0-8686 GCA_035762005.1 Gaiellaceae bacterium
CCGGCGACCGACGCGCCCGTGACCGCGGCGTAGTACCAGGCCGCGCCGGCGAGCGGCAGCTGCGGCCGGAACCGCCCGGCGAGGGCGAGGGCGAGGAAGCCCGTCTGCGCGGCGAGCAGCCGGCGGGCCGTCCGGTCGCGCGGGGCGAGGGCGGCGCTCGCGGCGAGCGCGACGACGTGGAGCGGCCCGCTCGCGTAGCGAAGGAGGCGGTGCGAGACGAGCGCGGCGAAGTAGAGCGGCGGCTGGCCGCGCGGGTCGAGGAGCCCGCCGCGCAGCACCTCCCACCAGGCCCGCGAGAGCATGCGGGCCTTCCGCGCTCCCTCGCCGCGCGTCGTCGCGAGGGTCGGCTCGTGCGCGACCGCCGCCGGCTCGTAGACCGAGCGCAGGCCCCGCCGGCGCAGCCGGAACGGGAGCCCGATGTCGTGGCTGTGCCCGGGGCCGAGCTCGACGAACGCCGAGCGGCGGACGGCGTAGATGCCGCCGTTCCCCGCCGTGACCGAGCCGCAGGCGGACTCCTGCCGGCGCAGCCAGAGCTCGAAGGCCCAGTAGAGGCCCTCGCGGCTGTCCCCGTTCGCCGTCCCCTCGAGCTCGAGCCGCCCGCAGACGTACCCGACCTCGGGGTCGGCGAGGTTGCGGACGAGGAGGCGGAGCGCGTCCGGCTCCCAGCACGAGTTCGCGTCCGAGAAAGCGAGCACCTCCGCCGTCGTCTCCCGCACGGCCGCGTTCTGGGCGGCGACCTTCCCCCGGCGCGGGAGGTCGAGGAGCCGCACGCCCCGGCCGGCGAAGCGCCCGACCGCCGCCGGCGTCCCGTCGCCGGAGCCGTCCGAGGCAACGACCACGTGGAGGCGCTCGCGCGGGTAGTCGAGGCCGAGGGCGTTCTCGAGCCGCTCGCCGATCACGGCCTCCTCGTCGTGGGCCGCGACGACGAGCGCCACCTCGGGCAGGAACTCCTCGTCGCGACGGGGCGCGTAGCGTCGCAGGCGCGCCGCGGCGGCGGCCGCGAGCGGGTACCCGGCATGCGTCCAGGCGACGAGCCCGAGCGAGCCCCACATGAGCACCCGCAGCGCGGTCATGCGGCGATGCTACCCCCGCCCGGGCCGCGCGCCCGCGTCGAGCCCCCGCCCCCGGACCTGGTCCCAGGCGCCCGCGATCATCCCGGTGACGTACCCGGGATCGCGCGTCTGGACGGCCTTGCCGACGTTGAGGACGAGCGCGCCGGTCATCGCCCACCAGAGCGCCGCCCTGTACTTCGCCGTCTGCGGCATGTTCTTGCGGTGGAGGTAGAGGTGGTTCGCCATGTTCATGCGCTGCAGCTCGAAGGGCGAGAGCCGCTGCGAGGGTGTCTTCAGGTGCTCGGCCCGGGCCCTCGGCGTCTGCAGGAGGACGTAGCCGCGCTTGCTCACGCGGTACGAGAAGTCCGTGTCCTCCCGGAACGCGTAGCCGGCGAGGCGCTCGTCGAAGCGCTCGTGCTCGAAGACCGCTCGCCTGAAGGACATGAACCACCCGTTGAAGGACTCGACGCGGCGGACGTCGCCTGACTCGGTGAGGGCGTCGGCGAAGAAGCTCGGGCGGACGCGGCCGCTTCCCCCGGGCCCCCAGGCGTCGAGGCCGAAGACCCTGCGCCAGAGCGCCGGGAGCGGGCGTTGGACGGGCGGTCGCAGGGCGGTCCCCCGCACGCCGCCCAGCTCCGGGCCCCAGCGCTCGTACTCGGCGAGGACCTCCTCGTGGGCGGTCGGCTCCATGCGGACGTCGTCGTCGACGAGGAAGACGGGATCCCCGGCCGTCCGGTCGACGCCGAGGTTCCGCTGGACGGTGAGCCCCTGCGGGGCCGGGTGGACGTAGTCGAGCTCGATTCCCGCCTCCGCGCAGAGCTCCTCGATCGCGGCGCGGCTCGGCGTCGCCTCGCTCGCGTCGACGATGCAGAGCTCCCGCGGGAGCACCGTCTGCCCGACGAGGCTGCGGACGGCGTCCAGGAGGTAGCCGGCCCGGTCG
Organism: Gaiellaceae bacterium; assembly: GCA_035762005.1. Lineage (GTDB taxonomy): Bacteria > Actinomycetota > Thermoleophilia > Gaiellales > Gaiellaceae > JAIBJN01. Next base: position 1,993 of record DASTQA010000072.1, read on the forward strand.
CGCGTCGCGATCACGAAGCACGAGCCGGCTCTCGGCCTTCCCGCCGGACCCTCCGTCGCCCCTCCCTCCACGCGCCGCCGCTAACCCGGGACGACGGTGGGGAGGAGAGCCATCGCCTCGCGGGAAAGCCGTCCCGTGAGCTCGAGGAGCTCGTCTGGCCGCTCGTCCCGCTTCGGCGCCGGCACGAGCGCGAGTGTAGCGATGCCTCTGGCGGCCACCGCCCCGGCGACCCGCTCGGCCCGGCGATCGTCGTGCCGAGCGGGCGAGAGGGAGCATCTAATCTCTAGACGATGATTCCTCAGCCGGAGCCCACATCGCCCCCGGCCGCGCGCCCATGAGCACGATCGCCGAGCGCGCCCGCGCACGGCCCGGCCCGGCTGCGGACGAGGTCCAGGTCTACGAGCCGCATCGCGCCGGGCTGCCGCCGCTCGGCCCCTACCTTCGCGACCTCTGGCAGCGGCGGCAGTTCGTCTTCGAGCTCGCCCGGTCGAACCTTCGCGCGCAGCACTTCAACACCGCCTTCGGGCAGCTCTGGCTCATCCTCAACCCGCTGCTCCTCGCACTCGTCCTCTTCGCCCTCGTCACGATCATCCGGGGCGGAAGCCGCGGCACCGAGTTCCTCGCCCACCTGATGCTGTCGCTCTTCGCCTTCCGGCTCGTGAGCACCTCGGTCTCGTCGGGCGCCAAGTCGGTGACCCGCGGCGGCCGGCTCATCCTCAACGCGGCCTTCCCGCGGACGCTCCTCCCGATCGAGTCCACCCTCACGGCGTTCCTGCGCTTCCTGCCCACGCTCGTCCTCTACGCGATCATGCACGTCTACGCCGGCCTCCCGGTCGGACCGGAGCTTCTGTGGGCGATCCCGATCGTCGCCTGCCTGCTCGGCTTCGGGCTCGGGGCGGCGATGCTCATGGCCACCGCGCAGGTGTACTTCCGCGACCTCGCCAACTTCCTCCCCTACTTCACGCGCATCTGGCTCTACACCTCGCCCGTCATCTACTACGCGCACGAGGTGCCCGAGCGGCTGAAGCCGATCGTCGCGGCGAACCCGCTCTACCCCATGCTCGCGGCGCTGAGCGAGGCGGTGACCGAAGGTAGGGCGCCGAGCCCCGGCTACCTGGCTGCGGGCCTCGCGTGGGCCCTCGGCGCGCTCGTCGTGGGCGGCCTCGTCTTCATCTCGAGGGAGAGGGACTTTGCCGTCCGACTCTGAGACCCGGACCCTCACGGTCGCCGAGCCGCGGGCCGCCGCGGGCGACTGGGCCGTCCGCGTCGACAACCTCTCGGTCACCTACCGCACGGCGGTCGACAAGAAGCCCACGCTGAAGAAGACGCTCGTGCGGCTGGGCCGGCGCGAGCGGACGGTGCGAGAGATCCACGCCGTCAGGAACGTCACCTTCGCCGTCCCGCACGGCACCGTCCTCGGCATCGTCGGCGTGAACGGCGCCGGCAAGTCGACGCTCGTCCGCGCGGTCGCGGGCATCCTCCCGCCGAACGAGGGCCGGATCGAGGTGCACGGCCGCGTCTCGACGCTCCTCGCGCTCGGCGTCGGCTTCAACGGCGACCTCAGCGGCCGCGAGAACGTCCTCCTCGGCGGCCTGGCCGCGGGGCTCACCCGCAAGCAGGTGGCGGCGAAGTACGAGGAGATCGCGGAGTTCGCCGAGCTCGGCGACTTCATGGAGCTGCCCATGCGCACGTACTCCTCGGGCATGTACGGTCGCCTCGCCTTCTCGGTCGCCGTGAACATGGAGCCGGACATCCTCCTGATCGACGAGGCCCTCTCCGTCGGCGACGCCCGCTTCAAGCAGAAGTCGTTCGAGAAGATGCGCGAGCTGTGCGCGCAGGCCAGCACGATCGTGCTCGTCAGCCACGGCCTGAACGCGATCCGCAAGCTCTGCAACGAGGTCATCTGGATGCACGAGGGCGGGATCGCGATGCGGGACGACCCCGAGACCGTCGTCGAGGCCTACAAGCGGTTCCTCGACGTCGGCGAGAGCGACGTCGCCGACGAGGACGTCTGACAGCACGCCCGGCGGCGCGATTATCATCGCGCCATGCCGGTCGTCCCCGAGCGCGTGAAGCCTCTCCTGCGGCCCGCACTCCGCCGTTTTCGCGCCGCGACGGGGAACCGCCGCATCGCTCCCTCGTTCCTCGTCATCGGCGCCCAGCGGGCGGGGACGACGACCCTCTTCTACCACCTCCGCCGGCACCCGAACATCACCGCGCCGCGCGGCGCCGACCCTCGTGTCTCGTGGGTGAAGGAGCTCCACTTCTTCGACGAGAAGTTCTCGCTCGGCTTCGACTGGTACCGCTCCTTCTTCCCGCTCGAGGTCACCCGGCGGATCCACCGCCGCCGCGGTGGCGAGGTCGTCGCCGGCGAGGCGACGCCGTCCTACATCTTCCATCCGCTCGCGCCGGAGCGGGTCGCCGCGACGCTCCCCGACGTGCGGCTCGTCGCTCTCCTTCGCGACCCGATCGAGCGCGCCTACTCGCACTACCAGCTCATGCGGCGAACGGGCCGCGAGACGCTCTCGTTCGAGGAGGCGCTCGCGAAGGAGGAGAAGCGGCTCGCGGCCGTCGCCGGCCGCACGACCGACGACGGCATCGCCCGGCGCCGCGGCAACTGGCGCCCGGACCACCACCGCCGCCACCGGGCGTACTTCGCCCGCGGTCTCTATGCCGAGCAGCTCGAGCGCTGGTTCGCGCACTTCCCGCGCGAGCAGCTCCTCGTCGTCCGCGCCGAGGACATGCTCGCCGACCCGGCACGAATCTACGCCGACGTGCTCGCGTTCATCGGCGTCGCGCCGTGGGAGCCCGAGGACTTCACCCCCCGGAACGTCGGCGCCTACGCGCCGATCGACCCGGAACTCCGCGCGCGTCTGGAGGAGCGCTACGCCGAGCCGAACGAGCGCCTCAACCGGCTGCTCGGCAGGGACTTCGGGTGGGCCTCGTCCGTCCCAGCCGGGCCCGGCATCGGGGCCCCCCGTCAGGCGAGCGCCGACGGGTAGCCGGCGCGGGCGCCGTCTCGGGCGCCTCCGCGCCGTGGACGCCGTTACGATGGGGCACGTGCCACGGAAGCTCCGGAAGCTTCGCAGGCGCATCCGGCCGGGGCCGCGATTTCGGCTCGCCACGGGGAGGGCCCGCATCCTTCCCTCGTTCCTCGTCCTCGGGGCCCAGCGGGCCGGGACGACGACGCTCTTCGACCACCTTCTCCGGCACCCCGATGTCCGCGGTCCTCATGCCGGCGGAGACGAGGTGGAGTGGAGACGGAAGGAAGTCCACTTCTTCGACGAGCGGTTCTGGCGCGGGCTCGACTGGTATCGGTCGTTCTTCCCGCTCGCCGCCAGCCGACGCATCGCCCGCCTGCGCGGCGGCGACCTCGTCGCCGGCGAGGCGACGCCGTACTACCTCTTTCACCCGCTCGTCCCCGAGCGGGTCGCGAAGACGATCCCCGAGGTCGGGCTGATCGCCCTCCTGCGCGACCCCGTCGAGCGCGCGTACTCGCATTACCAGATGATGCGGAGGACCGGCCGTGAGAAGCTCTCGTTCGCAGAGGCGCTCGCCGCAGAGGAGGAGCGGCTCGCGAGCGCCGTCGAGCTCGCTGCGGGCGAGGAAGAGGGCGCGTTCGGCGACGACCGCCGCCGCCGACACCACCACCATCGACATCGCGCGTACTTCGCCCGCGGTCTCTACGCGGAGCAGCTCGAGCGGTGGCTCGCCCACTTTCCCCGCGAGCAGCTCCTGGTGCTCCTGGCCGAGGACCTCTTCGCCCGTCCGTCCGCGGTTTGCGAGGACGTGGTCGCATTCCTCGGGCTCCGTCCCCATGACCTGACGGCGCGCAGCAGTCGCGCCACGACCGCCTCCCCGGGCCGGCCCTGGTCGAAGCGACAGACTCGCAACCGGGCCGCGTACGAGGCGATCAGCCCGGAGGTCCGTGCGCGTCTCGAGCAGCGGTACGCCGAGCCGAATGCGCGCCTGGCCCGCCTGCTCGGCCCGGAGTTCGCCTGGGGCCGTGCCTCGGCCGGCGAGCAGCTCGCTCCGGGCGTCGAGACTCCCGGGGCCTAGCGCCCCTCGTCGTCTCGGGCACGTGGCTCGCTAGCAACGGTCGAGGCCGTAGAGCACGTACTGGCGCCGCTGGTCGCGAATGCGGCGGCCGCGAAGCCCTGCGAATCCGTCCGCCCGGGCTTTCCCCCGCGGCACGACGACGACGTCGAGGTCGTACCTGTCTGCGATCTCGCCGAGCTCCGCTGCGCTGAGCGAGCCGCTCATGAGCAGCTCCTCGTCCCGGAGACGCTGCTCCTCGGGGACGATGTGCTCGTAGATCTCGGCCCAGCGGATCCGCGCCGCGTTCTCCCGCACCAGAGGCTGCCCGTAGCGGAGGAAGTGGAAGCCGGTGTAGGCGAACGACTCCGCCGAGCGGGGCACGGCTGCGGAGCAGGCGCCCTCGCCGTACCGCGCGAGCGCGTCGAGCACGTCCTCGCGGCCGTCCGTCAGCGCCCGGGTGATGGACGGCGAGACGTCGATCTCGGCCGGAAGTGCCAGGCTGGCGATGAGCGGAGACGGCAGGGAGAGCGCGACGACGCAGCCGGCCGCGGCCGCGGCCGCGGCGGTCGAGCGGCGGCGCAGCCGGCAGGCGAGCGCGTGGGCGCCGAAGCCGGCGAGGATGGCCAGCGGCAGGGCGAGGAGCGGCCAGTAGCGATGCTGGCGGCCGACGGACTCGAAGCCCTCGCCCAGAAGCGTGGGGATGAGCGCCGACGTCGCCACCATGAAGGCACCCGCGGCCAGCGCCGCCGCGAGCACGCGCACGACCGGGCGGCCGCGCGAGCGAGCGGCCCGGAACGCCCCGACGGCGGCGAGCGGCGTCACGATTCCCCACCCGCCGAGCACCGCCCAGACCGGAAGCACGACGGGCTCGGCGACCGTCGTGTCGACGAAGCCCCCGTACCGGACGTACGAGACGGCGACCGGCAGCGCCCAGAGCGAGAAGAGGGCGAGCGCCGGCCCCAGGAGCGCGAGGCCCGTCAGCAGCCGTCGCCCCCTCCGCTCGAGGAGGACGACTCCCAGCGCGGCGAGGAGACCCACGAGGAACGGGTCCAGCTGGGTCAGGCCTACGAGGCCGAGCACGACGCCGGCGAGCACGTGGTCCGGCAGTCGCCCGGACGCGGCCGCCCGCGACATGGCGACGAGCGCGGCCACGAACAGCGCCAGGGCGACGTCCCGCGGAAAGGGCGGGGGGAGGTTCGCGAAGGAGACGTTGTAGGAGCGCACGTAGAGGAGGTCTCCCGCGTACTGCGTCGCAGACGCTCCCCCCTCCGCGCGAGGGTCGACGACGAGGTCGAGGCCCCGCACGAGCGCGAAGCCGAAGCCCCCGGCCGCGGCGCCGAGGAGCGCCGTCGCCGCGCCGGCCCACGCTCCCGCGAAGAGACGGCCGAGCGCGAAGAGCGCCGCGGCGAGGCCGAGCGCCTGGAGCACCTGGAGCGGGGCGAGGCCGAGGAACGCGTGACCGCCGGGAGTCAGGTGCGTCAGGAGCCCGAGCAGCGCGTGGTGAAGCCACGGGTAGTAGTTCGGGACGTCGCCGGTCAAGGGCGAGGAGGGCGTCGTCTCGCCGTTCAGCAGCTGCTCGGTCCAGCCGGCGTGGAGCGCGGCGTCGCCGCCGGTCGTGAGCGGCAGCATCCGGAAGACGGGCGTTCCCCAGAGGACGGCGACGAGCACCGAGCAGACGACGGCAAGCCAGAGGTCCTTCCCCGTCTCGGAGCGCCGGCTCGAGCTTCGCCACCGGCGTACGACCCAGCGGAGCGCGAGCGCGGCCGCGACGAGGCCGGTGGTCACGCGGACGGCGGCGGCGCTCGCGAAGAACGCGCCCCCGCTTGCCGCCTGGATCCCCATCATCACGAGCGCGAGCACCACAATTGCGGGGAACGCGAACGCCCAGCGGATGACCGGGTCGCCGCGCCAGCTCGGCACGAGCCCGGTCAGTCCGAAGCCAAGCCACATGAGCCCGAGCGCGACCGCGACGGCCGCCAGTCCTGCTTCCAGCGCCCCGGAAGGTGCAGCCACGATCGTCTCAGTCCAGCCTGTCGGGGAGCCGATCGTCAGCTTCCGGTAAGGATCTCGGTGCGCTCGCGAAGCCTCGCGGCCACTCCGACTTCCCGGCCTGCGATGTTCGTCAGCTGGTAGGGGTCGCGCCTTCTGTCGTAGAGCTCCTCGTGGCCGGTCGATGGCCAGAGCACGTACGTCCACCGGGCATTCCTGAAGCCGTCGAAGCGTCGTCCGGGTCCGAAGTGCTCTACAAGGACGCCGGTTCTCCACGACGCCCGGCGATCCTCGAGAAGCGGCAGGAGCGACTGCCCGTCGAAGGAATGTCTTAACTTATCGCCCGCCAACGCGGCCAGCGTGGGTGCGACATCGATATTGGCGACCAGTGCGTCGATTGTGGAAGCGGGACTTTCCGGAATCATCATTCGGAAAGGAACCCGGATCGACTCCTCGTATGCATAGACCTTGCCGCCAAGGCGGTGCTCTCCCCAGAGACGGCCATTGTCCGACGTGAAGATCCCCCACGTCCGCGGCTGGAGGCCTTCCCGCGCTATGACGTCGACGATGCTGCCGACGACGTCGTCGATCGTCGGCAATTGTCGCAATTCGTCGGCACGTATTGCGGCATGGAACGAAGCGTTGCTACGGATCTCCTCGCTCTTCC